>JBGSTG010000117.1:0-76582 GCA_041736625.1 Saprospiraceae bacterium | reverse complement strand
ATGATCGTGAGAGTCTTCAGCGCCGAGATGCCGAGGAGATAGAGCAGGTCCAGATCCATGGGGTGAGAAAGCGAGAGGCGGCGATCAGGCGGCGGCGATCGGGGTGGCGGAGCGTTCGGCGAGTTGTGCACCGACCGGCGGGCGCTGCCAGGCCTCGGGGATGTCGAGGAGCTGGATGCCAAGGTCACCTATTTTCGAAAGGCTGAGTCCATCCAGCTGGGGTGTCGCGGCACCCATCACCCGGAACACATCCTCGATGCTGGTCAGTTCCGGCTGTTCGCCGAGCGCCGCGAGAAGGTCAGCGAGGATTTCGTAGTCCGGCCGGGCGTCACCCGGCGCTGGGATGGCCTGGTTGAGCCGTTGGAGCCGGCCCTTGATGTTGAACATCGATCCGCGCTTTTCCGCCCACGCGGCGGAAGGCAGCACGATGTCCGCCGCGGCCATGCCGGGGTGGGGGAGGATGTCGGTGAGGATCAGCGTGTCGAGCTTGGCCAGGTCCTCGGGGGACAAACCGAGAGTAGCCGGGTCCTCCCCGAGCACGACAAGACTGCGGATGGCTCCTCCGCGCACGCCCTGGACGATGTCTTTGAGCCGCTCGCCCGGCTGGTCTCCGCAAAGCCCGAGCAGGCGGGCGCCGTTGGTATTGGGATTGCGGTCGGCTGCGATCAAGATGCCGTCGGGTTCTCCCCAACGCGGGACGACGTCGGTGAGTTTGGCGCCGGTCCGCGAAGCGAGGCGGGCGGCGAGAAAGAGTTCTTCGTTTGTGAGACGTGCTGAAGCCACGACTGCGGTTCCGCCCGGAGCGGACGACTGGAGGCGCCTGGCCGCCTCCTGGATGGCGAGGGCCCACGTGACACGGGTGTGTGTAGTCTGCGCCCGATCGGTGCGGAGCATGGGGTGGGCGAGGCGTTCCGGGTCATGAAGCCACTGGAAATCCAGGCGGTGCGAATCGGGCAGCCAGCACTGGTTGACGTCGTCGTTGTCGCGCGGCGTGATGCGATACACGACGCCTTCACGGCTTCCGATGACGATATTGGAACCGGTGCCGCAGTGGACGTCGATGGTCTTGGTTTCCTTGAGGAACCACACGCGCATCTTGAAGCGAAAATCCGATGAGGTGAGGGCGCCAACCGGGCAGATATCGACGGTGTTGAGCGAGTAGTTGCTGTCGAGTTGGCGACCCGGGGCGACGGTGAGGGTGGAATAGCTCCCGCGGTTGACGAAGCCCAGGCAGTCGTCCTTCGCGATCTCCTGCATGAAGCGGATGCATCGCGAGCAGAGAATGCAGCGCTCGTCGTCCAGCGTGACCCGGGGGCCGATAACGACGTTCTTGGGCTTCTTGACTTTGTTTTCGCGAAAGCGGGAACCGCCCTTGCCGTACTCGAGGCTGAATTCCTGGAGCTTGCACTCTCCGGCCTGGTCGCAGATGGGGCAGTCGAGCGGGTGGTTGAGCAGCAGGAACTCCACCACGCCGCGGCGGGCTTCGAGTACTTGCTCGCTGCTGATGTTGGCCACCTCCATGCCGTCCTGCACAAATGTCTGGCAACTGGCCACCAACTTGGGCATGGGCCGGGGGTCTTTTTCCGACCCTTTGGTGACCTGCACCAGACAGGTGCGGCACTTGCCGCCGGAGCCCTGCAGGGTGGAGTAGTAGCACATGGCGGGCGGCACGATGTCGCCGCCAATTTGGCGGGCAGCGTTCAGGATGGTGGTGCCGTCGGGCACCTCTACCTCAAATCCGTCTATTTTTACTTTGGGCATAGCCAAGGTCAGGTTTAAAGAGTAATGCTATTGTCCAACAGGTGTCGGTCTAGAAAGGTTTTCAGCGGGGAAAGGTTGGTGTTCGTCGGGTCAAGGTTCCAGTGGTTGGGGTTGGTGTAGTCGCGGTTGCGTTCCTTTATTTTCTCTTTTTCGCTGTTGGAATCGCCCAAAAGCGTTTCCAGGTAGGCGTATACTTTGGTTTTGTTGGCCGGCAGGGTTAACGTTCTGCCTTCAATTTGGCTTATACAACTTTCAAAAGCCGACCAACAATGCAGTATGGGTTGGTTTTCCGGGTTGATGATTCGTTCCAGCAGGTTTTCGAGTTCGCCGTTGCTTTGGTTATCGGGCCAAAGATACAACTGACTGTCGAAAGGAAAGTCCGAGATATCGATTGTTCCTCGCAGGGCTGCCAAGGTTTCTTCACGACCATCGTCGGAATCAATGATGATCAAATTGGTTCCTGGAAAACCAAACTGTGTTTTCTGCTTTTCCCAACCTTCTTTGGTTATATAATAGGATTTTCCGCCAGAATCTCCTTTGTCACCGGATTTTAAGATTTGAACGTATTGATCATCCCGAATTTTGAGTAAAAAATTCTTTTTATCCCCATCTAATCCATACCAGTATTGTATGATATCAAAAAGAAACACCTGATCGGCTATTCCCTCAACAAATATCCGGATGACAATATCCCTAATACTAATTGCCATGATCAACCTCTTGTTTCAAAATCGGTATTGAGGGCATGTTCCAGTTGTCCGTAGTTGAATGGAATGGCCGATATCTTTCCCTGTTTGTCTTCCACCAGCGTAAAATTCCGCAAGGTCTCCTGCAAGTGCGCCATGTCCGGCTCCTCAAACACCTCCACAAACTGCTGCTGGCACTCCAGACTGTGCGTGGTCATGAACAGCTGCACCTCGTTCAATTCCGCCGCCTTGATCACCGCCTTCAGGAAGCCTTTCATGCGGGAGTGGTGGATGCCGGTGTCGATTTCGTCGATCATGAGGCGTTGGCCTTTGTAGTGCTGAAGCTCTAGAATGATGTGGAATAGTCGAACAACACTTTCCCCAAAAGTACTGATGGCTTCAACCAAATCAACATGCTTAAAAGCAAAAAACACAAAATTAGCTTCGTTGATCTTTCTGATTTCAATATCTTCGAGGCTTGGCAAAAAAACAGATTTGATTGATTCAACAATTTCTTTCTTTGCTTTTCGACTTTGCCCTACAACATCGAAATAAATATTCATTAAATCAGATATTATGGGGACAGTTGTATTGATCAGGGGTATTTGTAACTGGTGAATATTGATGGAAAAATTATGTTCGTACAAACCGGCGGATTCATTTTGAATTTTATTCATTCCGGGTTTCTCTCCTTCGCCAGAAGAAAAGCAGATGAACCGTCCGTCATTCGGTTCTTTTATAAAATTTTCATCTGGATATTGCAAATAATCCTTGGTAATGTTTTCAAAAAATACTACCTCCGGAATATATTTAATAATCACTAATTGTGCATGATTTTTTACGTACTCGGCATTTATAACTATTTGTTTCTTTGCATCGTTTGAAATAAAACTAAACAAGCTTTCCTTTGGATAAATGATACCTGTTCTTTCACCGGAGTCCTTGTAGCTAAATGTCGGCAGCATGTCTATGCCTCTGTTTAGTAGACTTTTATGAAAATTTGACAAACACGTTCGCCTTTCCGTTGT
Organism: Saprospiraceae bacterium; assembly: GCA_041736625.1. Lineage (GTDB taxonomy): Bacteria > Bacteroidota > Bacteroidia > Chitinophagales > Saprospiraceae > M3007. Next base: position 73,107 of record JBGSTG010000117.1, on the reverse strand, counting down.
GTAGGTCAACGCCTCCAACAAAGAAGTCTTACCCACATTATTATCCCCCGTCACCAGATTGAACTGCCCGATGTCTTTCAACTCGAGCGATTCGAACTTTTTGAAGTTCTCGACTTTAAAATATGTTAGGTGTTTGGCGGGCATAGTTGAAACAATAGCGTAAATCGACTCAAATATACATAACTTCAGCCAATATTCAGTCAAACAACCCCCTCACGCCATCTCCGGTTCCCGCACCAGCCCATAGTTTCGCTCCATGCACAACCGGGGCTCGTTCACGTGCCATTCGAACTCCTCGCGGAAGTGGCGGATGGCGGCGGCCACGGGCCAGGCGGCCGCGTCGCCGAGGGGGCAGATGGTGTTGCCTTCGATTTTTTTGGCCACGTCTACCAGCAGGTCGATGTCGCTGAGCTTGCCCTGGCCGTTTTCCATGCGCCAGAGCACCTTTTCCATCCAGCCGGTGCCTTCGCGGCAGGGGGAGCACTGGCCGCAGGACTCATGCCGGTAGAAGCGGGTGAAGTTGTAGGTGTTGCGCACGATGCACTGGTCTTCGTCGTACACGATAAAGCCGCCGGAGCCTAGCATGGATCCGCTGACGAAGCCGCCGTCGCCGAGGCTTTCGTAAGTCATGAGGCGGGGCTCGCCGTTGGCGGTTTTGGTGACCAGGAAGTGGGGCAGAATGGGTACGGAGGAGCCGCCGGGCACGCAGGCTTTAAGGCGTTTGCCGTTTTTAATGCCGCCGCAGTATTGGTCGGAGTAGATAAACTCTTCCACAGGCACGCCCATTTCGATCTCGTACACGCCGGGTTTGTTGATGTTGCCGCAGGCGCTGATGAGCTTGGTGCCGGTGCTTTTGCCGATGCCGATCTTGGCGTATTCTTCTCCGCCGTCGTTGACGATGGGCACGACAGCCGCGATGGTTTCCACGTTATTGACCACCGAGGGGCATTGCCACAGGCCTTTTACTGCCGGGAAGGGCGGCTTGATGCGCGGGTTGCCCCGTTTGCCTTCCAGGCTTTCGATCAGCGCCGTCTCTTCGCCGCAGATGTAGGCGCCGGCGCCGGGGCTCACGTACAGGTCAAGGTCGTAGCCCGAGCCCAGGATGTTTTTTCCCAAAAAGCCAGCCTGGTACGCTTCGGCGATGGCGCGCTCGAGGATGTGCACGATCCAGGAATATTCGCCGCGGATGTAGATGTACGATGTGTTGGCCCCCAGGGCGTAGCTCGACACGATCATGCCTTCGATGAGCAGGTGGGGGGTTTTTTCCATGAGGAAACGGTCCTTGAACGTGCCGGGCTCCGACTCGTCGGCATTGCACAGCAGGTAACGCGGCACACCTTCGGGTTTGGCCAGGAACGACCACTTCAGCCCGGTTGGGAAGCCTGCGCCACCGCGGCCCCGGAGGCCCGATTTTTTTACCTCCTCCACTACGCCATCGGGCGTCATCTGCTTCAGCGCTTTTTCCACGCTCCGATAGCCGCCGTGTTTGCGGTACACGTCGTACGTGTGGATGCCTTCGATGTGGGCGTTTTCCAACAGTAGTTTTCTGCCAGCCATAATTATGATTCTGCTTCCTGTTCAAAAATGGACAACAGTTCGCTTTTCAGGCGAACCGGTTCGAGCACTACGCTTTCAAATTGCTCGTTTGGAAAAACGGCGACCAGCAGGCCGTCGTGCTGCATATCGTCGAGCCAAACCATGAGTTCATTCAGGTCCAGCGCCTCGGCGTTGTACGCCTGATCCCAGCCGGCGGCGGAGCAAAAGCGCTCGGCAAACACCGGATCGGGGAAGAGCGGGATCATATCGCCCAGCTTCTCGTCGCTGAGCAGGGCCCAGCCTTCGGCGTCGCACAGACCGTATACCTCTTCGGTTTCTAGGACCGTTTTGAGGAAAAAGTTGTACCGTTTTTCACCGGGTCGGCGGCTGATGCGCTCGATGTCGGCTGTGCTGATGTGTCCCATGGCGTATCTTCGTTGGGTGTGAGAAAATGATATCAGTGCATGCGCCAGGTGCCTTTGTTGATCTTTCCGGCACGGCAATCGGCGATGAACTGGTCTATTTTGGCTTCTGTCAGGTGTTCATGGTAAAACTCGCCCACCTGCATCATCGGGGCGTACCCGCAGGCGCCCAGGCACTCCACTTCTTTGATGGTAAACATCCCGTCGGTGGTGGTTTCGCCGGTTTGGATGTCCAGCAGGCGTTGGGTGTATGCGATGATGCGCTCCGCCCCTTCAATCGCACAGGGGCCCGTGTGGCAAAATTCCAGCACATATCGGCCCACCGGCGTGTGGTTGTACATGCTGTAGAAGGTGGCCACTTCGTACACTTCAATGGCATGCACGCCCAGCACTTCCGCCACGTGGTCCATGGCAGGTACGCTGAGCCAGCCGCCATTTTCCTCCTGGGCAAGGTGTAACAGGCGCAATACGGCGCTTTTTTGCTTTCCCTCCGGAAATTTCTGCATGATCAGACGCGCTTCGGCCGCCGCTTCCGGGGAGAAGTGGAACGGTGGGGCGTCGGTGGTTGGTGTTTGGTTCATTTTTCTTGGTCGTGATCCCACGGCTGAAGCCGTGGGGTGATGGGCCCACGGCTTCAGCCGTGGGTTTATGCATCGAGCTCCCCGGCGATCACGTTCATGCTGGACATGGTCAGTATGGCGTCGGAGAGCATGGAGCCTTTGATCATTTCGGGATAAGCCTGGTAGTAGATGAAACAGGGGCGGCGGAAATGCAGGCGGTAGGGCTGGCGGCCGCCGTCGCTGACCAGGTAAAAGCCCAGTTCACCGTTGCCGCCTTCTACGGCGTGGTACACTTCGCTTTTGGGCACGGGCACCTCACCCATTACCACTTTGAAGTGATAGATGAGGGCTTCCATTTTGGTGTACACATCGTCTTTGTCCGGAAGGTAAAAGTCGGGCACATCGGCGTGGTACGGCCCCTGGGGCAGGTTGTCGTAAGCCTGATGGATGATGCGCAGGCTTTGCCGGATTTCTTCCAGACGAACCATAAAGCGGTCGTAGGTGTCGCCGTTTTCGCCGACAGGAATGATGAAATCGAAATCGGCGTAGCTGCTGTATGGCTCCATGACCCGGACGTCGTAGTCGATGCCCGCCGCGCGCAGGTTGGGGCCGGTGAACCCCCATTCCAGGGCCCGTTCACCGGAGATGGGGCCCGCGCCGATGGTGCGATCCATGAAGATGCGGTTGCGTTCCAGCAGGTTGTTGAACTCTTCGAACCGTTTGGGGAAAGTTTTCAGGAAGTCTTTCAACAGCCGGTGGAAACGGGGAGAGAAGTCGCGCTCCATGCCCCCGATGCGTCCGATGTTGGTGGTCAGTCGGGTGCCACAAACCTCTTCAAACAGGTCGTAAATGCGTTCGCGTTCCTGGAACATGTAGGTGAAGCCCGTGAGCGCGCCGGTGTCTACCCCGATGACGGTGTTGCAAACGAGGTGGTCGGCAATGCGCGCAAGTTCCATGATGATTACCCGCATGTACTCGGCGCGCTTGGGCAACTCCACTTCGATCAGTTTCTCCACCGTCATGTGCCAGCCCATGTTGTTGATGGGAGAAGAGCAGTAGTTCAGCCGGTCGGTGATGGGCGTAATCTGGTTGTACGGGCGCCGCTCGGCCAGCTTTTCGAAGGCCCGGTGGATGTACCCGATGGTTTGCTCGGCAGACACGATGCGTTCGCCATCCATTTTCAGCACGTTCTGAAAAATGCCGTGGGTGGCCGGGTGGGTAGGGCCCAGATTCAGGGTGGCGAGCTCGCCGTCAAAATTGTCGAGCGAAGAGAAATATGATTGTACTTGCATGGTGGCTATTGGCTTTCGGCTTTCGGTTGTCGGTTGTCGGCTTTCGGTTGTCGGCTATCGGCAGTCGGCTTTCGGTTGTAGGCGGTTGGCTATCGGTAGTTAGCTTTCGGTTGTCGGCGGTCGGTTGTCGGCGGTCGGTTGTCGGCTATCAGTTGTCGGCTATCAGGTGTCGGGAATTGGTAATCAATCACCACTACATTTCACCGACCACCGGCAGCCAAAAACCGGCAGCCAAAAACCGACTACCGATAGCCGATAGCCGACTACCGATAGCCGACTACCGACTACCGATAGCCGACTACCGACCGCCTTAATCAAATTCCCGCCCCACGTGTCCTTCACGGCCGAAGAAGCGGTCATCTTTATCGGTTCGAGTGCCGTCCTCCAGGCGGTATTCCTTGCGCAGGGGAAAAACGTCGAGGTCTTCCACGTTGAGGATGCGCGTGAGGTTGGGATGGCCGGTGAACAGTACGCCAAAGAAGTCGTACGTTTCGCGTTCCATCCAGTTGGCGGCAGGCCAAACGGTGGTGGCGGTGGGTATGACCGGGTCGTTGATCGGAAAAAATACTTTGACGCGAAAGCGGAAATTGTTCCGGAAGCTGTGCAGATGGTAAACAACGCCCAACTCCTTCCCCGCGTCGTCGGGGTAATGGATACCGCAAAGCGAAGTCAGAAAATTCACCTGCAGGTCGGCATCGTGTTTTACGAAATCCAACATCGGAATGATCTGATCGCGCGTGGTTTCCAGCGTCAGCATGCCGTGCGGTTCGCTGTGGTCAAGCACAGCATCCGGGAATCGGCGCTTGAGGATGGAGAGTACGATGTCGTTGGTCAGTTTCATTACCCGATCTGGTATTTTTCCATCAAATGCTGGTATTCCGGCGAATAGCGGCGGCGCAGGGGTTCGTTTTTCACCAACTCCTGGATTTTCATGACACCATCGATGATCTGCTCCGGGCGGGGCGGGCAACCGGGTACGTATACGTCCACCGGAATGACCTTGTCTATGCCCTGCAGCACCGAATAGGTGTCGAATATGCCGCCCGAGCTGGCGCAGGCGCCCACGGCGATCACCCATTTGGGTTCAGCCATTTGGGTGTACACCTGTTTGAGGATGGGGCCCATCTTTTTGGCGATGGTGCCCATGACCATCAGCAGATCGGCCTGACGCGGCGAAAACGACAGGCGTTCCATGCCGAAACGCGCCAGGTCGTAGTTGGTGCCCATGGTCGCCATGAACTCAATGCCGCAACACGAGGTGGCGAAAGGCAGCGGCCACACCGAGTTGGCGCGGGCCAATCCGATGGCTTTGGAGAGCGAGGTGGCAAAGAATCCTTCTCCGCCGTATCCTTCGGGCATGGGTGCAGTTTTTACCGACATGTCCTGAAAAGTTTGTTGACGCCCTTAAAATCGGACCTTAGCGGTCCCATTCCAATGCGCCTTTTTTTAAAATGTAATAGTACCCGGCGAGAAAAATGCCGACAAACAGGAGAACGGCCAGAAACCCCTCCATTCCCATGGCCTTGAAATTCACGGCGTAGGGGTAAAAAAAGATCACTTCCACGTCAAACAGCACAAACAGGATGGCCGTCATCAGGTATTTGATGGAAACGGGGAAGCGGGCATTGCCTTGCACTTCGATACCACACTCAAATGTCTCATCTTTGCGCTTGCTGTGCCGGAACGGACCCAACAGGTGCGTCACGATCAGCACAAAAACCACGAATCCAATGGCCACCAAAGCCTGCAATACAACGGGAAAATAACCGGACGGCTCCATGTTGTTGTTTGTAATAGGTTTGCTTTGAAACGTCTGGAATGCCGGACGGTTCATAAAATTGCAGGCATTTTTACCCGCGGCGCAAAGGTAGGCGAAATGTGATGATTTGCGCCCGCTCAAACGCAAAGCACAATCCGGCAAAAGATTTTTGAACCCTAAACGATCAACACCTTTTTAACAGCCAAAACAAACCCTTTAAAATCGGCCAAACCCCATCGGTTGCGCCGTACACACAACCCCCCGATTATGCTACTCGACGGAAAACAACTATCCGAAACCATCAAGGCCGAATTGGCGACCGAGGTGGAAAACAGGCGCGCCCTCGGCCTGAAAACGCCGCACCTGGCAGCCGTGCTGGTCGGCCAAAATCCGGCAAGCCACGTGTACGTAAACAGCAAAATCCGGTCTTGCGAACAAGTGGGCTTCAAAAGCACGCTCATTCCACTCCCCGAAGATACGCCGGAGGTGCACCTCCTGGAAGTCATTCAAAACCTGAACCTCGACCCGGACGTCGACGGGTTCATCGTCCAGTTGCCGCTGCCCAAACACATCGACGCCGAAAAGGTCACGCTGGCGATCGATCCTGCCAAAGACGTAGACGGCTTTCACCCGGTTAATTTTGGTCGTATGGCCCAGGGGCTCGACGCTTTCCTGCCCGCCACCCCCATGGGCATCCTGGAAATGATCCGCCGCTATGAGATCCCTACCGCCGGGCGGCACGCCGTGGTGGTGGGCCGCAGCAACATCGTGGGTACGCCCATGAGCCTCCTGCTCTCCCGCAAAGGGTATCCGGGCGACTGCACCGTGACCCTCACCCATTCGCGCACCCGGGACTTGCCGGCGGAAGTTCGCCGCGCCGACATCGTGGTTGCCGCCATCGGCATTCCGGAGTTTATTCAGGGGGACTGGCTCCGGGAGGGCGCCGTGGTCATCGACGTGGGCATCAACCGGGTGGCCGATGAAACGAAAAAGTCGGGGTTCCGCCTGGTGGGCGACGTCCATTTCCCCTCCGCCGAACCCCGGTGCAGCTACATTACGCCCGTTCCCGGCGGGGTAGGGCTCATGACGGTCACGGCTTTGCTGATGAATACGCTCAAAGCCTGCCGACCCGTTTAGAATCCATTACCTTTGCGGCCTTTCAAACCACTCTCATCTTTCCATGCAACCAGCCCCCATACGCTCGGCCCTCGTTTCGGTTTACTCCAAAGCAGGCCTCGAACCCATCATCCGCCGCCTGCACGCGCTTCAGGTGACCCTGTACAGCACCGGCGGCACACAGGCTTTCATCGAGCAGCTAGGCATCCCGGTTACGTCGGTCGAGTCGCTCACGGGTTACCCCAGTATCCTCGACGGACGGGTGAAAACCCTCCACCCGGCGGTATTCGGGGGGCTGCTGGCGCGCCGCACACCGGATCACCAGGCCCAACTGGAGCAGTACAACATTCCGGCCATGGACGCGGTCATTGTAGACCTGTACCCTTTTGAAGATACGGTGGCCCAAACGGCCGACGAGCAGGCCATCATCGAAAAAATTGACATCGGCGGGGTGTCCCTCATCCGCGCAGCCGCCAAAAACCACCACGATGTGGCTGTGGTGGCCTCGCAGGCCGAGTACAGCCTTTTCCTGGAGTACTTGAATGCGACAGACGGGATGTTGACGCACGCACAGCGCCTTGAGTTGGCCCGGCGTGCCTTCCGCGCTACCGCCCATTACGACACCGCGATATTCAACTGGTTTCATCAAGACCGATCAGAACCCGTATTTCAGCATTCCTTCAGGCCGGCCGAAGCGCTGCGTTATGGCGAAAATCCGCACCAGCAGGGGGTGTTTTTCGGTGATCTGGAACAGATGTTCGACAAGCTGAACGGTAAAGCCATTTCGTACAACAACCTGGTGGACATAGACGCCGCCGTGCAGGTGATGCGCGAATTTCGCAACGATCCGCCCACCTTCGCCATCCTCAAACACACCAACACCTGCGGCGTGGCCCAGCGCGAAAGTGCCGTGCAGGCCTGGCGCGACGCACTGGCGTGCGACACCACCTCCGCTTTTGGCGGCATCTTCATCACCAACACCGCTGTGGATCTGGAGACGGCCCGGGAGATCAACAAACTTTTCTATGAAGTGCTGATCGCGCCGACATTTGCGCCCGACGCACAGGAACTGCTCTCTCAAAAGGAACAGCGCATACTCCTGCGTCTCAAATCGTTCGAACTGCCGGCGCGCAGCTTCCGCAGCCTGCTCAACGGGGTGGTGGAACAGGACGCCGACCTGTTTTCCGAATCGGCCGCCGACCTGCGCCCCGTAACCGACCGCAAGCCCGCCGCCGACGAGGCCGACCAGCTGCTTTTCGCCATTCGTTGCTGCAAACACCTGAAATCCAATGCCATCGCCCTGGTAAAGAACCACCAGCTCATCGGCATGGGATGCGGACAACCCAACCGGGTGGACGCCCTCAGGCAAGCCATCGAGAAAGCCCGCCTGTTCGGGTTCGATCCGGCCGGCGCCGTCATGGCTTCAGATGCCTTTTTCCCGTTCCCCGATTGCGTGAAAATCGGCCATGAGGCAGGCATCACCGCCATCGTGCAGCCGGGCGGTTCCATCAAAGATCAGGACAGCGTGGATGCGTGCAACGCCCGGGGCATGGCCATGGTTTTTACGGGCATTCGACACTTCAAGCATTAAAAGGATGACCAAACCGGAGCAGATCCAACAAATCCTCGACGACCTCTTCCCGGAAACCCCCATCCCGCTCCAACACACCGACCCTTACACGCTGCTGGTGGCTGTGGTACTGTCTGCCCAATGCACCGACGAGCGGGTGAACCAGATCACGCCCATCCTTTTCGCCCGGGCCGACAACCCGCACGACATGATGCGGGTGCCGGTGGACGAAATAAGGGAGATTATCAAGCCTTGCGGACTGTCGCCCGCCAAATCGAAAGCCATCGCCGAACTGTCGCGCATCATCGTGGAAAAACACGGCGGAAAAGTCCCCCAGACCTTTGAAGAACTGGAAGCCTTGCCGGGGGTGGGGCACAAAACGGCCTCTGTGGTCATGTCCCAAGCCTTCGGCGTGCCCGCTTTCCCCGTGGACACGCACATCCACCGCCTGGCCCAACGGTGGGGGCTGAGCGACGGCAAAAGCGTGGAAAAAACGGAGCGGGATCTGAAGGCGGCCTTCCCGGAGGAAAGCTGGAACAAGCTGCACCTGCAAATCATCTTCTTTGGAAGAACGTATTGCCCCGCGCGGGGACATGATCCGGCAAAATGCCCGATTTGTTCGTTGTGAATGGTTGGAAAAAAGTCTATTTTACATAAAAATGTAACCTTACATGAGCCCTACTGCGAAGACAATGAGCAATGCACAGGTCGAATTATTGAAGCTTCTGGCGGATAATCTTTCAGAGGCCGAGTTGGCAGATTTAAAAAAAATTCTGTTGGCCTTCAAGCTACAACGGGTTGTACAATTGGCGGATAAAACCTGGGACGAAAAAGGCTGGTCACAGGAAACTATGGATAGTTTTCTGAAAACACACTTGCGCACGCCTTACCAACGCAAGGATACCGGCAGTTCTTGAAGAGGCTTTGGAATTAAATTGATGTTCCACCTTGGTCGAAAATTCAAGGGCGCACATCGAGTTTTTCTCAAAGATCGTAGTAAAATAGACGCCAACACTTGGACGGGCAATGTTATCACTTCATCTTTGGACGGAAAGTGCGTCCGGAAACCATTTTTAAAAAGCCTGTTCTATGGAAATTCTTGGTCATCTTGATCCTGTGCTGAGGGCTTTGTGGTACGTAGCACTGACTTCAAGCCTGCTCTTTCTGGTGCTTACGGCATTGTCGTTTGCCGGTTTTGACGGCGATGGCGGCGGCGACGTCGACGTGCATGCAGAGGCGCCCGTCCAGATGCTCAGCCTCCGCAACCTGATCAATTTTCTCCTGGGATTCAGCTGGACGGGCATCGCATTCTACCACTCCGTCGGCCCGCTGTGGCTCTTGCTGACCTTGTCGGTGGCCGTCGGACTGGTGTTTGTTCTCCTGTTCTTTTGGTTGCTGGCCCAGCTCAACAAATTATCCGAGGACAATACTTTCCAGCTTGAAAACACCTTGTACAAACAAGCTGAGGTGTACCTGACCATCCCCGGAGGCGGAACTGGCAAGGGCAAAGTGCTGGTGAGCGCTTCGGGCGCCGTGCACGAGCTGGAGGCCGTCACCTACGGTGAGACCCTGCCTACGGGGTCGTTGGTGCGGGTCACCGGAATAGAAAACAACCATTTGCTCATCGTCGAAAAACTCTGAAGTCATGCCCATCCTGCTCATCGTTGTCGGGGTTCTGGTGTTCACCCTGACCCTCATCGTGCTCATTTCGCGCTACAAGCGCTGCCCTTCCGATAAAATCCTGGTCGTTTACGGACGTACCGGCGGCACGTCGGCGCGTTGCATCCACGGCGGCGGCGCGTTCATTTGGCCGGTCATTCAGGACTATGCCTACCTCGACCTGAAGCCCATTTCCATAGAGGCGAACCTGACGAATGCGTTGAGCCGCCAGAACATCCGGGTCGACGTTCCGTGCCGGTTCACCATTGCCATCTCCACCGAGCCCGACAGCATGAACAACGCTGCCGAACGCCTGCTGGGGTTGTCGCCCACCGATATACAGGAATTGTCCAAGGACATTCTTTTCGGTCAGCTGCGGCTCGTGATTGCCACCATGACCATTGAGGAGATCAATTCCGACCGCGACAAGTTTCTGGACAACATCTCCAAAAACATCGATACAGAGCTCAAAAAGATTGGCCTGAAACTGATCAACGTAAACGTCACCGACATCCGCGATGAATCGGGCTACATCGCCGCCTTAGGCAAAGAGGCCGCCGCAAAGGCCATCAACGAAGCCATCATCAGCGTTGCTGAACAGGAAAAAATCGGGGAAACCGGAAAGGCGGTGGCCGACCGCGAGAAAGACGTCCAAATTGCCGCCACCCAAAAGCAGCGCGACGTCGACATCGCCCTCACCCAAAAAGAACGCGACGTCCAGATCGCCAACACCCGGAAAGACCGGGAAGTGAGCATCGCCTCCGCCGCCAAGGACGAGGCCATCGGCAAGGCCGAAGCCGAGCGCGACACCCGTGTAAAAACGTCCGAAGCCAATGCCATAGCCGTAAACGGGGAGAACGAAGCCCGGATTTCCATCGCCCAATCCGAGGCTCAGCGACGCGAACGGGAGGCAGAATCGCTGCGGCAGGCCATTTCAGCCGAAAAAGTGCAGCAGGCCAAAGCCCTCGAAGAGGCATACCTGGCGGAACAAAAAGCCGAGTTGGCGCGCTCCGAACGCGAGCGCTCTACCCAGATCGCCAACGTCGTGGTGCCCGCCGAGATCGCCAAGCAACGCGCCATCATCGAAGCCCAGGCAGAGGCCGAAAGCTTGCGCGTACAGGCAAAAGGCGAGGCCGACGCCATTTTCGCCAAAATGGAGGCCGAGGCCAAAGGTCTGTTTGAAATACTGACCAAACAGGCGGAAGGATACGAAAAGGTGGTGCACGCCGCCGGCGGAGATCCCTCCAAAGCCTTTCAGCTCCTGCTCATCGAAAAGCTGCCCGAGTTGGTGAAAACCCAGGTGGAAGCTGTCAAAAACCTCAAGATCGACAAGATTACGGTGTGGGACAGCGGCTCGAACAACGGCTCGGGCAGCACCGCCAACTTTGTGTCCGGCATGATGAAGTCGGTGCCGCCACTGAACGACCTGTTCAACATGGCCGGATTGAATTTACCCGATTATCTCGCCGGACGAGACGCGGAAAAGGCGGACGATGGGGAGAAGAAGGAGGAAACACACCAGAAAAAATAAAATCCCGCACGGCGCACCCAACCGCTGGGGCATTATCTTTGTAATCGAAAAAAAAGATTTATGTCCCGGTTGTCCATCACCAGCATTGACCAGCTAGACCCTGATGCCAGGTACTCTTACGCAGATTACCTGACCTGGAAATTTGAGGAGATGGTTGAGTTGATCAATGGTAAGATTTATCGAAATATGTCTCCTGCGCCGGGCAGGCGGCATCAGCGGATAGCCATGAACCTGACTTACCCGCTGGTCAACTACTTCGCCCGGAACCCATGTCAGTTTTATGCGGCGCCGTTTGACGTTCGGTTGCTGGATCGGCAAAAATCAACCCGTCAGAACAAGGATATCTACACGGTTGTGCAGCCCGACCTGTGCGTCATCTGCGATCGGTCAAAACTGGATGATAAAGGTTGCATCGGCGCGCCTGACTGGATCATTGAAATTGTCTCGCCGGCTACCCGCCAAAAAGACCAGCGGACGAAACTGGCTTTATACGAAGAAAACGGCGTGCTTGAATACTGGATCGTTTTTCCGGAAATCAACTGCATTGCAGTATATGATTTGGGTGAAAACGACCGGTATCAACTGCGGAATCTCTACAACGAATGGGACATCATTCAGGTGGGCCTTTTTCCGGACCTCAGCGTGGAGGTGAAGGCTATCTTTGACGACGAGTAGCGCGCCGTTTACCAAATCCCCTCCAGTATCCAGTTGGCCAGCGCCTGTCGGTTGTTCCGGTCTACCAGCCGCAGTTGATCCCAGTCGTTGCGGATGTTTCCCAGTTCGATGTACACCGCTTTTGGGGTGGTGGTGTTCCGCAACATGAAAAGGTCGCGCGCGCTGACGCTGCCGTTGTAGCTTTTACCGGCGCGCAACTTGAGGTATTTCTGCAGAAAGGTTTGGTGCAAGCGTTCGGCCAGCGCCTTGCTCGGCGTGCTGCCGGGCCGGTAGTAAAAAAACACGTCGGTGCGCTGATTTCGGGTGCGGGAGTCGACGTGTATCTCGACGAATGTCTGGGCTTTGACGCCGCTTTTGACGTATTTTTCTGTGAGGGCATTGATGATGTCGCAGCGCTGTTGCAGGCGCTCCTTTTGGTCGAGGGGGATGGGCAGGTCGCCCCACACCACCTCGTCTTTGTCCAGTTCGAGGTATTGCTCGTCGCGGATGCCATCGTTGGGGTCGCGCACGATCATGTAAGCGGTGGCGCCGTGGCTAACGAGCAGACGCACCAGGCGCAGGGAGACATCGTAGGCGTACTCGTCTTCACAAAGGGTATGGCCTGCGCGGCTGCCCTGCGCGCCCACGTCCGGTCCGCCGTGCCCGCTGACCACATAGAAAACCTGCCCTTTGAAGTGCTGGCTGATGATAGGGGTGTTGGCGTAGTTTTTACCAAAAATGGGGAAGCTTCGGGCGCCGTATTTGCCCGTAGCAGCTGGTTTGGAGGAGGCGATCGGTTTCTCTTTGGCTGCTGCGGCCTCTTCACCCTCCATGGGGCAGTTTTTGGCGTGCCAGGGCACCCAGAGCAGCTTGCTCACGCGAAAGTCGTCGTTGCGCAAGCCGGTTTCAACGGCCTGGTCGTTGTACTCCTGAATGCGCAGGGCCACCTGCCAGTCGTTGGTGCCCAGGGTACTGCGGATGCTCTTGCCATTGTACTCCACCACCTCGATGGGCAGTTTGTAGGTGCGGCCCGGCTTCATGCTGTAATCCTCCTTGATGCCGTTGATCTCGAAGAAGCGATCGATGTTGCAGGCGTACTGATCCAGGCCGTAGCGTTCCAGAACGGTGGTTACATCGTCGGAAGCGCTGGCTTTCACCTCCACGTATTTGGGGGGTATTCCGGAGTTGGCGGTAATGAGCATGATCAGTAGCCAAAGTCGCATAGCGGCAAAAATCAATAAATTCTTTTTTCTTCCCGGCTAAAAACAGACATTTGTCGCCATAGTCTGCTCTCTGTACCAGCACAAACAACGAAGGATGAACAAACGGGATCAAATTTTGGACAAGTGGCGGCGCTATGAGGAACAGGTAGACGCGCTTTTGAACACGTTGGAACCGGTTTCGGAAGGCGATCTGAACGCCATACCCGCAGCCGGCGGCTGGTCGGCGTTGCAAACGCTTCACCATCTGATTGTTACCGAGGAATTGGGGCTCAAATATACGCAGAAAAAACTGCATCATGAGCCCAATCCGGAAAACATCGGACTCAACCACCGGATTCGAAGTGCCATGCTTCAAATCTACCTTCGTCTTCCGTTCGCTTTCAAAGCCCCTCCGGTGGTGTCGGGCGAGGCCCTTCCGGAACGAAGTACCCTGGCGGACACGGCTGCGCGCTGGCGGCACATCCGCAGCGCATGGCGCCAATTTCTCGAGCAGCTCCCGGAAGGGCTCCTGGATAAGGCCGTTTTCAAACACCCCCGCGCCGGCCGGATGGGGTGGCTCGACCTGATCGCCTTTTATCAGACCCATTTTGAACGGCACCGCAAACAGGCGTTGCGGGCCGTCAACCCATCCTGAAACACAACCTGGTTCCATCATCTGGATTCAACTATTTCCAACATGACAAAAAAACTACTGGCTGTTGCCTTCTCTCTGATAACCTCCCTGCTGGCGGCCCAGGAGCCCACCAAAGAACAACTGGCGCCCTGCGGAACCGTTTCACTCATGGACCCCCATACCGTGCAGTACCTCCAACAATACGGCGCCGCCAAACCCAACCTCACAGACACCCTCTGGGTAGGGGTACAGATCCATTTGGTGGCGCAAGACGACGGCAGTGGCCGCTTCACTGCCGAGCGGCTGCTGGACGCCTTTTGCCGCCTCAACACAGACTTTGAACCCACCAACATCCGGTTTTATTTCAAATACGACTGGAACCTGATCGACTCCACCGCCTGGTGGCGACACGATACCGTTCCGGCAGGTCGCGATATGATGTTCGCCAACGACGTGCCCGACGCCACCAACTGCTACTTCGTCTCCGACCCGGCCGGCAACGGCGGTTACAACCTTCCCTATGCCAGCATAGCCTTGGCGCACGGTGCCTCCGGCGAGTCCGACCACACCTGGGCGCACGAACTGGGGCACCAGTACGGGCTGCCACACCCGTTCATCGGCTGGGAAGATACCGTTTATGACATTAACCAGCCGACCCCGGATTCCGTTTACTACGACTATACGCATTTTCATGCTACGCCCGACACTGTGCCGGCTCCGCTGGACGTCCGGGCCGTAGAGTTCGCCGACGGCAGCAACTGCGCGGTTGCCGGGGATATGATCTGCGATACCCGCCCGGATTATCTGGGCCCTGCCGCCCTGCGCAACTGCGACGGCCAGGGCAACAGCACCATGAAGCAAAAAGATCCGCTGGGCAATGAGTTCTTTCCGGATGCCACGCTGTTTATGTCTTACTATCCGGATAACTGCTCAAACCGGTTCACCGATCAGCACATCGCTATCATGCGCAATCACCTGCAAAACATCAAGCCCTATGTGCTGGCCCCTTCCGCTCCGGCAGACCGGCTGACCGCTTTGCCGGAATTGCTGTCCCCGATAAGTGGACAACAAGCGCCCTCCCAGGGCGGCGTACTGCGCTGGACCAGTGTGCCGGGCGCCACCGGGTACGTGGTCCAGTTGTCGCGCTTCGCCAGCTTCCTGGTCAAGGACATAGACTTGTGGACCGCCGACACCGCCATCGTGTACAATCAATTGTTCCCGAATCAGACGTATTACTGGCACGTCAGACCTTTCAATGCCGTCGACGCCTGCGCCAATTTCACGGCCTCCGGCACGTTTAAACCGGCGCAGGTAATCGCCGTAAACGAACCGGGTGCAGGCGCCTGGAAACTCTACCCGACGCTGTCTGCCCCGGGAGACGATCTCTGGCTGGAAAGCCCGGATGCGGAAAGCGGCATGCCGGTGCTGGCATCTGTATTCGACGCGCTGGGGCGCCAGGTGTGGCAGCAGCGCCTGGCCTGGACCGGCGCCGGTCAGGCGATGCCCTTGCAAATTCCTGCGCAGTATCAAGTTGCCGGCGCCTACCGGCTGGTGGTTCAAACACCCCGGTACGCCCGGACGCTCACTTTTGTGCGCCAGGGCGGACAGTAGATTTTCGAACGAATTGTCGCGTAGTGACAGCCCGTTTTAAAATTTGTCCCGTACCTTTGATGGCTAAAGCCTTTCGTTTTAATCAAAGCAACTTACAGACCAACTTTTAATTGCTTTTCATATGTTTTCTCGCACTACGCTGCGGCTGATTTCCGGTATTTTAGGGCTGCTTTTTACCGCAAGCCTTTCCGCTCAGGATGCCCCTGCGCCGAATTTTTGCGGCTACACGGGGATGTCGCCGTGGTTGGAGTGGTATCATGAAAACAAAGACCAACTTGCCTACGACCGCGGGGCCGATACGGCGTGGCTGTACGTCCCCCTCACCCTTCACCTGGTAGGCAACGACGACGGCTCCGGCTACTTCCCGATCAACCAGGCTATGGAAGCCATTTGTTCGATGAACCGGATGTTGGAACAGGCCTTTATCGAGTTTTACCTGATGCCGGGCGACGAATTCCGGTACCACAACAAAACCGCCTGGAATGTGCACAATTTCACCACGGGGGGTGAGATGATCGACGCCAACCGGATTCCCGGTCGGCTGAACTGTTTTATCGTGAAAGATCCGGCCGGAAACTGCGGCTACGCCTGGAAAGACGCCATCGTGCTCGGCAAAGGCTGCTCGGGCCCCAGCAACAAAACCTGGGCGCACGAGGCGGGTCACCATTTTTCGCTGCCACACCCATTCGTGGGATGGGAAGGGGAGGAGTGGGATTTTACCAAGCCGGCGCCCACCTCTATTGGCGGACGCTCTGTGGAAAAAACCGACGGCACCAACTGTAAAAACTCGGCCGACCGCTTTTGTGATACCCGTCCGGACTACCTGAGTGACCGGTGGCAGTGCGACCCCAACCAGGAGAGCAGCACCATCCAGCGCGACCCCAACAATGTGCAGTTTCGTTCGGACGGCAGCCTGATCATGGGTTACTCCAATGACCAGTGCTCCGACTATTTCAGCCCGGAGCAAATTGCCGCCATGCGCAACAACCTCACCGACGAGCACGTGTCCTACCTGCAAACCAGCACACCCGGCCTCCGCATTCCGACGGATACGCTGGTGCAGTTGCTTTCCCCTGTGGATACGGCCGAGGTGCAATACAACAACATCGTGCTCTCCTGGATGCCGGTACCCAACGCACAATATTACAATGTGAAAGTGGCCCTGACCCCAACATTTGGCATTGTGCTGATGAACGCCAACGTCTCGGGAACAACTATCCCGGTTAATGTCACCGTTCCGGCAAACAAAATACTGTACTGGAGCGTGGAGCCCTACAACAACTGGTCGTTTTGCGGATCGGCCACGGCGCCTCAGGTCGGTATTTTCCTGACCAAAAACCTGTCGGCAACAAACGAGCTGGAACGCCACGCTTTCGCCCAACTGATGCCCAACCCGGCCTCCAGCGGCGCCAACACCCAACTCGTGGTCAACAGCGATGAAAACCTGGAAGCCTTCCTGGTTTTGCACGATGCCGCCGGCAGAACCTGTTACCAACAGCAGTTGCGGATTTTCAACGGGGAAAATCGCATCGACATCCCGACCGACCAGCTCGAAAGCGGGTTGTACACCGTTACGCTGCAGAATGAACTGGGCAGAATGGTGATGCGGCTGTCTGTGGTGAATTGAAAACTCAATAATACGGCACTGAAAAAAAATCAGCCCGGTGTTCCCACACACCGGGCTGAAAATGTTTGCACATGATGCTTATTCGTGCCAACCCTCAACGAAGGGCCGGCAGCACGCGCTGCGGTTAATCTACATTATCGTGCAGGAATCGGTTGCCGCCCATGTTGATCTCCGCTTCATCCTCGATGGAGATGGTCCACGGCGACATGCCGGGCGCGTCGGCGTCGGGTACATCGTCCAGCGCAATGTTCTTGCGCAAGTACGCCGGCTGGTTCTCGAGGTCGATAATGGTTTGTGGACTGTTCAGGCGGACTACGTTGATGGGGCGGTTGCGGACTTCTTCGCGGCGGCGTTGAGCCTCTTCCAGCCGGCGGCGTCGTTCCTCGGGGCTGATGTCATCCACCGGCCGCACGAACGGGTCGTCGTAGATGGACGATTGCCCACGAAACTTGTCCGCCGTTTCCCGGTTGTCGCCAAAATCGAATTCGATGGATGGCGCCGGTTTTTCTTCCTGCACAAAAGGCTCATCGTCGGCCGTCACGCTGAACAGGCTGGGCGTTGGCGGAGTGTTGGTCGGCTTGTCGTTGTCGAGGTGGAGCGTTTGGCGTTCGGGCGCCGGCGGGGGCGTGTTGGGGCGCGCCTGGCGATTGGGCGTGGGGATCGTACGGCGGCGTTCGGGCGAATCGAATCCGGTGGCGATGACCGTCACGGCAATCTTTTCGCCGAGGCGTTCGTCGAAGCAATTGCCCCAGATGAGGTTGGCGCCTTCGCCGGCTTCTTTTTGAACAAACTCGGTAATCTGGAAGATTTCGTCCATAGTTGCCTCTTTCATGCCGGAGGTGATGTTCACCAGGATGTTTTGGGCGCCGCGGATGTTGTTGTCTTCGAGCAACGGGGAGTTGAGGGCCTCGTCGGTGGCGCGCAGGGCCCGGTTGTCGCCCTCCGCCGTAGCGGTGCCCATGATGGCAACGCCGGAGCCGCGCATGACGGTGTTCACGTCTTCAAAGTCGACGTTCACATAGCCGGCCACGGTGATGATCTCGGCGATGCCTTTGGCGGCTGTGCACAGGATGTTGTCGGCCTGTGCGAAAGCCTGGGAGATGGACAAGTTGCCAAAGATGTCGCGCAGTTTGTCGTTGCTGATCACCACCAGGCAGTCTACGTTCCTGCGGAGTTCTTCCAGGCCTTCCATGCCGTTGTTCACGCGGGTGCGGCCTTCGAAGGTGAAGGGCAGGGTGACGATGCCCACCGTCAGGATGCCCATTTCCTGGGCGGCCTTGGCGAGGATGGGTGCTGCGCCGGTGCCGGTACCGCCGCCCATGCCGGCGGTGATGAAGGCCATTTTGGTGCCGTCGTCCAGGAAGTTTTTGATTTCGTCGAGGCTGTCAATACAGGCCTGCTTGCCCACGGAGGGCTTGCTGCCGGCGCCGCGGCCCTCGGTCAGGTGGCTTCCGAGCGCGATTTTGATGGGTACCGGACTGAGGTCCATGGCTTGGGCGTCGGTGTTGCAGATGGCGTAGTCTACGCCCACGATGCCCTGGTTGTACATGTAGGTTACGGCATTGCTTCCACCGCCGCCTACACCGATGATTTTGATGATGGACGGTTCGTCCTTAGGCAAATCGAATAACATGGTGGTGTAATTTAGTTGCTACGGCTGTTTATCCGGGGTAGCGACGCTCCCTGGGCAACAGCCCTGGCACGGTGATGGTTAATGCGTTTTTTCAAAATCAAGGTCGGGTTCGGCTTCAAACCACTCTTTGGTTTTCCGGAACACGTTTTCCAGCCAGGAGGGCGATTTTTCTTCCGAGACGTTGGAGGGCGCCTGGGGTGGCGTGTCGTTGTGATTGTTGTTTTCGTGTTGTGCAGGTTGTTCGCGTAGATCTTCGAGCCCCTTGAGCAACAGGCCGATGCCGGTGCTGAAGATGGGACTCGACACTTTTTCCTGGTAGCCGTGGGCCAGTTGTTCAACGGGCCCGCCGACGCGGCAATTCATGCCGGTGTGGTACTCGGCAAGTTTTTCGATGTGGTTGAGCAATGAGCCGCCGCCGGTGAGCACGATGCCACCGATGAGCCGGCGTTCGTAGCCGCTGCGGCGGATCTCCCAGAGCACGTAATCGAATACCTCTTCCATGCGGGCCTGAATGATGCGGGCCAGATTCTTCTCGCTAATCTCCTTGTGGTCGCGCCCTTTCAGCCCTGGAATGGTGATGATGCGGTTGTCGTACACCTCGGATGCCATGGCGGAGCCGAATTTGACCTTGAGTTTTTCGGCCTGGGGCTGCATCACCGTGCAGCCTTCGCGTATATCGGCGGTGATCACGTTGCCACCAAAAGGGATCACCGCGGTGTGGCGGATGATGCCGTCCTGAAAGACGGTGATGTCGGTGGTGCCGCCGCCGATGTCTACCAGCGCAACGCCGGCCTGTTTTTCCTCTTCAGACAACACGGCGTCTGCGCTGGCCAGGGGCTCGAGATTCAGCTCGGCCACTTTAAGGCCGGCTTTTTCCACGCAGCGGTAAATGTTGTTGATGGCCGTGATCTGGCCGGTAATGATGTGGAAATTGGCTTCAAGCCGCACGCCGCACATGCCCACAGGGTCGCTGATGCCCTGCTCGTTGTCCACCGTGAATTCCTGAGGGAACACGTGGATGATCTTGTCGCCCGGAGGCAACACGAGTTTGAACATGTCGTTTACCAGCCGATCGATGTCGCGGTTTTCGATTTCCGTGTGGTCGCTGTCGCGGGTCAGGATACCCCGGTGCTGGAGGCTTTTGATGTGTTGGCCGGCAATGCCGACGTACACCACGCGAAATTTCATTTTGGCCTGGCGCTGGGCCAGTTCCACCGCCTCGCGAATCGCGGCGACGGTTTTTTCAATGTTGCTGACGACGCCGCGCAGCACGCCGACGCTGTCGACTTTGCCGACGCCCAGTACTTCGAGTTTTCCGTGCGTGTTCCGGCGCCCTGCCATGCAGCACACCTTGGTCGTCCCGATGTCGAGCGCTACGACTACATCCTGCGGTTGAGAAATAAATTCGGTTATCATGTGCAAAAAAATTATGTGGGAAATGAGGAATTCAATTCAATGTTTTTTTCGGCATACCACCTGGCCTGCGTACTTCAGGTTCAGGCTTTCGTAGGTTTGCCATCCGGTGTAGGGCATTCCTTCGCGGTAAAATGTTTTCAGCCGGTCCAGTTTGTCTTTCAGGTTGCGTATACTGCCGACGATGATGTGCTGATCGCCTACCAGGGGCGTCATGACCAAATCGCCGGCGTTGTTGACGTGAATTTGCTGGATAAACCGGCTCCACAATTCGTCTTCGTTGAGATTTCGGGCAAGGGTGTACACATCTTTCAGGCTGTTGCGTTTTTTTTCCAGAAAATCGGTTGAAAAAGGCGCGATGTTTCCGGTGGCCACCATCACCCGGGCAGTGAAATGCTTTGACACGGGCATTTTGTTCCCTGCTGCGTCGAGATAATAGTTGCCGCCCTGGTTGTCGAGCACACGCAGCATGGGTTCGCGTTGCACCACCCGGATGCGGAGAATGTTGCGCTGGTCGATGTACACATCGGCGTCGGCAATGAAAGGGTCGCTTTCAAGCACCCGCTCCATGCGCTCTACTTCCATGTTGCGCAGTTCGGTGCCGTTGAGCGTGTTGCCAAATGCTTCGAGGAGCAGCTGCCGGACGTCGGAGTCGCTGATCATGCGCGCGCCGCCGTTCAAAGGCTTGATGTCGATCATCACCGCCTGTGCGAAACTTTCGAGCCTGCGGGTGACGGCTGAGGCAAGCAGCAGCACAACGATGAGTACAAACACCACAAAGCTGAGGCGGTCGTAGCGGATTTTGTCCGGTAAAATTGACGGTATTCTCATCACGGCATCTTGTTTTGAAGGATTTTGGAAAGGGGTTGCACGAGGGCGTCGATGTCGCCGGCGCCGAGGGTAACCAGCAGCTCCGGCTGCCGTTGTGCGATCTCGCCCGGCAGTTCGGCTTTGGTCATGAGGCTGCGGTCCGGCAGGGCCATGCGATCGAGGATCATGCGGCTGTCCACACCTGGAATCGGTTCTTCCCGGGCGGGGTAGATGTCGAGCAACAGCGCACTGTCCAGCTTGTCCAGCGCAGCAGCGAAACCGTCGGCAAAATCGCGTGTTCGGGAGAACAGGTGGGGCTGGAAAACGCCGGTGAGCCGCCGGTCCGGGTAGAGCGCCCGGATGGCTTGAATGACCGACTCGAGTTCGGCGGGGTGGTGCGCATAGTCGTCGATAAATACCACTTGTTCGGTGCGCAGGATGAATTCGAAGCGCCGGTGCACGCCTTTGTAAGTGGCGAGCGACGGGGCTATCTGATCTGCCGGTGCGCCGGCGTACAGGGCGGCGGCGATGGCGGCAGTGGCGTTTGAAACGTTGTAAATACCGGGAAAGGCCATGCGCAACCCATTGAACCGGTGCGCGGGTGTTTGCAGGTCGAATACCATCCGGCCGTCTTCCACGTGCAGGTTTTGCGCGCGGTAGTCGCCTTTTTCAACGCCAAAAGTCTGGACGTTGCCGACCCTGGGCAGGTCGATGTCAGCGTGCATGAGCAACAGGCCGTTCGGGCTCACCTGTTCGGCAAACTGCGCATAGGCGTTGCGCAGGGCCTCCGGTGTGCCGTAGATATCGAGGTGATCCGGGTCGATGCTGTTCAGGATGGCCACTTCGGGGTGCAGGTGCAGGAAGCTGCGGTCGAACTCGTCGGCTTCCACCACCACCCAGTCGCTGTTGCCCGCAGCATAGTTGCCGCCCAGGTTGAGGGCCAGCCCACCCACGAAGGCAGTGGCATCCACGCCGCTGGCGCGCAGCAGGTGGGCCACCAGGCTCGAGGTGGTGGTTTTGCCGTGGGTGCCGGCGACGGCCAGCGCGCGTTTTTCGCGGCTGATGAGCCCGAGCACCTCGGCGCGTTTATACACGGGATAGCCGTTTGCACGGAACCATTGCAACTCGCTGTGGGATGCCGGAACGGCCGGTGTGTACACCACCATGTCTATTTGCGGGGGAACGAGGCGAACGTCATCGGTGTAATGTATTTGCATGCCTTCGGCCACGAGGGCGCGGGTAAGCGGCGTTTCCGTGCGATCATAGCCGAAAACGGTAGCTCCCCGCTGCTGGTAGTAGCGGGCGAGTGCGGACATGCCGATTCCGCCGATACCGATGAAGTAGATCGTTTTCATGGATTGCTGCGCGTTTTGCGGATGATGTCGGGCCATTCATCCCGCAGTTGTTTTTTGGAGATGCGTTTTTTATCTTGCTTTTTCTTTTTTTCGGGGCGGGGAGGCGATTGAATTTGGACAATTTTTTCCAGTTCCCGGGCGATCTGCTGGGCTGCACCCGGGCGGGCCAGCTGACGAATAGACTCGGTAAGGCTAAACGCCAGTGCGTCGTTTTGCAGGATGTTGATCACCTCGGCGATCAATTGCGCCTCGGCATCGGCGTCGCGCACGAGGCGGGCGGCGCCTTTAACGACCAGCGCCAGTGCATTTTTGGTTTGGTGGTCCTCTGCCACGTTGGGCGAAGGCACCAGTACGACAGGCTTGGCTACCAGGCAAAGCTCGGAAATGGTGAGGGCGCCTGCCCGCGATACAATCACATCGGCGGCGGCGTATAACAGATCCATCCGGTCAATGAAAGGGTGCGCTTGCACGATCGGCAGGCCGGCGGTTTCCGAGTTCAGGCATTCGTGGGCGTAAAAGCGGCCGCATTGCCAGATTACCTGCAGGTCGGACTGTTCGGACAGTGAGCGGAAACCCGACATCATGGCCTGGTTGAGGGTGCGGGCGCCAAGACTGCCGCCCAACACCACCAACGTCTTCTTCTGAGGATCAAGCCCGAAATGGCGGAGGCCCTCCTCACGCAGGGTCTCGATGTGCATCAGATCCTGCCGTACGGGATTACCGGTGAAAATTATTTTTTCTTCAGGAAAATACGCTTCCATGCCGTCATACGCAACGCAAATCGCGAGCGCCTTTTCGCCGAGCAACTTATTGGTGATGCCGGCGTGTGAATTTTGTTCCTGAATCAGCGTCGGGATGTTCAGCCCTTGCGCAGCGCGCACCACCGGACCCGAAACATAACCGCCGGTACCGACCACTGCATGGGGCGCAAACCGTCGAACGAGCCGTTTGGCTTTCCACAAACTTGTGATGAGCTTGTACGGAAAGGACAGGTTGCGCCAGGCATTGCGCAACGTCAGCGGCCGGTGGAAACCGGCGATATTCAGCCCCTCCACGCGATAGCCAGCCTTGGGCACGCGCTCCATTTCCATTTTGCCAACGGCGCCGACGAATAAAAACTCCGTATTCGGGTGCAGCTCGCGGAATGCGTCCGCTATGGCAATGGCCGGAAAGACATGCCCGCCGGTACCGCCTCCGGCAATCAGGATTCGTATGTGCTCACGTGTCTTCATTCCAGTCCTTCTATGTATTTGCTCACCGACAGAATCATGCCCAGGGCGATGCAGGTAAACAGCATGCTGGTGCCTCCCATGGAAATGAGCGGCAGGTTGAGTCCGGTAGCCGGCAATAGATTAACGTTTACGGCCATGTTTCCCAGCGCCTGCACGGTGATGAGCAGGCTGAGACCGATGGCCAGAAATGATCCGAAAGCTTTGGGGCTGTTGGTGACCAGCTTGACGGTCTGCAAGAAAAGCAGCACGTACAGGGTCATCAGTACCAGCCCGCCCACCATGCCGTATTCTTCGCAAATGATGGCGTAGATAAAATCCGCGTACGCATACGGCAGGAAATTGCGGGCAATGGAGTTGCCCGGGCCCACACCGAAAATGCCGCCGTTGGCTATGGCAATTTTGGCCTGCTGTACCTGGTAGCCACCGTCGGCATTGTGCACAAATTCATCGAGGCGGCTGTACCAGGTCTCCACGCGCACCAGATCGGGCTCCAGCCGTCCCAGGGCCACCAAAAAAGCGAACACCACAAGCCCCAGCACCGCCAGCAACAGGATGTACTGGATGCTCACCCGACCCATGTACATGAGGGCGATGCAGGTGGCGAAAAGCAGGGCTGCGGTGGACAGGTTGGCCGGGGCGATCATGCCACACACGATCAGCACGGGTACAATGATCGGTAAAAAGGCATCTTTGAAACTTCGGATGTAATCCTGTTTGCGCGTCAGCTCGCGGGCGATGTAGATGATCAGCGCAATTTTGGCGAACTCGGACGTCTGAAAACTGACCCCCAGACCGGGAATCTGCAACCAGCGGTTGGCGTCGTTGATCTCCATACCGAGGAAGAGGGTGAGCCCAAGCAGCGGCACCGTGACCAAAATGAGGTAAGGCGCCATGCGCTGATATTGCCGGTAATGGAGCAGGTGGCACAGATACACCAGCACCAGCCCAAAACCCAGACGCACCAGGTGGCTGAGCAGGTACCCCGTGGTATTGCCGTTGCGGTGTTGCCAGGCTACGGTGCTGCTGGCCGAATACACGGCCAGGATGCTGAAAATACTCAGCAGGGCGATGATCATCCAGATCGTTCGGTCGCCCCTCAATTCAGCTTTGATGCGGTTAGCCAGTGACATTGCCGGAAGTTTTGGTGGATGAGGTCAGGTGTTGAACGGCCTGGCGAAACAGATCGCCGCGTTGCATATAATTGCCAAAAAGATCGAAGCTGGCGCAGGCAGGGCTCAGCAACACCACCTCTCCGGGATGGGCGAGGGCTGCCGCTTCGCGCACAGCCGCCTCGGCAGATTGTACCGCCACCATTTCCTTTCCGAGGTGGGCAAATGCCTTGAACAGGGGCGTGTTGTCGATTCCCAGACACACGATAGCCTTCACTTTTTCCGACACAAGGGGGAGCAGCACGCTGTAATCATTGCCTTTGTCCTGTCCGCCGGCGATCCAGACCACAGGCCGGGTCATGGCCGACAGGGCGTAAAACACCGAATCGACGTTGGTGGCCTTGCTGTCGTTGATGAACTGCACGCCGGCCACTTCGCCTACCGGTTCCATGCGATGGGCCGGGGGACGGAAGCTGTTGATCGCCGCTTGCAGGGGTGGGGCGGCGGCGCCCAGGCGCAGGGCAGCGGTCAGCGCAAACAGGGCGTTAAAGGCGTTGTGTGGACCTTTAAGCAGGGTGGCGCTCAGGTCGAACGGGTGCCCGGCAGCCTCCACCAGACCGTTTTGAGGCGCCGGTTGGTGCAAGCCGAGCACTTCCGGTCCGCCAACCGGATGCGCATTCAGGTAGGCTACGGTAGCAGGGTTGTCGGCGTTGTACAGAAACAGGTCGCCGTTTTGCTGGTTTTGCGCGATCCGGAACTTGGCTGCGGCATAGCGTTCCATCTGGTATTCATACCGATCCAGGTGATCGGGTGATATGTTCAGGAGCATCGCCACATCGGGCCGGAAAGTTTCGGTGTCTTCCAGTTGGAAACTGCTGATCTCCAGGACGAACACCCGCTCTCCGTCGTTTTGACGTCCGTTTTCCCAGTCGTCGGCCACCAGACGGGCGAACGCGTGCCCCACGTTGCCGCCCATGCGGACCGGCATGCCGGCTGCGCGCAACAGGTGGTGCAGCAGCTCGGTGGTGGTGGTTTTGCCGTTGCTGCCGGTCACCGCCGCCATCCGGCAGGGGCCGGCGAAGCGCCAGGCAAACTCCATCTCGCCCCATACCGGTATGCCCCGCTCGCGCAATTGGCGGATCATGGGTAGGCTGTTGGGTATGCCAGGGCTTTTTACCACGGCGTCGGCCGCTGCTATGCGGTCAAAGCTGTGTTGTTTTTCCTCAAACGCAATACCCTCGGATGCCAGCTCCTGGCGGAAACCCGGGGCGATTGCCCCTTTATCCGACACGAACACGCGCATGCCGAGTCGCCTGGCCAGCAAAGCGGCGCCCACCCCGGATTCCCCGGAGCCCAACACGACGATGTTCTCGGGCCTTTTCATGTTCGGTTAGCGGATTTTGAGGGTGATGACGGTCAGGACAGCCAGGAGTACCTGCACAATCCAGAAGCGGACGGTTATGGTCACTTCGTGGTATCCCAGTTTTTGATAGTGGTGGTGCAAGGGGGCCATGCGGAATATGCGGCGTCCCTCGCCATATTTCTTTTTGGTGCGTTTGAAGTACCAAACCTGAAGGATGACCGACAGGTTTTCGATCAGGAATACGCCGCAAAGCACCGGGATGAGCAGTTCCTTGCGGATTACGATGGCCAGGGCGGCAATGATGCCACCGAGCGTCAGGCTACCGGTATCGCCCATAAATACCCGTGCCGGAAAAACGTTGTACCACAGGAAGCCGATGCAGCCCCCCAGCAGGCAGGCGGCGAAGATCACGAGCTCGCCGCTGTTGGGAATAAAGAGGATGTTCAAAAAGTCGGCAGCCACCGAGTTGCCGCTCACGTAGGTGAGCATGGCCAAAGCAGCGATGACAATGGCGGACACGCCGGTGGCCAGGCCGTCCAATCCGTCGGTCAGGTTGGCGCCGTTGCTCACCGCCGTGATGACCACAATGCACATGGCTATAAAAATGATCCAGGTAAAATCCGGTGCCCGGTCACCCAGAAACCACAGAAAACGCGAGTAGTCGAGTTCATTGCTGCTCAGGAACGGCAAGTTGGTAATGGGGGCTTTAACGTGTGCCAGTTCGCGGGCATTGACGGCGTTGTTTTGGGGCACCCATACGGTGTTTACCACTTCGTATTGATGGGCGGCTGCTTTTTCGGGCGTCATGCGAACCACCATATCCTTGCTCAGGAGCATGGTGATACCTACGATGAGCCCGAGCCCGACTTGTCCCAGAACTTTAAATATGCCTTTGAGGCCCTTTTTGTCTTTTTTGAAAACCTTGATGTAGTCGTCTACAAATCCGATGGCGGCCATCCAGATGGTGGAAAACAGCATCAGCAGAATGTATACATTGTCGAGGCGGGCGAGCAACAGGCAAGGGATCAGGGTGGCGGCGATGATGATGATGCCGCCCATGGTGGGTGTTCCGGCTTTGAGGTTTTCGCCGTGAAGACCCAGGTTGCGCACGCTTTCGCCGATCTGCAGCCGCTGCAGCCACCTGATCATGCGTTTGCCGATGATCAGGGAAATCAGCAGGGAGATGATGATTGCCATGCCCGCCCGGAACGAAATATAGTGGAACAGGCCTGCGCCGGGCAGGTCGAAGTTCGCGTTCAGGTATTCAAAAAGATGGTACAACATGGTATTCCAAGCGGGTTTGGCCGAGGCCTTTTGACTGATTTGTTTTTGTTGGCTGTTGGTGGTTTATGATATAAATGCTACATTCGCAGCGGCTTTCAGATTTGGTTGTGGGGCAATTTTCATCGCCCCCTCAACCGCTAAACGTCATAATAGTCCCTCCACTATTATCTCTTTACCAAAGGGATGGCTTCCGCCATTTCCCTCATGAGGGTTTGCTTGTCGTCAAAAGGGTGTTTCACGCCCTTTATCTCCTGGTATTTTTCGTGTCCTTTGCCGGCCACCAGCACGATGTCGTCGGTTCGCTGGAGCCTGCAAGCGGTACGGATGGCTTGTTCGCGGTTTTCGATGGTCAGTGTTTTGGCGCGTTGATCGGCTTCGAGGCCGGTTTCCATTTCGCGCAGGATGTCCTGCGGCTCCTCGCTGCGCGGATTATCGCTGGTCAGGATTACCTGTTCGCTCCACCGGGCAGCGGTATGGGCCATGAGCGGCCGCTTGGCGCGGTCGCGGTCGCCGCCACAGCCCACCACGGTGATCACGCGACCCGAAGACCGCTTTAATTCGCGGACGGTCTCCAGCACGTTTTGGAGTGCATCGGGGGTGTGGGCGTAGTCTACGATACCCATGGCGCCGGACAGATGCGGGTGTGGCAGACATTCAAAGCGCCCTTCGGCGCCCTTCAGGTTGCTCAGGGTGGTCAGGACGGCTTCCGGCTGTTCGCCCAGCAGGCAGGCTACGCCGTAGGCAGCCGTGAGGTTATAGGCGTTGAACAGACCGATCAGGCGGGCGTGAACGGCCTGTCCGTCGATCTGCATGTGCAAGCCCGGCAGGCTGTTCTCCAGTACCTTGCTTTTAAACGTGGCCGGTTTGAGCAACGCGTAGGTGCTTTTCTGGGCCCGGCAGTTTTGGAGCATGAATGTGCCGTTTTTATCGTCGGCGTTGATCAGTGCAAACGCCTCGGATGAAAGATCGTCGAAGAGTTTCTTTTTCGCATCCCGATAAGCGGCGAACGTGCCGTGGTAGTCGAGGTGATCGTGGGTAAGGTTGGTGAACACGGCGCCACGGAATTGCGCGCCGGCGATGCGGCGCTGGTCAATGGCGTGGCTGCTGGTTTCCATAAAAACGTGCGTGCAACCGGCGTCGGCCATCCGGCGAAACAGCCTCTGCAGGGCCACCGGATCGGGCGTTGTGTGTGTGCTGGGCAGCACACTTTCGCCAATCCGGTTTTCGACCGTGCCCACCAAGCCGCAGGTGTACCCCAGGGCGGTGAACAGCTGATGGAGGAGGGTCACGGTGGTGGTTTTGCCGTTGGTTCCGGTTACGCCGACCAGTTCGAAAGCCGCAGAGGGATGGTTGTACCAGGCGGCGGCCAGAAGGCCAAGTGCGGTTGCACTGTCGGATACCTGAATGCCGGTGATTATTGTTCCTAAACGCGGGTCTTCAGGCAACTGCTCGGCCACGATGGCTCGGGCGCCCAGCTTCAGGGCTTCGGAAATAAATTGGTGCCCGTCGACCTGTGTGCCTCTGACGGCCACAAAAACCGATCCCGGCTGAACGGCGCGGGAATCCGACGTCACAGCGGAGACTTCCGCGCGCGCGTCGCCCGTCACTCGTAGTGTCGGTAGGTGATCCAGCAGTTCGGCCAGTATTCTGGTCATGACATTTTTATTCGAGGTTCAGGATGACGGTTTGGCGGGCTGCGGGTGTTCCGGGGGCGATGCTTTGGGTTTTTACCTTGCCGACCCCGCGAATACGCACTTTGCAACCCCGGTTTTCGAGCAGGTAAATGGCGTCTTTTAGGCCCATGCCCACCACGGCGGGAATGCGTTTGTCCACCACCGATCGGGGTTGTATCAGCAGGGAGTCGTTCCGGGGTGTCAGTGCGGCGTATTCCGAGCCGGAGGCCAGGTCATGGTATCCGGAAATCCGGAGCCAGCGCATGGCGTACGTCAGGTCGGCTTTGGCGCCGACGTCCCGGTAGGGCATTTTAGCCTGGTTGAGTTGCGGGGCCGGGAGCGCATTCAACGGAGGATGCATGCCCGGTTTCAGCGCAAAACACTGATCGGCGATCTGGCGGAACACCGGAGCGGCCACGTCGGCGCCGTGGAAACCTGCCTGCTTGGGTTCGCTGATTACCACGATGCAGGAGTATTTCGGGTTGTCGGCCGGGAAAAAACCGCAAAAGCTGGCCTGGTGCCGTATGCCGGCGGCGGATTTGAATTTGTGGTAGTTTAATTGTGCCGTTCCGGTTTTGCCGGCAATGGCGTAGAGGTTGGAGCGGATGTTTCGGGCCGTGCCTTCCTCCACCACCGCCTGGAGCAGCTCGCGGGCCTTTACCAGGGTGCGTCTGCTGGCGATGTTCTTTTTGACCACTTCGGGTTTGAACGCACGCACCGGCTTGCCATAACGCTCAATGCGCTCCACCAGGTAGGGTTTCATCATGCGCCCGTCGTTGGCAACCGCGTTGTAAAATTGCAGGAGTTGCAAGGGGGTGAGCAGCAGCTCGTAGCCGATGCTCATCCACGGCAGGGTGGTGCCCGACCAATCGCTTTTCGGATCGTTCGGGTTCTTGATGACCGGCAGCTCCTCTCCGCCCACCTCCACGTTTGTGGGGAGATCCAGCCCGAAATCCTTTAGTTTTTGGATAAAAGCCGCCGGTTTGCGGGTGTCGCCGTAATACCGTTGTATCATGGTGGCGGTGCCGACGTTGGACGACTGGGCGAAAACCTGGCGGAGGGTCATCGAGTCCATGCCGTGTTTAACGGCGTCGAGCAAGTCTTCCTTGTAGAATCGGACCTTACCCTGGTATACCGGAATTTTTTTCGAAAAATCGTCCACGTAACCGTCCTCCATCATTGCCATGAAGCTCGCCAGCTTGAACATGGAGCCCGGCTCGACCCGTTCGCCGACGGCGTAGTTGAACGTTTCCCACCACCCTTCGGGCGTTTTGCCGATGTTGGCCATAGCCCGGATGGCGCCGGTCTCTACCTCCATGACAATGGCGCACCCGTGGTCGGCGTTGTGGCGGCGCAGGGCATCCAGGAGGGCGTTTTCGGCGACATCCTGGATGTTGATGTCCAGGGTGGTCACCACATCGTCGCCGGATTTCGGCTCGATCTCGGCCAGGTCGTTCACCGGGATGTACACATCTCCCGGTACACGGATCATCAGGCGTTTGCCCCGGGAGCCACCCAGCACCTGGTCAAACGATCCTTCGAGGCCCACGGGCATGGCCCCTTCGCGTACGTAACCAATGGTGCGCTGGGCCAGCATTTTAAACGGTCGCTCGCGGCGCGAGGTCTGCTCAATGATCAATCCACCCTTGAATTTGCCCAGCCGAAAAAGCGGAAAGTCTTTGACGTTCAGCATTTTGTTGTACGCGAGGTTTTTGGCTATAGGCACATACCGGATGCCTTTAGTGTTTTCGGGCGCCTGGCGCAGGCTGATCAGCCAGTCCTTGTAGGCGCCCGGGGTGTACTGCTGATCGACGTAGGTGGCGAGCAGCCAGGCCAGACTGTCCACGTTTTCGAAAAACACTTCGTCGGTCAGCCCCTCCGCTTTGGCGTCGAAGTGGACGTCGAAGAAAGGCAGGGAGGTGGCCAGCAGGCTGCCGTCGGTGGCCAGGATGTTTCCGCGGTCGGCTTCCACATCGACAAATTTGACAAAAAGGCTGTCGGCTTTGGACTGCCATTTGGGGGCTTGCAACACCGATATCTGGTATAGCCGGCCGCCCATAACCAACGCACCCAGCACGACGGCTGCTGCCATCAGGTAAACCCGAACCAGTACTTCGTTCTTTATGTTCAGCATGATGTTGGTGGAGGGTGACGGGTGAAGTTTTTTATTTGGACTGTATGGTTTTAGGTCCTTTGTTGGAGAGGTTGATGCCCACCGGTTCGAGGCTCTCGTCGATCTGGGATTGCATGGAGCGGTACATGGTCTCGCTTTTGATGGAGGTGTATTCCCACTTCAGTTCCTTGATCTCTTTTTGGAGCCGCTGGATGTCGCGCACGTTGCGTTCTGCAAAGTGCGCGTTGGCGATGTAAATAATGGCCAGAAAGCCCAGGTACAGCAGGAACGGAAAGTTCTTGAAAACCCAGTTGGTGGTGTTTTCGCTGATGTTGAGGTAGCTGCCGATGCCTATCCGTTTGGCCATGGTGGTCGGGTTATTTTCCTTGCAGGTAGTTTTCGGCGGATTGCTGCACTTCGGCGTACTTGAGGCGGAAGTCCAGGTCGCCGTACGGGCTTTTGTAGTCGGCGAACGGTATAGCGTCAGAGGCCATTTTTCCCGGCACCACCCTGGTGAGGGCTTTCAGCAGTTGGCCGTCGGCGAAATAGAACCGGTTTTCGGTGTTGGATTTCCCCAACAGGCGTTCGCGCAGCAGCACCACTTTGCCGTTGTGGCGGTAGTACTCCAGCACGGTTGGCTGTTTGGCGCCCTTGATGTCGGCCTTCAGTATGGCTGGCTCGCCGTTTTCGTCTGTGCAAGTCGTTAGCTGGTGGGTGGCATCCCCGCGGGCGATGGTGCTTTCTGTCTTTTTCATGGACGCCTCGCCGGCTTGCATGGTGTTGAACCACGCATCTATGTCGTCTACAGAACCAAGTTGGGGAGCAGGGGGTGGGGTGGGCACTGCCGGGGTGGCAGGCGCTTCCGGCTTGGCCGGTTTTTCGGGCTGGGTACAATATGCCAGTACCAGCACAGCGATGAGAGCGAGTGCGTAGCGCATAATAGTGGGAGGGTTGTTGCCACCGGTTTGCGCCGGTGGTTAAAATGAATGAACTGTTTGGTTATCTTCTGGTTGCGGCGCGCAACTTGGCGCTGCGCGCGCGCGGATTTTCTCTTGTTTCGGCCGCCGGGGGCGTAAGGGCCTTTTTGGTCAGCACCTCAAACGGTCGCTCGATGTTCCCGTAGAAGTCCTGTTGCACTTCGCCCCCGGCGTTGCCGGTTTTCATCACATTTTTCACTAAACGGTCTTCGAGCGAGTGGTAGGCGATGACTACCAGCCGCCCTCCCGGACGAAGCATGGTTAATGCGTCGGTTAGGAAGTCCTCTAATGCGCCGAGTTCGTCGTTCACTTCCATGCGAAGGGCCTGGAACACCTGGGAGAGGTAGCGGAGCCTTTCGCCGCGGATGAGCGGCTCCAGGGCAGTCAGCAGGTCCCCCGTTGTCTGAAAGGGCCTGGTCTGGCGCTGTTGGGCGAGGTGCTGGGCGAGGGTGCGGGCATTCCGCACTTCACCCAGTTCGCCCAGCATCCGGTGCAAATCCTCCTGACTGTACCGGTTGAGCACGTCCGCGGCGGTAGGGCCTTCGGCGGTGTTCATCCGCATGTCGAGCGAGGCGTCGAACCGGTAGCTGAACCCGCGATCGGCGGTGTCGAGTTGGTGGCTGCTGACCCCGAGGTCGGCCAATATGCCGTCTACGGTGCCGGGCTTTACCCCCTCGGCGCGAAGCTGTCTTTTCAAGTGCCTGAAATTCGACCGGATGAATACGAACGAAGCGTTTTCGGCAAAAGGGAGTTGCCGGGCGTTTTTTTCGGCGTCCTCATCCTGGTCGAAGGCGAACAAGCGGCCTTTGCCGCTTATTTTATCGAGTATGGCCCGCGCATGTCCTCCTCCTCCAAACGTAGCATCCACGTACATGCCGTCGGGCTTGATATCGAGCCACTCTATTGATTCTGCCAGCAATACGGGGATGTGATACATAGCGCGTCGGCGTCTTGGGGTCAGCGCAGCGAACCGAGCAAATCGTCCAGTTCTGTATCTTCTTTTCCGCCGGCGCCCTCGTTCCCGCCGCCCATGACCTGGTTGGCCAGATCGGCAAAATCGTTGGGGTTGATGGACAACATGGCGTCGTATTGTTCGGGCGACCAGATCTCTATCCGGTCGTCCATGGCAATCAATATGGCCTGATCGTTCAGTGATGCATAATCCATCAAGGGTTTCTGGATCAGGATGCGATCGGCCGAATCGGTCTCCACCGGGGCCGCGCCCAGGTAAAAGGAGCGCAAAAACATCCGGTTGCGATCGTTGAAGCGGTTCAGTTTGCTCAGGCGGGCGGAAATCTGCTCCCATACCGGTTGGGGGTACAACGTCAGACACTTTTCAAAACCCCTGTTCAGCACAAATCCATAGCCGCCCTCGCCCTCCGGCTTGTCTCCCAATTGCTTCAACAGGCCCGTCGGCAAGCGCAGTCGGCCCTTGTTGTCAATTGCAACGGGATATTCGCCAATCAGTTTCACGGTAAGGTTTTTACATGAAAGGGCGTCTTATACACAGGAATACAAACCGCCCATTTTCATAGCCACAAATGTACAACGTTTTACCACAATTTCCCACTTTGCAACACTTTTTTATACATTTTTTTTAAATTAAAACAAAAATAGTTGATAATCAATTAATAAGTCATTGTGTATAAATGACTATTATGCCCGATTCTTTGCCGGCAAAAGCAGAACGGGCACATTTCCAACGGGATGGGCGAGAGGGAAGTGGGGCTAACGAGCCTTTGACAGCCTGAACCGGGGCATGAAATGGCCTGTGTTTCCGGTTACAGGAAACGGCACGGCCCCCATCACAGGCGCTCCAGGCGGGTTGAACGGCGATGGTGGGAAAAAGTGGTAAAGAATGGTCAGCCGGGTTTCACGGCGATCAGGAAGGCTTCGGCGCCGGCACGGGGAGGCGCGGAGTTGTAGCATGGCGCCAGGGTTCTGATCTCGAAATACGGCGCAAAAAGCGCCTGGTACTCGTCAATGCTGCCGCCGAACGGCGGGCCGCCGTCGAAATCCCGGTTGAACAGCACCCCGGCCAGTTTGCCGCCCGGACGCAGGATGCGGTGCATGTGTTCGGTGTACCGGAGGCGCCAGGCGGGGTCGATGGCGCAAAAGAAGGTTTGCTCGAGGATGCGCGCGTACGCGCCTGCGTGTTCAAAAAAATCGCCCGCCAGCACGCGCATGGCGGCCTCCCAATCCGGGCGGTGCCGGTCCAGCCGTTTTTTCAGGGCATCCACGGCGGAGGGCGCCAGGTCAAGCATGGTCACGTTCGTGAAGCCCTGGTCGAGCAGGTACAGGGCCTCGTAGCCGCTGCCACAGCCCGGGATAAGCAGCGGCTCCGCTTTCTGCGGTTCTTTGATTTGATCAATGTAAGCGGCAAGCGGTGGCGAAGCCGCTCCGAGGTCCCAGCCGGTTTGGCCGGTTTGCCAGCGTTGTTCCCAGTAGTGCATGATTGTCAGTGTTTTATACTCGTCCTACGAGTATACTCGTAGGACGAGTGGTTCACTCGTTACCCCAACCCAAACACCACCGCCTCCTTTCCCACCCCCATCACCGCCTCCAGTCTTTCCCGGTGCGTATCCGTCAAAAACACCTGGCCGTAGTTTCGGCCGACCAGCATACCGATGAGGCTGCCCACGCGCGTGGCGTCCAGTTTGTCGAACACATCGTCGAGCAGTAAAATGGGAGCCATGCCCGAAGCGTGCCGCAGCAGCTCGTACTGGGCGAGCCGGAGGGCGAGCAGGAACGTTTTGAGCTGCCCCTGGGAGCCAAACTTCTTCACCGGCTGCTCGTCCAGCAACAACACCAGATCATCGCGGTGCACGCCAGCCGTGGTGCGTTCGAGCAATCGGTCTTTTTCGATCCTTTCGCGCAGCAGGCTGGCCATGTCCTGTTGGTCGAGGTCGGAGGTGTAGGCGAACGCCGCCGCTTCCCGGTCGCTGCTCAACAGGGCGTACAGCTCCTGGAACAGGGGTAGCAGATCGGCTGCAAACTGTTTGCGGCGCGCATGGATCAGGGCGGCGGGCTGGGGCAGCAGCCGGTCTATGGCTTCCAGCAGCGATGCGTCGAAGCTGCGCTGTCCGGAAAACGATTTCAGCAGGGCATTCCGTTGTTTGAGGGTGTTCTGGTAGCGCACGAGGGCGTCGAGGTATTCCGGGTCGGACTGTGCCAGGGCGCTGTCGACAAACCGGCGGCGGTCTTCACTGCCCTCCTGCACCAGCGCCACGTCGTCGGGCGCGATCATCACCACTGGATACCGGCCGATGTGCTGGCTGAGCCGGGTGAGTTCCACGCCGTCGCGCTCCAGTACCTTGCGCTGGTTTACCGGGTACTTGACCACCATTTTCTCCATGGCCCCCATCCGCGCGAATTTTCCTTCCAGCCGAAAAAAATCGGCGCCGTGTTGCACCAGTTGGCGGTCGCTCAGCCCGCTGTGGCTGCGGCCCATGCACAGGTAGTAAATGGCCTCCAGCACGTTTGTTTTGCCCACGCCGTTGAGGCCGGCCAGGCCGTTGAGCCCCCTGGAAAAGTCGAACGACCGGCCGGAGTGGTTCTTAAAATGGGTGAGCTTGAGGGAGAGCAGATTCAAGGACGGGTGCGTGGGTGCTAAGGTAAGTGAGGGCGGTTTACGGTTGAGGCGGCGCAAGCGGTGTTTCCCGCATGAACCGGATGGTCTTTTGGATGTCGCCGCTCAAGATGCGGTCTTCTTCGAGTCGGGGCACCACAGCCCGGTATTTTTCTACCACGGCCTCTATCGCTTCGGAGCTGCGGTGCGGACGCCGGAACCCGAGGGCCTGGGCGGCCACCATCAGCTCGATGGCCAGCAGTCGCTCGAGGTTGAGCACCACGCGCCGGGCTTTGGTGGCAGCGTTGGCGGCCATGCTCACGTGGTCTTCCTGACCGTTGCAGCTCACCATGCTGTCGGCCGAAGCCGGGGTACACAGCCCTTTGTTCTGGCTGACGATGGCCGCCGCAGTGTATTGGGCGATCATGAAGCCCGAGTGGAGTCCCGGATTGTCCGTCAGGAAGGCCGGCAGGCCGCGTTGCCCGCCGATGAGCTGGTAGACGCGCCGTTCGCTGATGCTGCCCAGTTCCGACAGGGCCAGGGCCAGGTAGTCGAGGGGCAACGCCAGCGGTTGGGCGTGAAAATTGCCGCCGGACAGGATGGCGTCGGAGTCGGGAAAGACGTTGGGGTTGTCGGTCACGGAGTTGATCTCCACGTAGGTCATGTGGCGCACGTGCGCGATCGCATCGGCGGAGGCGCCATGCACCTGTGGCACGCAGCGGAAGGCGTAGGGGTCTTGTACGGAGGACTTCTCCAGCGCGCTGATGGCGCTGCCGGCCAACCAGCGCCGCAGGCGTTCGGCTGTTTCGATCTGCCCGGCGTGCGGGCGGATGGCGTGGATGCGCGCGTCGAGGGGGGAGGTGCTGCAGAGGAAAGCGTCGTATCCGAGCGCCGCATTGAAGTCCGCCCAGGCGCTCAGGCGTTCGGTCTCCTGCAGGCACCATACGGCGTAGGCAGCCGAAAACTGGGTGCCGTTGAGCATGGCGAGGGCTTCCTTGGCCTGGAAGCGCAGGGGCGCCCAGTGCTGCAGGGTGTGCACCACATCGGCGCGTTGCCGCCGCCCCTCATACCAGAACTCGCCCTCGCCGATGATCGGCAGGCTGAGGTGGGCCAGGGGCGCCAGGTCGCCCGAAGCGCCGAGCGAGCCCAGTTCGAAAACCACGGGCAAGGCGCCGGCATTGTAAAAATCGATCAGCCGGTCGACCACGGCGTCGCGCACGGCCGAATGTCCCTGCGACAGGCACTGGACTTTCAGCGCCAGCATGATGCGCACCAGCTCGGGCGGCACGCAATCGCCCGCCCCGGCTGCGTGCGACCGCACGAGGTTGAGTTGCAGTCGCTCGATGTCGGCGTCGGAAATACGGATGTTGCACAGGGAGCCGAAGCCGGTGTTGATGCCGTAGTGCAGCGCCTGGGTGTCGGTCAGTTTGTCGTCGAGGTAACGGCGGCAATGGTTGATGCGGTCGCGGGCCCGGTCGTCGAGGGAGAGCGTTTGGCCGGGTTGCAGGATTTGATTGAGCAGGGCCGTTGTCAGGGGCTGGTGGCCAATGGGTAGGGTAGGGTGTTGCACTATGAAAACAATTTGGACGCAAAGGTACAACCCCGTTAATTCCGATTAAGGCTCCGTTAATTGGCGGTTAACAACGGAGTGCCCGCAATCGTGAATTCGTCGTTTAGCGGGTTGTTTTTCAAATGGTTAAATTTTATTTGCCAAATTTTTTTAACACATACAAGCAACCCGCCGGCGCGTTTACCCGTCTAAACATCCGAAAAACCGCTCCAAACCCCGTATTTTTGTAGCCAAAACGGTTAATGCAAACCATTAAAACACCCGACATGAAACACATCCAATGGATTGCGCTGGCAGCCATCATGGCCCTGCCCCTGATTGGCGCCGCACAGCGCCTCGCTTATGTAGACGTGAACGCCATCCTCGAAAGCATCCCCGAGTACACCAAAGCCCAGGAATCGCTCGACAAGCTCGCCACCCAGTGGCGGCAGGAGATCGCCAAGGAGCAGGACGTGGTCAAGGGCATGTACAGCAAGTACCAGGCCGAACAGGTGCTGATGAGCGAGGACATGAAAAAGAAACGCGAGGAGGAGATCATGAACAAGGAAAAAGACGTGCGCGAGATGCAACGCCAGAAATTCGGACCCGACGGCGCCCTGTTCAAAAAACGCGAAGAGCTGGTCAAACCCATCCAGGACCGCGTGTACAACGCGGTTACCCAATACGCCGAAGACAAGGGATTTGAGTTTATTTTTGAGAAAGGCTCGGCCTCCGGTATGCTGTTCGCCGACCCGAAATACGACAAAACGGAAGACGTGAAAGCCATGCTCAAACGCGGATAAGAATCCGCCGGGAAATCCGGTGCAGAATCCGTACCTTTGCGTCCGCTTTGGACCAGCATTTTTCCAACCAATACGCACTAATGAAGAAAACCCTCGTTTTGCTGCTTGCCCTGGCGGCGGCAGTTACCGTACACGCACAAAAATTCGGCTATTGCAATTCTATGGCCTTGCTCTCCGAAATGCCGGAGGTAAAAGCCGCCGACTCCGAGTTGCAGGCTTTCCAGACCCAGCTCACCAAAAAAGGCCAGGAAATGGTCAAAGAGCTCCAGGACAAGGTGCAAATCCTGGAACGCAAAAATGCAGAAGGCACCATTTCGCCCAAAGATTATGAGGCGCAAATGGCCAAACTCCAGGAAGAGGAGAAAAAAATTGGCGAGTACGAACAGGAAGTGTATAAAAAGCTCGGAGAGAAACGCGAGGAACTGTACAAGCCCATCCTGGAAAAACTCAACACCGCCATGAAGGATGTGGCCAAGGAACAGGGCCTCAATATGGTGTTCGACACCGGCAGCCAGGTGCTTTTGTACGCCGATGAGTCGCTCGACGTGACCAAGCTCGTCAAAGCCAAAATCGGCATTCCGTAAACCCATGCACCCGGGCCCCATCGGGATTTTCGACTCGGGCTATGGAGGCCTTACCGTATTCCGGGAGATCGCGCATGCACTCCCGGAATACGATTTTATATACCTGGGCGACAACGCCCGTTCCCCTTACGGTACGCGCAGCTTCGAAACCATTTACCAGTACACACTGGAAGCGGTGCGGCGTCTGTTCGACATGGACTGCCCGTTGGTGATCCTCGCCTGCAACACGGCCTCCGCGCGCGCCCTGCGCAGCATTCAGCAACATGACCTCCCCGCGTACGGCGACCGGCGCCGCGTGCTCGGTGTGATCCGACCCACTGCGGAGCGCATCGACGAGTTTACGCGTTCCGGAAGGGTGGGGTTGCTCGCCACCCCCGGCACCGTGCGTTCTGCGTCGTATGTGATCGAGATCGCGCACCAGTATCCCGATATCCGCGTGTACCAGGAAGCCTGCCCGATGTGGGTGCCGCTGATCGAAAACAATGAACACGACGGCCCGGGCGCCGACTATTTTGTCGACAAGCACATCCGCCGGCTGCTGGCTCAGGATCCGGCCATCGACGCCCTCCTGCTGGGCTGCACGCACTACCCATTGCTGATGGACAAGATTCGCCGGTTTTTACCGCGTCCGGACATCGCGGTCATTTCCCAGGGGCCCATCGTGGCCGACAGCCTGGTCCGCTACCTGCACCGGCATCCGGAGATGGACGCCTTATGCACCCGCGGCGGCTCCCGGCGTTTTCTGACGACGGACCGGCCGGAGGCCTTCAATGAAATGGCCAGACTTTTTTGGGGGGAGCCGGTGGCGTCGGAATATGTAAGCTGGTAACGGGAACCGGGTTTCAGTGTGCTTTTTCCATAGCCGCCTTTTTCATCGCAGCAG
Organism: Saprospiraceae bacterium; assembly: GCA_041736625.1. Classification (GTDB taxonomy): domain Bacteria; phylum Bacteroidota; class Bacteroidia; order Chitinophagales; family Saprospiraceae; genus M3007. Next base: position 33,585 of record JBGSTG010000117.1, on the reverse strand, counting down.
GCATTTTTTCAATGGCGTAGCGCAACGCCGTGCGCGGCATTTCGGCTTTGTGGTGCATGACGAAGTTGAAAACAGCTTCCCGATGAAGTTTGGTCGCCTCTTTAAGCATCCACCCGTAGCCCTTTTGCACCAGGTCGTCCCGGTCGCGCAATAATATGCCGGCTATTTCCAAAATTTCCGGCAAAAACCGACCCTCCTTGGCTGGAATGATCAAGGAAACGGCTGCTGCCCGCCGGAGCCAGCGATTGGGCGACAGGGCCCAGTTTTTCAGTCTGTCCAGAAATGCCGGATACCGCTCGATAAACGCGCCGACGGTGTGATTGCAAAAGGTGTCGCAGGCGGCCCAATTGGAAACGTAGCAGTCGATCCATTTTTCAAAAATTTCAAAATCAACCGGTTCAAACTGTTTCCGGACGAAAAAGGACCAATCGCACGCGATCAGCGCCTCTTCCATGTATCCGGATTGCCACAGGTGCTCGCAAAGTGCCAGAATGTTTGCCTTGGATTTGTCCGACATGTCCTTGAAATGGGCCTTGGCCAACCGGTGTACCTCGGCATTTTTTACGCCGTATGTTTCAATGGTCTCTTTGAAGAAACGCCGGGATGCGGCTGCGGTTTCCGCATTGCCCAGCATTTGCAGTTCCTGGCGAATATTTTCGATGGGTGTGTTCATTTGCGACGATGGGTACGCAGCAGGTGCTGGCGGGGGATGCTACGAGCTCACCGCTTCCAATTCGTAGCCTATGGCCACCCGTTCGATCACCGCGCAACAAGCATCCAGCTGCTCTTCGGTGATTACCAGCGGCGGCGCGAAGCGAATGATGTTGCCGTGGGTGGGTTTGGCGAGCAGGCCGTTGGCGGCCAGTTCCAGGCAGATGTTCCACGCGGTTTTGCTGTGCTCCGTGTCGCGGATGACCACGGCATTCAGCAGGCCTTTGCCCCGCACCTGTTCGATGAGGTCGGGGCGTTTTACCTGCAGGGCGCGCATACGGCTGCGGAACACTTCGCCGAGGCGTTCGGCGTTGTCAGCCAGGTGTTCGTCTTCCACCACGCGCAGCGCCTCGGTGGCCACGGCGCAGGCCAGCGGGTTGCCGCCGAAGGTGGAACCGTGCTCGCCGGGTTTCAACGTGAGCATGACCTCGTCGCGGGTGAGCACGGCGCTCACGGGCAGCACGCCACCGGAGAGGGCTTTGCCGAGCACCAGAATGTCGGGTTGCACGTTGGCGTGGTCGCAGCAGAGGCGTTTGCCGGTGCGGGCGATGCCGGTTTGCACTTCATCAGCTATCAATAGTACGTTGTGGCGGTGGCAGAGCGCGTGCGCTTTGGCGATGTAATCCTCTGCGGGCACGTTGACCCCTGCTTCACCCTGAATGGGTTCGACCATAAAGGCGGCCACGTGCGGGTCTTGCAGGGCCTTTTCGAGCGCGGCGAGGTCGTTGTAGGGAATCACCTCAAAACCCGGCATGTAAGGGCCAAAGTGGCGGTAACTGCCCGGATCGGTGGAGGAAGAGATGGCGGCCATGGTACGCCCCCAGAAATTGCCTTCGGCAAAGAGGATTTTTGCCTGCTTGTCGGGCACGCCTTTTACCTCATACGCCCACTTGCGCGCCAGTTTGATCGCCGTTTCGCCCGCCTCTACCCCGGTGTTCATGGGTAGTACCCGGTCGTATCCGAAATAACGGGTGATGAACTCGGCGTATGGCCCCAACTGGTCGTTGTAAAAGGCCCGGGAGGTGAGCGTCAGTTTTTGCGCCTGCTCAATCAATGCGCCGATGATGCGCGGGTGGCAGTGGCCCTGATTCACCGCGCTGTAGGCCGACAAAAAATCAAAATACCGTTTCCCATCCACATCCCAAACAAAAACCCCCTGGCCGCGCGCAAGCACAACGGGCAAAGGGTGGTAGTTATGTGCATTGTATTTGTCTTCCAGGGCCATCAACTGGCCTGAGGCGAAAACGCTGTCTACTGTTGAAATCATCATTGAGGGCTAAAATGGTAAAAAGCCCCCAAAGATAGTTCGAATGCGGAATGGGGAATGCGGAATGCGGAATAAATTTACGCTTGGCATGTCGAATGCGGAATGGGGAATGCGGAATGCGGAATAATAGGGCTCTTGGTTGTACGTTGGACTTGGGGCCTTCTCACCCGCAAGCATACAAATTCGGCAAAGAGCCCGCGACCGCTTGTTTATTTCCGGCCCATATCTTTTACCTTGAACGTGAGGGACCAAGCTTCCCCCCCCTTTTTTAACAACGACTTGTCATCCTGAGCCCGAAGGGCGAAGGATCTCCCTGGGACAACTAATGTAAACTGCGCCGGCTGCGGCGCGTGCCGGGGCTCAAGGGCGAAGGATATCCCCGGGACAACTGACGCAAGAGGGGGGATAGTTCTTTTAAAATGTGGTCCTTCGCCCTACGGGCTCAGGGTGACAGGGAGGCCCTTCGCCCTACGGGCTCAGGGTGACCGGAATTGGTATAAAAAAGTGGGGAAGAAAGCTTGGTACCTCACGCCATCCCCGTTGGACTTTGAGCAACCGTATTCCGCATTCGAAATTCCGCATTCCGCATTCGCCTCACTCCCAATCCCGGTCGTATTCCCTCCGGTATTTGCCGAAATGCCCCCAGGAGTAGCCAAAGCGCAGCACCGCTTGTCCGAAAAGGCCGGAAATGTCCGCATTGCTCAGGCTGGGGAAGTCGCTATCGGTGGCGAACCGGTATCCGCCTTCGAGCGACAAGCGGAACCAACGGAATACGTTGAGTTCGACGCCGACGGCCGGTTGGATCATAAACAGGTGGTCGGTGCCTTCTCCGTCCACGCTGGCTTTGGCGCCGCCGAGGTCAACGTTAAAAATGGGATGGATGGCCTTGTATGCCTGGAACCCGTACCCGATCTTGAAAGCATTGAAATGCATGTCGAAACGGGTGGAGGTTTGACCCTGTTGGATCACGATGTCGTCCTGCAATTTGTAGGTACCGTACCCAATAAAGAGGCATTTGCCGAATTCCAGACCGAACTGGGAACCCCGCATGTAGGCTTTATCTCCGGGAAACTGGGCGACCTGGTGGCTCCAGTTCCACCAAAATCCGGAAAAGCCCAGGCCCCGATGGCCCAAAACCGTCTCTTCCTGTTGGGCAAACAACACGGAGGCGCTCAGGATAAAAAGCGCTGGGAGCACGAACGTTTTCATAAAAGCGATTTTATTGTGTGATCGAACAAGCCAGTGGCTGTAAAGCAGTCGAAGATATGGACTGATAGGTTACAGGCAGGTTGCAACATTAACAGAATGAATCACTGTTTACGCTTATGGTCGACATTTTTTAACGCTTTCTTAAGGCTTGATGATGACCAACCGTTTGGTAGCAATGGTATTGCCCGCTTTGTCTTCCAGGCTGTACAGATACGTTCCTTTTTTGAAGTCATCCAGATCAACCCGTACGGAGCGGTCTCCGGAGAGGAAGTGCGTTTCCTTCCAGACCACGTTGCCGATGATGTTAAAAATCTTGAATGTGTAGCTGTCGGAGGGGAGATTCGTGCAGTCGAACCGAACCCAGTCAACCGCCGGATTGGGATGCGCCTGGATGTTTGCCTTGCCGGGGACCTCTGTCGGGTGGGTGGCGGTGGTTCCGGAAAATTTGAACTGGACGTTTTGCAAATCGGCGCCCGAAGCGTCGTAAGAGACTACGGCGATCTCTTCTTTCTCCGTATTGCTGAAAAAGGCGTAGTTCACGGTTGTATCGGTGCCGATCAAGCCGGCAAATCCGCCGCCACCGGGAAGCAAGGTGGTCAGGTCGACCCATCCGAGCGGAAAAGGGTTGGAGATGTAAATGTCTATGGCGGTCGTGTTGTATTCGGTCCTTTTTTCGCGCAGAACGTCGTAGCTCGCGCCCACTGGCGGGATCAGGCAGGTTCCCCAGCCGTCTACTACATCCAGGCGATTGGTGTTGATCCGTATGCGGATGGAATCGGGCGCCGGGAAGCCCATGAACAGGCTGTCGGGCAACTGGTCGGTGCTGAAGGCGAAACTCAGGTTGGATCCGACTTGGTTGATGTCAAAAAAGTTCATCGGTGACCGCCGCTCAATCAGAAATGGGGCATACCGGCCCAGCACATTGGCGCCAAAAGCGCCGGGAAAGACGCCGGAAAAACCCATTACCTCAAATCGCATGTTGGTGGCGTTGAAATAGGTTTCAGAGGCGCCTTCGATGACCACCATCTCTGCGCCGGGAAAGCTGTTCTTGTACGTGCCGACCGAAGTGGGTCGGTAGGCAATCTGGAACGTTTCCGTGGCAATCAGACCGGTAAAGTCCCAGATCTGCGCGCCACCGGGCGGCGTGTTGGCGTTGAGCGACGGCGGGGCGTCGTCCAAAGCGTAAAAGAGGGTGTCTCCTGCTACGGGAAAAGTCAGGGACGTGACGGTGATCTGGGCGAAGGCCACCATCCGAAAGGCGTTAAACAATGCAGTGAGAAGCATTCTTTTCATCGGAAAATTTGATGTTTTACAAAGGCAGGATTAACATACAACAACCAAGGTTGGCATATACAAGATTCAAAGGTAAGGAAATTCTCGAATGCGGAATGCGGAATGTCGAATGCGGAATAAAAGGGCTCTTGGTCACACGTTGATACCAAGAGCCCTTTTATTCCGCATTCGACATTCCGCATTCTGCATTCGCTACAGTGCTTGCAGTTCCACCAGTTTCCGATAAACCCGGCCGTCTTGCATGAGGCTGTTGTGCGTTCCCTGTTCGACGATGCGACCCTGGTGCATGACAACGATGACATCGGCGTGCTGAACCGTGCTGAGGCGGTGGGCGATCACCAGGGCGGTGCGGTTTTGGAGCAGTCGTTCCAGCGCTTCTTGTACCAGTTTTTCAGATTCGCTATCCAGGGCTGAGGTTGCCTCGTCGAGAATCAGAATTTGTGGTTTGGTGAGCAATGCCCGCGCTATGGTGAGCCGTTGCCGTTGTCCACCGCTGAGTTTGCTGCCCCGGTCGCCGATCACCGTGTCGTACCCTTCAGGCAGTTCGGTGATGAAGGCGTGCGCATTGGCCTGGCGGGCGGCGTCCTCCACGTCCTGCTTCGTTACGCCTTGTTTTCCGAAGGCGATGTTGCTGAATACGGTGTCGTTGAACAGTACGGGTTCCTGACTGACGATGCCCATGAGGCCCCGGAGGTCTTCAAGGGTAAACTCCCGGATATCGACACCGTCCAGGGTGATGCGGCCATTGGAGGGGTCGTAAAACCGGGGCAACAGATCGGCAATAGTGCTTTTGCCGGCCCCGGAGGCGCCCACCAGCGCGATCACCTTGCCGCGTTCGAGCACGAGGTTGATATCCGACACGGCGTCGGTTTCGCCACCGTGGTAGCGAAATCCGACGTTTTCGAACGCAATTTTGTCCCTGAACACGGTCAAAGGAACCGGATCAGTCTTTTCCTCAATGGCAATTCCGGCGTTCAGCAGGGCTTGTATGCGGTCCAGCGCGCCGCGGCCCTTGCGGACGTTGTACAGTGCGGTGGACAGGCTCTTGACGGGGTCTATCGCGTTGTAAAAGGCAAAAAGGAAGGTGATAAAGGTCTCCGGCTTGAGCGTTCCGGCGAACACCAATCGCGAGCCGTACCACAACAACACGGCTACCACGCAAATCCCGAGAAATTCGGACAGGGGGGAGGCCAGGTCCTTTCGGCGGCTGATGCGGATGAGTTTTCGGGCGTAGTCGTCATTGACCTGTTCAAACCGGCTTTGTTGCCAGGCCGATGCGTTGAACCCCTTGAGTATCCGCATGCCGGAGAGTGTTTCTTCCAGCAGGGACATCAGGTAGCCCAGCACCGTCTGTGCGGCGTTGGAGCGGCGGCGCAGGCTGCGCCCCAGCGCCCCGATCAGGAGGCCGGAGAACAGCATGAGCACAAAAACAAACAGGGTTAGTCCGGGCGCCATGACGACCATGATGGCCAGGGCGCCAGCCATGGCGATGGGGTCTTTGACCAGTTGCTCCACCATGCCGATGATGCTCAGTTCTACCTCCGAGATATCGGCGGTCATCCGGCTCATCAGGTCGCCTTTTCGCTCTTCGGTGTAGTAGGAGAGCGGCAGGGCCAGCATTTTGGCGTGCACCTGGTTGCGCAGGTCTTTGATGATGCCTACCCGGAGGGGCGACATGAAATAGATGCCAAGGTAGCGGGAGATGTTTTTGCCAAAAAAAATGACCACCACCAGCACACAAACGCCGGCGAGCACGGCCTCTTGTCCGTACAGGAGTGTTTGGCGGTCAAAAAAATCAGCAATGGATTGTTCCAGCCGCGTGTACCAGTTCCATTCGCCGGTGTCGATCGGCACGGCCGGCTTTACCTCTTTGCGCCGGAACAGGATTTGCAGGAAAAAATTGAGCGCGGGGATGCTGATGACCTGGAAAACGGACATCAGCAGGTGGAAAAATACCGCCAGGAACAGATAACGCCTGTAACGCAGGAGGTATGGCAGGAACTCGCGCATGGGTGCCTTAGATGTTCCGGAAATCCCACGTATTCAGGAATCCGGTGTGGAAATTGCCGGCCCTGAAATCCTCGTTGCGCATCAGGCGCTGGTGGAAAGGGATGGTGGTTTTTACGCCTTCGACGATGAACTCGTCCAGGGCCCGCTCCATTTTTCGGATGGCTTCGTCGCGGGTGCGGGCGCGCACGATGAGCTTGGCGATCATGGAATCGTAATACGGGGGGATGGTGTAGCCAGCGAAGGCGTGGGTGTCGACGCGCACGCCGTGTCCTTTGGGAGAGTGAAAGGAGGTGATGTGTCCGGGGCTGGGCCGGAAGTCGTTGAAGGGGTCTTCGGCGTTGATGCGGCACTCGATGGCGTGCAGTTCGGGGAAGTAGTTTCGCCCGGAGATGGGCACGCCGGCGGCGATCTTAATTTGCTCCTTGATGAGGTCGAAGTCGATTACCTCCTCCGTCACGGTATGTTCCACCTGGATGCGGGTGTTCATCTCCATGAAGTAGAAGTTGCGGTGCTTGTCCACCAGGAACTCCACCGTGCCCACGCCCTCATACCCGATGGCGGTGCAGGCTTTAATGGCGGCCTCGCCCATTTTTTCGCGCAGTTCGGGGGTCATGAAGGGCGAGGGCGTTTCTTCCACGAGCTTCTGGTGTCGGCGCTGGATGGAGCAATCGCGTTCGGAGAGGTGGCAAGCCTTTCCGTACTGGTCACCGGCGACCTGGATCTCGATGTGGCGCGGCTCCTCGATAAATTTCTCCATGTAAATGCCGTCGTTGCCGAAGGATGCCTTGGCCTCGCGTTTGGCCGTTTCCCACTGATTTTCAAAATCCTCTTCTTTCCAAACGACGCGCATACCTTTGCCGCCGCCACCGGCGGTGGCTTTGAGGATGACCGGGTATCCGATTTCTTCGGCCATGATAAGGGCCGGTTTCAGGTCATGCAGCAGCCCCTCGGAGCCCGGGATGCAGGGCACGCCTGCGGCCAGCATGGTTTCTTTGGCCGTCATCTTGTCGCCCATAGAGCGTATCTGGCTGGGCGTTGGGCCGATGAATTTGATGCCGTATTCGGAGCAGATTTCGGCAAAGTTGGCGTTTTCAGCCAGGAAGCCGTATCCCGGGTGTATGGCGTCGGCGTTGGTGATCTCCACGGCAGCCATGATGCGCGGGATGTTGAGATAGCTTTCGGACGAAGGGGGCGGGCCGATGCAGACCGCTTCATCGGCAAACCGCACGTGCAGGCTGTCGCGATCGGCGGTGGAGTAGATGGCCACCGTTTGGATGCCCATTTCCTTGCACGTTCGGATGATGCGCAGCGCTATCTCGCCGCGGTTCGCGATCAGTATTTTTTTGAACATGTGGAGAGGATTTAAATGCCGCCCGGCAGTTCTTGTTTATGCCGGTTCAACCAGGTAAAGCGGCTGGTCGTATTCGACCGGAGAAGCGTCTTCTACCAATACTTTTACGATTTTGCCCTTTACTTCGGACTCAATCTCGTTGAAAAGCTTCATGGCTTCGATGATGCACACCATGTCGCCCACCTCCACGTCGTCGCCGATTTTGACGAAAGGCGGCTTGTCGGGCGACGGGGATCGGTAAAAGGTGCCTACCATGGGCGATTTGATTGGCACCAGATTTCCGGGCGTCCCCGCTTTTGGCGCTTCGGCGCTACCGGATTTATCTGCCGACTCGCCGGCGGTCGCCGGAGCGACCGGGGCTGCGGGCGCTGCAGGGAGAGCCACAACCGGTGGGGGTGGGGCTGAATAGATAACCTGGGCCGGCGTGTTTTCGGTCGACTGTTGGGCCGCCTGATTTCGGATGATGATCTTGAAGTCGCCCTCCTGCAAGTAAAAGGTGGACAACTTGTTTTTGGTCACAAGCCGGATGAGCTCCTGAATTTGGTTAAAATCCATACCCTGAGGGTTTAAAGTTATTTCTTGACGCGTTCTATGTAAGCGCCGGTGGCGGTGTCGATTTTGATCAGGTCGCCGGCGTCGCAGAACAGCGGCACCCGCACTTCGGCGCCGGTTTCCACGGTGGCGGGCTTGAGTGTGTTGGTGGCGGTGTCGCCGCGCATGCCGGGTTCGGTGTACGTGATTTCCAGCACGAGGGTCTGGGGCAATTCCACCGACAGCATATTGTCGTTCCGGGCGTCGAAAAGCCCGTCCACCACATCGCCTTCTTTCAGAAACTTTCCATTGTCAATTACGCTCCCCGGAACGGATATCTGATCAAACGTTTCCTGGTTCATGAAGACAAAATCATCGCCTTCCAGGTAGAGAAACTGAAATTTACGGCGTTCCACGCGCACCTCGGTGATGTCGTGGCCGCTTTGATAGGTATGTTCAACAACCTTGCCGGTGGTGGTACTCTTCAGCTTTGTCCACACTTTTCCGCTGCCGCGACCCACCTGGAAGCGTTGGAAGTCGATGACCTTATAGATATCGTTGTTGTGTTCGATGCAAAGACCGTTTCGGATGTCTGCCGTCGTTGCCATTGTGTTGGGTTGTAAGGATGAAAAAGGTGATTGGATGGTAAAAATGCCACATTGTTGGCGGATCACCGGAGTGCTTCCGGGGCGCAAAAGTAGGCAATTTCACCAAAGCGTTAAAAAGTAATTACAGGGCCCACTTCAGGAGGAGCGAGCCCCAGGTGAACCCGCCGCCAAAGGCGGTCAGTACAATGTTGTCGCCCTTTTTGAACTTGTCTTGAAATTCCCACAGGCACAAGGGCAATGTTCCGGCGGTGGTGTTGCCGTATTTTTCGATGTTTATCGTCACGCGGTCTATGGGAAAGCCGAGGTGTTCGGCCACGGAGGTGATGATGCGGATGTTGGCCTGGTGCGGAATGAGCCAATTTACGTCGTCGGTGGTCATCTTGTTGCGGCGCAGCAACTCCTGCGTGGTGTTCACCATGCCCTCTACGGCGTATTTAAACACGCGCTTGCCGTCCTGGTACACATAATGTTCGCGGTTTTGCACGGTTTCGAGGCTGGGAGGCCGTTTGGAGCCGCCGGCTTTCATGTGCAGGTATTCGCGGCCAGCGCCGTCGGAGCGCAGGATAAAGTCCATCACGCCGTTGCCGTCGGTGCGTGGTTCGAGCAGCACGGCGCCGGCGCCGTCGCCAAAGATGACGCATGTCGTGCGGTCGGTATAGTCGATGATGGACGACATAAAATCGGCGCCCACCACCACCACTTTTTGGTAAACGCCCGTTTGGATAAACTGGGCAGCGGTAGCCAGTGCATACAGGAAGCCGGAGCACGCGGCGTTGACATCGTAACCGAAGGCATTTTTGGCGCCGATCTTGTCGCACACGGTGTTGGCTGTGTCCGGAAACACCAGGTCGCCGGTGATGGTGGCCACGAGGAGCAGGTCGATCTCGCCGGGTTTAACGCCCGTTCTTTCGAGCAACCCCTTTACGGCCTCTGTGCACATGTCGCTCGTCGCCCACCCGGGCGTGCGCAGGATTCGGCGTTCGCGGATGCCTGTCCGGGAAAAAATCCACTCGTCGTTGGTGTCGACTATTTTTTCCAGGTCGTGGTTGGTGAGCCGGTCCTCCGGTACCCATCCGTGTACGCCGGTGATGGCGGCGCGGAGTCTGTTCGCCATATGGATATTTTATGCAAGAATGATCTGCAAAGGTACGGCAGCGCGCAGTGAATTTTACCGATGCCGCGCAGTTATGGTTTGCGGGGTTCGTACATTTGCACGATTGGGAAACAAAACAGCCGTATCCAATGCTCAAACACTACCTTTCCCTTGTCAAATTCAGCCACACTGTATTCGCCCTGCCGTTTGCGCTGGTGGGTTTTTTCCTGGGCGCGAGCGGTCGTACGGACGGTATGAGCTGGCGGCTGTTGGGTTTGGTGCTGTTGTGCATGGTGTTTGCCCGCAGTGCCGCCATGGCTTTCAACCGTTGGCTTGACCGGGACATCGACGCGGTGAACCCACGCACCCGCCTGCGGGAAATACCGGCGGGTGTTATTCCGGCGCGTTCGGCGCTTGTTTTTGTAGCGGCCATGAGCCTGCTCTTCGTAGCCACTACCTGGTTCATCAACCCCTTGTGTTTTTACCTGTCGCCGATGGCCCTGGCCGTTGTGCTGGGTTACAGCTACACGAAGCGCTTCACCTGGCTGTGCCATTTTGTGCTGGGCCTGGGGCTGGCCCTGGCGCCGGTGGGCGCCTACATCGCCGCTACCGGTCATTTTGGCCTGGCCTCCATTGGGTACGGGCTGGCGGTGCTCACCTGGACGGCCGGTTTCGACATCATCTATGCCCTGCAGGATGAGGCTTTTGACCAGGAACACCAGTTGTATTCCGTGCCCTCCTGGTTGGGGCGGTCGCGTGCCCTGCGGGTATCCGAGTGGTTGCATCTGGGCACAGCTCTGCTCATGATTGTGGCCCTGCGCAGGGCCGGGTTCGAAACGCAGGGGGCAACGCAGTGGGCGGCCTGGATCGGAACGGCCCTGTTTTTGTTGCTGCTCGTTTACCAACACCTGCTCGTCAAACCAAATGACCTGAGCCGGGTCAATCTGGCCTTTTTTACCACCAACGGCGTCGCCAGCGTGCTTTTTGGAACGCTGATGGTGAGCGACCTGCTCTTGTGACGCCCAACGCTGTTCGATGCTGCTACCTAACCCTTTCCGCAACCCGCCCTGAACATTAAACACAAAGCATCTTAAACCCTGCCCATTGCCATGACCTATCTCGCCATCTTCGCCTCCGGCTCCGGTACCAACGCCCGCCGGCTGATGGAACATTTTGCTGCACATCCGGATATTCGGGTAGGCGTACTGGTGTCGAACAAACCCGGCGCCGGCGCGTTGCGCCACGCAGACGAGCTGGGTGTACCCACCCTCGTGATCGATCGAAAGTCGTTTTATGAAACCGAATCGCTGCTGGCCGACCTGGATCTGTACCACGTCCGGTACATTGTGCTCGCCGGATTCCTGTGGCTCGCGCCCGCCTACCTGGTCCGGGCGTACCCCAACCGCATTGTGAACATCCACCCGGCATTGCTCCCCCGACACGGTGGTAAAGGCATGTACGGCATGCGGGTACACCAGGCGGTGCAGGAAGCCGGCGATCCGGAAACCGGCATTACCATTCACTATGTCAATGAGCGCTACGACGATGGAGCGATTATTTTTCAGGCCTCCTGTCCGGTATTGCCGACGGATACGCCGGACGACATTGCCCGGCGGGTGCAAATCCTGGAACACCAACATTATCCCAAGGTAGTAGAGCAGTTGATCGCCCAACAGCCGGTGTGAGCGCGTGCCTTGTGGTTGTTTTATGCTACATTCGCTTTAAAAGAATTGTCCATGTCCGAACGCCGTCGACCCACCAACGATCTCCTGAAGCCGGGCGTCATCGCCGGGCTGTTGCGTCTCGAGCACTGGGTTAAAAACCTGTTCCTGTTTATTCCGCCGTTTTTTGCCGCCCGTTTGCACGAACCGGTCGTTTTCGGACGCGTATCGCTGGCTTTTCTGGCCTTTTCGCTGGTGGCCTCCGGTGTGTACATCCTCAACGATCTGGTTGATGCGCCCAAAGACCGCCTTCATCCCGACAAAAAAAAGCGGCCCATCGCTTCCGGCGCCGTATCGGCGAGGCAGGCTATTGCCGTACTGGTACTGGTGCTTGCCGCCGGCACGTTGCTGGCGACCTGGTTGGGAACCGATCTGCTGTTGCTGTGCCTGCTTTACTTCGCGATCAACCTCTGGTACAGTTTTTACCTGAAAAACATCGCCATTGTGGACATTTTTACCATCTCGGTGGGTTTCCTGCTGCGGGTATTTGCCGGCGGCGCGGCGGCAGGCGTGGTGGTTTCCCAATGGCTCATTGTCATGACCTTTTTGCTGGCGCTCATCCTGGGTCTGGCCAAGCGCCGTGGCGAGTACCTGGTGGCACAGGACAGCGCCGGCTTCCGCAAAGCGCTCGAGGGGTACAACCTGCCGTTTTTGGACATGAGCATGGTCGTTTGTTCCACTGTTTCCATTGTGGCCTACCTGATGTACTGCTTTTCACCGGAAGTGGAGGCCCGTATCGGCACCAACCAAATTTATTATACCGGCGTATTTGTGGTGCTGGGGGTGCTGCGCTACCTGCAACTCACGCTGGTGTACAACAAAACGGAATCGCCCACCCGGGCCTTGTTGCGCGACGGGTTCCTGCAACTGGTGCTGGCCGGATGGGTAGGGTCGTTTGTGTGGCTGTTGTATCTGCGCGGACACGGCGGGTAGGCCCTCAAAGGATACCCGCCGCCAACAGCAGCCCCACGGCCATGATCAGCACACCGGTGATCCACTGCACCGCGCCGAGCGTCACCTTTTCCATGTACCGCGCGCCGAGGTAGGCGCCGGCAAAGGCAAAAACAATGGCGGTGACGAGCACGGGCCAGTTTTGCAACCCTTCGTCGGCCAAAAAACGGCTGAAATAAACCGGTATCCGTACCCCGTCTACCAGACAGGCGATGAGTACCCCGGTGGCGATGTAGGCCGACTTGTCCAGTCCAAGATTGATGAGAAAAGCGGAGCGCAGGGCGCCCTGATGCCCGCTTAACCCCCCGAAGAAGCCACTGATCAATCCTCCTACGTACAATAAACGGCGACCGAAACGCATCTGCCGGCCGGCCGGTGTCAGTTCCAGCAGTGCAAAAAGAACCATCAGCACGCCAACAACCAGTTTGATGGCTTCCACATCAAAACGATGGGCGCCCCAGGCCCAGGTGAACCACGGCGCCAGTTCGCTCATGGCGGACAGCGTCCAGGCGCCCAGCAGGCCACCGGCAACCGATGGGATGCCGAACCGCAGGAGGGTGGGCCGGTCGGCAAATCGTCCGACCAGCACAAGCTTGAAAAGGTTGTTAGAAAGATGCACTACACCCGTGAGTGCGACCGCTACTTCTACTGGAAAAAACAAACCCATTACCGGCAACAAAATGGTACCCAGACCGAAACCGGAGAACAGGGTCAGTAGCGAGGCCAAAAAGGCCGTAGCGGCTATGATCCAAAACATGAACTTGAAAAAAAAACCCGGCAAAACCGTTTCAATGATGGCGCTCTCAATTGGCTCTTTCGATGGCTTGCTAAAATGGAGACCGGAATGCCGGGAGGGATGTCCGTGGGAAAGCACAAATGTATAAAAATTCAGTTCTCTGAAAAAATTTTTATCTATTAAATAAATGTAAAATTTCGACGTATTAGTACGGTGTATTTGCGGACTTAACAATTTGTTCGTGTATCACCCCTTTCATATCAACGAAAATGGTCGTATTTTTGCGCCTTTGAAAAAATCAGGCGCGCAACTGCGCCTTAAAAACCGTTCATGAATATCCGCAACATCGCCATCATCGCGCACGTCGACCACGGCAAAACCACCCTGGTGGACAAAATGATCCACACGGCAAAACTGTTCAAGGAGCACGAGCTTACCGGCGAACTGATCCTGGACAACAACGATCTGGAGCGCGAGCGCGGCATCACCATTCTGGCCAAGAACGTTTCCATCACGTACAACGGCGCCAAGATCAATATCATCGATACCCCCGGGCACGCCGACTTCGGTGGCGAGGTGGAGCGCGTCCTCAACATGGCCGACGGTGTGCTGCTGCTCGTCGACGCATTTGAGGGCCCTATGCCCCAAACCCGATTTGTGCTGCAAAAAGCCCTGCAAATGGGCAAAAAAGCCATTGTCGTCATCAACAAGGTCGACAAGCCCAACTGCAACCCCGACTGGGCCCACGAGCAGGTGTTCGATCTCATGTTTTCCCTCGACGCTACCGAAGAGCAGCTCGACTTCCCGACCATCTACGGCTCAGCCAAACAGGGTTGGATGAGCACCGACTGGAATAAACCAACGGAAGACATCACCCCCTTGCTCGACGCCATCCTTGAGCACATCCCGCCCCCTCAGGTGGAGGAGGGCAGCCCTCAGATGATGATCACTTCACTGGACTATTCCAACTTCATCGGCCGGATCGCCATCGGTCGCCTCAAGCGGGGTGCACTGAACAGCAACCAACCGGTGTCGCTCGTGAAAAAGGACGGTACCGTGGGTCGCCACCGCATCAAACAGCTCTACGTCTTTGAAGGCATGGGCAAAAAAGAGGTCAGCCGCGTGGAAGCGGGCGACATTTGTGCGGTTGTGGGGGTCGACGGTTTCGATATCGGTGATACCATCGCCGACTACGAGAACCCCGAAGCGCTGGAAACCATCGCCATCGACGAGCCCACCATGAGCATGCTCTTCACCATCAACGACTCGCCGTTTTTCGGCAAGGAGGGCAAGTTCGTCACCAGCCGCCACATTCGCGAGCGGCTCGAAAAAGAACTGGAAAAGAACCTTGCCATGCGGATGCAGGAGACCAATTCGGCCGACTCCTTTATGGTGTTCGGGCGCGGCGTTCTGCACCTGGCTGTGCTCATTGAAACCATGCGCCGCGAAGGCTATGAACTACAGATCGGCCAGCCGAGGGTGATCGTCAAGGAAATCGACGGCGTAAAATGCGAGCCGGTGGAAGAGCTCACCATCGACGTGCCTGAAGAAACCAGCGGAAAATGCATCGAGCTGGTCACCCGCCGCAAAGGGGTCATGAAAAGCATGGAGCCCAAGTCGGACCGCTTTGTGCTGCGCTTCGAAATTCCTTCCCGGGGTATCATCGGCCTGCGCTCCAACATACTGACCAGTACCCAGGGCGAGGCCATCATGACCCACCGTTTCCTTCATTATGAACCCTGGAAAGGCGAATTGCCCGGGCGCCAGAACGGCTCACTCATCGTGCTGGAGAACGGCACCGCCATTCCTTACGCGCTCGACAACCTGCAGGACCGCGGCGTCTTTTTCATTGAACCCGGCGAGGATGTGTACGAAGGACAGGTGATCGGTGAGAACAATCGCCCCGGCGATCTGGTCATCAACGTGACCAAAACCAAGAAACTCACCAACATGCGCTCCTCCGGTGCCGACGACAAAGCGTCGCTGCCGCCCCCCCGCCGCTTTACCTTGGAAGAGGCCCTGGAATACATTCAGGAGGACGAATACGTAGAGGTCACCCCTCAAAACATTCGCCTGCGCAAAATTTACCTGAAGGAGCACGACCGCAAGCGCAACCAAAGAACAGTGGCCACCGTTTCCTGATCCACAAAAATCTTTTTTGGACGTTTCGCAAAAAAGTTTACTTTTGCAGCCATTTTGAAGCCGCGTTCAACGCGCGCTTCGAAAATACCCATTTTCTACGTAAAAACACCTGGTCGCTAAGTTGTGACCTTTTGTGCCCATGACCGTACCAACCATTATGCGTGCGAAACTCTCACATTTTACCTTCAACCTGCCTCAGGAGCTGGTTGCTCAAGTCCCCACGGAAGAACGCGATCAGAGCCGAATGATGGTGATACACCGCGAAACGGGAAAAATTGAGCACAAGGTGTTCAAAGACATCCTCGAGTACTACGGCGACGGCGATGCCATGGTCTTCAACAACACCAAGGTTTTTCCCGCCCGCATGTTCGGGCAAAAAGAAAAAACGGGCGCCAAGATCGAAGTGTTCCTGCTCCGCGAACTCAACCACGAAGCCCGGCTGTGGGACGTGCTGGTCGACCCGGCACGCAAGATCCGGGTGGGTAACAAGCTCTACTTCGAAGACGAAAAAGGCAACGACGCCCTGGTCGCCGAAGTGGTCGATAACACCACCTCCCGCGGGCGAACCATCCGCTTTCTGTTCGACGGCTCGGAGGAAGAGTTCCAGCGCGAACTCTACCGCCTCGGTAATACCCCCCTGCCCAAATACATCGAGCGGGAACCCAACGACATGGACCGCGAACGGTTTCAAACCATTTACGCCAAGGAAGTGGGCGCCGTGGCCGCACCCACCTCGGGTCTCCACTTCAGCCGCGAGCTGCTCAAACGCCTTGAACTCAAAGGCATCCGCTTCGCCGACGTCACCCTGCACATCGGCCTGGGCACCTTCCGGACCATCGACGTGGAAGACCTGTCGAAACATAAAATGGAGGCAGAGTACTTCCGCGTGCCACCCGAAACAGCCACCGTGGTGAATGCCGCCAAAACATCCGGCAAACGCGTCTGCTCCATCGGCACCACCACCATGCGGGCACTCGAAACCGGCGTATCCGCCGACTCCCTGCTCAAACCCATCGAAGGCTGGACCAACAAGTTTATCTACCCGCCCTTCGAATTTACCATCGCCGACAGCATGGTAACCAACTTCCATCAGCCGAAATCCAGCCTGCTCATCATGGTCTGCGCTTTCGGCGGATTCGAACTGATCATGGACGCCTACCAGGAAGCCATCAAGGAGAAATACCGATTCTTCAGCTACGGCGACGCCATGCTCATTCTCTAAACCGAACAAAACACCCGCTGCACAAAACTATGTTCTGGACGCTCGATTTGGCCTCTAAACTGGAAGAAGCTCCCTGGCCGGCCACCAAAGACGAACTCATCGATTACGCCATCCGATCAGGGGCGCCCCGTCAGGTCATCGACAACCTCGAGGAACTCGACGACGACGGAGAAATTTACGAGGGCATTGAAGACATCTGGCCCGACTATCCAAGGCACGAAGACTTTTTCTTCAACGAGGACGAATACTGAGGCTGTCGGCTTTCGGCGGTCGGTTGTCGGTTGTCGGCTTTCGGCTTTCGGTTGTCGGCTTTCGGTCGTTGGACACACTGCCGGACATTTTTCTGAGGGACACAAGCCAGCTCCTTTTTTGTATTGACCCCGAAGAGGTAGAAAATTTCAATGGGTCTGCAAGTCCTCTGAATAGGACGTGATTGAAAATGTCCAGTAGTGTGTCCGACCGCCGACAACCGACCGCCGCCGACCGCCGACAACCGACCGCCGACCGCCGACAACCGACCGCCGACAACCGACAACCGACCGCCAATTTTCATTTTTTTTGGACAAATAAATAGGCTAAAATAATTATAGTCAAATTTTTATAAAAAAATATTTGCGCTTAATATTGGACTTATTGCGATAAGTGTACTTTTCTCCCGAAGGCATAAGCGTCACTTTTGTATCATCAAAAAAAGGTACTGGTTTACACTTCAGTTGCCAGATACAAAAATCCTTAGCCATGGACAAACTAACCACCATCGAATTTCTCGCGCAATTGCCCATTCTGGCATCTTTACAACAGGACGACCTGGTGACGCTGGCCGGTTATTGCCGGTTGAAAAAAGCGCCCCGATACCATTTCATTTATGTGCCCGACGACCCGGTCGAGCACCTGTATTTTCTGGTCGGCGGGCGGGTGAAAACCGGCACCTTCACCGAGGAAGGCAAGGAAGTGATCAAAGAAATCTTGCAACCCGGCGCGCTGTTCAGCGATGTGGGCCTCACCGGCGCAGGAAAATACACCGACTACGCACAGGCCCTGCACGATGAAGTGGAATACCTCAGCGTGTCACTGTCCGATTTCCAGCAACTCATGCAGAGCCGCACCAATCTGGTGCTTTCCTGCATGGCCCACCTGAGCAAACGGCTGTGCCGGCTGGAAGAGCGCCTGGCCAACATGGTGTCCAAAGACGCCCGCGAGCGCATCATCGAGTTTCTGGTGGAAACAGCCGGCCGGGAAGGCCGCCGCATCGGGTTCGAGACCCTGGTCAAACACCACCTCACCCAGGCCGACATCGCCAGCCTCACCGGCACCAGCCGCCAAACGGTTACCTCCGTGCTCAACGAACTCAAAAAGGCCAACCTCATCTACTTCAAACGGAACAGCATATTGATCCGGGATGTGGCCAAACTAGCCTGATATCCGAATGCGGAGTGCGGAGTGCGGAGTGCGGAATAAAAGGGCGCTTGGTCTTTTCGAATGCGGAATGCGGAATTCGGAATGCGGAATATGAGGGCGCCAGGTATTGCGTTGGGGCCGGAAACACACTTACCGAAATATTTGCCATGGCAATTCGCACCACCGCCTCTGGTTTTACGAATAGACCGAGAGCCCTCATATTCCGCATTCCGCATTCCGCACTCCGCATTCCTTATGTTCCGCATTCGATACGCTTTCCTTCTTCTGCGGCGATGGTTTCAGCGAACACCTCCCGGGCTTCCGTCAGGTGCTGGTCAAGGGTTTTATAACGGGCGGAAACGTGCCCCAGGAGGAGTTGTTTTACGCCGGCTTTTTGGGCGATTTGCGCGGCCTGCGCAGCGGTGCTGTGGTATGACAGGCCGGCCTCCATGGCGTGTTCGTTCAGAAAAGTGGCTTCGTGGTACAGCAAGTCCACCCCCCGGACACATTCGGCGACCCGGTCGGAGGGTGCGGTGTCGCTGCAAAATGCATAACTGGCCGGCGGCTTCGGGTCGGTGGTCAGCTCGGCATTGGGCACCGGCTGCCCCTGGTGGGTAATCCAGTCTGCGCCGGCTTTGATGGCCGGGATGTCGGCAAACGGTATTGCGTATTTTTCCAGCGCATCTTTGCGCATGTTGCGGGGTCGGGGTTTTTCGCGGAAGAGCCAACCGCAACAGGGTGTCCGGTGGTGGAGGGGGATGCTCCACACCGACAGTTGTTTGTTTTCAAACACCAGAGCGTGCACTTCGGGGTTCACCTCCGTAAAAGTCAGTGGGAATGACCCCGCCACCCGGCACAGCCGGAAGGTGTGCTCCACCAGCTCCTGCAACCCGGGCGGGGAGTAGATGTGCAGGCGCGTATTTCGCTGCTTGATGCAAAAGGAGGTGAGCAGCCCCACCAGCCCGAACACGTGGTCGCCGTGCAGGTGACTGATGAACATCTGGTTGATGCGGTCGTACCGGATGCGGTAGCGAAACAACTGGTGCTGGGCGCCCTCGCCGCAATCGATGAGGAACATCTGGTTGCCGGATTCGAGGATCTGCGCAGTGTAGTGTCTACCCTGAAAAGGGCCGCCGGCGCCGTTGCCGAGGATGGTCAACACCATGGGGAGTGGACATTTACGGGTATGGAAATTTTTCGCGGCTAAGGTAGGTTGATTGGTCTCTTGGATAGGCTTCAAGTATAAAAAGACTGGTCTCCAATGCGCTATTTAGCCATTGAAGACCAGATATTGGGTCATTCAAATCGTCGGTTTAACCGGCAAATTATCGTTGTATGACCAATTTTTGCATTTCCTGCACACTGTTGTCATGCATGAGGCCTATTCCGTAAACGCCAGTGGGGAGTTGGGACACATTTATCGATTCAACACCTGTTGTAGCGTTCAACGGCAGCTCAAATGCCGTTTGACCAAGTTCGTTAACAATGACTAATCTGGATAAACCGCTCTGATCTGCTTTCGTCGGCAAGGAGTACTTGACTTGTATCTGCTCAAACGCAGGATTCGGCTGTACAAGCAGGTATTGTGTATCTTCGAAAACAACCTCGGCATTTCTCTCCGGTCTTGGCATTTCACCGCCGAGATTCACATAAGTAGAACAAGCAAGCGTACAGTTTGAGCGAAACGATAATTCCAAAGATGGAATGGCATTGTACTGCGCTTGCGTGAGTGTGAAAGTCATTTGGTGCATCGTAGTTGCAGAGGGTACGCCGGTGAACGTTTGCTGTGCTAATACGACAGGAGGGTCGACCCAATTGTTGACGGCAGTGGCTGTGTAGGACGTAATGTCGCATTCATCGCCCTCAATGTAATGTGCCTGAAACTCATACGTGATCTGATATCTGGGAGGCCAGGGGTAAGTCTTGTACACAATGGTGACCGTTTGCATGCACCAGATACCCTCCTCATCACAGTCCTTTGGCTGAACTTTTATGTTGGCCGGACAAACTTCACCAGTCCCTTCATGGCACCATCGAATGACACCCTGAAGGCCATCTTCCAGAGCCTGGGGATCGGTCACGTAGATAAAACCCGTTATACGGATGAAAACGCCGTAGTTCTCCACTGGGGTCATCAATTCAAAATGCGCCCCGGTAAACTCCGGTAAATACCCGCAGTATTCGTATCCATCGGGTACCGAAATGTTGGCGATAATCTTCACCACCTGTTCATAAGCCGTATCGCATTGAAGTGGAATCAACGTTGGCGTATTAAAGGAAGAATTTAAATCCGGACAACTCGTGCATTCAATCTGCTCCAGACAGAACGGCTCCGAAGTGCCGGCGCATGAAACCGTGTCGCTCGGGTTGGTATTGATGTAGTTTTGTTCCACCTGAAGAACAATCTCCCCAACCATGTTCTGGGTGAGGCACAAATCCTGCACCGAGCCGCTGCCGCTGCCCAAAACCATTGAAGGTAACAGGAGCCACGCCCAATGGGAATACGTGCCGGAAGGACCCTCCAAACAAATGTCTCCATTTTCGAGGGCGGTATCACAAATCTCATAGCATCCCGACAGTATGTTCACGTCAATCGGATCGGCCACCGTGGTATTCGTTTTGGCCTCGCACCCAAATCCATTGCGCTCGGTAGCGGTGTACTGACCGCCCTCCAAAGCGGTGATGCTTTGCTGAATACCCAAAAAGTTGTTCTGGAAACGCCAGGATACCGGATGTAGCGGATTGGTGCTTAGCAAAGCAAAGAACGGGTCGCAGTTGTAGTTCACATCTACCATTGGAGCGGCAGGCAGGGGCCAAATCTGTACCGATGCAGACACCGACGCACAGGAATCGGTACCACTCAGGGCTGTGACCCACACGGAATAGCTCCCGGCAGTGGGCGAAGGGGCGCTTGCCCGGGTGTCGTCCCCGGCATTTTGTTGGAAGCCCGGTATGTCCGACGACCACAGATAGCTAAATCCACTGGTGCCGTTGATGCTGAATTGCAGGTTTTTGCCCTGGCAGGCTGCCAAATCGCCCGCAATGCCCCCGCTGAACAGATTGGGCAACAGCAACAACTCCGCCGGCGGGCTAAACGTACAACCATATCCGTCGCTCACCGTCACATCGTACACGCCGCTTTCCATCACCTCAATGGCCTCGGAGGTCTGACCACCGGGACTCCAGGCCCACTGCGTCGGACTGGGTGTGCCCGCGTTCGGCAAGTACATCAGACCCGCAGTAGCCTGGCAGGCCATCAGCATGGTGTCAATCGTGCCCTTTAACAGATTGGGAACCACTTCCACCATTACGGTATCGTACAAAACACAACCCACATCGGTTTTCACCGTAAGGTCAATCATGTACGACCCAGAGCCGTTGAATGTTTTAACGGTGTTGGCCGACTGGCTGCCCGAGCCGTCGTTGAAATTCCAGTCATACGAAATGACGTCGTCGGCGTTGGGGGTGAGTATGGCCGAGAACTGCACGGGCGTACCCACGCAGTTGGTATCCCTGCTCACGGCAATATCCAGCGCCGGCGCTGCCGGCAGATCGATGGTGATGCACTCCGTGCAGAAATACACGGAATCGGGGTTGTCGTTGCCCACCGTGCGCGTGAACGGCGTGAGGGAGACAGACACCTCCGAGCCGGAGGGTACCAGCAGGGTCACTAATTTGCTGTGGTCGGCAAGCGTAACCGGAGCGCCGCCATTGACGCCTACCACCCAGGTGCGGTCGAAAATGTTGGCCGTGGGCACTGCCTCGGACACATCGCGGAGTGTAAGCTCCCACATGCCCGCCGAATCGCTGCAGCGATATGCCCACTGTATGGCCGGCACCAGCGGCACCTGCAATACCCGCTGGTCGGTGTAAAACACGGCAGGCGCCTCTATAAACGCCACCTCCAGTTGGGTGGGGTAAAACCCGGCCTTGGAAAAGGTGGCGATTTCGGTTGCTTGTAAGTCAGGATTATCGAAAATCGGAAACACATCCACCGGGTTCAACCCATTTTGCGGGTCAAACACCCGCCACCGGGCCTCGCTTACCTCGCCGAAGTCGCGCCCATTCAGGTCTCCGCTCACAATGATTACCCCACAGGCGTTGGCATCCGGGTCGGTGCAGGAGAGCAGGGGGCTGGGCAGATCGCGGTTGAAGGTCCAATCGGTAAAGATTACATCGCCGCTGGGGTTGGGCGGCGGAATCATGCTGTCGCAGGTGAGCAGGTAGTCGGAATAGGCGTAGCATTCCTTCCCGTCGATGGTTCGTTTTGCTGTTACCGAAAAGAATCGCGTATAATCCTGAACATCTGTGCTGTTGATCACCAGTTGCGGCCCGCCCACGGGTACTTCGGTGTACACCGGCGGGTTGTGCGACGGAATCCAGGAGAAGGTCTCTGAATCGGCGCCGGGATAGGTGGTGGCGTTCAGGGTGATGGGCGTCAGGTTGTTGCAGAAAAGGATAGCCGACTGGGTGATGATCGGCTCGGGGTTGGGAATCACGTCCACCGGCACAATATCCTCGGCGCTGCCCGGGCACCCGGGAATGCTGTCTATGGTTACGCCTACAAAATGCGTTCCGGGTGTGCTGAACGTATGTGGGTAAAACGTTTGGGTTCCGGTTTGCTGGGTCGCACCATCCACCGTCCATGTGTACCGGGCGCCGGAAGGTCCGGATGCGAAGAAGAACGTCTGCGTTCCCTGGCAAACTTTACAATCGGTCGTTTCACAGAATATTTCAACATTGGCCGTTCGAACAAACACCGGGAAATTGATCACTTGCAGGTTGCCGCAAACCCAGGCTTGCAACCGAACGGTCACCGGACCCTGGTTGTGCCAGCGCACGGTAATGGAGGGCGTACCGTTTCCGCTGATGATGCTGCCGTCGGCAGGCGACGATACGATGGACCACACCAGGCTGTCGGCGCCTTCAAACAGGTCGGTACCCAGAAAAACCGAGTACGTTTCTTCAGCGTCCACACAAATCGTGTCGGGGCCTTTTACCACCAATGTATCCAGTCCAATGCCGGCAACGGGCAAATGAAAGGTATCGGAGCGGCAACCGTCGGCGTCTTCGCGCACCACGGAGAGCAGGTAGGCGCTGCTCCCGGTTTGCCAGGTAACTTTGGTAGTAGGGCCGGTGGCCGGGTTGAGGGCGCCGCCGGTGGCCCACCAGTGCAGGGTGGGCGGCACAGCAGGCACGGCGCTGTATAGGTACGGCACATTGGGGCATACGCGTTTCGGTCCGGAGACATCGGTAATCGGCTCCACCGGCTCGTTCACGGTGACGACGGCAACCAGCTCGGCGCAGGTAAACATATTCGCGCCGTTGAACATGATTTCGGCGCTCACTTCAAACACTCCTGCGCCGCCAAATGCTGAAAAGGGTATGCTCACGTCGGAGGCATCCTGCACGGTTTGCTGCCAGGCGCTCCCGTTCAGTTTCCACTTGATGCTGTAAGGCGTTGGGGATACCGCCGGACTTACAGAAAGGTGGGCATCCTGGCCGTAACAAACCGAAACACCCTGTATGCGGTAGTCCCGAACCTCCACAACCAGCTCGCCCTCCGATACGCAATTGGTCACCGGGTGGGTTACCTGCACGCGCAAACGGAACGAACCGGAAAAATTGGTCAGCACAATTTCAAAATCATTGTTTGTATTTCCACCGGCAACACCGATTGATCCGGTTGATCCGGGCAGTATTTCCGGAAACGACCAACTGTACACCGCCCCCGGCCAAAAAGGTACGGAATATACCACGCCGTTGCTGTTGGGGTCGCACAACTGGGCAGGGCCGTCGATTGTTTGAACAGCAGGGATGACCGGCACCTCCACGGTGGTGGGCAGCGGGCACACGTTGCCCTGGCAGTTGCCGGTGTTCAACGTCACAAAACCATAACCTCCCTGAACCGGCATATCCCACACAATGTCTACGCACGGCCCATCGGAAGCGCCCTGAATGGTTCCTCCCGTAACCTGCCAGGTGTATGCGCCGCAGTCGGCTGTGGTGCAATATTCAACGGGTGTGGCGCTTTGACAAACCACAGAAGGACAAATGATGACCGGAATCGAAGCGGAGTCCACTTGCACCGTCACTTCGGCCGGGGCCGATTGGCAACCGAGGCAGTTGGTGACCACCAAGCTGACCGTGTACGTACCCGGCTGACCAAACGTAAAACCCAGGTTTTCGTCGGCGCCCAGGCCCACAACGGCATTAGAAGCATCGCGCACCTCCCAGAACCAGCCGCCCTGTTCGAGGTTGTCCGGATCGGAATAGTTTCCCTGAAAAATCAGGTCTTCGCCAGCGCACACCTGGATTGGGTTTTGACTCCCGAAAGTAATCTCTGCAACACCGGCTACCGGCGGGGCAAACACGTTGTAGGTTTTGCAGTAAGTAGTGCTGCAACCCAAAGCATTTACCTCGGTGATGCACACCTCAAAAGTGCCGGCGCCCGAGCCGGTTTGCACCGTGATGGCGTTGCCCACAGGCGGGGACGCAACGGCATTGCCCGTTACCGTCCACACTACGGGGCTGTTGTTGTTGGTTGCGGAAAACACGACCGGAGTGTTGCTGCAATAACCGGTATCCGGCGCGGCGAGTCCCAACGGAATCACGGCCCTGCAAGGGGCTGTGGGCAAAAAGTTGGGGGTAAACATCGGCGAGGGCTGGGCCAACACGTCTACGTTCAAAATGCAGGAGCCCAAGGGGGTGGAGGGAGAGCCAGCCAGCAATATGCGCGCAACCACCGAGGTGGCGCCCGCCGCAGTCCAGTGAATCATGGCCATCTCATCGTTGGAAGTCATGACCTCGCCGTTGGCAGCCGTCCACTGAATGGTGTAACTTTGTTGGGACTGCACGGTGAGGTGGTAAACCGACACATCGCCCGCGCATACCTGCGTGGGGCCGGTTATGTCGCATGTACTTTGCGCGAGGAGGGATGTGTACGCCCATAGCAGGGGCAATACAAGGAAGGCTCTCTGCCATGCAGAAAGAAGAGAGGGGGGGAACATGTTTTTTAATCGATTTTTGTGGATGTTTTCAGGCCTTTTTAAAGCCTTTCCCCATACGAGCTATGGAGAGGTTTCGGGTCGATTAAATGAAGCAGCGTGGCCATGCAGCAAGGTATCTTTAACCGTACGTGTTAAAATCACCTGTGGGTCAAATATCTTCTTTAATTTTGCTTTTAATCACGAAATCAACACATTTTTTTTTTTTTTTCAATTATTGCCATATTTTTATGTTGAAACGAAGCGGTTTGTTATATGCCTTTTTCGGCGTGTTTGTACAAGTAGCGGTGGTTGATGCCCAGGTGCCGTGCCTCTCAGGTAAAGAGGGCAACATTTGGTACTTCGGTGATCGTATCGGTTTGGACTTTAACACGATCCCGCCAGTGGTGCTTGACAACTCGGGAATGAATACTTATGAGGCATCGAGTATTGTAAGCGATGCCTTGGGAAGCCTTATGTTTTATAGTGACGGAGAGTCCGTGTGGGACAAGAACCATTCTGTAATGCCAGATTTATTGCCATCGATATCCAATAAACTACTCGGCCAAAATTCTTCGACCCATATTATTTCATTAGCATATCCTGGAAATGATTCACTCTATTATCTCTTTTACCCAGAGCCATATAAAAGTAACCTAATTGGAACGAGTTTGGATACGACAAGAAATTTTTACTA
The DNA here is from genome assembly GCA_041736625.1 of Saprospiraceae bacterium. Classification (GTDB taxonomy): domain Bacteria; phylum Bacteroidota; class Bacteroidia; order Chitinophagales; family Saprospiraceae; genus M3007. The sequence goes on along the minus strand of JBGSTG010000117.1, from coordinate 7,659 downwards.
TGCACTAATTGACAGGCACGTTAATAATGGCTTAGGAGATATTATTTCAAAAAATAATTTTATATTTACTAAAACTACAGAAAAGGTAGCTGCAATTCGCCACTGCAATGGCATAGATTGGTGGGTAATTACCTTAGAGTCGGGTAGCAACCGGTTTTTCGTCTGGACAATTGATCAGAATGGGTTTAACACCACCCCACTTGTACAACCGATCGGCAAAGTGAGTCCTCCCTTTGGAGGCTACAAAACCGGTGTATTAAAATGCAGCCCAGATGGCCGTACCTTGGTCAAATGCGGAGCTGCTCAAATTACGCTACAGGGCCCCAACAACACGAACGACGCCTATGTAGAACTCTTTCGGTTTGATAACAGCACCGGAACGATATCAGAGCCTATAGTAGTGGTTGACAGCTTACGGCATACTTACGGCGCCGAATTCTCCCCCGACAGCCGCAAACTGTACTTCAACGCCTGGACGCCTCTGGACAGCCTCTATCAATACGACCTGTGTGTGTACGACTCTGCATCTATAGTGCAATCGAAAGTGAACCTCGGCAGGGCGGCCTCCAACACCGGCCAGATGCTCATCGGGCCAGACGAAAAAATATACCTCACCAGTAATTTTAGGGAGTACTTAAGTGTAATCCACCAGCCGAACGAAAAAGGCTTGGCTTGCCAGTATGAACAGCAAGCGGTGCCATTGCCCCGCGATGCACTGCTGGGCCTGCCCACCTTCCCGGCGAATTACTACGCCCCCGGCAAGCCCTACATCGATACCGACCGCCCATGCGAAACCCTGTGCCAGGACAGCGTAGTGCGCTACCACGTCACCGGCTCCTGCGAGGCCGGGCCGCAGTACGCCTGGTCGGTGTCGGGCGGGGAGGTGGTGTCGGCCGTGCGGGATACCGCCTGGGTGCGCTGGAGCGTGCCAGGCGCTGGGTATGTGGCGGTGGAGAAGACGTGGTTTTGCGGGGTGCGGAGCGATACGCTGCGGGTGGCGGTGGAGGGTTGTGCGCCTTGTGCACCGATTTATCATTTTGAAAGTGCTTCTACCTGCGATGTGGCTTTGGCAGGCACAGACACCCTGTTTTTACAAACGGCGTTTGGCTGCGACAGCTTGGTGGTCACGGAAACCGTTTTGCAGCCGACCTACAACGTCAATCAAACGGCTTCCACTTGCGATCCGGCGCTGGCGGGCACGGATACGCTTTTTCTGCAAACGGCATTCGGTTGCGACAGCTTGATCGTCACGGAAACCGTTTTGCAACCAGCCTACACCGTTAATCAAACGGCTTCCACTTGCGATCCGGCGCTGGCGGGCACGGACACGCTGTTTTTGCAAACGGCGTTTGGCTGTGACAGCCTGATCGTCACCCAAACGGCGCTGCAACCAGCGTACACCGAAATCCAGACAGCCACGACCTGCGATCCGGCGCTGGCGGGCACGGATACCCTTTTTCTGCAAACGGCCTTCGGGTGCGACAGCCTGGTCATCACCCAAACGGCGCTGCAGCCGGTATACACGGCAATCCAGACAGCCACGACCTGCGACCCGGCGTTGGCGGGCACGGATACGCTGTTTTTGCAAACGGCGTTTGGGTGCGACAGCCTGATCGTCACTGAAACCGTTTTGCAGCCAGCCTACACCGTTAATCAAACGGCTTCCACCTGCGATCCGGCCTTGGCGGGCACGGATACGTTGTTTTTGCAAACGGCATTCGGTTGCGACAGCTTGATCGTCACGGAAACGTTTTTGCAGCCAGCCTACACAGTGAGCCAAGTGGCCACAACCTGCGACCCGGCGCTGGCGGGCACGGATACGCTGTTGCTGCAAACGGCATTCGGGTGCGACAGCCTCATCATCACCCAAACAGCCCTGCAATCGTCGTACACCGCAATCCAGACAGCCACGACCTGCGATCCGGCGTTGGCGGGCACGGACACCCTGTTTTTGCAAACGGCATACGGCTGCGACAGCCTGATCGTCACCGAAACGACGTGGGAAGCCCTGCTGGTTGATGCAGGCACGGATCAGACCTTGACCCTGGGCGACTCCGTACTGCTGTCCGTAAGCACCAACGCCACCAACGGAAGCATCGCATGGCAGCCGGCCGGTGTGGTGCGCTGTCCTGCGTGCCCGCAAACCTGGGCATTCCCCGCAGCGAATACCCTGATGCTCGTGCAAGTGACGGACGCCAACGGTTGCCGGGGAGAAGACGAGCTCTGGATAGAAGTGCTCAAACCAACCAACGTGTACGCCCCCAACGTATTCCGGCCCGGCAGCACCGACGCCAACAGTTATTTCTTTGTGTTTGCCCCACAAGCCCGCATCCAATGGCTTCAGGTGTATTCCCGCTGGGGCGAATTGATGTACCAAGGGCAGCCCCAACAGCCGGAGCAGGGGTGGGACGGTCGCTTCCGCGGCCGCGCGGTGGACAGTGGCGTGTACATTTGGGTGTGCACACTGGATTACCCCGACGGGCGCACGGAGCGGTTGAGCGGGGAGGTGACGGTGTTGCGGTGAGGCGGGCCTCCGGCGCATTGCATAAAACCCCTTATCTTTATCCCGATGAAATACCCGATCGGCATACAGGATTTTCGCAAAATTCGTGAAGAAGGCTTTGTCTACGTAGACAAAACTGAGCAGATCTTTCGCATATTGGAAAACGGACAATACTTCTTCCTCTCCCGCCCGCGTCGCTTCGGCAAATCGCTGCTGTTGTCCACCATAAAAGAACTGTACAGTGGGCAAAAGGCGCTTTTTGAAGGGTTGTGGATGGAAGACCAGTGGGACTGGGCAGATACCCATCCGGTCATCTGGTTGAAATTCAGCAGCCAGGGCGCCGGTACCCTCGGCCTGGAAATGGCCATCCACAACATGCTGGACGAAGCCGCCCAGGGTCTCGGCGTACGGCTGCCCGAAACCAGCTACGACCAAAAATTCAAATCGCTTATCCAGCAAACGGGCAAGGCGCAAAAAGTGGTGCTGCTCGTAGACGAGTACGACAAGCCGATCATCGACTACCTGGACAACCTCGAGCAGGCCGAGGCCAATCGGACGGTCCTGAAAAACTTCTACTCGGTCATCAAAGACAGCGACCCATATCTCGAACTGGTGTTCATCACCGGGGTGTCGGCGTTTTCCAAGGTGAGCATCTTTTCGGAGTTGAACAACCTGAGTAACATCAGCTTGCATCGATACACCGATACTTTGCTGGGCATTACCCAGAAAGAACTGGAGGCTTATTTTTCCGAGCCACTCCGGCACATCGCCGAAGTAGAGCAAATGCCCGTGGCATCCTTGATGGATAAAGTTCGGCTTTGGTACAATGGCTATTCGTGGAATGGTACCGATCGGTTGTATAACCCTTTTTCTATTCTGCGCTTCCTGGACGCACAAGCCTTTCAAAACTTCTGGTTCGAAACCGGCACCCCGACCTTCCTGGTCAAAGAGATGCGCAAACACCGCTACTACGATGTGGAACAGGTAGAAGCCACCCCCGAACAGCTCACCAGCTTCCATGTCGACGCCCTGGACCCCATCGGCGTGCTGTTCCAGACGGGCTATCTGACCATTGACCATTTCGACAAGACCTTTCAGCAGTACATCCTCCGCTACCCCAACCAGGAAGTGCGCTTTTCGATGCAGCAGCAGTTGCTGCTGGTTTATCAGGAGAAATACCCGGGCAATGCGCTTTCTCCGGTGGTGGCCCTGGCCAAAGCGCTGGCGGTGGGGGACGTCGAGCAGGTGGTGGCTACCCTGAACGGGGCCTTCGCCTCCATCCCCTACGACCTGTGGCAAAAAGAAAACGAGCACTTCTACCACGCGCTGGTCCACCTGATCTTTTCCCTGCTGGGCGCCTACATCCGCTCCGAAGTGCATACCGCCCGGGGCCGCTGCGATGCGCTGGTGGAAAACGAGCATTACATCTACGCGTTTGAGTTCAAATTAGACGACAGCGCCGAGGCGGCCCTGCAACAAATCCATGAAAAGGGCTATCTGGCGCTTTACCAGGGCTCCCCCAAGGAAAAAGTGGCAGTGGGGATCAATTTTTCTACGGAGCAGAAGGCGGTAGATGGATGGAAGGTGGAGCGGGGCTAGTCCGGTAGTAGTTCATGCGCCGGGCATTCGAGCGCAGCGCTTAAACGCATCAACATTACAACCGATAACTCCTTTTCTCCCCGTTCCAAACGGCTAAAGGCCCGTTGGGAAATAAAAAGACGCTCGGCAACTTGTTTTTGGGACAAGCGTAGAAACCGCCGGCGCTCCCTGGTTTTTTGAGTGGTGGACATTTGGCGTGGATTTGAGATGAATTAACTAATATGAAACTCTCTCTTTACAAATTTAAGAAATATCCTTGTTGGTAATTATCCATCTGTATCAAAAAATTACAATTATTTAACATGGCCTCAGTGTGCTCTCTGAATCTTAGCCGGAAATCGGCTAAACGAGCGTTTAGCCGATTTCCGGCTAAGCGTAAGTTGACAATGAACTAACCGGAGCCGCATCTTTGCAATGCTTATAGCAGAGTAGTTCAATTACTCGACAGCAAAAGCCATTCTCAACTTTATGATCATGATAAAAATACGATTACTTTTATTTGTAGCAGGAGCATTCATTGCCTCACATCCTCCTGTATACGGAATGGAAATTTCCAATCCAGGCAATAGTATATTATCGGGAGGGCAGGACAGCATACCAAAAGGTGTCATCACCGTGGAGTATTTCCAGGATAATGAGTATTATGTGTTTCATCGGGCCGATGGGAGTATTGTAAAGAAAGTCCGGTATGATTCATTTCCGGATTATTCTGCTTTTGCTGATTTAGGTTTTGAAAAGGACACAACTGAAACGACGCTGAAATATTTATTAAGCAATTCTACTTTGCAAGAAAAAAAACAAGAACTTAGCACTTGGGGTATTACACTTCCCGATAGTCTACTGGATGGATGTAATACCATAGAGCATTTTCGGCCAAATATTTTGAAGCCTTGTGGTGATTACGAGGTACTAAATTATATATTAAGTGTCTCATCAACTATAATGTATGTTTATAAAAATTACGATTTATCTATCTTAGGACAATCCAGATTGTATTTGTATAATACTCAAGGTGAAATCGTCTTTGAGCGTCAGGTTGATTATGAAATTTGCAATAGTTTTTGTATCAGCTCTGATGGTAGATTTCTGATATGTGATCTCCGCAGTTCACCGGATTTAGAATCCGGTATGACAATGCCGACATTGGGAATTTATGATTTAAAGTATAATAATGAATTCAATATTGATATACCTGAAAATACTTTAATTGGCTATGAATTTATTGACTTTCCTAGTTTAATACGTCAAAATAACAATTATTTTGATTGGTTTTTTACTTCATCTGGTAAAGAAAATGGGAAACGATACTTTACCCATATTCATATAAGTCCTGTAGAACGATATCTCTTTACAAAGTTAGTTGAATTGCCTGAAGATGGGCCATACGATATCGATCAGGTAAAGCGAGTCTTTCCTGCTTTATTTTATGCCCAAAACCACGAGCAAATAATCACTAATGCTGATTACACAAGGTCAAACTATTAAACAAAAAACAAAAAACACTCTTATGAAAAAAATAGTTCCGATTTTCTGTTTTATTTTTATGTTTTTTTATCAGCTTTTTTGCCAAAATTCACCTGTGGAGTACGCTCGTTTGCAGAATAATAATTATCATATATTTCCCTTTGTTCAATCAGAATGTACTTCTGATTATGGTATGAGGATTGCCCCTGGTGCTGCATCCAGATTCCACAGAGGAATTGACTATATACCCAATAACTATCACGTCGGAGATGCTATTGTATCAGTGGTTAATGGTATAGTTGAAAGAATTAGCGCACCTAATGGTTTAAAATATATTGTTGTTAGAAGCAATAATCAAAATTTAAGATTTGCATATTTGCATATTTTCGAAAATGGAAATTTGCCAATAAATAAAGGTCAATTTAGAATTCAATATCTTCCAGCTCCTAACAACACCACACCAGTTATTATTGATCTAATTAATCAAAGAGCAATATGTGAACTGAATCAAATTTCATTTACCTATAATGGGCATGATTATGTAACTGATAATCAGGTGTTAGTTGGTCGCATTCTTGCTCCAATTGGCGATTCTGGTACTCTAACAGCACATCTTCATTTATCTCTTTTAGAATCTGGGTATACTGGCCCATCTGACCCTGATCGCAGCATAGATGCATGGAATCTAATTGCTCACGACACCACAGTCTTGGAAACTCGAATTCGATCCAGAAGGGTATTAAATGATGATTATCATAACAGAGAATGTGAAGCCAACCACACTGAACCCGGTTTTGAAATCACACAACAGGCATGGGGCACTTTTGTGCCGAACTATACAGACAATACGCGTAATATTGTGCAAGTAGAAGTCAGCATGCAAAATGCGCAGGGCGTTCAGGGTGACCCAGACAGGTACACCAATGTAGCATTCATTGAAGACGAAATTGATATATTGTTAAAAAAGCAAAATGCTTCTACAGGGTTTCAAAACATTAAAGGTAGTGAATATGTATCCAAATTTGTGGTAGACCCTGAAGGTGCTGTGCAAACATATCCGGAGCCCATGCGACTTGGTCAATATGGTGGATTTGGTATCGGGCAATCCGGATGTATGCCCTTTGCTTACAGAACGGAGGGAGACGGAGGGTTTAGGGGGCGGGGCATTATCCATCCGCATGACTATTATGTTTCACCCGACTTCTATTTACGCATTGATAAATCACATCAGTTCAAAAAAGCATTAAAGCTGGCCAATTATCCATGGGATTGTAGATATGAAGATGATACATATAGTATTAAATCGCAGGTTAGGGATATTCATGGACATTTATATTTGCCAAGCCCCGAGATAAACTTTTCAATAGACAACTTCAAGCCATTTATCCATGGTGTCCAGGTTTACCTCTACGATCAGGCACTTTCAGCGAGTTCGAAGGAAATAGCGTACTCCCGATTTTGGGAAGCCAATGCAACGGTGTCCAGTCAAATTCGCCTCGGAGGCCGAAGTGATTGGGGTGTGAAGAACCCATTAACCAATAGAAAAGTAGTGATATTTGCCCTTGCCAGCGAATCCATGCCGGCACTGCAGGCGAGAATACCGGACCTCAATACACCGTGGATTCAAGGTGTAGCCCAAGATATCGAAAAGAAAAAATGGCAATTTACCTTCGGACCCTACAATTTGATGGATGATCACTGCTACAAATTGGAATTCAGAGGGAATGACTTGAATGGCAACCAAATTTTGGACTTGCCCCAGCCAACACATTGTTCCAAAGCCGGCGAGAATAAAAAGGCCATTGTTCCCAAACGAAATGGCGCCAACTCATGGGATAATGCGCAAGCCCAAGGTGACGATAAAGTGCATGATTTCTACATCGGCCCATGCGAAGAACGACCGATTACAGGCAATGAATCACCCTGTCCGGAGCGCGACATGATTCAGTACACCGTACTACACGCCCGAAACGCATGGTCGGGTACCGGCAAAATCACCTTGAACATTTCCGTAGATTACAGCAACTGGGTATTCACCTGGAAGAACGAACTGGGAAATGTGATCAGCAATAGTCCAAACGTTACCGGGTTGC
>JBGSTG010000092.1:0-26807 GCA_041736625.1 Saprospiraceae bacterium | reverse complement strand
TTGCTGAATAAACCGATCCGATGGCTCGCAGCCATCGGATCGGTACACGCCGCCCCCCTCACTCCGGCAGCCGGATACACATAATGTAATAATGGTCGCAGGTGAACAACACGCGGTTGATGGGGTCAAAAGCAACTCCCTGATAAGAAAAACTGGCGTCGTCCGTTTTGGCGAACTTCCGGTTGGGCGATCTTTCCTTCCAGATGGTTGCGCCGGTTTCGGCATCAACAGCATACAGCCTACCTGATCCGGAAGAGGTTTGGTACACCACCCCGTCAAAATAAAACAATTGATAGGCATTACCGATCACATCGGCATTGTACCAGTTCTGACTCCCGTCGGTTTTGTTGAGCGACCACATGCCTTCTGAATCACCACTAAATATGATGCTGTTTTTATGTTCGATTATGCTGGAGAGTTGAATAAACTTGAAGGGCTTTTCCCAAAGCATGCTACCGGTTTCCAGGTTGATGCAGTACACTGCATTCGGGCCGTTGATGTACAGGCGGTTGTCGCTCACTACTGGTTGGTACACGCCCGGGTTACCCTCGGGTATGAAGTCTTTTAGCTCCCACTCGAATTGTTTGGTGCGCATGTTCCAGGCGCGGACATTGAATCGGTTGCGCAGGCCGAGCACGTTGGACAGTTCGTTTATGCGCAGGATGAGTACCGAATCGCCTTGTGGGTTAACCCATAAAGTTGGTGCGCGTATGAATTGCCCAAACCTGTTGTCGACTTGGGGAATCGTTACTAATGTGTCCCATTCGCCGGACAGATAATGGGTGCGCACTATGGACGAGCTTTTAATGGCTGGGTTATTCCCTTCATAGTGAATTGTGTACAAATAATCGCCGATCAATTGCGAAAAATAAAAACTAGAACCGTTTTTTTCCCGTACATCCTTTTTCCACACCAAGTTTCCAGAAATATCCAGAAAATATGTAAAATCTTGGACATTCACCAAGGTATTTCCCAAAACATTAAATACTTGTTCGGATGGGTTAAAAGACGCTGGCCTGTCGAACGCTCCAAAGCTCCATATCAGTTCGCCTGTGTTTCCATTGCGTTTATTCACTGTTCCGCTCGGGCTGATAAAATTGATTGAATACACAATACCACCATTATTTACAAATTGTGCATCTCCGGTGTACCGGCCCGTATCGGGCATTAAGGGTTCTTGCCACATCACCTCCAACTTGGGTGTTGCTGGCGGCGGCACATAGGGTTGAAGGGAGTCCTTTTGGCAACTCCAAAGGGTAAGGGTAGAGAATATTAAGAGTAACATGCGTTTGACATTCATTTAATCTGCAATTAATAGGTACTGCGTGTATAAGCAATACACGCAGTACCATGTTATTGGTGAAATTATTATTTTGTTGGAGTAAAGAACCATCCATCTCCGGCATTGCCTTCATAAAGCCTTTTCAACGCATCTGCCGTAGGCGTGCTGTTTCGCATTTGGAAGTGGTTGGTTTCTTCCATTCGATTTACCGCACTCGCCCCAGGGAAAGCGCTTTGGGACTCGTAGGTTACGATGCCGTCGGAGGGTTTGTATACAATGGTGGGAACAGTGATCTGTTGCAGCCATTGACAAGCCACCTCAATGTTGGGATCATGGTGAATCCAGGACAAGCAGTCCTGTTCATTGCTTGGGCCATAATCGGACCACGAGTAGTCTTCTTCCCGATTGTAAAAAGTACAGTAGCAGTAATCATCAAGAAGTATTGATCCGGGTTCACGAGCCCCAATTATCCCCTTCCATTGATCATCGGCGGTACGCATAAAAGTGTAGGCTTCGTTAAAAGCGTCTCTTTTAGCCACATCGTCTCTATACTTTTTCCAATTTGGCCAACCGGTGCCAAAGGGCCGCCTCTTGTGTCGATTTACCCTTTGTCTGTATATATCATACTTGCCTTCGTAATAAACCACAAGCTCGTTGGCCAGATCAACAAGTTCGCCATCCTCATCCTTGCTGAATTTGGGGCCACTTGCGTTGTCCTGCCAACTGCCCATCGTTCTCCAAACCAATTGTTTCGGATTTACCGGGTCGTCATCCACGTCTTCTTCATATTCGATACCGGCAAAGGCCACCCGGTGCAGCAGCGGAGAGTCGAAGCCGTTTAGGTCATTCAACGCCGGCGCACCAACGTAATAATCTGCTAGCGTGCCGGCGGTAAAGTCATCAAAAACAAGTGGCAAGGCATTGCCGGCCAAATTGCAGATGGCATTTACGGCATTTTGCCCCAGTACGCCTTCCCTGATGAAAGCTTTGGTAAATTTGTTGAAACTTTTTTCGATTACTTCAAAGGCTGCTTTGGTAAAGAGGCCTTTGCATGCGTCAGTGATAAACTCATTGACGCGGCCATCCCGATACGAATTTATTAACCGCGCACCACCATGCGGGGTGCCGAAGGTAACAATGCCGTAAAAGTTGCGCACGTCCGGTGCTCCCTGGTCGTAGTTTTCTGCCAATATTTTGTCTGCCATACGCGCTACCAATCCACCCTGGCTGTGTGCTATAACAAAGTTGAATTGTTCGTCGGGCACAACTGTAGGGTTAAAACTGAGTGTATTAGTAATCATTTGGTACCCGGCATCATCCAATTCTGTATCCACGTAAGTAATCAGGATTCCTTCTGCTTTACGCGCCGGAAAATCATTGCCTGCATGGCAACCAACACAGCCTAATGTGGTGGCGGTGAGTGCCTGCGCCCATGACCGGTCATCTCCCCCCAAACCATGCACCCAGTAAATGCCGCGATGTTCAAGTGTCACCGGGGGAGGAGGAGTGGGGCCTTGTTCGGGGGGCAATATTGGTGGTGTTCCCATGATCGGCGTCAATGGAATTGGGAGGTAATTTTCTGTCGGGCATTCCGTTGGTTGTGCATGCAGCGTATTCATGCTGGCAAGCAGCACGAAAATGGGGATAAAGTGTCGTAGTTTCATTTTTTTTGTTTTTTTAAGATTCGACCTTAATATTTGAGAAATTTAACCATTTGAGCACCTAAGCCCGTTTCTATCCGTATCACATATACGCCTGTTGGCCATTCCTTCAGAACGATGGTGTAATTGGTGTTGGGCTGCACACTTGGAAGCTGATGGTAAAGTCGACCAGTGGCGTCGTATACCAGCAGTGTACTGCCAGAGCGTACCTGTTCGCTCAATTCCAATTGGAGTATGTCAGAGGCTGGGTTGGGTCTCAACAGGGTTATGCCCTGTGCAGCCGGTAAATTACCGGCATTACGCTGTTCTATGCCTTGAATCCCGACTTGTTGATCTTTGTAAAAACGCAGAACAACTTCACGCATACACAAGCCTGAAGGCCGGATAACAAATCGCTCTGATCGCGAATTTCCGACGACGAATATTCCAGGCTGGAGTTCTTTGTAAGTGGTCACATTTTTTTCCTGCAAGCGTTCACCCTCATATCGCCTGTGCGTGATTCGTCGAGCGGCCGGTTCATACAGAGATTCATACTCCTGGCTGCTTACCAATACTGAACCAGAGTCCAGGTATTCAACAGTCATATCTTCCGTAGTATCCATTTGTGCAGCCAGCGAAATGGAATCCGGCATTGGAAAAGTAAATAGGTCAGCGGAATTTTGCTGAGCATAAAAGTTGCGCATTTCGGCGTATTCGGCAATTTCCACGGAGTCTGCCTCATACTCATGATACAGGGTATCGTTTGTTTTAAAAATGCGCATTCCACTGGAATCCCCTTCAAATCTGCCGATTTTTACTGGCCACTGGGCATAAAGTTCGTCAGGATTTAAGATGGTGCTTGAGTACGAGTGGTTGCCGTTGTTGTATACGGTTTCACTGTACGTGATCTTTCTCCTCGTGAAATTGAGGAGCGGAATGTCAACAGGGCTGAGACTTTGGACAGGAGTGCCATCTTGGACTTCATGATAGCGGATTTCCTCCTCCGTGTACGTTTCCTGAAATTTGATTCCACTTGGAGGGGTATATACGGTACCCCCAGTCTGTGCCTGAGCGGATGCCATAAGGCACACAAAACTCAGGGTGAGCATTTTTTGCATGGTTGTCAAAAGTTAAGTGAATAGAAGCGCCCGTTGATCGATCTGGTGGCAGCACAAAGGTGTGCGCTTTGTCGACAACCTGAAAAAGTGGAATTTTGCAGAATCGGTCTCACCCCATACCGCCATTCGCAGATCCTGCGAAAACGAGCAGGAAAAACGCCGCTATTAGCAGATGCTGCCAAAAATGCACTTGTGCTGTTTCAGGGGTGGCAATATCAGCTAAAGACAGCCTACATTTGTAAGGTCTTAATCCTGTTATCCGCTTCTTAAACCGCTACCTCGATGAAAACCGCATTCACGACCCGTTTTATATCGGCAGTTCAGGCCAAAATACCGCCTGAGTTGTCTGTGCCGCAGGTGCTTGGGGATTTGTTGGGGCAAAGCGCCTCCAACTTGTACCGCAAGTTGCGCGGCGACGTACCCTTTACCCTGGAGGAGGTGCTGAAAATAGCCCATCATTTTTCGGTATCTATAGATGCGTGCGCGTTCGAGTCCCCTTCCTGGGTGGTGGGCGAGTTGCCGGCAGGGCGCCAGGCGCCGTACTCGCCGGTTGATTACCTGGCGCTGTTGGAAAAACAGTTGATGTGGGTGACCGCATTACCGCAAGCCGGGGTGTTGTACGCCGCACAGGAGGTGCCTGTTTTTTATTACCTGCTGGAGCCGGAGCTGTTGGCGTTCAAGCTGTTTATGTGGGGGCGCACCAACGGCCATACGCCCGATGATGATGGGCTTACCCCGTTTCACCCCGATACTTTCCAGGCCGTATGGCCCGGGCTGGAGCCCTTGCGCAGCCGGGTTCTGGCTGCCTACTTCAGCCTGAACACCGAGGAACTATGGACGGCCACCCTGCTCGAACACACCCTGCGCCAGATCGCCGTAGCCCGCTATGCCCGAATGTACGAGTCTTCCGACACCGCCGAGCGACTGTACAGGGCGCTGTTGCGCACCCTCGAGCACATGGAGGCATCGGCAGCGGAAGGCAAAAGGCCCGGGACCGGCGGCGGGCGTTTAGCCCTGTATTTCAATGACGTGGCCTATACCAATAACACCGTTCTGGTGATCGGCCAGGGGGAGCCGGTGGCTGTTTTTTCGTCGTACGACAATCCGTATTTTCTGGTGGTGCGTCAGTCATCGGTGCTGCGCCGCATGCACACCTGGCTGAACAGCATACGCCAGCAAACCATGCCCATCAGCGTGGGCGGCGAGCGACTTCGCCATGCCTTATTCGCACATTACCGGCATCAGGTGATGGCCGCCTGGGAAAAAAACGATCGCGGGGAGTTCGTGTAAGTGCGCTGTTTGCTGAATGGAGGCTGTGCCATAATTCATTGAACATTGTACATTGGGCATTGTACATTGAAAATTTTAATTTATAAATTTTTAATTTTATAAATGTTCAATTTACAATGCCCAATGTACAATGTTCAATGACTTAGGCCCCACCCTCCATCCAATCAATCAGTAACGTAAAAATCCACCCCCACCCGATCAATATGCGCCACCAGATCGGGATTTTCGATATGCCGGAACAAGGAAAGATCAATCGTGTAGGGCAGCAGCAAGTCGTCCAGTTCGGTTTCGATCCGCAGGGCATTTTTCGCTTGATTTACTTCAGGAGCCCGTCCATGGTGTCGCGGAAGGTGAGGAAAGCGGGGTGATAAATGCCATCACTCAGCGCGATTTTTTCAAAATGTCCACCACCGTCAACCGAAGTTCTGGAACCACCGGTGCGGCCGAACAAATCATGTCCCCGGAACAAACGACCATGTATCGAAGGTCTTCGCCGCCGTACACGTTCACTTCGCCTGTTACCGGGAAAATATGCCACACCACCTGCACTTCGGCGTCGCGATAGTCCTGCATCTTGGTTTGGATGCGGTTGATCGCATCGTTGTTTGAAATGACCTCGATCAGAAATGCCGGCACCGGGTTAACACCGTCGGCTGCTTGCTGGATTTGCCGGGTGGTAAAATAGGCCAAATCCGGACGCCGGTGTTTACTCCCGAAAAACACATCGCCCTCCATGATCAGCGCACCGTCCACTTTTCCCGTCGATTGCAATTGGTAAAAAGCTTCAAGCAAATTCTGGGCAATATGAAACTGGGTATAGTCCATGGTGCGCCTGGTTTTTTCAACGATGCCATCAACCCATTCGTACTTGAAGCCGTCTTCCTTGTTCAGGTACTTGCGCTGAAATGCCTCCCAGGATATACGCCGGGGGGTAGCCTGGGTACGTTTTTGCAACTTCTGATCGCCTTGTTGCGCAAATGATGTCGCCATGCTACAAAGGTAATGAAACAATTCGTCCTACGAATAAACTCGTAGGACGAATTTGATCCCTTCCCTGTTTCCCCCGTACCTTCGCCGCACATGAGCAACATCGCTTACCTGCTCGACCGCTACCGCAAACACCCGGAGGTCGAGCGCCTCGTACGCTTCCTCCAAACGAAAACCCACGCCCGTGCGCAACTCTCCGGCCTCACGGGCGCCCAGGCGTCTTTTGTCCTCGCCGCAACCGCCACCCAGGGCCTGCACCTTTTCATCGCCAACACCAAGGAAGACGCGGCGTATGCCCTGAACAACCTGGCCGGTGTGCTCGGCGACGCGGCCGTGCACTTCTTCCCCGACAGCTTCAAGCGCCCGGCCTACTTCGACCACCTCAACGCCACGCAGGTGCTCCAGCGCAGCGAGCTGGTCAACAAAATGAGCCAGGGCGCGGCCGACCTGCGCTGCATCGTCGCCTACCCCGAGGCGCTGTTCGAAAAGGTGGTGCGCCCCGATGTGCTCTCCCGGAACCGCATCGAGGTGGCCGTCGGCGCCAAACTCGACCTCGACTTCATCATCGAGGTGCTCGTCGAGTACGGCTTCGAACGCACCGATTTTGTGTACGAGCCCGGCCAGTTCAGCCTCCGCGGCGGCATCGTCGACCTGTTCTCCTACGGAAACGAGCTGCCCTACCGCATCGAGCTGTTCGGCGACGAAGTGGAGACCATCCGCCTGTTCGACCCCATGACCCAGCTCTCGCGCCAGAACATCGGCCGCGTGGGCATCGTGCCCAACCTCAATACGCGCTTCGAACAAAACCAAAAGGTATCGCTGCTCGAAGTGCTGCCCGAAAACACCGTGCTTTGGGTGCACAACGTCCAGTTTCTGCTCGACCGGCTCCAGTACTGCTTCGACCGCGCCGAGCAGTTCGCCGCCAACCTCAACTCGCTCGAAGAACCCGAGCTGCGCGAGATATTCCGCGACCGCGCCTTCCTCTACCCCGGACAGGTGGCCGAGGACATACAGGCGCGCACCCTCGTGTTCACCGACCGGCAGGGCAAACAAACTGAAGAGGCCTTTGGCGTCCCCGAAAAATTCGCCTTTTTTTCCAAGCCCCAGCCCTCGTTCAACAAGCAGTTCGACCTGCTCATCCGCCACCTGCACGAAAACAAGGCCGGCGGATACGAAACCTTCGTGTTCTCCGACAACCCGCGCCAACTCGAACGCCTGGGCCACATCTTCCGCGACCTCAAGGCCGAAACCGAGTGGTCGCCCGTGGAAATTGCCCTGTCCGAAGGGTTCATCGACGAAACCCTGCACCTCGCCTGCCTCACCGACCACCAGATCTTCCAGCGCCACCACCACTTCAAGCTGCGCACCGGATTCTCCAAAGAACAGGCCCTCAACATCCGCCTGCTGCGTGAGCTGCAGCCCGGCGACTTCGTGACCCACATCGACCACGGCATCGGCCGCTTCAGCGGCCTGCAAAAGATCGAGATCGGCGGACAGGCCCAGGAGTCCGTGCGCCTTTTTTACAAAAACAACGACATCCTCTACGTCAGCATCCACTCGCTGCACAAGATCAGCAAGTACCTGGGCCGCGACGGCGACGAGCCCCAACTCTCCAAACTCGGCTCCGACGCCTGGAAGCAGCTCAAGGCCCGCACCAAAAAGAAGATCAAAGACATCGCGGCCGACCTTATTAAGCTCTACGCCAAACGCCGCGCTGCGCCCGGGCACCAGTACCCGCCCGACTCCTACCTGCAGGACGAGCTCGAAGCCTCGTTCATGTACGAAGACACGCCCGACCAGTTTAAATCCACCCAGGACGTGAAGGCCGACATGGAAAAGCCCTACCCCATGGACCGCCTCATCTGCGGCGACGTCGGCTTCGGCAAAACCGAGGTGGCCATTCGCGCCGCGTTCAAGGCCGTGACCGACGGCAAGCAGGTGGCTGTGCTCGTACCCACCACCATCCTGGCCCTCCAACACTGGAAAACGTTCTCCGACCGCCTCAAGGACTTTGCCGTCACCGTCGACTACCTCAACCGCTTCCGCTCTGCCAAAGAAAAAAAGGAGATCGCCGCCCGCCTGAAAACCGGCGCAATCGACATCGTCATCGGCACCCACGCGCTGCTCACCAAGGACATCGCGTTCAAAGACCTGGGCCTGCTCATCGTAGACGAGGAGCAAAAATTCGGCGTGGCCGCCAAGGAAAAACTGCGCGCCCTCCAGGTGAACGTCGACACCCTGACCCTCACCGCCACGCCCATCCCCCGTACCCTCCAGTTCAGCCTTATGGCCGCGCGCGACCTGAGCGTGATCCGCACCCCGCCGCCCAACCGCCAACCCATACACACCGAGATCCGCGTGCACGACGAGGAACTCATCAAAGACGCCATCTACTACGAAGTGCAGCGCGGCGGACAGGTGTTTTTCGTGCACAACCGCGTGACCGACCTGCCCCGCATCGCCGAAATGCTGCACCGGCTGTGCCCCGACATCGACATCGCCATGGCCCACGGACAACTGGAGTCTGAAAAACTCGAACAGGTGCTCATCGACTTCATAGAACGACGCTTCGACGTGCTGGTGTGCACCAACATCATCGAAACGGGCCTCGACATCCCCAACGCCAACACCATCCTCATCAACCGGGCCGATATGTTCGGCCTCTCCGACCTCCACCAGCTCCGCGGCCGCGTGGGGCGCTCCAACGCCAAAGCCTTCTGCTACCTGCTGGCGCCGCCCATGAGCGTGCTCACCCAGGAAGCCCGCCGCCGCCTGCGCACCATCGAGGAATTCAGCGACCTGGGCAGCGGCTTCCAGGTAGCCATGCGCGACCTCGACATCCGCGGCGCCGGCAACATGCTCGGCGGCGAGCAAAGCGGCTTCATCGCCGACATCGGCTATGACACCTACCAGAAAATCCTCGAAGAGGCCATCCGAGAACTCAAGGAAACCGATTTCAAAGACCTGTTCAAAGACGAGATCGCCCAAAAAGGCGACTACGTGCGCGACGTAATCATCGAGACCGACGTGGAGATGCTCATCCCCGACGACTACGTGACCAACACCCAGGAACGCCTCAACCTGTACACCGAACTCGACACCCTGGAAACCGAGGAAGACGTAGACGCCTACGCCAAACGCCTCGAAGACCGCTTCGGCAAGCTGCCCACACAGGTGAACGCCCTCTTCGAAGCCCTCCGCCTGCGCTGGCTGTGCAAAAAACTGGGTTTTGAACGGCTCATTCTGAAAAGCCGCAAGCTGCGTTGCTACTTCCTGAACGACCCGCAATCGTCGTTTTTCGAAACACCGCAGTTCAATAAACTCGTGCAGTACGTCGGCGCCAAAGGACGCATGATGAACCTGTCCATGAAACAGACGGCACGGGAACTGATCCTGGTGCAGGACGAGGTGCGGAGTATCAAGGAGGCGAAACGGACGCTGGAGGGGTTGGTGGAGGTGGTGGGGTGATGTTTTCACACGGTTCGCACGGTTCGCACGGTTCACACGACGGTTCCCACGGCTAAAGCCGTGGGCTAATGCCGTGGGAAAAATCCGTGGGCCTTCTCCCGGCTACATCACCGCCTCCCCCGCCCTTTCTCCTGCCCTTTCAACTTTTTTTCATCCAAATTTCACATACCACCCTTATCTTTGCGTCTGCTTTTTTAAAAGCAATCAATTTTTGCATTTAACAATTTGACAGTCAATAAATTGTATCAACTACAATGGCTTTAATCGGTTCGATCCGGAAGAATGGATGGATTCTCATCGTGCTCATGACACTCGCCCTGGGCGGTTTTATCCTCATGGAGATCATCCAAAATGCTCAGCGCAACAGCGCAGGCGACGTCAACACGCTCGGCAAAGTGAACGGCGTGGAAGTGAAGCGCAGCGAATTTGAAGATTACGAAAAACTCATCTACTCAAACGCGCAAACCAGCCCGTATCAGATCCGGACGCAAGTCTGGAACTATTTTGTAGAGCAAAACCTCATCAACCAACTGGCCGAAGCCATGGGTCTGAACGTGGGCGCCGAGGAGCTGAACGACCTCCAGTTCGGCAACAACCTCAGTCCCATCGTCGTAGAGCGCTTCAAAGGCGCCGACGGGCAGGCCAACCGGCAAACCCTGGCCAGCATCAAGCAAGCCATCGAGTCGGGCCAGTTTACCGACCCCACCAACCGCGCCTACTGGGCCGTACAGGAAAAGGAGGTACAGAAAGAACGCTTGCAAAACAAGATCAACGCCCTGCTGGTAAAGGGCATGTTCACGCCCGCCTGGCAGGCCGAAATGACCTTCCTAGAAAGTAACCAGCGGCTCGACTTCCTCTACGCCCGCGTACCGTACGAGCGTGTATCCGACGCGGAAATCCAGGTGACCGACGCCGACTACAAGGCCTACCTGGCCGAATTCCCCAAACTCTACGACCAGCCCGAAGAAACGCGCACCATCCATTACCTCAGCTTCGACGTGCTGCCCACGCCCGAAGACAGCGCCGCCGCCTACCAGAACATCGCCAAACTGGCCGATAACTTCCGTACCGCAGAGAATGACTCTGCATTTGTGATGGTGAACAACGGCCAGATCAGCCCGGGCTACACACCCAAGTCCAAGCTGCCGGCCACCGTCGCCGACTCCATGATGCGCGTGCCGACAGGTACTGTCATCGGTCCATTCATCGAAAACGGCGCCTGGAATCTGGTCAAGGTACTCGGCCGCAAATCCATCCCCGACTCCGTTCAGGCACGACACATCCTCGTCCGCGAGGCCACCCCGGCCTCTGAGGCGCGCATCGACAGCCTCAAAAACCTGCTGGAAAGCGGAAAAGCCCGTTTCGACTCCCTGGCTGTGGCCAACAGCGCCGACCCCGGCTCGGCACAAAAAGGCGGTGACCTGGGCTACTTCCCCGAGGGTGTGATGGTGCCCGAGTTCAACGAAGTGTGCTTTGTCACCGGGGAAATGGGCAAATACTACAAGGTGGCCACCCAATTCGGCTGGCACCTGATCGAGATCACCGACAAAAAATTCCTGAGTGGCGACCCGGCCGTCAAGGCAGCTTACATCAGCCGCCCCATCGAGCCGAGCACCGCCACCCAGCGCACCGTCAAGGACCAGGTCATCGAAATAATCGAAACCACCGACAACCTCGACGAGCTGACCCAGAAGTCCACCGAAAAAGGACTCTCCATCCAACCGGCAGCAGGACTCAAGATCAACGATTTCGCGCTGGGCGCCTTTGGCATGAGCGATGAAGCGCGGGAGGTCATCCGCTGGGCCTTCGACAAAAAAACGCGTGTGGGCAGCATCTCCAAAGAGGTATTCGCTTTCCGCGATCCCAACGGCGGTTACTTCGACAGCCGCTATGTGGTGGCGGGCCTCAAAACCATCGTGCCCGCAGGCAAAGCCACCATCGAATCACTCAAGGCCAATAACCGGGTGGTTCAGGAGGTCAAAAACCGCAAAAAAGCCGAAGTGATCACCGCCAAACTGAAGGGGGCAACTTCCCTCCAGGCAGCCATGGAAGCCTACGGCGTGGCCATCGACACCTCCCTCAACGCTACCCTCCTGCAGCCCGCCCTGCAAAATGGCGGCCTGGAGCCCAAAGTGGTCGGCACAGCATTCGGCGCCCCGGCCGGCATGGTCAAAGGCCCCATCGCAGGCAACTCCGGCGTGTACCTCGTGCAGCCCGCCTCGGAGAAGTCGCAAGTGCAAATGCCCGGTGACGACACGCTTTTCCGCCGCCAGGCCCTGTCCACCATGGTCTCCGGCCTGCGCGTGGGCTTCCTGAATTCCCTCAAAAAATCGGCAGAAATCAAGGATTTGCGGAGCAACTTTTTCTAGCCCGGCCTCCAGGCAAGGATAAACAGCGGTCATTTGTACACAAATGCGTACTTTTGCGTTATGATGTGTCCCTGACGACCGCTGTTTAGCCTCCGCCGCACCGTGTTTCCAGACAACTTTCCCTTTTACAAACAATACGACAGTGCCGACTGCGGCGCTACCTGCCTGCGCATGGTGGCCCGCCATTACGGCCGGCACTACACGCTGGACTATCTGCGGGACATCTCCTACCTCGACCGGGAGGGGGTGTCGCTCATGGGCATTTCCGACGCCGCCGAGCGCATCGGTTTTCGAACCCTGGGGGTCAAAACCGGTTTTACGCGCCTGAAGGAGGACATTCCCCTGCCCTGCATTGCGCACTGGCGCCAGAACCATTTTGTGGTGGTGTATCGGCTGTCGGCCGGCAAAGTGTACGTGGCCGATCCGGCCGTCGGCAAACTGCGACTCAGCGAACAGGAATTCCTCGAAGGTTGGATCAGCGACGTGGTCAACACCGAACCACAGGGCGTACTGCTGCTGCTGGAAGCCACGCCGGAATTTTACCAGCGCGAGGGCGAGCAGTCGTCGCGCAAGGGCTTTCGCTCCCTCAGCGTGTACCTGCGCCAGCACCGCAAACTGGGTTGGCAGCTGTTCTTCGGCCTGCTGATCGGCAGCCTGATCCAGCTCGTTTTTCCCTTTTTGATGCAGGCCCTGGTGGACAAGGGGGTGCAGCTCAGCGACCTGAACTTCGTTTACCTGATCCTCGCCGCCCAGGGGATGCTGTTTTTCAGCCAGGTGGCGGTCGAGTTCCTGCGGGGCTGGATCCTGTTGCACATCGGCACGCGCATCAACATCAGCCTGGTGTCGGACTTCCTGATCAAGCTCATGCGCCTGCCCATGTCATTTTTCGACGCCAAAATGACGGGCGACCTGTTGCAACGCATTTATGACAACGAACGGGTGGAGCGCTTCCTCACCTCGTCGTCCCTGGTTACCCTGTTCTCCATTGTGAGCCTGCTGGTGTTCAGCGTGGTGCTGTTGTTTTACAATAGCCTGATTTTTACTATTTTCTTTCTGGCTGCCATCGTGTATTTCGGCTGGGTGGCCTTGTTCCTCAACCAGCGTCGCCGGCTCGACAACCGCCGTTTTGAGCAAATGGCCGAAAACCAGTCCGCCCTCTTCCAACTGGTCAACGGTATGCAGGAGATCAAGCTGCACAACGCAGAGCGCCAGAAACGCTGGGCCTGGGAGCGCATACAGGCCCGTCTTTTCCGGGTAAACGTGCAATACCTGGCCACCGACCAGATCCAGCGCGCGGGCGCCGCCTTCATCAACGAAGGCAAAAACATCCTCATCTCCGTGATCGCCGCCCGCGCCGTCATCCAGGGCGACATGACCCTGGGCATGATGCTGGCCGTGCAGTACATCATCGGCCACATGAACGCCCCGCTGGAGTCGCTCGTGCAGTTTATCCTCGCCGCCCAGGAGGCCGCACTCAGCCTGGAACGCATGAACGAGATCCACCAAAAAGCCGACGAAGAGCCTGCCGGGCTGGCCAAGGTGACCGCCCTGCCCGCCAACGGCGACCTCGCGCTGGAAAACGTGTCCTTTCGCTACGGCGGCCCCTACGACCCCTGGGTGCTGCGCAACGTGAGCGCGCGCTTCCCCGAAGGAAAAACCACCGCCATCGTGGGCACCAGCGGTAGCGGCAAAACGACCCTCATCAAGCTGCTCTTGCACTTTTATCAGCCGGTGGAAGGCGTGATTCGCGTGGGCGACATCTCCCTGGCCAACTTTTCGTACCAACGCTGGCGCAGCCACTGCGGCGTGGTCATGCAGGACGGCTACCTGTTCTCCGACACCATCGCCCGCAACATCGGTCTGGGAGAAGACAACGTCGACCGGCGCCGACTCCTGTACGCCACCAAAGTGGCCAACATCCAGGGCTTTATCGAAGCGTTGCCCCTGGGCTACAACACCAAGATCGGGCAGGATGGCGTGGGGCTCAGCCAGGGCCAGAAACAACGGCTGCTTATTGCCCGCGCCGTCTATAAAAATCCGGAATACCTGTTCTTCGACGAGGCCACCAACGCCCTCGACGCCTACAACGAACGGGTGATCATGCACAACCTCGAACACGTGTTCCGCAACAAAACGGTGATCATCGTCGCCCACCGGCTCAGCACCGTGCGCAACGCCGATAACATCCTTGTCCTGGAAAAAGGCGAGGTCGTGGAACAAGGCACACACGACACCCTCACCAAAAACAAAGGCCACTACTTCCAATTGGTAAAAAACCAACTCGAACTGGGCACCTGAACGCCACCCGCATGGAAGAACGCGAATACATAGAACTCCGGTCGGAGGAGGTGCAGGAAATCCTGGGCACTCCGCCTGCCTGGCTGGTGCGCTGGGGATCGCTGGTTATCTTCTTTTGCCTGGCGGTCATGCTGGCGGTGAGCGCTCTGGTACGCTATCCGGACGTCGTGAGCGGGCGTATCGAGATCACCACGGCAGTGCCGCCGGTGGACGTGGTAGCGCAGGCAGACGGGTACCTGGAGCGCGTATTTGTCAAAGACCACGCCGAGGTGGCGCCCCAGGTGGTGGTGGGGCTCCTCGAAAGCACGGCGCACTACGAAGATGTGCGGTTGCTGGAATCCCTGCTGGCGGTCTGGTCGGGTATGGACCCCGACTCCCTGATCAGCGTAACCCCACCGGCCAACCTTATGCTCGGCGACCTGCAAGCCGAGTACGCGGCCCTGTTGCGCCAGTTTGAACAACTTCGCCTGGGCCTACGCACCCAAAACTCAGACGTGAGCCGGAATGAGTCGGCCAACACGGCCAGGATAAACCGGCTGCGGCAAAGCATCGACAACGAACGGCGCTCCGCCAACCGCCTGGAAGACCAGCTGAAAACCGCACGCGAACTGTACCTCAACCAGAAAAAGCTGTACAACGAGGGCATCGTCTCGCGCATGGAACTGGAAAAAGAACGCGCCAAAGTGCTCGTGCTCGAACGCGAGCTGGAGCAGACGGAAGACGCCGTCTTTCAAAAGGAAAACGAGATCATCGGACTTCAAAAATCGACGGGCGACGTGCGCAGTTCGGCGCTGGAGGAACAAGCGGGGTCGCGCTCCACCCTCACCAGCAGCCTCAACGCACTGCGCGGCAGCGTTGCCCGCTGGAAAAAATCTTACCTGCTGACTGCCCCCGTCGGCGGGCGCGTATCGCTCAACAGCTCTTTTTTCGGGCAAAGACAATTCGTCAAAACCGGCGACGTGGTGCTCACCATCGTGCCTCCGGGCACCGACACCCTGTTCGGCCGCATGGCATTGTCCATCGGCAGCAGCGGCAGGGTGCAGGCCAACCAGCGGGTGATCATCAAGCTAGACAACTATCCGTACAGCGAATTCGGCACCGTGGAAGGAAAAGTATTCGCCAAAGCCCTTGTGCCGAGAGACAACGCCTACCTCGTACAGGTGCTGCTGATACACGGCCTGCGCACCAGCTACAACCGGGATCTGCCCTTTCAGCAGCAACTGCAAGGGCAGGCGGAAATCGTCACCGATGAGAAATCTTTCCTGCGGCGCATCACCGATCAGGTGTTCGTCGGACGGAAAGGGCGTGCATTGGGTAAAAATTAGGGATTCTTTGAGAAACGTTAACAGCGGAGGTGTTCTAGGGACTTCAGAACCCCCTTACTTTTGTGAGGCAATAAATACGAGCAACATTTTTCACAAAAAAAGCACCATAACAATGAAACAACTTTTGTTCATCCTCTCTTTCGTTGCCTTCGGCGCCCTCACCCTCGCCGCCCAATCTGGTCCGAGCATGCAGTTCGAACAAACCACCGTCGACTACGGCAGCATTGACAAAGGGAGCGACCCGATCCGGAAATTCAAGTTCACCAATACCGGCAACGAACCCCTGATCATCAAAAATGCCAAAGGCTCCTGCGGCTGCACGGTTCCTACCTACCCGAAAGAACCCATCATGCCCGGCGAATCCAACGTAATCGAAGTACGCTACGACACCAACCGCGTTGGCGCATTCAACAAAACCATCACGCTGACCACCAACGAAGCTGTCGACACCAAAACCCTGACCATCAAGGGCGACGTGAAAACCGGCCCGACCCAGGAAAGCGTTCCGTCTGGCACTGGCGGTCTGAAGCAATAAGAAGCATTAGACTTAAATTTGACGCTGATCCGGCCGCTCGTTACAGAGTGGGCCGGATTTTTTTTGCAGGGCTTGCAACCTTTTTTATCTTTTGTTGGTCTTATAAATGAATTTGTTTGTCGGATTTCCGACAGCAATGCCCGAAAACCTGTACATTTGTGAAGTGTTCCAACTCAATCGCCTTATGAGAAGCCGGCAAAAAACAACCTGGTTATTTTCCGCATTGGTCATCGTCAGTCTGGCGTCGTTCATTTATGTGAATGTCCACGCTTTTGTCGGCTCCCGTTCGTCGGACAACCAAGCCGCGATGTCGCTGCAGCGGGATGCTGCAACGGAGGAACAGCAAGAGCAGGAAGGGGGCGGACGTTTTGTTTTGCCCGACACGGAAGTTGTCCGCCGACTGATGCACGCCGTCAGTTCCCTGATGCCCCGGCGATAAACGCCTCTTTTACCCCTCGAAACATGCGGGCGACGAACGCACCGATGGCCCAACCCAATACAGCGCCGGCTACGACATCCAAAGGATAATGCACGCCCACGTACACCTGCGCAAGGGCGATGGCAGCAGCCCAGCCAGGCATCCAAATCCACATCCGCCGAAAAGCAAACCCAAGCAGACCCACCGCATACGCCGCAACGCCAAAATGGTTGGCGGCGTGTGACGACGTAAAGCTGTACCCGCCCCCGCACGACGCGCGCAACACGACCTTTTCCTGCAACGCCGGCGCGCGACACGGACGCAGCCTTTGCACGTTGGGCTTGATGAGCCTGCTGCTGCTCACGTCGCACAATGCCACCGTGAGCACCAGCCCCAGCACAAAGAAAGCGGCGCTTTTGCGGTTGAAGTTTATGAATACAAATACGACGATAAACAGGTAGAGCGGCGCCCAGAACCATTTTTCCCGGAAAAACGGCATGATGGCGTCAAACAGGCCGTTGCTCCAGCCGTTGTTTACCGCCAAAAAGGCCTGTTGATCCCATTGTAGTACAGTTTCCCACATCAGACGTTTGTTTGTGCAGTCTCGGCGATCAGGATGAGCCGACGCGACCCATCGGGCGAAAGAGGTTGCAAGTCGTAATCGCCGAAGGTATTGGTGATGCGCAGACCGGCCTTTTTGAACATGTCGCTAAAATCCGCTAAATCCAGCAGCCGAACCCGTTCAGTGAAGTGGTGGTGGCGGCCTGCGTGGTCAAAATCGACCGATTTGACGACGTACCCGTTTTCCAGTTTTCTGCGCAGGGTGAACCGGATACCGTCGATGGTTTGTTCCTCTTCAGGAATCAGGTGTGCGGCTACGTATCGGCTGTTGAAAAAGTCGAGCAACAGGCGCCCGCCGGGACGTAGCCCCTTGGAGATGTTGACGAGCGCGGTGAGGTGATCGCGGTCGGAGTCGAAGTAGCCAAAACTGGTAAAAAAATTAAAAACCGCGTCGAAATACCGCATGCGGAACGGACGACGCATGTCGTGCTGGTAAAACGCCAGTCGTTCCTGTTCGAACCGACGGGCGTAGGAGATGCTGGCATCCGAAATATCCAGGCCGGTCACGTCAAATCCCTTGTCGGCCAGGTAACGTGCATGGCGCCCTTTGCCGCAGGCCAGGTCAAGCACCCTTGCCCCGGCAGGCAGGTCCACCACGCCAAGCAGGTTGTCGATGGCCGCCTGGGCGTCCTGGTCATCGTGTTTTCTGTACAGAATGTGGTAGTATGGAGAATCGAACCACAATTCGAACCATTCTTTGGCCATAACGACGGTTGGTTTTCGGTGCAAAACTAAGCGCTGGTTCGATTTTGCCGTCAAATCATTTCAGCCAACACCGCACACAGATTTTCAATGGCCTCTTGTATCTTCCAGTTGGCGCGGTTGCGGGGTTCAACCCGGTTGGAGATGGCGCGCACCTGAGCAAAGGGAACACCGGCCATCAGGCAGGCGTAAAAGGCGGCGGCGCCCTCCATGGTTTCTATCTGTCCGTAGGGGTACCGTTGTCGGAGCGCGGCGACGCCGGCGGCGGAACCGGTGACGCGGTTGACCGTGAGCGCGTGCACGGCCGGCAGGAACGGAAATGCCGCAGCGGCGTCATTCCACATTCGGCCGGCCCGGAATGGATGGGCGTCGGCCTGGGCGAGCCCCAGCGCAAACAGGTCGGTCAGGCTGCCGTCGGACTCCTCCACGGCCAGATCGGCAAACGTCTCGCTGAGTACCTGAACGACAGCGCCGGGCGGAAAGGCCGGATCCAGGCTGCCCGCCACACCTGCCTGCAACACCCACCCCGGCGAGTCGGCAGCCAGGCGGCGCCCGAGGGCGAAAGCGGCAGCCGTCATACCGACACCGGTGATCAATACTTCCAACGGGTGTGCCGGTACCAGGCTGCCCTCCTCCAGCCTTTTGAGCAGAGGCGCTATCTCAAAAGGTGTTGCCGAAACCAGTAGCACTTTCATGTACGTGCATTCGGGCGTTGGTACCGCGCAATCAATAGCTGTTTCATGCCTCTTCCTCTATGAACTGTACGCCGTAATCCTCCAGCTCGCGCATCACCGGCTCGTACACTTCGGGCATGGTGGGGATGCTGACACCGGTGGTGGAGATCTTTCCCTGGATGAGCAATTTTACGAAAATGCCCAGCGGCAGACCGACCAGCTTGGACATGGCGGTGTTGGCCCCGTCTTCGCCTTTCATGATCAGGGTGGACGTTCTGCGGTGTTGTTTTCGGCCTTTTTCGTATAGAAAAACGTGCTGCATGATCACCATGTCCTTGTCCTGAGGCTTTAGGGCCCATTTCTCGAGCAACAGGTTTTCCAGGATGAGGGCAGGGGTGGCGTCCTTGACCGGGAGTCGGCGCCGGCTAAACAGCCCGAGCCACTCGAGTTTTTTCATGATATCGCCCTCCGTGTCGGTTTCCAGCATCTTGGCCATGCGCTCCTTTACCGAGCCGGTGTGCGTGCTGATGCCCAGGAAAGCCTCCATCAGGTCGTGGTAGGTGAGCTGGTCGGAGTTCACGATGGGGAAGGTCGCGTCTGTCATGCCGATGCGTACCAGCGCATTCCAGGCGTCGCAGAAACCCTGGTGGCGGATGGTACCCCGAAAGAGGGTTTTGACGTCCTGCAACCCATAAGCCTCCTGGTACAACATGGAGTCGCGGTTGGCGTACACTTCCCACTGCCCCATTCCGGGCACATCGATGGGGCGGTATTGCCGGAACAGGCGGCGGTAAGGAATGTATTTGAGCTTGCCTTCTTCGAGAAACTGGGCGGTGCCCTGACCCGCGAGAACAACGTTGCGGGGGTTCCAGCTGAACTTGTAATGCCAGGGGTTGTCGTCGCTTTCCGGCGCCACGAGTCCGCCGGTGTAGGAGTAGAACTCGGTGATCCTGCCTCCCTGACGCGTGATGTCGTGTATCCGTTGCATGGCGCTCATGTGGTCTATTCCGGGGTCCAGCCCCAGTTCGTTCATGAACACCAGGGCGCGTTGGCGGGCCTCGTCGCCGAGGCGGAAAACCTGTTTGGATACGTAGCTGGCGGTGACCATGTGTTTGCCGAGCGTAATGCAGTCCTGCGCTACCTCGAGGTGCATTTGGGGCGGGAGCAGGGAGACGACCACGTCGTGGCGCTGGATCACGTCCCGCCGGTCGTTGGGTTTCGCTGCGTCGAGCCAGATGGCCCGGCCGTTGGGATGGTCGTTGACCTTCCGGCGCGCCAACGCCAGGTCGGCGTCGGCAACCGTGACAAAAAACCGGTTTTGAACGGCGTGTTCCAGCAGGTAACGAATGAGCGCCGTGGCGGAACGACCGGCGCCTATGACAAGAACGTGCTGCATACGGCGGAAATAAATGTATTCGGCACAAAGGTAGTGGAAAACGTACCGCTTGCTTGATGCAATAAAAAAAGGCCGGCTGTTAGGGCCGACCTTACATTCATCTCAAAGATGGGTACATGGGATTATAACGGGAGCATTTTTCTTTGAAGGAGGGATTAATAGCAACCTCTTTTGGATTGCACGACAAAGGTACGCAACGAAACGCATTCCGGCAAATTTAAATGTATTTTAACCGACATTTCATATTGGGTCGTTTACGAGAAGGGTAAAAAAATTCACAATAATTTCATATAAAATATTTATAATCAATATTTAAAATCATATATTTATTAAAATATAATTCACAACTTGCAAATTCTGTTCTATGAATCCTTTTTCTCCTCCCGCACCTTTGTTGAGTCATTTGATTCTTTCACTTATAAAACACGTTTGCATTATGCGCCCGACTGTCAAGATCAAAATTCAAAACGGCACTGTTCGCGTAACGCAGGCTTAGTGCTTCCTGCGGTCTACGATGTAGGCACTCCGGAAAGCCAAATTGATTGCAAATGTTCATGGGATGATATCAAAAAAATCCTGCCGAATGCGGTGGGATTTTTTTTTGCCCGATAAGCGGTTCAAACTTAACAATTTGTTAACCGAGTGCCCCACACAGGGGTGGGTTTCAAGGCTACCTTTGCTGTAAGCATAATACCCTTGAGATGTTGGAAAGCGGCCTAGCCAAAAAAATTCTGATCGTAGACGACGAACCGGATATCGTGGAGTTCCTCCAGTACAACCTGAAAAAGGAAGGTTATCAGGTTGTTTCAGCGCCCGACGGCAAGCAGGCCATCATCGTCGCCGAACGGGAAAAGCCCAATCTCATTCTGCTGGACATCATGATGCCCGAGCTTGACGGCGTGGAGACATGCCGGGTTTTGCGGGGCAAAAAAGAATTCGCCGATACCCCGATTGCCTTTCTGACCGCCCGCGACGAAGATTTCTCCCAGATTACCGCGCTTGATGTGGGTGGCGACGACTACATCACCAAGCCCATCAAACCCCGCGTGCTGGTCAGCCGCATCAATGCGCTCTTGCGCAGGGCCTCCCGTCATCTGGACGATGATACCGCGCAGATTGCCCTGCACGATCTGATCATAGACAAGCATAAGGTGTTGGTGTCCAGAGGTGATGAATCCATCGAACTGCCCCGTAAGGAGTTCGAGATCCTTTGGCTGCTCGCCTCCAAACCGGGTCGCGTGTTTACCCGCGAGGAGATATTCGACAAGATTTGGGGCAGCGACGTGATCGTCGGCAACCGCACCATAGACGTGCACATCCGTAAATTACGCGAACGCCTGGGCGAACGGTACATCAAAACCATGAAAGGCATCGGTTACAAGTTCGAGTTCTAAGTGTTGTTCAAAAACCAGACACCCCAGCAATTATCGGTCATCATTGCGCTCATCACCGCCGTGACGGTACTGGTGTTCTACCTCATTCTGCTGTCGCTCAACCTCGCCCAAATGGAATCATGGGCTGCGGTGGCCTTGTTGTGCGCCGTATTCGGCGTCACCTATTACACCAACTACCGCTTTATTCGCTATTTTATCTTCCGCCGCATCAAGCTGATCTATAAACTGATCCACAGCGGCAAGTTACCCGCCGATTTCAGCGACGCCAAGGTGGACATGAGCCAGGATGTCATCGCCGAGGTGGAAAAGGAGGTGTCGGACTGGATGGTCCGGCAAAATATGGAGGCGGAGGAAGTCATTAAACAATCGGCCTTCCGGCGCGAATTCGTCGGCAATGTGTCCCACGAACTCAAAACCCCCATATTCAACATCCAGGGTTTTATCCTCACGCTGCTCGACGGTGGTCTGTACGACAACAACATCAACCTCATGTACCTGCGGCGGGCGGCCAAAAACGTGGAACGACTGCAGGCCATCGTCGAAGACCTGGAGACCATCAGCAAGCTCGAAGCGGGGCAAATGGTGCTCGACCTGGTCGAGTTCGACGTGCACGAGCTTTGCCAGGAAGTGTTCGGCGACCTGGAAATGCGCGCCCGGGAGCGCAACATCCGCATGGTGTTCAAAGAAGGCGCCGGACAACACTTCATGGTGCGTGCCGACAAGGAGAGCATTCGCCAGGTGTTCACCAACCTCATTCACAACTCCATCAAGTACGGCAAGGAGGGCGGCGTGACCAAGCTGAGCTTCTACGACATGGAATCGTACATCCTCATTGAGGTGAGCGATAATGGCATCGGCATATCACCGGAAAACCTGAAGCATGTGTTCGAACGCTTTTACCGCGTGGATAAAAGCCGCTCCCGGGATGCGGGCGGTACCGGCCTGGGCCTCTCCATCGTGAAACACATCGTCGAAGCGCACAAACAAAAGGTGACCGTGCGCAGCACGCACGGCCAGGGGACGACGTTCGGGTTTACGCTCGAAAAGGTTCATTAAGCGGGTGCAAGCGCTTATCCATGCTCCATGTGCACGTGCGCCGACTCCGATAAATTGTAATGGTCTTTAAACCCGAGCATTTGTAACTGGATGCCCCGTTCGGGCGCCTGCACTTCCTGAAATTCGCGCAGGATCTCCACCACATCGTGGTCAATATATACGGTGTCGCGCGCGTCGATGACCACTCGGCTGTTGGGCGGCAGGGCGTCGAGGCTCTGTTTGATGGCGGCTTTGTTCAGGAACGAAACCTCTTCGGCGAGTTTGATGCTGATGAGGTCGCCCGTCTGGTAATTGTTCTGGTAGCGGTAAGAGTTGGTCAGGTTGTGCCGCAGGATGGCGTAAATACTGGCCGCCAGTCCGATACCCACGCCGGTGAGCAGATCGCTGAACACCACGGCCACGACCGTAATGATGAAGGGCCACCATTGGTACGGGCCGTCGGACCACATTTTCTTAAAGATGGACACTTTGGCCAGTTTGTAGCCGACGAGGATCAGGATGGCTGCCAGTGCGGCCAACGGGATCATATTGAGCAGACCTGGGATCAGCAGGGCGCAGACCAGAATGAGCAAGCCGTGCAGGATAGCCGCCATTTTGGTTTGTGCGCCGGCGTCGATGTTGGCCGAGCTGCGCACAATTACCGAGGTGATGGGCAACCCGCCAATCAGGCCGGAAATCGTGTTTCCAATGCCCTGGGCGATGAGCTCCCGATTGGGGTTGGAGCTGCGCTTATGCGGGTCAATCTTGTCCACCGCCTCTATGCACAACAGGGTTTCCACCGAAGCGACTGCGCAGATCGTCAGGGCAACAATATAAATCTCGGGGTTTGTCCATTGGCTGAAATCCGGCAGGGTGAACAGGCCGGCGAGTTCACCCGGGCTGGCGGCGATGGGAATCTGCACCAGGTGTTCGCTGCGGATGGCCCAAGGGTCGCCCATACCGGTAAACACCACATTCAACAGCACAGAAACCAGCACGGCTACCAGGGCGCCGGGGACAAACGGAATGTTCTTTTTGAAATAGGGTCTCTCCCACAACAACAATATGCCCATAGACACCAACGCGGTGGCCACCGCACCCGGATGGAGGTAGTGGGTGAACGCATCCCACAACGACGTAAGCGTGTTGTACCCGTCGCGCTCCCAAAAGCCGAAATCGCCTTCCGCATCGTGGTCGAAACCGACAGCGTGCGGGATCTGTTTGAGGATAATGATGATGCCGATGGCCGTCAGCATGCCTTTGATTACGTTGTTGGGCAGATAATCGGCCACGCCGCCGGCGCGCAGGTAACCCAGGGCGATTTGCAGCAAACCGGCCAGGAACACCGCCATGAGGAACACCTCGAAAGAGCCCAAATCCTGCAAGGCGAGAAAGACCACGGCGGCCAGGCCGGCCGCCGGCCCGCTCACCGAAGTGTGCGAGGCACTCACGTAACCCACCACGATGCCACCGATGATGCCCGAGATCAGGCCGGAAAACAAAGGCGCACCCGACGCCAGTGCAATGCCCAGACACAACGGAACAGCGATCAGAAAAACGACCAGGCCGGCCGAGAAGTCGAACTTCAGATTTTTAGAATAATCAACAGACTGCATGGAGAAGAAGGTTAACGGCTTGAACGAACTGCAAAATTAGGCAAAGCAACGCCGAATATTCATCCGTTTTCGGGAATTATTTTTGTTGTTATCCAAATTAAATTCAAAAATTTTGATTTATCAGTGATTATTCCAATAAAATTTGACTTTTTTTAAAAAATAAGCAAAAAAATATTTATATACATAGCTATATATTATGCTGCACGAGGCGTTTGCCAAACCGGGTAGCCGGGAAACTTCATTGCGAAAAATAAAATGACCGTTCTATGGTTTCCACATCAACAGACACTGCGAAGCGGAGTCACAGCCACTTATCGGGCGGCCTTGGGGACGTTTGCCGCCGGCTTTATTGTTCGACCCTTCGGCGCGTTATTTTTCGGCCGTTTGAGCGACCTGATCGGGCGGGAGTACACCTTTTTGGTGACGCTCCTGCTGATGGGCTTGTTTACCTTTGTGATCGGCCTGATCTCCGGGTACGCACAAATCGGCATGGCGGCGCCCATCCTGATGCAAACTCGGCTACGCAACCATGAATTCAATCAAACGCTCTGTCCGGTCGCCCGCCCAATGGCGGCGGGTGGCCGGATTTTTTTCCATCAAACAAACAATGCTAACCATGGCTCGTATATACCTTCTTCTCCTCTTCCTTTTCGGCGGCGCGCTTTGCCTGCCCGCCCAAAACACGCCCAATGCCGCAACGGCCAAACCGGATAAGCCGGCGACCGACAACTCTTACAAACCCCTGACCCTCAAATTGAACGAGGACGGCAGCACGTACGTGCGCTTCCTCATGTGGCACCAGTTCTGGGCTACCTACACGCAGAACAACCCCGGAACAGTTGACGTGCAGGGCGACACCGTGGACAACAGTTTCGACATCGCCCTGCGTCGCTCCCGCTTCCAGGCCTACGCGCAGATATCGCCGCGTTTTTTGATCCTCACGCACTGGGGCATCAACAACCAGAGCTTCATCAACGGCGGGCCCAACGCGGGTACCAGCGTCCAGGTGGCCGCCGGCGCCAGCAACGCAGGGAAAAAACCCCAGCTGTTCTTACACGACGCGTGGGGAGAGTTCGAGGCGGTAAAGGACAAGCTGTACATCGGCACTGGCCTCCACTACTGGAACGGCGTATCGCGCATGAGCAGCGCCAGCACGCTCCGCTTCATGACGCTTGATGCCCCCATTTTCAACTGGCCCAACATCGAGGCGACCGACCAGTTTGCCCGCCAGTTTGGCTTCTACGCCAAAGGACAACTGGGGCGCCTGGACTACCGCCTGGCCCTCAACAAGCCCTTTGCCTTCGGCGCCGCTCCGGCCCAGGTGGCCAACAACGGTATCGCCGTGAACGTACTCAATGAAAACTGGGCCACTGCCGGCTACGTCAACTGGATGTTCTGGGACAAAGAAAGCAACAAGCTGCCCTTCTTCGTCGGCAGCCACCTGGGCGGCAAGAAAATCCTGAACATCGGCGCCGGTTTTTACCACCATCCGGACGCGTCGATGTCCAGGTCGGTCGCCGACTCCACTTTCCACGACCACCTGCAACTGGGCGCCGACGCGATTATGGAGCTCCCGCTCAACAAGGAAAAAGGCACCATGTTCCACGCGCTGGCCACCTACTACAATTTCGACTTCGGGCCGAACTACCTGCGCAACATCGGCATCCTCAACCTGCACACTACACCCACACCTACCTCAGAAAGCTTTGCCGGCGGCGGAAACGCGCAGCCGACGATCGGAACCGGCAACATTTTCTACCTGCAAACCGGTTACCTGTTGCCCAAACTGAAAAACGGCTCGGCATTCATGCCCTACGCTACCCTGACCCACAAGGACTTTGGGCGGCTGGCCGACGCCTCCACCCAGTACGGGCTGGGGATAAACTACTTCGTAGTTGGGCACCACGCGAAAATCACCCTCGAGTACCAAACCCGTCCGGTGTACGTGACCGAGGACGCCGACAACGTGCTCGACGGGTACAAAGGTGAGCTCATCCTGCAAACACACATCTTCCTGTAGCGGGAGCTTTGTACGTTTGTACCCTGAACGACGATCTGAACGCCCGTCTGGTGGTGTTTGTGGTGGCTGCGGCGCCGCCGTTGCGTTTGCATTGTCGAACCCAAAGCCCCGATTTGCACCTTTAACTTTTATCCATGCAAGCACTTGTACTGACAGACATAGGTCGCCCCCTGGAATGGCAAACCGATTACCCCGAACCGGAACCCGGCCCCGGCGAGGTGGTCGTTTCGATACAAGCGGCCGCGCTGAACTCCAGGGATGTGTGGATCAGCAAGGGGCAATACGCCAAAATTCGCCTTCCCTGCATCCTGGGCAGCGACGGCGCCGGAACGCTGGACGGGCGC
This sequence comes from Saprospiraceae bacterium, assembly GCA_041736625.1. Classification (GTDB taxonomy): domain Bacteria; phylum Bacteroidota; class Bacteroidia; order Chitinophagales; family Saprospiraceae; genus M3007. The sequence goes on along the minus strand of JBGSTG010000092.1, from coordinate 275 downwards.
CCGGTGCTCCTCAACCCTGCGCTGCACTGGGGAAAAACAACCCGGTTCCAGGGCCCTGATTTCGAAATTTTAGGCATGCCGCGCAACGGCACGTTCGCCGAACGGGTGGCCGTGCCGCGCCGGCAGGTGTACGACACGCCCGCGCACCTCACCTTCGAACAGGCGGCTGCAGTTCCTTTGGCGGCGGTGACCGCCTTGCAGGGGTTGCGAGACAAGGGGAACATAAAACCCGGGCAGAAGGTGCTTATTTATGGCGCTTCGGGAGGGGTTGGAAC
>JBGSTG010000046.1:0-21909 GCA_041736625.1 Saprospiraceae bacterium | reverse complement strand
GCCCTCGCGAGCGACACCCTTGCCTTTGACTATGAGATTCCGGTCACAACGGCTCCCAAAGGACTAAAAGGTTCGCACCTTTGCACCTCTGTGAATGATGACATGCCCGGCACACCAAACGTTGAGCCTCTCCGAGGCCTTTGCGCTTAAGCTGACGATATTGAGGCGCCACCCGTTGCCCGACAAATCCCCTCCCCCTTCCTTGCTTCAGCTTTGATGCTAACCATTTAAAGCCCTGCTACCGGCCTCCCGGTCCTGCAACCACAAACTTAACAACACCTAATTCTTGTTGGCCTCCGTTCGCGTTGCGAAATCCGCTACTTTTACCCCCATTTTACAGCAGATAAACGTTGTATAACGCTACTGCCGACATACGGATCGCCACACAGCAAGTAAGTACCGCCCACTTATGAAGCGCGAAGCGTGCTTAAAATGAGCAAACAGCAAGAACACACCTTAATACTGGAGCCCGGCCGCGCCGAAAAGAACTACTGGTCCGACCTGTGGCGGTACCGGGAGTTGTTTGCCATTTTGGCCTGGCGCGACATATCGGTGCGCTACAAACAGACGGTTATTGGGGTGGTATGGGCCCTGCTCCGCCCATTGCTCACCATGGTGGTGTTCACCGTGATTTTCGGTCGGGTGGCCGGCTTGCCGTCGGATGGCGACGCGCCCTACGCATTGATGGTTTTTGCCGCCATGCTGCCCTGGAGCCTGTTCAGTACGGCGCTCAGCGAAGCGTCGAACAGCCTGGTGAGCAACGCCAACCTGATCAGCAAAGTGTACTTTCCGCGTTTGGTGGTGCCCACAGCCGCTGTGGTAACCGCTTTTGTGGATTTCCTCATCAGCTTCGTGCTTCTGGCGGGTATGATGGTGTGGTATCGGTACCTGCCGCCGCTGCAAGTGCTGTGGTTACCGGTGTTCATGCTCTGGGCCCTGCTGGCCAGCCTCGGGCCCGGCCTGTGGATGACCGCCTTGAACGTCAAGTACCGCGACTTCCGGTACATCATCCCTTTTGTGGTGCAGTTTGGCTTGTACGTGTCGCCCGTGGGCTTCAGTTCCGCCCTGGTGCCCGACGCCTGGCGCATCTGGTATAGCCTCAATCCGGTGGTGGGCGTCATCGACGGTTTTCGCTGGTGCCTGCTGGGCGCGCCGCTGTACCTCCCGGGCATTGGGGTGAGCCTGAGCGTAACCCTGCTTTTCCTGTGGTTGGGCATTGCGCAGTTTCGCAAGATGGAGCGGGGTTTTGCTGATTTGATTTGACCAATGTCTGACACCGTCATAAAAGCCGAGCACCTCGGCAAAAAATACCTCATTGGCCACCAAAGTCAGGAGCGCTACACCGCCCTGCGCGACGTGTTGGCCCGTTCGGCACGCAACGCCCTGCACAAAACCCGGCAACTGCTCTCCGGCCGGCAACTGCTGGAAGGCGACAGCGTGGAGGAATTTTGGGCCCTCCAGGACGTCAACTTCGAGATCAAACGCGGCGACCGCGTGGGCATCATCGGCCGCAATGGCGCGGGCAAAAGCACCCTGCTCAAAATCCTGAGCCGCATCACCGAGCCCAGCGCAGGTCGCGTGGAAATCACCGGACGCGTAGCCAGCCTGCTCGAGGTGGGCACCGGCTTCCACCCCGAGCTCACCGGACGCGAAAACATTTTCCTCAACGGCGCCATATTGGGCATGACCCGCGCCGAAATCAAACGCAAATTCGACGAGATAGTGGACTTCGCCGGCGTGGAGAAGTTTCTGGATACGCCCGTGAAACGCTACTCGTCGGGCATGTACGTGCGCCTGGCGTTTTCAGTGGCCGCGCACCTGGAACCGGAAATTTTGGTGGTAGACGAGGTGCTGGCAGTGGGTGATGCGGAGTTTCAGAAAAAGTGTTTGGGGAAAATGGAGGATGTGAGTAAAAATGAAGGGAGAACAGTTTTGTTTGTCAGCCATAATTTGAGTGCCATCCAGGCATTGTGCACGTTTGGCGTTGTATTGCACCAGGGAGAAGTGTTTTTTCAAGGCGGCATTAAGGACGCGATAGATGCTTACACGAAACAATCGGCTATAAGCCAAACAGATACACCGTTGACGCACAGGACAGACCGAATCGGAGACGGGAACCTGCGTTTCGTGGATTTTGAAATATTGGGGGCACCCAAAAGCGGCGAACCAACTATTTTTAAAGTGGCTGTGGAAGCCCGTGATGACTTCCAGGATGCCTCTCTGTCCATCGGCATCCGGAATGAAGTCAAAGAGTTGTTGACTACCCTGCAAACCAGACAATCCAATACGCCTGTCAAACTGCGAAAAGGCACAAACACCTTCCATTGCCATCTTTACGATACCCCGCTTTCAGAGGGCCAGTATTTCATTGATTTATGGGCAGCCGCCCTGGCAGATCAAGTCAGCGACGAACTGTTGGACGCCGCTGAAATGGAAGTGTACGCCGGCACGTATTTCACAAACGGCTTCCGGCAGGTCAGGCAATATCATGGAAGTGTGCTTTGCAATAGCCGTTGGTCGGAGGCGCTGTAATCCAATCCAGGTGACTTTTTATTGCATCCATCTCGCTAAAAACATAGACCGAAAGCACCACATGCAAATGATGGCTGCGCAGAGCGGCATTGAGCTTACCTTTTTCGACGCCATCAACGGTCGGGAACTACCCCAAAGCACATTGGAAACGCATCTGGATGTAGCCCGCCGTACACCCCGAAACATAAAAAACATTTGGAAACAGGAATTCACCCCGGGGGAAGTAGGTTGCGCACTCAGCAACCTGTCCCTGTGGAAAAGAATCAGTGAAGGTCCGGACAAAGGCGCGGTGATCCTGGAAGACGATGTTGTTTTCTCAGCGGATTTTAAACGGCTTGTGCACGACATAGACCAACACACTACGCCCAACCACCTGGTTTTCCTCGGTGGCAGCACCGCACATGTTTATTTTAACCGCGGCCAGGCATATTCAGCGCAAAATGAACTGTTCTTGCGCTACGCCGGGTCTCGCAGGCTGTCGAATGGCAGCAAATTGGGGGTGCCCATCGACCGGGTGTGGGGCGCTTTTGCGTATTGGATAGGACGAGAGGCGGCAGGCAAAATGGTCGATTACGCGCAACACGCCTTCATGGTAGCCGACCAATTTACAAGCGAAAGCCCCTTATTCGGCGTAAGGCTTCTGGCGTTGAATAAACCGATTGTCTATCCCGATTTTTCTTTCCCATCAGATTTGCGCGAGGAACATGTCCATATCCAAATGGCGAACCAACATAAAATCACGCCGATCACTAAATGCCTGAACATCTATCGAAGCATACGCAGATTGTTCATATCCAATTATTTGAAAGGTGAATACGCTTACTTGTACGAGGCGCCCTTTTCAAAAGCTTGATTCCCCAAAGGCATGCCGCCAAGTGTCTCCGTCATTATTCCTAATTTCAACAAAGGCCCTTACATAGCCGAGTGCCTGCAGAGTTGTATCGACCAGGGCCCGGGGTACATCCTGGAGGTCATTTTTGTGGACGACCACTCGACGGACAACAGCCTGGAGGTGGTGGAAGCTTTCCGGCGTCGCCATCCGGATATTGTTAAAGTGTTTACCAATCCTCGTAAAGGCGCGGCGGCGGCCCGAAATTTCGGGCTTGAGCAGTCTGCCGGGGAGTATATTCAGTATTTGGATTCGGATGATGTGCTTTCAGAAAATAAAGTTCAGGCGCAATTAGCGGCGCTCATGGAAAACCCGAGTAATGGCATAGCAAATTGCCAATGGGAACATTTTCGCGAGACGCCTGGCGATATGCCATCTGAAAGGCAAATAACAGACAAAAGCTACGAACAGCCCGTAACATGGCTTGTAGATTACATGATGGGCAAAGGAATGGGTGTGGTCCATGGCTGGCTTACACCCCGTGCTTTGATTGAAAAAGCCGGTCCCTGGAATGAGGAATTGACCGTTAATGACGATGGCGAGTTCTTTTCGAGGGTGTTGCTGAAAGCAGACTACATCCATTTTGTTCCAACAGGTGTGGCGTATTATAGATTACCTACACAAAACAACTTAAGTCAGCTGCAAGTGGGCAGTGATGCTGCTGCCACTTCACTGCTACGGTCTTATCAGTTGATTGGGAGGCACGTATTGGAATCAATGGAATCTGTAGAAAGCAGGCTGGGATATGCCCGGTTATTGAAGTCCTTCATTTATGGACACTATGAAGCACATAATACGCTTGTTCAGGAAGCGTTTAAAGCCTTAGCGTATTTGTCTGTTGAAGAAAACTGGTACGATAGCAGGGGATATTTTAGTATTTTATCAAGGATATTGGGATTCAAAAAGGCCTTGTGGATAAAAGCAAAAATTGTTAGACCAATCTTGCAACTTACTGCCTGTTAATAGACAAACTATATGCTTACGCTTTCCTGCATAACAAAATTTCACGCATTCCAGGTCGCCGAACAACTGCAAAAAAACAACCAATTAGAGCGATTTTATACGACCTATGCTGCGCAAAAGAATCCTTTTTGGAAATCCTTTTTAAAAAGACTGGATGACGAGGAGATTTCCCCGGACCGGCTTCGCACCAACATACCGCTTGCCATTGCCAAAAAAACTTTCCCAAGCCCAAACTGGTATTGGAACCGGCTATTTGACAGATGGGTAGCGCATAACCTGCATCGGGAAAACTTTGATGTGTTTATGGGATGGAGCGGCATGTCTATGTTGGCTTTACAAACGGTAAAAAAGTTGGGCAAGAAGACTATACTTGTCCGTAGCTCTGCCCATATAGCTGTTCAAAACCACATTTTACAAGAAGAATACCAGCAATTTGGGCAAGCCTTTTCCATTCCGAAAAAAGAAATACAAACTGAACTGCAGGAGTACGAAGTTGCCGATTATATAGAGGTACCTTCTACATTTGCATACAATTCATTTGTAGCGCAGGGCGTCCATCCGGACAAGCTGCTGCGTCACCCGCTTGGTGTCAGTTTAGAACGATTTACACCGTCCGGTCCAATTGAAATACCTTCAGAAAAAACCATTCAGGTCATTTACCTAGGCAACCTTAGCCTGCAAAAAGGTGTTCAGTATTTGTTTATGGCTGCCCGGCAGTTCGCCTTAAATAACCGCATGTTCCAATTCCATTTTATCGGCCAGTTGATGCCCGAAATAAAAACCTGGCTGAACCAAAACGGCCTCCCTGAAAACTGCCAGCTTCACGGGTTTATACCACAACAACAACTAAATCTACTACTTAGGCCAGGTGCAATAGGTGTGGTTCCGACCCTGCACGATGGATTCTCGCAGGTAATTCCCCAAATGCTGGCCTGCCACATGCCGGTCATTGCTACGCCAAACAGCATCGCACCCGATGTGATTATCGACGGTGAAAATGGCTTTATCGTGGCGGCGCGCTCACCAGAGGCTATTGTTGAAAAATTACAACAGCTAAAAGATGATCCAGATTTGTTCATCCGGATGTCTCACAGGGCCAGGGCAAGTGTTCTAAATGAGTTATCCTGGGAACACTATGGCCAAAGGTTATCCGCATTTGTGCGGGGAATTGCATGAAAAAAGGAACTGTTTTGGCCTTTATTTACGGCCACCCGGAAAATTACCCACCAACGCTTCATGCAATTGAACAGTTAGCGCTGCACTTTGAAAAAGTCTGGGTGGTATTTCGCCCCAACCGGTCACTCGCCTGGTCATACCCATCAAACGTGCAACTGTTGCCCGCCGGTAAGAACATAATACCCGTTGCGGAGCAAGAACAATCGGGATTGCTGCGAAAAGCATACTGGTTTCTGCAATTTGCACGGACTGTGCACACAGTATACCGCCAACAAAAGCCCGATGCGGTGTTGGCTTATGACAGCTTAGCCATGTTGTGCCTGTATGTGATACAAAGAGCAGGCTCCCAAAATCCAAATGTGTTATTTTGGTATCACAACCACGACTTACCCGATAAACCTTCCCCCTTCAGCCTTCCATGGATCGCTCTCCGGGTACAAAAGCAAGTCTTTTCCAGGCTTGATCTATTTTCCTTGCCCGCAAATGAGCGAAAGTCATATTTCCCAATGGATGTTTTTAAGGGAAAATACTTTTTCTTGCCCAATTACCCTTTATTGGCCATACATCGTCCCGCTTCTTTCGAAAAAATGGACGCCCATGATGAAATCAGGCTTTTATATCAAGGCATGATCTCCGATGGACATGGTATTGAAGAAATTGTCCCGCTGCTCCGACACCGGATAAATGGAAAATATTGCAGGTTAACCCTTATTGGGCCGATAAAGGACACATACAAACAACACCTCAGCAAACTGGCTGAAAAACAGGGAGTATTCAGCCGTTTGCACATCAAGGAGCCTGTAGCCTACCACGCACTGCCTTCGATTACCCGACAACATCACATCGGGCTGGCCATCCTCAACGATACGACGAACATAAACCACATGACCGCAGCTACAGCCTCCAATAAAATTGCCGAGTACATAGCCGCAGGACTTTCAGTGTTGTATTTTGATCATCCAATTCAAAAATCCGTCCTGGAGGGTTATACATGGGCATTTTCGACCGATCTGAGCAACGCATCCCTTGTATCAGCCATAAGCGCCATGGATCATCAATACGCTACAATATCAAAGCAGGCCGTAGCTGATTTCCAAAATATTTTACACTTCGAAAAATACTTTGCTCCCCTCGTATTTTATCTGAGATCTTGCCTGAATAAAAAGTGAATTTACTTTTTTTCATTTCGCACCCTATTCAGTATTTCACGCCACTTTACAAAAAGTTGGCGGAAGAAATGCAGGATAGAGAAGTAAAGGTGTATTATTTATCTGATGAGACGTTAAAGCCGGTAATGGATAAAGACTTTGGAGCACGTTTCACGTGGGATATTCCATTATTGCAAGGATATTCATACAAGTTTGTTCCCAACGATGCCCCGAGGGCGTCTATTTTCAACGGCTTTTGGGGCTTAATGAACTTCAGGCTCATCAAAATATTAAAAGAAGAGAAACCGTCGTGGATTGTAGTTCCCGGCTGGCAATTTTTTTCCTACGTTTTACTTCTACTGCTTGGCCCTTATTTTGGTCACCAGATATGCCTCAGGACAGAAACGCCTTTGAAACACGAATCACATAAAAAGACCCTGGCACATCGCTTAAGGGTTCTCTTCATGCGCCATGTTGTCTTTCCAAGGGTTAGTAAATTTTTGTATATCGGAAAAGAGAACAAGGCTTTCTACCAGTCGTACGGCGTTCCGGAAGAAAAATTGGTTTTCACGCCGTATGCGGTCGATAATGAACGATTTCGGTCGGCCTATGTCGACTACAAAGAAAAAAAAAATATTTTACGGAAGGAATTAGGCATCCCGGAAAATGGTGTCATTTTTCTCACTACGGGAAAATACATCGAAAAGAAAAACCCATTGGATGTCATAAAAGCCTTTGCGCTGGTTCAATGTCTGGAGAAGCATCTGGTTATGGTAGGAGAAGGTCATTTACGAGCCGAAATGGAAGCTTTAATTCAGTCGAATAACTTGCCCGTATTGTTGACCGGGTTTATTAACCAAACCGAAATAACCAAATATTATGCAACAGCCGATGTATTTATCATGGCATCGGGCATTGGAGAAACCTGGGGCCTTTCGGTGAATGAGGCGATGAATTATGCGTTGCCCGTCATTGCTTACGAACAAACTGGCTGTGCAGCGGATCTGATCTTGCATGGTCAAAATGGCTTTATTGTACCCAACGGCGATATCGTGCAGCTTGCAGCGCGCATGCAGGAAGCCGGAGCCAATAGAGACTGGCGGGAGAAAGCCGGCATGCTGTCCGGTGAATTGATCAAAAAGTATGACTACACCGTAGTCGTGGAGGAAATGCAACGCCATTTGACATGAATATTCTGATCGTGGGCTCAAGCGACATCTGGGCCATAGAACAGCACTATGGCAAACATCTGAATGAAATACCGGGGGTAAACGCTACGATTTTTTCTACTTCCACTTTCAATCAAGCGCATTTGAATGTCGTTCGGCAGGTTGAGCGCAGATTGGCGCCTTCCAGAAATTCCTTGCACCATTTATTCAATCAGGCCTTACTATCCGTCGTTCATCGGGAAAAACCGGATGTCGTTCTGGTGTTTAAAGGCATGGAAGTATACCCGGAGACGCTCGAAAAGATAAACAAGGTGGCGTTCACTGCCAACTATAACCCCGATCATCCGTTCTTTTTTTCGTCCCGAGGTAGCGGCAATCAAAATGTACGAAAAAGCATCGGATTATACCGCCTGCACTTTTCCTATCATAAAGGTGTTTGTGCAAGAATTGAGCAGGAATATAACATCCCGTGTCACTGGTTGCCTTTTGGGTATGCGCTTGATCAGTCAATGTACGACGAATTAATTAGGGAGGAAACCGCCGAACGCATGTGTGTTTGTTTTATTGGTAATCCGGATGCTAAACGGGTGCAAACAATAAAGTACTTGATACACCATAATATACCGGTAGATGTGTTTGGGAACCATTGGAACCGATACTTAAGGCTACAAAATGGCCTGAACATCTTCCCACCTGTATACGGAAAAGACTATTGGAGAACCTTGCGCGCTTATCGGGTGCAACTTAACATTTTCCGGCCGCATAATGAGGGATCGCATAATATGCGCAGTATTGAAATTCCGGCTGTGGGGGGGATTATGCTGGCGCCGGATTCGGAAGAGCATAGCGTTTTATTTAAAAATACAGATGCAATATTTTACTACAGTGACTTAAGCGAAATGATAGATAAAATTAAGCATATTATTACTTTATCACCTGAAAACATACAAGGCATAAGATCTTATCTTTACAACTACATACTCAATAGTTGCTATGATTATAGACAGCATTCCAAGGAACTTTATCAAAATATTTTGATCAATAAGTAAACAGTGACTAAAATTGGCAGCATAGAGAACCAAAGTAAAAAATACGGTAACGATTTTTTGATATTTTTATTAATAACCATTTTTTTTATTTACGAGAAAAATTATATTTTAACATCTTCTATATTTGTTACATTTATTTTAGTCCGTTTTATTAAAAATTTTAGCAAAGAAATTCCAATCATTGAATTATTATTACTTTTTGCAGGAATACAATCATTACTTATTCCTTCATTGCAGGATTATTTAAGATTTCCATGGTACCAAAAACTCAGTATTTCGCTTGATCGATATTTTGAAATAGCCATACCCGGTATATTTTCCTTAGCAATTGGAGCTTTATTGCCAATATTTAACAAAAGAGAAATCTGCAACAGAATATTCTTTGATCTAAATAATACAAATTATGGAAACTTAGGAGTCACTATGATAAGCTTAGGCATTATCGCTCGCTTGCTGCATAGTTTTTTGGGATCAATCTCGATTTTAGGTCCTATTATTACGCCGTTAGGAAATTTAGTATTCATAGGTTCAATTTACATTTATTACAGTCACAACAAATATAAAAACATAATTTTATTAACAATAATTACTTTTACCCTGATTTTAAATATCATAGGAGGTCTTTTTTGGGAGTTTTTTATCTGGACAATGTTTGTTCTTATGTTAATTTCATCGCAATGGAAAACAAGCTATTTATTCAAAACCGTCGTAACAATTATTGCAATAATTTCAATATTACTAATACAAAGTGTTAAAATCCAGTATCGTAATTTAACATGGAAAGGAGAAAGATTTTCTCAATTTGAAAAAGTTATGTTATTTTCAAAACTTATTTATGAGTCGGGAGAAGAGATTGTGACCGACTTTAATATGCGAAATTTAGTTTTACCTTTAACTGATAGAATGAACCAAGGAAAATTAGATGCTTATGTTTTTTCAAATATTCCACTTAATAAAAATTTTGCAAATGGAAGAACGATTGTCAATTCGTTTTTGGGTACATTTATTCCTCGCATTTTTTGGCGAGATAAACCCGGATATGATACCAGAAAACTAGCTGAACTTGGAGGATATAAAACATTAGGAAACTCATTTTTATCATTATCTCCTTTAGGTGAAACCTACGGAAATTTTGGCACTTTCATAGGCTCATGTTTTTTGTTTTTTTATGGCTTTTTAATTAATTACTTACACTATATTATCATCAGAACAGCGAAAAGCAAAAAATACATCTTACTTTTTTCACCTTTGTTATTTTATAATATCATTCGATTTGAAGTGGATTTTACACATGTGTTTAGTGGATTTTTTACAGGTTTAATCTCTATATTTGTTATTTTATTGATACTTGAGTATATTTTTAACATTACACTTGACTGATTCGTCATGAAAATCCTTGTACTGTATGACTACTTCTATCCTGCGCAAAAAGCAGGTGGTATTGTTAGGTCATTATATAATTTATGTAAACACACAAATGATGTAGTTGAATATTATGTAGTTTGTTCATGCTTTGACTTTAAAGAAAAAAATATAATGCCAAATATCCAGATAAACAAATGGACGAATTTGGAAAGAAATATAAACGCATATTATGTTGACCACAAAGATATATCGATTAGTTTCCTACATAGTTTATTTGCAAAAATATCACCGTGTACTATTTATATCAATGGAGTCTTTTCATATAAATTCAATATTTTGCCATTAATTGTATTAAGGTTCACTCCTCTTTCTCCAAAAAAATTAATCATTGCCCCACACGGCATGCTCCAGCAAGGAGCAATACAATCCAAGAAGTTAAAAAAAAAAATATTTTTTACTGTCACAAAACTATTGGGTCTGTTCAATGAAGTCCAATGGCATGCCACTGATGAGCAAGAAAAAGTAGACATTATAAATATGCGTTATAACACAAAACAGATTTGGGTCATTTCCAATATCCCCAGCATACTTTTAAAACCACCTACATTTATCACACCTCCATTAAAGGAACAGATGCATATAAGAATTACCACTATCTCATTAATAGCAGAAAAAAAGAACCACAAATTTGCTATAAAGTTATTATCAAATGTATCCCGTAATTTGAAAATATCTTATACTATTTACGGACCAATTAAAGATAAGGCTTACTGGCAATCCTGCCAGGAAATGATGAACAATGCCCCTGGGAATATTAATATTGAGTATTGCGGTATGTTGGTCCCGGATGACGTTGAACGTGCGCTCTCCCAACACCACTTCTTCCTCCTCCCCACGCAAGGCGAAAACTTCGGCCATGCCATCTTCGAGGCCATGTCCGCCGGTTTACCCGTCATCATCAGCGACCAGACACCCTGGCGCAACCTCGAAACCCAAAAAGTGGGTTGGGACATACCCCTGTCCGAGCCCGAACGTTTTGTAGCGGCCATCGAACGCGCCGCGCGCATGGACCAGACTGAATACGAGCAGTGGAGCCGGGCAGCACACCAATACGCATTAGATTTTATCCAAAATTCAAATTTAAAAGAGCGGTATCTGGAGATGTTTAGTGCCACATAGTGCTTGTAGTAATATTACCTTCAACCTGATTTGAAAACCGTCACGCTGCTTTTTCGTCTGCCCAGGCCAAATGAAAACTACAGCATTGAATCCTCTTTCGACCAAATGGTTGATTCCTTCCCGGAAAACGAGGGATTCCGAATGCAGAAAGTGTATGCACCTTATTTTTCGAACGGTATTATTTACCGTTTGAAACTCATCTTATGGGCATCCCGCCAAACGGGCGACGTTTTTCACATCACCGGCGACATATATTTCATCGCACTTGGTCTGCCGCGCCGCCGTACGGTGCTGACGATCCACGATTGCGGGTTTTTGACGCATCCCCACCCGGCGATGCGTTTTTTGTTGTGGCTCTTCTGGCTCAAGCTGCCGGTGTGGTGGTGCGCGCACATCACGGCGGTGTCGGCGGCCACCAAAGCCGATATCCAGCGGCACACAGGCTGTCCGCCGGAAAAAATTACCGTGATCCCGACGGTGATCAAATCCCTGTTTCGCCGGGTAAACAAGCCTTTCAACAGCGCCAAACCGATGGTGTTGCACATCGGTTGTGCACCCAACAAGAACCTCCTGCGGCATATTGAAGCGCTTGCCGGCCTGCCCGTCGCCTTGCATGTCGTCGGCAAGCTGAACATGGCGCAAAGCCGTGCGCTCCTGGACAGCGGCCTGGAATACCACAACAGCACAGACCTAAGCGACGAAGACATGTGGCGGGCGTACGCGGAGGCGGATCTGGTGCTGTTTGCCTCTACCTTCGAAGGATTTGGCATGCCCATCCTCGAAGCGCAAACGGTAGGGCGGCCGGTGATTACATCCGATTGCGCCCCCATGCCTTGGGTAGCTGGTGGCGGAGCCTGCCTGGTCAATCCTTTTGACGTCGCCTCCATCCGCCAGGGTCTGGAGCGGGTGATCGGTGATGCCGCCTACCGAGGTTCACTGGTAGAAACCGGGTTTCGGAATGCAGAGCGGTTCAGGCCCGCTGCGGTGAGCAGGGCCTATGCCCGTGTATACCACCAATTAGGTGCGCCGGATGTTTAGCATTTACCCAAATTTTAGCTTCCCGTGGCGGTTTCAAGACAGCCGGTATGCCGACCGCATTTTGTTCGGCACAGGTGTTCTTTTGCTGGGCACGGGGTATGTGATAAGCGGTTTGGGCACTTCGGTTATGCTGGCGCTCAGTGTGGCAGTATTGATCAGTGCAGGTTATGCTTATTTTGAGGCCATGCGACACGACTGGGCGCTGCCCCACCTGGTTTTTTTTATGGCTGTATTGTTCATGTGGACGGCGCATGCTGCGGCTTTGTACGGATTGGCGCGAGGGATCGAAGCCTTTTCAGAAATGAATACCGTGGAATCGAAACGTTATTACGCGGTGTATTTGCCCATGTTGGGTGCATTTGGCGTTGGTTTGGCCTTCTTCGGGAGGGGCTACGGTGCGCCGGAATGGAACCGATTACCTCAATACCTGCAAGCCCGCACAAACGCCACCCTGTTCCTGATGGCCGGCGGAGGCTTTTCCTGGTTGACCTTTCCGTATTGGCCCCCGGGCCTGCAGCTCTTGCCTGCGTTCGGGATTTGGAGCCTTGTATCGGTTGCGCCGCTGTACCTGTTGTTCACCGGATCCTGGCGGGCATGGATGGCATTGCTTGGGTTGGTTGTCATCATTCTCGTTTATACCATAGACAACACGGTATTTGGCGGCGCCTTATTTGCCCTTTGGATGCTGGCGTGTGGTTATTTTTTGAAAAACAACACCCCCTTCGCGTGGCGAGTAGCTGTGTGGTTTGCGGCGGCCTTGTTGGTGACGGCCCTGTTGTCGTTCAAATTTGAGTACCGGGAATCTGTCGCAACCGAATCAAGTACCACCGAGCGGCTACAACAATTTACACGGGTTGCAGCAACCCGCCTGTCCAACCCGCTGAACAACCCGGGTTGGCGCCGGGTGTTGCTTCGTTTGGACCAGGGGCACATCAGCGGAAAAGTATTGGCGCATGTGCCCGCCCATACGCCCTTTGTGCACGGGGAAACGATTTGGACGGCCGTTCGGTGCATTTTTGTTCCACGCCTGATCCGCCCGGACAAGCCGAAATCCGGTGGTGCGACCACCTACCCGCGTTTCACAGGAGAGGCCCTGACGCCCGGCGTCAGCAAGAACATCGGTCAATTTGCGGAAGCATACGTCAATTTTGGCCCTTATGGGGGCATTGTTTGTATTTTTTTATACGGACTTCTCCTTCGCCTGTCCTATGAGGGGTTGCGCCGGCTTAAACATGTGTACCCACCTGTGCTGTTGTGGTTACCGTTTTTGTTTTTTAGAATGCTGAGTGTGGAGACCGATTTTCTGACCACCCTGAATCATTTGGCTAAGGGAGGCATATTTGTGCTGGCAGCGTCCTGGGTGCTCTGGCGGCTATCTTTTACCCAAACAGCCTGACCCGTCATTGCAAAATACAAAAAGCATGTACCTCCTAGGCCTAAACGCCTACCACGGCGACGCCGCCGCCGCGCTCTACCACCACGGCGAGCTGATCGCCGCCACCGAAGAGGAGCGCATCGTGCGCGTCAAGCACTGGGCCGGGCTGCCGGTCGAGGCCGTCCGCTTCTGCCTGGCCGAAGCCGGCATTGGATTGCAGTCGGTGGACGTGATCGCCGTGTCGCGCAACCCCATGGCCCGCATGGGCGCCAAGGTCCGCTACGCCCTGTCGCAGGGAACCCTGTTCAGCGCCGTGCGCGACCGGGTGCAAAACGCGTTCAGCATCCGGTCGCTGAAGGCCGACCTGGCCGCGGCGTTCGGGCTGCACGAGCGCGACCTCAAAGCGCGCGTGATGTATGTGGAGCACCACCGCAGCCACCTGGCTTCCGCCTTTTTCGTCTCCCCGTTCGACACCGCAGCCCTGCTCAGCGTCGACGGCATGGGCGACTTCAGCTCGGTCATGCGGGGGGTGGGCCGCGGCAACCGGATCGAGGTGCTGGACACCGTGTCGTACCCGCACTCGCTGGGCATTTTTTACACGGCGTTCACCCAGCTGCTCGGCTTCCGGCACTACGGCGACGAGTACAAGGTGATGGGGCTGTCGCCCTACGGCCAACCCAAATACCTGGACCTGCTGCGCGACGTGGTGCTCAGCCGCCCCCGAGGCCTCTTCGAGCTCAACCCGAAGTACTTCCGGCACTTCCGCGACGGGGTGTCCATGAGCTGGAACGGCGGCTCACCGCACGTGGAACCCCTGTTCACCCGGGCGATGGAGCAGACCTTCGGGCCCGCACGCGCCAAAGACGAACCCCTGACCGACCACCACCGCCACCTGGCCGCCTCCGTGCAGCGCCTGTGTGAGGAAGTGGTCTTCCGCCTGGCCCAGGGCCTGCACGACCAAACCGGCCTCAAAAACCTATGCCTGGCGGGCGGCGTAGCCCAAAACTCGGTCGCCAACGGCAAGCTCACCGACCATACCGGGTTCGAGCGCCTGTTTGTACCGCCGGCCGGACACGACGCCGGCACCGCCGCCGGCGCAGCCCTGTACCACTACCACCACACCCTGCGAAACCCCAGAACACCGTTCCGCCACCAGGCGTACACCGGGGCGCAGTTTGCCGACGAGGCCGTGGAGGCCCTGCTGTTGCAGCGCGGCATCCCCTTCCGCCGCTTCGACGATGAAGACGCCCTGCTCGAGCATGTCGCCGAACGGCTGGCCCAGGGCGACGTGGTGGGCTGGTTCCAGGGGCGCGCC
The DNA here is from genome assembly GCA_041736625.1 of Saprospiraceae bacterium. Lineage (GTDB taxonomy): Bacteria > Bacteroidota > Bacteroidia > Chitinophagales > Saprospiraceae > M3007. Next base: position 6,711 of record JBGSTG010000046.1, on the reverse strand, counting down.
GAGTTCGGCCCCCGGGCCCTGGGCAACCGGTCGATTCTGGCCAACCCGGCCCGGCCCGACGCCCGCGACCTGATCAACGCCAGGATCAAACGACGGGAAAGCTTCCGCCCCTTCGCCCCCTCCATACTGGAAGAAGCCGTCGGTGCGTTTTTTGAAAAAACAGACGCCGTGCCGTTCATGGAAAAGGTGTTCGCCGTTCGTCCCGACAAACGGGCGCTGATCCCCGCCGTGACGCACGTCGACGGCACCGGGCGCCTGCAGACCGTTGCCGAAGCCGACAACGCCCGCTACTACCGGCTCATCAAACGTTTTGCCGAAAAAACGGGCGTCCCCATCCTGCTGAACACATCCTTCAACGAAAACGAGCCCATGGTAAACACCCCGGAGCAAGCCCTGGCGTGCTTTTTGCGCACCGAAATGGACGGCCTGGTGATGGGCAATCTGGCCATCTGGCGATGAAAATATCGATCATTACGCCCACCTTCAACAGCTTGCATACCCTTCCGCACGCGCTGCAAAGCGTACGCATGCAAACGGGTGTAACGCTGGAGCACATCGTGGTCGACGGGTACTCCACCGACGGCACCCTCGCCTTCCTCCACGAACGCACCGACCTGTACGACGTCCTGCTGCACGGACCCGACCGCGGTCTGTACGACGCCATGAACAAGGGACTGCGGCAGTGCACCGGCGACGTGGTGGGCATCCTGAACGCCGACGATTTTTATCCGCACCCGGCCGTGCTGCAAAAGGTGGCCCTTCTCTTCGACAAGACGGACGCCCAGGCGGTGTACGGGGACCTGCTTTTTGTAGATGCCCACCGAACGAACAAGATCCGGCGACGCTGGCAGGCAGGCCCCTACCGCCGACAGCGGTTCCTGTACGGATGGATGCCGCCACACCCCTGCTTTTTCGTCCGGCGGGACCTGTACGAGCGGTACGGAATGTTCGACCTGCACTTCCGGTCGTCGGCCGACTACGAACTCATGCTGCGTTTTATGTACAAGCACCACATCAAAACAGCTTACTTGCCCGAAGTGCTGGTACACATGCGCACCGGTGGCCAGAGCAACGCGTCGTGGAAAAACCGGCTGCACGCCAACCGGGAAGACCGCCTGGCCTGGCGACACAACAACCTGAACCCGCTGTTTTTCACCACCTGGCTCAAGCCGGCCCGAAAAATTCCCCAGTTTTTCATTGCCACCGACCCCGCACACTGGTATTCGGTGTTGCGGCGACGGAGGCTCCGCGACGGCGGAACCTGGTCGCACTGATCGCAGCCCACGCATGGGGCCCGTGCGGTCGTCCATTTGGTTATTCGGACAACGGTTTGCTGTCTACGGCCACGCGCGTTTTTCGCCCCAACCGCCTGCGCTCCACATGGCGTAGGGCAAGCGCAAACAGCAGGGCCCACAACAGTTCGATGATAAACAATACAAAATTACCCAGGTCATTGAAAAACAGGGGGAGGGTGATCACCAACAGGTTCACCATCAGCAGCGCGCCGGTAGCCTGCAGGTGGTTGAGCCCGGAGTCGATCAGCACGTGATGGATGTGCTCGCGCCCGGGGGCAAACGGCGAGCGACCCGATAACAAACGAATGATCACCACCCGGATCATGTCGAACAAAGGCAAAAACAAAAAGGCAATGGCCAGTGGGGGGGCAGCTGAAAAATCGTATCCAGGTGGCTGTTCCGATTGGTAGTTGTACTCCATAAACAGCACCGCCAGCATCGCACAGGCGACGCCCACCAGCATCGAACCGGTGTCGCCCATGAAGATGAGTGCCTTGATGCGCGCGTTGAACCATAAAAATCCCGTCAGCGAGCCGGCAAGACAGAAAGCGACGACGGCCGAATCCAGATAACCGGCGCCGTAAAACCAGGCGCCTGATGCCAGGCAGATCAGCAGCCCGGTAGTGCCCGCCAGCCCGTTGATGCCGTCAATCATGTTGAACGCATTGATCAGGCCGATGAAAAACACCACCGTGAGCGGCACCGCAACGCACAAGGGCAGTGCGTTAATGCCCAGGATGCCGTACAGCCCCGAGAACCGGATGCCTGCCCCCAGCACCAGTATCAGCGCCGTAACCAACTGCCCCAGGACCTTTTTTCGGGGAGAGAGGCACAACAAGTCGTCCTGAACACCGACAAAAAAGAGTACGGCAAAGGCAGCCAGGGTGTATTGCAACTGAGAAAAAACCGCCGCAGGCGTCCACAACAACATCCCGACAACCGTTCCTGCAAAAATGGCGATCCCGCCAAAGGACGGCGTGGGCTCCCGATGCGCACTCCGGTCGTTGGGCAGGTCGAACAACGACTTGGAGGTCGCTATCCGGATGATGGGAGGAATGGCCCAGAGGGTCAAAAACAAGGCGGTGGTGAACCCTGAGAAGATCGCATACATGAGGAGGGATTTGGATTAATACGTGTTGTAATCATACACAAAAGTAGCGTTTAATGACCAACGCCTCCGCGGTTTTAGCCATTTCCTGAAATATTCTCCTAAATTTAACAGCAGCCATCGGCTATTGGCTATTGGTAGTCGGCGGTCGGTAGTCGGCTATCGGTAGTCGGCGGTCGGTTGTCGGCTATCGGTTGTCGGCGGTCGGTAGTCGGTTGTCGGCGGTCGGTTGTCGGCGGTCGGTTGTCGGTTGTCGGTTGTCGGCGGTCGGTTGTCGGTTGTCGGTAGTCGGTTGTCGGTTGTCGGTTGTCGGTTGTCGGCGGTGGTTGAGGGGTGTTTGGGGTGTTGGGTACCGTCTTCCGCTCCCGGGTAACGCCCGGGTTGTTTGTTTTTATCGCTTTACCGTATCGCGCCTCCGACCCCGGGTTGCACCCGGGGTTATTCATGTTTGACCGCTACGCGGTCATTTATAAAAAGTCAGCAACCGACAACCGACAACCGATAGCCGACAACCGATAGCCGACAACCGACCGCCGACAACCGATAGCCGACAACCGACCGCCGACAACCGATAGCCGATAGCCGACAACCGACCGCCGACAACCGATAGCCGACAACCGACCGCCGATAGCCGATAGCCCATGCTTTTCCCCACCCTCGACTTCGCCCTCTTCCTCCCCACCGTTTTTTGCCTCTACTGGTTCGCAGCGGGGCGGGGCGTGCGCGCCGGTAACGCGTTGTTGCTGGCGGCCAGTTATGTTTTTTACGGGTGGTGGGACTGGCGGTTTTGCGCCCTCATGTTGTTCAGCACGGCAGTGGATTACACCGCTGCCCGGTGGCTGTCCGGCGCCAACAACCCCGGGCATCGGCGCCTGGCGCTGGGGCTCAGCATCGCGGTCAACCTGGGGTTGCTCGGTTTTTTCAAGTACGCCAACTTTTTCATCGAGCAGTTTGCGGCAGCTTTCACCTTTCTGGGGCAGCCCGTCGGGTGGCGCTCGCTGGACATCATCCTGCCCGTGGGCATCAGCTTTTACACGTTCCAGACGATGAGCTACACCATTGATGTGTACCGTCGCCGCCTGGAGGCCTCGCGCGATCCGGTGGCGTTCGCCGCCTACGTGAGCTTTTTCCCGCAGCTGGTGGCCGGCCCCATCGAGCGCGCGGTCAGCCTGCTGCCCCAGTTCGAGGCGCCGCGCCGGTTCTCTTACCGGGACTCCGTCGACGGCCTGCGGCAGATCCTCTGGGGGTTGTTCAAAAAAGTGGTGGTGGCCGACAGTTGCGCCGTGTTCGTCGACGACCTGTTCGCCAATCCGGCAGCCCACAACGGCAGCGCGCTCCTGCTGGGCGCCGTGTTGTTTGCCTTTCAGGTGTACGGCGACTTCTCCGGGTATTCCGACATCGCCATCGGCACCGCCCGCCTGTTCGGCTTTACGCTCATGCGCAACTTTGCGTACCCCTTTTTCTCGCGCGACCTGGCGGAGTACTGGCGGCGCTGGCACATCTCGCTGTCCACCTGGTTCCGCGACTACGTGTACCTGCCCCTCGGCGGCAGCAAGGGCGGGCGCTGGATGAGCATCCGCAACGTGACCATCGTGTTTCTGGTCAGCGGCTTGTGGCACGGCGCCAACTGGACGTACATCCTGTGGGGCGCTGTGCATGCCCTGCTGTTCATTCCCCTGCTGCTCATGGGCAGTAACCGGGTGCACCTGGACACGGTTGCCCAGGGGCGCCTGCTGCCCTCCTGGAAAGAATTTCGACAGATGAGCGTCACCTTTCTGCTGCTGGCCCTGTCCCTCGTGCTTTTTCGCGCCAACACCCTGACGCACGCAGGGACGTATTTTGCCGGTATGCTCGACCGCTCGTTGTTTGCGGCGCCGACGGCTGTGCCGGAAACAACCCTGTTTTTCATCGGCATCCTGCTGGCTTTCGAATGGGTGGGCCGCGAATACCCGCACGCGCTGGCCCTGCCGGCCGCCCGCTGGCCCCGCCCGGCCCGCTGGGCGTTGTACTACGTGTTGGCGTTTTCCGTGGTGCTGCTGTCCGGCGAAGAGAAACCGTTTATTTATTTTCAGTTTTAGATGAAGGACTTCCTCCGCCGCCTCCTCCTGTTTGCCGTCGGCTTCTTCCTGCTCGACAAGCTGCTGATCCCCCTGCGCGACCACTCCCCCGCCCCGGAGATGGAGGCCGACCGGCGGTTGGAGTACCTGTTCACCGGACAGATCCGCGCCGACCTGCTCGTCCTCGGCTCCTCGCGCGGGGCGCGCAGCGTGATCGCCCGGCTGCTGACCGACAGTCTGGGCATGCCCGCGTACAACCTCGCCTACCCGGGTTCGGGGCTGTCGTTCCACGTGTACGTGCTCGAACAGGCGCTGCGCCACCTGTCGCCCAGGCCCCACACGGTGGTGCTGGTGCTCGACGACCCCATGGAGCTGTTTTTCGATCCGCACCTGGCCTTTCGCTCCGACCGCCTGTATCCGCTCGTCAAGTACCGGCCCGCCCGCGAAGGGCTGGTGGTGGCGGGCGAGAAAAACGCCGTGCTGAGCCGCCTGCTGGTGTCGCACCAGCTCACCCGCCAATACCTGTTCCCGCGCCGCATCCCGTTCAACACGCTGGACACCCTCCTGCCCTGCGGCTCCATGCCCGTGCGTACGCAAGACCCGAAATGGGATCGGCGCTACGGCCCGACCGAGCCGCCCTACGACCCGGCAAGGGAGCTGGCGCCCAAACGCCGGGATCTGGAACGGTTCGTCGGGCTGTGCCGGCAGCACAACATCCGACTGGTAATGGCCATTCCGCCCAACTTCAACCCGCCAACACGGGGCTTCGCCGAACGCATGCAGGCGCTGGCCGGACCAACCGCCACCGTCTTTCGGTACGACACCAGTCGCGTGCCGTACCGCGACCCGGATTTTTTCTACGACCAGGGGCACGTGAATGCCGCCGGCGCACAGTTGTTCACGGAAGAGCTGATCGGGTATTTGAAAACAATATTATTTTGACAATCAAATTTTTATGTTTTTAAAATGAGCCATTGAGCGGATAATTTATTTGCGCACTTCTCGACAAATGTCCTTTGCAACAACCTGTGCGCGGCAGACATTTGTACCGGAGCCGGGCCGAATACCGAAACGGACTGTTCCTTTCTGATATCGTTTAAACAGCGACGTCAAAACACGCCTCCTGGGCGGCCTCCGGGTCGCCCATTTTTGTTCGAGAATAAGCGCTTAATTTTGTTCCTGCATTTGCACCCTATGTTCAATCTTTTTTCAAACCAACCGAAGGCGACCGATTTCCGCGGGGTGGGCGCCGACATGCACTCGCACCTGCTGCCGGGCATCGACGACGGCGCGCCGGACCTGGCCGAGAGCCTCACGCTCATCCGGGCCCTGCTCGATCTGGGTTATACGCAGCTCTACACCACGCCCCACGTGATGAGCGACCTGTACCCCAACACCCGCGACACCATCCTGCGCAAACGCGATGAGGTGCTGGAGGCGATCGCGGAGTCGGGGCTGGAGGTTCGGTTCGACGCCGCGGCCGAGTACTACATCGACAAGGCGTTCACCGAACTGCTCACCCGGGAGCCCCTGCTCACCCTGCCCGGCAACCGCGTGCTGGTGGAGCAGTCCATGATGCAGGCCTACCCCAACCTCGACCAGGTGCTGTTCGACCTGCAGATGAAAGGATACCAGCCTGTGCTGGCCCACCCGGAACGGTACGCTTTCTACCGCCATGAAGACCAGATCATGGAACTGGCCGACCGCGGAATCGAGCTCCAGGTCAACCTGCTCTCCCTCAGCGGATACTACGGTGCGGCGGCCCGGAAAATGGCCAAAGCGCTGATTGAAGCCGAAGCGGTCGCTTTCCTCGGCACCGACCTGCACCACATCCGGCACGCCCGGGCACTCGCGGACTGCCTGAAAGAGCCGTTATTTACCCGGGCAGCAGGGCAGGTGTTAAACCCGAAATTTTCGCAATCCGGGTGAGTTTACAGGACGCCTGACCTTCACCATGCACGTATCCCTCGTCCTGGGCGCCCGACCCAACTTCGTCAAATACGCCGCGCTGCACGCGGCCCTCGGCGCACGCGAGCCGTTCCGCCTCCAGGTGGTGCACACCGGGCAGCACGTCCTGCCGGAGATGAGCAACGTTTTTTTTGAAGAGTTGGGGCTACCGGCGCCGACCCACCACCTGGGCATCGGCGGCGGGCAGCGGACAGCGCAGATCGCGCAAACCACCGCGGCGCTCACGACCCTGTGGCGCGCCGAACGCCCCGACCGGGTGCTGGTGGTGGGCGACGTGAACGCC
>JBGSTG010000044.1:0-95016 GCA_041736625.1 Saprospiraceae bacterium | reverse complement strand
AGCCCAATGTCGTCAACTTAGCGTAAAAAGATTGCTTTGGGGTTGTTTGCGGCCTTACTACGTATTTTTTTTTGCCGCGAATTAGCGCGAATTCGCGCTAATTCGCGGCAAAAAAAATATATAGTTTCGTTGTAGACAACTTTACAACATTGCTTTTACGCTAAGTTGACGACATTGAGCTTCAAGCCACCCTATCGGTAGCGCCTTGCTCAATATTTTATTTGGAAGCGCATTCGGACAAGGTACTTGTGATACACCCTCTTGATTATGTTACTTCTTGGCTACCAGGGCAAACTCCATGTCAAAATCGTTGTAAATCGCTTTGTCGCCCAAATCGTCGAAGAAAGAGGTCGATCCATAGCGCACATCGAATTTCGAACGGTCGATGGTGAGTTTACCTTTGGCGTTCACCAAACCGTTGGCTTCCAAAGCATTCATCTTGACCGTAGCCGGGTTGGTCGTTTTCTTGATCGTCAGGTTGCCGGAGACCTCATAGTTGCCGTTGCTGTCCAGCGCTTTCACACCAGTCACCGCAAAGGTGGCCGTAGGGTATGTGGTTACGCCGAAGAAATCGTCGCTTTTCAGGTGGCCTTCCAGTTTGCCTGCCCACTCGCCTTCGAGGTCGGTGCATTTGATCGTTGTCATGTCAATTACCAGGTCGCCACCGGTCAGTTTGCCACCGTCGAACAACAGCTTACCGCTTTTTACCTTCACAGTACCCTGGTGCGTGCCGGTCACTTTTGCCGCCTTCCAGACAATAGCGCTGCTTGCCGGATCAACCTTATAGGTGGCAGGGGCGACAAAGGAAAAGGCGAATGCTGCCAATAAAGAGAAAATGAACGTTCTTTTCATGTGTGCTGAATTTAAGTGTTTTAATTTTAATTGTGCATACACAAAACACGTAACGTAGATGAGGGTTCAGACCCCCGGTCTTTTTTTAGAATCGTTAACATTTCGGGGAAAAAATGAAAAAGAAATAACTTTTTTGTTTGAGAAGGTGCAAAAAGCACGTACCTTTGCGCCCGCGTTTAAACATAGCCAGATTATGAAAGAGTTGGAAGCCATTCAGTTTGTACACAACGAGTTGCTGAAAAAGGCCGAATTTCCGGAATTCCGCAGCGGCGACACCATTGTCGTGACCTATAAAATTGTTGAAGGGGACAAAACCCGTGAACAAGCTTTCAGGGGTGATGTGATCCAGATCTCGGGTCACGGCCCGACTGCCACTTTTACGGTGCGTAAAATGTCGCACGGCGTGGGTGTTGAGCGCATCTTTGCCTATTGCAACCCCAACATTGCGGGTATTGAGGTGATCAAACGCGGTCATGTTCGTCGCGCCCGCCTCTTTTATCTGCGCGGCCTGGTGGGTAAAAAAGCCCGCATCAAGGAACTCAAGAAGTTTAACTAAGCCCGCAGGCGTCTCTGCATTTTCCTATTCTTTTTGAGGACGACCATCTGGTGGCCATCAATAAGCCTCCGGGTATATTGGTTCATCGCACGTCGTTGAGTGAGGACAAGGTGTTTGTCCTGCAATTGTTGCGTGAGCAGCTCGGGGGTGCGCGTGTTTTTCCGGTACACCGGCTGGATCGGGCCACGTCCGGCGTCCTGATGTTTGCAAAAAATGCCCACATCGCCGGGATACTGGGCGCTGCACTCATGCGGCATACCTGGAAAAAAAAGTACCTCGCTTTGGTCCGGGGCTACCCTACCCCATCCGAAGGGGTGATCGACTACCCGCTAAGCGACCCGGAAACAGGCCGCCTGGAGCCCTTGGAAGCACAGACCGAATACCGGACGCTCGCTACCGGCGAACAGCCGTGGGCAATCGGCCTGCGCTACCCCACTGCCCGCTTTGCTTTGCTTGAAGTGACGCCCCTCACCGGTCGTCGCCAACAAATCCGCAAACACCTCTCACACCTCCGGCACCCGATCATCGGCGACACGCAGATGGGCGATGTGAAATTCAAACGATACTTTCGGGCACAGGGCTGGCCCGAACGATTGATGCTGCACGCCTCCAGCCTGCACATACAGCACCCGAAAACCGCCGAAGCGTTGCAATTACACGCGCCGACAGATCAGGCATTTCAACATGTTTTACAACTGACCGGTTGCCTGATCTGAAGCTCCAGAAATAGGTCGGCAGAAATACCCGCAGACGCTTATTTTTTTACCAACTGCCTGTAAATCAGCTGTTCTTTGGTTTGTATCTGAACCGTATAGATGCCCGACGGCAGTGTGGAAACATCCAAAATACTGCCAGAAACATTGAAAACCTCCAAAGTTTTGCCCAGAACGTCGGTAAAGACAACTCGCCATATACCCTCACCTCGCAGCACCAGCATGTCGGCGACCGGGTTAGGGAACAAGTCTATTGCGCTTTTTTCAACAGAAATGGTGGCGTCGATAATCGTGCACGCGGCCTCTACTTCCGCCCTGGAGGCGCAACCGGAGGCGTTTCCGCTGATAAACGCCGGCATTTCCGGACTGATTTTCAGATAATTGCAGATGCTTTCGACATCGCATTCCGATAGCTTGGGTGAAAAGACCAGGTACAATTCCGTGATGGAATCGGGATGGATGTTATCCAGGCCTGTGAGGCTCTCCAGCGCTTCATTGGATTCCAGCACGAGTTGGCGACCGACATATTCCAGCGCGGAAAGACCCGTTACATCTGCCAGTGCAGGGTTGTTCTTCAAAACCAAATCCAGCCCTATCGACTGCAATCCCGAAAGCCCATCCACATCCAGCAGGCTTTGGTTCTGCTCCACCAGCACATAGCCGGCCACCCGTTCCAGTTTTTCCAGACCGTTCAACGTTTGCAGCGTCGGATTGTCAAAAATGCGGACATTTTCACCAACGTTCCGCAGTTCATCCAGCCCACTCAGGCGGAGCAGCGAAGCATTGCTGTACACATCAAGCCAGGCGCCAATGGAGTCCAGACTTTCCAGGCCATCCAGGTTGAGCAATTGATTGTTATCTTGAATCACCAGACTGCCCGGCAAGACAGTAATCTGGCTCAAACCCTGGAGATTGGTCAGCGCATCGTTGTTCTCAATGACCAGGCCTTCTCCAATTTTGCTCAGGTTGCTCACGGCTTCAATTCGCCCAAGGGTCGCATTGGACCCGAGGTAAAAATCCTGACCGATGGCGTTCAGGTTCTCCAAACCAGCCAGACTGGACAGGGCATTGTTGTCCTGAATGCGCAGGTAACCGCCGATAGCGGTAATTGCCCCCAGGCCGTTGAGGTTTGTAATGTTGCCTGCCACCTCATCGTCAATGAGAACGCCCCCTTCAATTAGGCGGCATCCGGGGTAATTATCGCCAAAGTCATCGATTTTCTGCTGGGCGTCAAATACGATCCCTGCGGGTAAGCAGGTAGAAGCTATTGCCAGGGTTTTGCCTTTGGCAACCGCTGCTGGCCCCGCATTGTCGGCCTCGTCGATGGCCCGGATGCCAAAGAAATAGGTTGTTCCGGAGTCAAGTCCCGTCAGATGGTAGAATTGAGCGGCGCCCGATGGGAAGGGATAGAGGTTGGGATTCAGTTCGATAGCATCGTCAAAATTGGCGTCGGTGATGGTATCCTGGCTGTACCGCAGCGCGTATCGGTAGGCCGTTCCGATGTCCAGGTCGTCTCCCGTCGCCGTAAACGTGAACGTCAGGCTGTCGTAACCGGCGTAACTAAGCACCAGGTTGCCCACCTGCCCGGGGGCTACCACATCAGCGGGCGGCACCGGCGGGCAGCCCTCCCAAAATTTGGAAAAGGGGATACCCTGCGCTTTCCAAAATGCCAGCCGGTCGGGCCAAAAATTCGGCGGGTTGTTGTGTCCCGTGGTGATGCTGTGAAACATGGTTTTGTTGCCCGTCAACTGGTTGTAGGCGGCAAATACGGAGGCTGGTGGGCATATTTCGTCGTTGTAGCCGACAAAATTATAGGACGGACCTTTATATTTTCGGGCAAAATTCACCACGTCGTAGTACCCGGTCTCCCGGATAACCAGCTGGGTATCGGCGCCAAACTGTTCCACTGCGGTGCGCACCCAATACGGGAATCCGCTGGAGCGCTCCGAAGCGTAAGCTGCGTGGTTGCTCAGCGCCGTCACGCCCTGGGCAACGTATTTGACCCGGGGATCCAGCCCGGCCGTCATCAAGGCCAGTCCTCCGCCCTGGCTTACGCCGGTGACGGCCATGTGTACGCCGTCGAATTCGGGCCGGGTAAACAGGTAATCAATGGTGCGCAGGCAGCCCAGGATGCCTGCTTTGTAGTAGTTGGTGTTGCGATCCAGGAAATGGCCGCCCGGCGAATAGGCGATGTTACCCGGAACGGTTTCTTCGCAATCATAGTCGTGGATGCTGATGGCCACCCCAATGGCGCCGTCGGCCGCGTCAAAGGTATTGGGACCCACGGGAAAATTCCCGAAAGACGGCAAAGACAGGATGGCAGCGAACGGCCCCGGGCAGTTGGGAATGCTGATCCACCCGTACACTTTTTTCCCGTCGATGTTGTCCAATACCATTTTATAGGTCGTCTGGGCCTGGTTACTGTGGTCGTCGCGCCGCGTAATCTGGGGGTTGATCGGCACTTTGCCCAACTCGGTTTTGAGCGAATCCCAGAACCGGTCGAAATCGTTCGGTAAAAAAACAACCGGCTCGATGGCACAGGCTTCGATACCGACACCAGCATCGGCTACCGAGCCGCCCTGATCAACATTGAGTATCAAAAAAGTGGGGTAGGCAATCGAAAAGGCAACGGTGGATTCCACGCCGGCCACCAGATCGAGGGTACCCGTGGCCAGCACCGGCAGGTAGCGGTCCTCCCGTATGGTGTACACACAAGGACCGCTGACGTTGGACATAATCCGAAAGACAATGGTTTCCCCGACCTGGTATAGGGTTTTGTCCGAACCAGCCCACAACCTGTTGGTTTCGGCCGGTGGCGCCGGAACCGGCGGATCCTGACAGGGTGTCTGGGCGTTCGCCGGAATGATGAACAGGCAAAAAAGCGCCGAACGGAAAACCCCGTTCAGCCATTCAGGCAGGAAGACCGCCGATTGTTTGTTTTTGGTTGTAGAGGAACACATGTTAAACCGGATTTTGATTGAAAAAGTAATGCTATTATGCCAAACACCAATGGCTGAAACAAAGTTCATCCCGATCGACCGATAAGTCAATAATAATCTTAAAATTAACCTAAAAAGGGAAGAGGGCGCTCACTCCTTTTGCGGCGCCCTCTCCCCATTATATCACGGCAAAACAGCGTAATACCACTACTCCACCCGAACCCGCATCCCCTTGGAATGGCTGCTGAATTCCGGCGCATACATGCACTGCAAACTGGCTATGCCATTCGAAAAATCGCCTTTGCTGGAGGCCACCAACGGGTATTCGAGCACAAAGGTGCCTTTCGGCAGGTAGTCGATGAAAAAGTGGGTGGCCAGGTCGCGCGTACTCTCGTAGTAACCGAGCCCGCCCTGATACCGGTAGCCGCTGAGCACGTTGACGGGTTCCAGCCCGGCCGCGCGGCTGTCCTTGAGGTGCACAAACTCCATGGCCCGGTCTACACGGATCTCGATGCGCACCTTGAGCTTGTCGCCGGGACGAATACCCTGGCTGTCGGTAACGGGCCGGAGCACGGGACCGGCAGGCGATGGATCCTCGCGATAAAGCGTTTTAACGATGGTCAGCGGCGTATTGCGGAAGTCGCCGATCTTGTCCATGTCTTCGAAGTATTGCCAGTAGGCGGCGCCCCAGACAATATTGGTGTTGGGGTTGACCACTTCGATGGTGCTCCAGTTGCTTTTGATTTCGGCGCCGCTCCAGGTTTGCTTGAAGTAGCCGGTGCCGGCCTCGTACTCCTCCGGTTTGATTTGCTGGTCGCCGAGGGACACACCGACCGGCCTGGTGTTGTCCAGCCAGCTGTTGGGCGTGCCCGTGCCGAGCAGCAGGGCGTACACCGCCTCCGAGGTGGCCTTGGTGCTTTCCCAACGGTTGGTCTGTTTGTTTTTCAGGAGCCAGATGCGCATGTCTTCCACGGCTTTGGCGTCGGCGCCCACCTCGTGAAAGACTTCGATGAGGAGGGCCTGGGTTTCAATGGGCATCTGATACCAATAGAAACCCCGGTCGAACGTCCAGTACATGCCCAGTTCGCGGTTGCGCAGCGCCCGCTCCCGCAGGGAGTTTACGATGCGTTGGGCGTCGGCGGTGCGTCCGGCCCGATGCAGCGCCAAGGCGAGCATGCCCTGTTCGTACAAGCCTTTTTTCAGCCAGTGCCGGGCCGCCTGGTCCAGGTAGTAGGCATGGATACGGTCACCCCCACTTTGCGGTTCATAGAAAGACCGCGCATAGAGATAGTGAACGAGCAGACCGTGCAGGTGATCGTCGTCCCATTTGGCAAGTCCTTCATTGACTCTTTTTTCCAGGTCTTGGTACGCTTTCGCCACTTCGCGCGTGCAATAGGCAAGGGCCTGGTTGATCATCTCCCGGTCCTGCTCGTTTTGGCCGGGATCCCAGGCGCCAAGGTGCTCCAGGTGGCCAAAGCCCGCGGCGATGTGCTGGGTGATGTACCAGTTGGGCTGTCCGCCGGGGAACCAGCTCCAGGCGCCCTCCGGCATCTGGCGTTCGCGCAGGGTGCGCAGAGCGGTCGCCTGCTCGTCGGCCATGCGGTTGAGATCGAAGAGCAAAGCGATGTTTTGTTTCTGCTGGGATTCGCTCTGGGCGTCGAGCACCCAGGGGGTTTCTTCGAGCAGGGCCGATTTGAGTTCCTGGTTTTTGTTCAGGTTGCTCTGCAAATTGGGCTGACCGGGCTCGGCCTTCCAGCGATCATACATACGCCGCAGATTGGGCATCCTGCTGGTGACGCTGGAAGCCAGGGTGTTGGCATAAAAACGACTGAAAATCTGTTCGCTGCACGCGTGCGGGAATTCGATCAGGTAAGGGAGTGCCTGAACGGCATACCACACCGGATTGCTGGTAAACTCCAGGGTGTATCGATGGTGGCGCAGCGTGGGCGATTGGTTTCCTTTCAGCGATTCGAAGGTAAAGACGCCCGATTCACCGCCGCGCAGGGCGATGGGCAGTGTCTCGGTGACCAATTGCCGATTCGACACCACCGGCAGGGTGCTCTCCTCTCCATCGGTGAACGAACCCGACTGTGCCGTGACCCGCCAGGTGACGGCGCCGGTGTAGTCCTCCGGTATGGATACCGACCAACTGAGGGGTGCGCTTTGACCGGCGGGCGCAGCAAACGCAACGGGCGTTGATTTTAGTCCGAATACAGCATCCACAGGTTCCTGGCTCAAGGCGTCCAGAAGCTCCAGTTTGGCGGTGCCATTCAGGGTTTGGTCGGACAGGTTGCTCACCTTGGCGGCAAACTCCAGCCGGTCGCCCTGGCGGAGAAAGCGCGGCGGGTTGGCCAGGATCATGAGTTCTTTCTGGGTGACAATCTCTTTTACGCTCAGCGCCTGTTGCAGTTCCTGGTTGTGGGCGTACACGAGAAACTTCCAGCGCGTGAGCGCTTCGTTCATGGTAAATTCGACCACGACATTGCCCTCGGCGTCCGTTTTCAAATTGGGGAAGAAAAACACGGTTTCGTTGAGGTTTTTGCGCACCTGGCCTTCGGCGGGCGGCTTGGTGGCGTCGTTCGCTTGTCGGTTCTCCATTTTCAGATCAGACTCGCTGGCAGCATCCGCCACCTGACCGACTGCAGACATGTCGGCCTCCATCATTGACAACTCAGCTTCCGCTTTCATGCGGGGCGCTGCCGTCCTTGCCATGCTATAAAGCGCGCCCGGGCGCACGCCGTACAGCGGGAACCCGAACCAATTCAATTGCCGGTAAGCCCGGTAAGGCGTCTCCTTTCTTTCAAAAGGGTACCGGATGGGCGACCCTTCCGCCGTGCTGACAGAAGCCTGGGGAACAATAGACGTGTGATGGCTGGGGTACCAGACCGGCTCCCATCCGTGTGCCAGGAACTGGTCCAGGGAGGCGTCGTACATGGATGCGACCAGTTCGGCAGCTGCTTTTTCCTTTTTGGGGCCACTCACCCGGAGCCGCCACACCTCTTTGTCGCCGGGCTTGAGCTTGTCGCGGAAGGTTTCGTAGGTGATCTGCAACTCCTTGTTGCTCCAGGGCACCGACACCTGTTGGTAAGCGAGGCTGTAAAAACGGTTTCGGTAAACGGTGAATCCAAAAAGCGGCACACCACCGCGGTCGCTTTCCGATATGGCCACCGGCATTTCGCGACTACCGCTAACCCGGTACCACTCGGGTTTGTCCAGCTGGCCGTTGCGTTCAGGCGCAAAATACCAGTGCAGCTCGGGGACGCGGCCGCCCAGCAGCACCCGGGCGGTTTCGCCGGGTTGTGCCACGGGCGTTTCGACCAGTGCCCCCGGTGTCCGGAGGCGAGATGCCGGCTGTTTGGGCTTCCAAAGATGAACAACCTTGCTCCATTCCACCTCGGCGCCGTAAGCGTCTTTGGTTTGGATGCTGACGCGGTAGTAACCCGGTTGGGCAGCCAGACCCGACATGTCCATTTGGCGTTTTTCGGCTGTATTAAACGGTGTGGTGGCTGCTTTGCCCTCGTTTTGCCATCCTTCCGGCCGGTCTTCCTCCGCCCAGGCGTAATCGGGGAATTCTTTTTTGAATTTTGCCTCCTCCAGGGTTTTAAGTTCCGGTTTTTCCCAGAGCCGTTTTTTATAAAAATCGGTTGGCTCGTCCAGCTTTTGCCAGGAAATGTTGCCTTTGGCATCCTGATCCTGCCCGGCCCAGTTCTGGGTTTGGATACCGACTTTTTTCAGGCTGTCCAACGGCATGGATTCCGGCAAATCGAGCGATGCGTTCAAGGCCACGTAACCGACGGTTACGGAAGTGCTGCCGCTGCGCGTTTCGCCGTTGATGTCGGTCACATCGGCCGACACCATATAAGTGAACACCGGCTTTTGTTCGGCGGGTACGCTGCGGTCCGGGATGGCTTCAAAAGGAATGGAAAAAGTGCCGTCGGCGCCGGTCTGCAGGGTGCCGTTGGCTATTTCCATGTCGGCGCCGGCGTCTGGCGGAAAACCCCAGTACCAGCGCCAGTACGGGAACCGGGTTTGGCGGGTCACCCGGTAGCGCACCGAGGCGCCGTCCACGCTGCTGCCCGCGTAGGCTTTGGCGGCGCCGCGCATCCGGATGGTGTCGCCGAGGCGAATGGCCTCCTGGTTGGGTTCAAAAGTGACCTCAAATTTGGGTCGCTTGTATTCCTCGACGTTAAAGCCTGCACTGCCACTGAATCCCTCGACTTCAATGCGCATGAGACCGGCAAGGCCGGAAGCGGGCGCCACAAATGCCCCGTTTATGGTTCCGTATTCGTTGCTTCGCACAGACAGGGTGGCTTTGGGCTGGGCATTGGCGTCGTAAAAAGTCGCGGTCAGGCTCCGGTTGGGCACGATGGTTGGCACCCCGGCGTTATCCCGGCGGATGAGTACGGCTTTGAAATACACCGTTTGTCCGGGTCGGTACAGGGCCCGGTCGGTAAAAAAGTGGGCTTCGTACTGGTCGCCGCCCTCCTGTTCGGTGTACCACCGGTCGTAATACCCCCCTTGCCAGAGCGTATCCGGGCCGAGCCGGTATCGGGTGAGCAGGTTGTATTGCCGGTTGAACCCCGCAGGAGTACAAATGCCGTTGTTGTTGGTCTTTTCCGTTTTCACCAACGATACCTTGTATCCATTTTCATTTCGATCCCATTCCCTTTTGAAGAAATCGATGTTTACCCCCGCCAAGGGCTTGCCGCTACGGCGATTGGTAACGCAAAGGGACGATTTTCCTTTTTCATGAAACGAGACGGGCAAAAGGCCGGAATGCACGACCACTGCCGTAGCGGTCAGGTTGTTGATTTCTCCATTTTTTCCGGTAGAAACGACCACGAGATGACGGCCGACAGGAAGCGCTTCGATGGACACTTCTGTGGTATGTGTGCGATAGTCTTTCGGGTCCGGCAAATCCCAGCGGCGTTGCTGAACAGGTTTCTGGCTTTTGGCCCAGGCCAATCGTTCCTCTGCGTTCAGGTACTCGTATGCATTTTCATCCGTTTGATCCATCCGATACAGGCTGACCCAGGCCTCCTGGAGGTTTTTGAAAGTGAGCAGCGCCAGTGCCGGCTCGCCGGGCAGATTGACCGCCTCGAGCCGGATATTAAGGGACGGGCGTTTGATTTCTTCGATGACGCCTGTGCATTGCGCAGCACCGAAGGTGCCGGGGTGGCGACGTACGGCGTCTTCCAGCAGCGAAAGGGCTTCTTTTTCTTTACCGGGTGCTTTTTTATCGTCCTGACTGCGCACCATCTGTGCCAATCTGAGTACAATTTCCGGATTGCCGGGGTGGTCGTAATACTGCTTATGCAGGTACTCCAGGGTACGCCGGTAGCGCTCGAATTTATCGGCGCCTACGAAATTGTGGTAGACAAAAGCCAGTCTTTTCAGATCGGCATCGATAAGCGCGGAGGGGTCGGCGTCAAGCAGGTGAACCCGGAGCACTTGTTGGTATGTCTGCAGCGCCTGCCATTTGCGGGAGGAGGTATCCCGGGTAGGGAAGGCTGCCGTCACGAAGTCCCTGGCTGGAAGAAAAGCCTGATCCTGATCCAGCACGAACGCATAGGCAGGTTCCGTGAGGTAATTGCGTTCATTGGCAAAATGATCCAGGGCGCGGTGTGCGAGCAGGTCGTACAGTACCGGGCGCAGCGGAGCGCTGATGGAGTCACGCCTGCCGTCGGTGGTGAGGGCGCTGAACCGGTCAATGGGCACTTGGCGCAGCGTTTCGGTTTCCCGGATGGACGCCAGGTAATGCTCCATGGACTGCTTTTCGATCTGTGCTGCCGACCAGGTCAGGATGTCGCCCCCTTCACCGTCGGGTACCGGCGTGCGGTTCTGTATTTCCCATCCCTGGTTTTGCAGGTAGATGGCGTATAGCTCGCCCAACAGGCTGTGTAGCACCGCCTGTTCGGCAGCCGGCGCGGCTTTCAACTCGTCTTCGAGCAGGCGGACGGCCTTGACAAATCCTTCTTCCTCCAGTTGTACAACAAATTTGCCCTTGTAGAGCAGCGCTTTCACCGTTTGGGGTTCGTTCTTGTCGTTCCTTGCCCTGCCGAGCAGGGTTTCTACCTCGGCCAGCGCGCTTTGGTACAGCCCCTGGCGTTCGAGGCTGTCGATGCGGCGCCATTGCGCACCATAGTCATCGGGAGGTGTCGTTGGTTGAATCGTTGGCATGATCGGCTCAGGGCTTGAAAGGGGTTGATCGATACTGCGGTTTGCGGCGGACTTGAAACAGAACAAGCTGAGCGTCAGGCCGGTTATCAACCAAAAAAACGAAAAGTAGCTACGCATGGGGAAATGGGTTGTCGGGTTTGGCTTCACAAGATACATAGTAACGGCAACAACTGATAAAGTGGATGAAACGTGTGTCTAAAATGCATAAAAAAATATTGTCGGTCATTTACGATACATAAATATAAATAAACCGCAGAGGACGCAGAGGGTACGCAGAGGGCCCCAGAGGCAGTACCTTTGTGATCCTCTGCGTATCCTCTGCGTCCTCTGCGGTTTATTTAAAAATCATAAAAAGACAAACACCATGACCGACCAAACCTACCTACAAACCCTACGCACCCCCTCCCCCGACGCCCCCCTGCGCATCCTCGTTTCCGCATGCCTCACCGGCGTCACCTGCGGGTACGACGGTACCGCCAACGGCACTTACCCCTCCGTACTCAGGCTCCTCTCCTACGACACCGTTCGCCTGGTCCGTTTCTGCCCGGAAGAATTTTCGTTCGGCTCTCCCCGCGACATGTGCGACATACACGGCGGCACGGGCGACGACGTGCTGGACGGCCGGGCCCGCGTCCTGTCGGATGCCGGCGACGACTGGACGGACGGCATGATCCGTGGCGCAGAGCGCATGCTGGCGCTGGCGCAACAGGAAGATGTCGAGCTGGCGGTCATGATGGACATCAGTGCCGCCTGCGGCAGCCAGGTGATCTACGACGGCAACCGTTTTTCGGCAGAAAAAAAATATCAGATTGGCGCCGGTGTGGCCGCCGCCCTGCTGCTGCGTCATGGTTTCACGGTGATCAGCCAGCGCGACTTTGCCTCTTTGGAAATCCTGTACAACAAAGTTGACCCCGGACATACGCCCGATCCGCTTGCCAAAGATCACCACGAGACCGATTGGTACAAAAGCTATTTTGGCGCTATGTCTTAGCGCTAAAATCCGAACAAGCGCTTAGCTTTGCACAAACCGCCGTACCATGCAATACATCCAGTTCACCATCCAGCACAACGTTGCCCGCATTACCCTGAACCGACCGCAAGTTTTCAACGCCATGCACCAGGCCATGCGCGCCGAGGTGCTGGAAGCCCTGGAAATTTGTGCTACCGACGCCTCCGTGCGTGCCGTACTGCTCACCGGCGAAGGTCGCGCCTTTTGTGCCGGTGAGGACCTGCAGGAGGTAGTCGACCCAAACGGCCCCAGCCTGTCCGAGATCATCTCCACCGGTTACAACCCCATTGTACTGGGTATCCGATTGCTCGACAAACCGGTGGTTTGTGCCGTGAACGGTGTCGCTGCCGGCGCCGGCGCCAACATTGCGTTGGCCTGCGACATCACCGTGGCGGCAGAATCGGCTTCCTTCACCCAGGCATTCTCCAAAATCGGCCTGATACCCGACAGCGGAGGCACCTGGAGCCTGCCGCGCCTGGTGGGCATGCAGCGGGCGGCCGCGCTCATGATGCTGTCGCCCAAGGTGAGCGCCCGGGAGGCCGCCGAAATGGGCATGATCTGGAAATTTTTTCCCGACGAGGTGTTCATCACCGAAAGCCTGGCCATCGCCGAAACCCTGGCCCAGATGCCCACGGCCGGCCTTGGAATGACCAAAAAAGCGCTCAACGAATCATTTGTCCATGATTTTGCCGCTCAACTCCAAATCGAAGACCGGCTCCAGACGGCCGCCGGTCAAACGGACGATTACCGTGAAGGCGTAGCGGCTTTTCTGGAAAAAAGAAAACCTGTTTTTACAGGCAAATGACCCTCCGCCGGCATGGCCAATCCACTCTATTCCCTTTTTTTAAAACCTTTTTTCAAACCGCCCGGCAACACCAAGGCCGCGAAAAGGCAGCTACTGGCTTTTACCGCGGGGGTCGGTTTGCTGCTGCTGGTGTTTCCCGGGTTCCGGAACGCCCTCTGGCGGCTGATCGATTATCCTTTCCACTACCGCGAATACCGCCACTTCGGCATCGCCTTGCCCGGCAACTACGCCGTGCACGGCATTGATGTGAGCCGCTACCAGCACCGCATCGACTGGGGACGGGTGCGGCACATGCAGGTGGGCGACGTGCGCATGTCCTTCGCCTTCATTAAAGCCACCGAGGGTTCATGGATCAAAGACCCCTATTTTGCCCACAACTGGAAACACGCCCGAAAAGAAGGACTGCTTTGCGGGGCCTACCATTATTTTTTGCCGGACATCAGCGCCAAAGACCAGGCCCGGCACTTCACCCGGCAGGTTAAACTGGCGTCCGGCGACCTCCCGCCCGTAGTCGATGTGGAAGAAAAACGCGGCATGAACCGGGAGCAAATCCGCAAAAATACCCTGCAATTCATGCAAGCGCTGGAAAAACACTACCGGGTAAAACCGATTTTATACACCAATCTGGATTTTTATAAAACGTACTTCGCAGACGACCCCGCCTTTGCCGGTTATCCGCGCTGGATTGCCCACTACCGGACCCCGCGCCTGAACATGCCCGGCGATACCGGATGGCATTTCTGGCAACACAACGACAACGGGCGCGTGAACGGCATCAATGCAGACGTAGATTTTAATGTCTTTAACGGTAGTTTACAAGACCTTAACAAATTAACCATACCATAACCCCGGCAGGAACGTACTTTTGTAGGTCATTTTTCAACTAAAAAGTATCTATGAAGCACACTCTCCTGTTTGGTGCACTTTTCTTGGGAGCCCTTTCCCTTTTTGCACAAAAACCCCTCCCGTCGGCACAGGTAAAAAGCCTGGACGGCAAAACCCTCAACGTACAAACGCTGGGCAACGCAAAAAAAGTAACCGTAGTCAGCTTTTGGGCTACCTGGTGCTCGCCTTGCAAAAAAGAACTGGATGCCATTATGGACTACTACCCCGACTGGCAAAAGCAGTACAACGTGGAACTGATCGCGGTGAGCGTTGACGACACCCGTACCGCCGCTAAAATTCCGGCGATGGTGGCTGAAAAAGGATGGGAATACACCATTTTGCACGATTACAACAAAGAATTCCAGCAAAAGGCCAACGTAACCTCCGTACCGCACACCTTGTTGGTGAATGAAGCCGGACAAATTGTATGGGAACACGTCGGCTATGCGCCCGGCGACGAACTGGAACTGGAGGAACGCATTAAGGAAGCTGCCGGAAAGTAGGCGTTGGTATAGAACACGGATTTTGCGGATCGCTTTGCGAACACAGATTAAAACGGATTTTAGCTTACCGGTAGAAAATCCGCCTTAATCTGTGTTCGCAAAGCGATCTGTCCAATCCGTGTGCCATCAGAAAAAAGGCGAAAACCGCCCACCCGATTCAAACGACTAATCGTAGTTGAACGGCAGGATCTTCACATCCTTAACGGTAGAGAGCGTCATCAGGGTTTTCAGACGCTCGATCTCGTCGATTTGGCTCAGGCTTTTGAACAGCAATTGCTCGTAGGACGGGATATCTTTGCAAATGATCTTCATCAGGAAGTCCGCTTCCCCGGTAATGATGTAGCATTCGGTCACTTCGTCGATCTGGTTGATCTTTTCGAGAAAGTTATTCAGGGCATTTTCCTTTTTCCAATGCAGGGACACCAGCACGAATGTTTTCACATTCAGGCCCATCATGTGTGGGTTTACCTGGGCGTGGTAGCTTTGGATGATGTCGCTTTGCTCGAGTTTTTTTACCCGTTCCAGCGTGGGGGCCGGGGACAGCCCGATTTTTTTGGAAAGGTCGAGGTTGGTGATTTTACTGTTCTCTTGGAGGATCTTGAGAATTTTGAGATCGATTTTATCCAGTTTCTCCGACATGGTGACGCAGATTAGTGAAATAATATTTTGAGCTGAAAAATTTCCCCAAAGGTAGGGCAAGATGAAATAATCTGCAATAGCTCGTCAGTAATACCTGTGTAAATTTTGTGAAAAGATTAAAATAAGCATCCAATTGGATAAAAATTCGCTTAATATGGCATTCTGGCCGCTCCGCACCAACGATTATTACGATGAAAATGCTGCTTCATCCGGTTAAAAATAAAAAAGCCACCCGAATGGCCGGGAAGATGGTGTAGCCAAACATCTTCCTGCCGGGTGGCTTTTTTCGATGGATTGTGTTGTACGATCAGGGGAAAATGCCCATGGATACGTAATCGCTGGCCACTTTTTTGAGTGCGCTGACAAAAGCGGCGGTGCGCACGTCCTGAATGTCGGGGTGCTGTTTGAACGTTTCCCGGATTTGCTGGTAAGCGGTGATCATGGTGTCTTCCAAACCGGAGTTGACGAGTTCCACCTCCGTTCCCCCGCGTGAGAGGAAGTTTTTCTCGCGTTCGCCGATCGACCTGCCGGTCATTTCTTCGACCTTGCTCAGGATGCCATTGAAGGCATTGGACTGGAAGCGGTTTTCTAGTCGGCCGAAGCGGTGGTGCGACAAGTTTTTGAGCCACTCAAAGTAGGAAACCGTCACGCCGCCGGCGTTGATGTAGAAGTCCGGCAGCACCATGATGCCTTTTTGGAGCAAAATGGGCTCGGCGTCGGAGGTGATGGGGCCGTTGGCGGCTTCGGCGATGACCTTCGCCTTGATGCGCGGGGCGTTTTCGGTGGTGATCTGGTTTTCCAGCGCGGCTGGCACCAGAATGTCGCATTCCAGCTCCAGCGCGGCCATGCGGTCTGCCAGGGTGGTGGTGCCCGGGAAACCGAGGATAGAACCTGTTTCGCGGCGGAACTCAAGCAGTTTTTCTACGTCAATGCCGTTTTCACTGTATATGGAGCCTTCGCGTTCGGCGATGCCGATGACCTTCACATCGCCTTCCTGCTGACTGATCAGTGCGGTATTGCTGCCTACGTTGCCCAACCCCTGAACCACCATGGTCTTTCCGGCAATACCGGGAGTCAGGCCGAGTTTTTTCATGTCGTCGGCATATGACATGGCTTCTCGCAACCCGTAAAACACGCCGCGGCCAGTGGCTTCGCTACGGCCACGGATGCCGTTTTGGGTGACCGGTTTGCCGGTTACGCATCCGATGGAATCGATCTCTCCGTGGCGGAAGGCCTGATAGGTATCGAGTATCCAGGCCATTTCGCGCGGTCCGGTGCCGTAGTCCGGCGCCGGCACGTCGATACCCGGGCCGATGAAGTTTTTCTTGACCAGTTCGGTCGTGTAGCGGCGCGTGATGGTCTGCAGCTGATCAACCGTGTATTTGGCCGGATTAATCTTGATGCCGCCTTTTGCGCCGCCGAACGGTACGTCGACGAGGGCGCATTTGAACGTCATCAGGGCGGCGAGGGCCATTACTTCATCCTGATCTACCGATTCGGCGTAGCGGATACCGCCCTTTGTCGGGAGCCTGTGGTGGCTGTGCTGTACCCGGTAGGCTTCAATTACTTCGTAATCGGTGCCAACTTTAATCGGGAAGCGGATTCGCAACACCAGGTTGCAAACTTTGATCTGCTCCACCAACCCGCGCGGGATGTCGGTATGCGCGGCTGCTTTGTCGACATAATTTTCTACACTCTGAAAAAAACTAATGTGTGCGCTCATGCTGATCGTTAATTTGTTGTTCTAATTTGGTGAGCTTCCGGTCGAGCCGTACCAGATAAAGGATTAACCCCAGGAAAATGAGTAAAATAACCCCTACGACAACGCCGATTTTGCCGGTCTCCCGCATAAAATCCCCGCTGCCCTGCGCCCGAACTTCGGGCAAATATAGCTGGTGAAACAAAACAATCGTTAAAAACAATCGCCTGCTGAAAAATTTCATGTTCCAAATTTAAGAATAATGGTAGAGAAGTGGTGTTTGGCGGACGGTCACCTGTCCATCAATTGTTCGTTCAGTATGCTTAGGCGTATGCGCAGGCGGGCGATCCACAGCCCCAGAAGCGTCCACCCCAACACGGCCGGGTAAAAAACCAAACGCATATTGACGTTCAGGTCTTCCCTGTTGAATACCGGGTTGCCTTCCCCTCCCGGGTGCAGGCTGCTGAATATCCGGGGCACGATGTAAATCAGGGGGACGAGCGAGGCAAAGGCAAAAATATTATAAACAGCGGCGATGCGCGCGCTTTTTTCGGGTTCATCGAACGATGCACGCAGAATGAAGTAAGCCAAATAGACCAACAGGGCGGCGGCCGTCATTAGCTGTTTGATGTCGTTGCTCCAGGGCGCTCCCCAGGTGTAATTGGCCCACAGCATGCCCGTTACCAGCCCCAGCATACCAAAGAGGAGTCCCACTTCGGCATAGCCCGCCGCGCGGGCGTCGGCAATGGCATCCGAAGTACGCAAGTGCACAACGCTGTGCCACATAGACAAGAGGAAAAGTACAAACATCACCATCCACATCGGCACGTGAAAGTACAGGTTTCGGATGCTCTCGTAATTGATTGGAATATGGGTGAAGCGAAAATCCTCGTTTCGATGCAGGTCGCGCACCTCCGCCAGCCGCCACAGGCTGTCGGCAGCAGCCACCGTTTCGCCGCTCAACGATTGCACCCGTACGGCATTGGGCAGGAACATGGCCCCGTGCAGCCGGTCGTCCACCACCAGATCAAGCGGCAGGGAAGACGCCGGAACGGGCATGGTCGCAGGAACCTCAAAACGGGCTTCGAGAGTCACCTCGTCTACCGCCTGCACACTGCCGGATGCCAATACGTGGCGGCCCTCATGCACCAGCCAAACGCGAACCGGCGCTTCAGCGCGGGTAAAAAAAGTGTTGTATCCCTGGATTTGCAACACGAACGACGCGCCCGGAGCAACCGTATCCGGCGCGGCATGCGTCAGACCCGGATACAGCGGAACCAGCAATCCAAACAGGAAAACAAGCAGCAGCAGGACAACAGCGGATATTTTCCACCACATAGACAGAACACGGTTTAGTCCCTCCAAACATAGGGAAAGAGCACAAATGTAAGCGTAATTAATATGGTGTCAATGGCCAGGAGGTTCAACACATCGCGCCAGTAAGCGGTATCCTGCATGAGGCGCAGGCTGATGGCCGACAAGCGAACCAGGGTGAGCAACATGGGCAGTACCACCGGAAAACTGAGGATGGCCATCAGCGTTGCACTGTTGTTGGCGCCGGAAGCGATGGCCGCAATAAAAGTAAAAGCAATGGAAAACCCAATGCTGCCCAGGATCATGGTGAGGGCAAACAGCCGAACGTCTTTGACCGGATTGCCGGCCACTACGCCGAAGGTAAACAGTGCCAAACTGCCGATCAGCAACAGCAACAAGGTGTTGTAGGTCACTTTTGCCAGTATGACCATGGCCGGATCGGCCAGCTGATAGTAGTATAGTCGCCTGTTTCCGCTTTCCTGAACAAAACTTTTGACCACCGCATTGATGGATGCAAACAGCATGATCAGCCAGTACAGCACATTCCACACCGGCGGTTGAATGCGCACCGCTGCAACGTATACGACAAAAACCATGCTGCACACGTACAGCAATATGCCGCCCAAGGCGTACCGTTGCCGCCACTCCAGCAGTATTTCTTTGCGCAAGAGCGCCAGATAAGCATCCCAGCCCGACATGCAGCAAAGGTAAGTCCCACGCACCGCAGCGCACAACCCGCCTTTGATATTTAAGGGAAAATGTACCTTTGCGCTGTAATTGGGCACATGGCTGCCCGGGTCACCCCTAAAACAGGCTTCATACACCATAAACATACCACATGAGCTGGTTCAAGCGACTCAAAGAAGGCATCTCAACCGCCACCAAGTCGAAAAAAGATGTTCCCGAAGGCGTCTGGTTCCACTGCAAAAAATGCAGGGAGGTCAGCACGAACAAAGACTTGCGGGAAAACTACTATAAGTGCCCAAAATGCGATTACCACTCGGCCATCGGTTCCCGGGAATATTTTGAAATCCTGTATGACCAGGCGGCGTTCACCGTGCTTTACGACGACCTGGTATCGCTTGACTTTCTCGAGTTTACCGACCTGAAACCATACGCCAGGCGGCTGGAGGAAGCCGTTACCAAAACCGGCCTCACCGATGCCATTGCCGTTGCCCACGGGCAGATAAACGGCGTGCCCCTGGTCACCGCTGCGATGGACTTCCGTTTCATCGGCGGATCCATGGGCTCGGTAGTGGGCGAAAAAATCTCCCTGGCCATTGATGAAGCGATAAAAACCCGCTCCGGGTTGCTCATCATTTCCAAATCCGGCGGCGCCCGCATGATGGAAAGCGCCTTTTCCCTGATGCAAATGGCCAAAACCAGCGCCAAGCTAACGCTCCTGGCTAAAGCCAAACTACCGTACATCTCGCTGATGACCGACCCTACAACCGGAGGGGTAACGGCCTCTTTTGCCATGCTCGGCGACATCAACATGGCCGAACCCGGCGCCCTCATCGGCTTTGCCGGTCCTCGCGTCATCCGGGAAACCATCAAAAAAGAACTCCCGGAAGGCTTTCAAACGTCGGAATTCCTGCTGGAAAGCGGCTTTCTCGACCTGATCGTCAACAGAAAAGACCTGAAAGAGACCCTGGCGGATCTGCTGCGCATGTTGATCCCCAACCAGAGCTGACACTCGCTTAGTGATTTGGATCCTGGTGAAACAAATCCGGCATATCCTGCCCACGCTCACGCCGCTGGTACCGCAATACCGCAATACCGGCGTTGATCTCGAATCCCAACAAAAGGATCATGCAGTTCAGCTGTATCCACAGCATGAGAACGATCAACGTCCCGATGGAGCCATACAGCGTGTTGTAACTCCCGAAATTGTCCACGTAAAATGAAAACCCGACCGAGGTGAGCAACGACAATACAGTAGCCACCACCGTGCCCGGGTGGATGTACGATTGACCGGACCGGATGGGCGCCCCAAAGCGGTAAATAGTGGCAAACGTGGTGTACATCACCAGCAACAGAACCACCCACCGAAAAAGGAACAGCAAGAAGCGGGTGATAAAATCCACTTTGACGAAAACAAACACGCTGGCCAAAATCAGGTTGCCCAGAATGCCCATCACCACAGAACCGATGAGCACCAACGCCACCAGAAACATCAATTGAATGGCGATGAGCCGCTTTTCGACCGAACCACGGCGCCGAAATACCACGTGGTGATCCTTTTCCAAGCCCTGCATCATGGACAGCATGCCGTTGGAAGCAAACCAGATGGCCAAAAAGAAACCGAAGGAGAGCAGGCCGCCCCGGGGCCTGTTGATGACGTCCTCCACAAAGTCAAACACCATTTTGCCGGCATCTCCCGGCATGATCTCCTGGATGGCGCTGTACATCTGGTCATCGAACGTTGCATATAACGGTGTGTAAGCCACCAGGGTAAACAGCACGATGAGCGACGGAAAAATGGCCAGAAAGAAACTGAACGCCATACTGTTCGCCCGGGTCGTCAATGCGTCGTTTTTCAATTCTTGTGTGATAAACACAATCAGATTGTACAACGGTATGCGTTTCAGACCAGGTATGGAGTGCCTTTTGGACCAATCGACCACCGCCACCCACCAGGGATGCCGGGCAAAATAGCGGTACACCGCATTTATATAACGTGTGGCCGTTTGGCGCATAGGTGAACAACAGGGTTAATCCGGGGCTTCTTTGTCCGGACTGTCCGGAAAATAAGGCGCCAGTCGTTCCAGCAGCAGATCCGGCGCCGGAACCACGCGCTTTGCCTTGGCATCAAAAAAACAGAGTCGGGCCCGGCCGGCGTTTACCAGTTTGTTTTGAGCATTGCCTATCTCCACGTGGAACACGATGTGCGTATCGGGCAAGGTGCGCAAGGTGGTTTTTACCGTCAGCAACTCGTCGTAGTATGCAGGCCGCACAAACCGCATCTCCAGGCTCACCACCGGCAACCAGATGCCGTGCTCGTCCTCCAATTGCTTGTACGTGATGCCCAGCGACCGGATCAGCTCCACCCTGCCCACCTCGTAGTACTGGGCATAATGCCCGTAATAGAGATACCCCATCTGGTCGGTCTCTCCGTAACGCACGCGTATGTCGACGGTATGCCTGTACATAGCCCGGGTTAATCCATGGTTTCCCGTTCCACCGGGCAGGTCATGCAATGGCTGCCGCCGCGGGCGCGGGAAAGCTCGTTGCTGGGAATGGTGATGATGGTGTTCTCCACCGTTTCCGGGTTGACCCTGCCGCTGTCGATGTCGCGCAACAGCTTTTCGGCGCCGATCACCTTGTAGCCAAATTGCTTGAACGCGCGTTCGGTCACCGGGTTGCGGTCGTAAGTGACGGCCACACCAGGCTTGAGGGCAACGAGGTTGCAACCGTCGGTCCATTGTTCCCGTTCCTGGTAGGGACTTTCGCCCATGCCGGCCCAGATGAATTCCATTTGGGGGTTGATTTCTGCAAGCAAAAAATCGCGCAGCGATGCGTATTCAATGTGTTCGCCGTTGGCCCGAAAAACGTCCACATAAGAACCCAGCCCCTCGGAAACGATCGGGTGAAAGGCCACCATATGGTTGCGGTTTACCTGTGTAAATACGGTGTCGATGTGCATGTATGAGCGTTCGTGCGGGATATTGACCTGCACTACGTTCGGCATGATGCCGCGTTCAAAGAGATGGTTGCGCAGCATCTGAAAGGCGTACTCGTTGGTGCGCTCGGAGCAACCAATCAGCAGGTAGTCCTTGTTCAACATCATCACGTCGCCGCCCTCAATGCTGATCGTTTCTCCCTTTTTGGAGGGCGGAAATTTGTCTACGCGGTTCAGGTTGATGGTTTTACCGTCGGCTTTCAATTTGCGGAACACCGGGTGGCTGCTGAAAATGAGTCGCGTAAGGAAGTTTTCCCGGAAGCGGGCCGACTTATTGGCCTTGGTGATGATCACGTAATCCTTGACGGTGATGGCTATGTCGCGCGTGAAGATCAGGTTCGGGATGGGATCGAAAAGGATGCGGTCTTCGGGTTCGAGGTAGCCGGTAATCAGCGTGTCGGCCAGTTGTTCGGGGGACAAGCCGGCCAGCCGGGGAATGAAAGAATACGGAAGTTCTTCAAAATCAATGATTTTGTTGATCACCTCGTACTTGCTTTCTTCATCGCGTGTGCTCTCCACCAGTAAGTCGCGCACTTCAAGCACGTTTTCCTTTCCCAAAAAGGCGTTTAATACCCGGACGAAAATGTCGTGTTCCTCCTGCATATTGGGCAGGTGGACGATGTCGTCGAAAAGCAGTTCACCCGCGCGTTTGGGCGTAATCCGGGCGATGCCCTCGTCCGGCCGGTGTACAATTACCTTTTTGAGTTTGCCAATTTCAGAGTCGACAAAGATGCGGCTGTTGGCGTCCATGATCAAAATGATTGTTTAATAAAGGGAGTGACGGCGCGAAGGTAGGGTAAAGCATCCAACACTAAAATTTTTACATAATACTTGCAAACAAACATTCCGTGCATACCTTTGCGCGTCGCTTTTTAACGCTGTGTTAACGTTTTTAAACCGTTGACTCAGTTTGTTTAGAAGGCGTCTAAATAGTTCGCCAAAACCCTTGAAAGTTTCACCGCTCAAAGCGGTGGGAATATCTTTGCGGCGTGCACCGAATATCCTGCGCCGAACAACCGGTGTGTTTGGTTTCGGGCATACACACTAAAACAAACAGTAGCAATACATATGACGCTCCGTCGAATTTGCTCCATCATCCTCTTCGCCACACTGGCGCTTCCGGCTGTCTGGGCCGCCCCCACCATTGAAGAAGGAAAAAGCCTGTTTATCACCAACTGTGCTTCCTGCCACAACAAAAACATGAAGGACAACCTCACCGGCCCTGCCCTGGCAGGCACCGAAGAGCGTTGGTCGGCATTTCCGAGGGAAGACCTGTACAAGTGGATCCGCAACTCGCAGTCCATGGTTGCCGCAGGCCACCCCCGCGCAACAGAACTGTGGAACAAGTGGAAACCCACGTTGATGAACAACTTTACCAATCTGACCGACGATCAGATCGAGGGTATCCTGTTGTATATCAACGATGTGGCAAATGCAAAGCCTGCCGCCGTTGCCGCGCAACCAGGTGGCGCCGATGATGCCGGAGGCCAAAAAGGCGGCAACCTGTGGTTATTTGCCGGTCTGGCCCTCATGCTGGCCTTCCTGGCCGTCGCGTTGATGTACATCATCAACAACCTCAACAACATCAACCGCGTGCGGCAGGGAATGGAGCCGGAGAACCGCACCCTGGTGCAAACCCTCACCTCCCGCGGCGCCGTTGCGATGATCGTTTTCGGCGCTACCCTGATCCTGGGATACAAGTCGGTGGACAACGCCACGCGCATGGGCCGCTCCCAAAACTACCAGCCCGACCAGCCCATCGCTTACAGCCACAAAATACACGCCGGACTCAACAAGATCGACTGCCAGTATTGCCACGATTCTGCCCGCCGCTCCAAACATGCCTCCATCCCCGGCGCCAGCACGTGCATGAACTGCCACTCCGCAGTGAAAATCGGCACGCAGTCCGGCACATCGGAAATCACCAAGATATTCGCCTCCATCGGTTTCGACCCCATTACCAACAAGTACATCAGCGACTACGAAAACTGGGACGATAAAAAGATCGAAGCCCTGTACAAAAAGTGGATCGGCCAGGAATATATGGCCGCCAAAGGGCTGACCGCCATGGACGACGCCGGGCGCCTCACCGTGGAATCCCAGTGGGACGGCATCGTCAAAGCGCTGAAAAACGACAGCAACGGCAAAATCCAGGGCCCGATCGAGTGGGTACGCATCCACAACCTGGCCGACCACGCTTACTTCAACCACGCCCAACACGTATCCGTAGGCAAAATCGAATGCCAAAAGTGCCACGGCCCCATTGAGGAAATGGAAGTCGTTTACCAATATTCTACCCTCGGCATGGGCTGGTGCATCAATTGTCACCGCGAAACCGAGGTTAAATTCGCCGAAAACGATTATTACAAACAGTACGAGCGTTACCACGAGGAACTCAAAAGCGGCGAGCGCGAGAAAGTAACTGTTGAAGACATCGGTGGCCTTGAATGCCAGAAATGCCACTATTGATAAACCCTTACAGCAACTTCATACCAGACGATATGCGCCAAGATAACGGTATTTGGGTAGGAACGGATGACCTCCAACGCGATGAAGCATTCATGCAAAACGCCTCAGCGGAATTCTCCCTTGATAACATCGATCAAACCGACGGCCAGTGGTCCACCAACCGTCGCGACTTCCTGAAACTCCTCGGCTTCGGCCTCGGCGCCGCTACCGTGGCCGCCTCTTGCGAGATTCCGATGCGCCGGGCAGTACCCTACGTTACCAAACCCGACACTATTGTACCCGGGGTCGCCAACTATTACGCCTCCGCTTTCGTTAACGGCGGCGATTACTGCCCCATCCTGGTCAAAACCCGGGATGGCCGACCCATCAAAATCGAAGGCAACTCCCTGAGCGCCATGACCGGAGGCGGCACCAGCGCGCGCGCCCAAGCCCTCGTGCTCAGCCTGTACGACACCACCCGCGTAAAAGGCCCCATTGCGCTGGCGGAGGAGGACGAACCGACCGAACTGACCTGGGAAAAACTCGACAAAAACGTAAAAGGGAACCTGGCCCAGGGCGGCATACGGATCATCACGCAAACCGTCCTCAGCCCTACCGCCAAAAAAGCGATGGGTGAGTTCGTCGCCAAATACCCCGATACACAAGTGGTGGTGTACGACCCGGTTTCCAGCGCCGCCCTGCTCACCGCCAATGAACAGGCCTTTGGTATCCGCGCGTTGCCCAGCTACCGTTTCGACAAAGCAGACGTTATTGTTTCCTTTGGCGCCGACTTTCTGGGAACCTGGATCAGCCCGATTGAGTATGCCGCCGCGTATGCCAAAAAACGCAAGCTCAGCAAAGCCGTCAAAGGCGAAATGTCGCGCCACTACCAGGTGGAAAGCCATATGTCGCTCACCGGCTCCAACGCCGACAACCGCATCCTGGTGAAACCCAGTGAACAAGGCGCCGCCATCTGCACCCTGTTCAATGAGGTAGCTGCACTCACCGGCAACGCCGGCGTGGGCGGCCCCAAAGTGAACGACAAAGCGGCTACAGCCCTCAAAAAAGTGGCGAAAGAACTGGTTAACGCCAAAGGCTTGTCGCTGATCGTCAGCAATTCCAACAACGTCGCCGAACAACTTATTGTCAATAAGCTCAACGCCCTGCTCGGCAACCTGAATGAAACGGTCGACTTCAGCGCCCTTTCCTACCAACGCCAGGGCAACGAGCAAGACCTGACGCGCCTGATCAACGACATGAACGGCGGCGCCGTTAATACGGTCATCGTGTGGAATGCCAACCCGGCGTACGACCTGCCCAACGCCGATAAGTTTATTGACGCCTTTAAAAAGGTCAAAAACCGCATCGGTTGCTCCCTGGTTATGGACGAAACCACGTCCCTCTGCACCCTCGTCGCGCCGGTTCACCACAACCTGGAATCCTGGAGCGACGCCGAAGCCAAAGAAGGCCACATCAGCATCATCCAGCCTACCATTGCGCCCCTGTTCAATACGCGCCAGGCCGAGCACTCCCTGCTCGAATGGGCCGACAGTGCCAACCTGAACCGCGAAGACGATCAGCCCTACTATCCATACCTGAAGGCCCACTGGGCCGCTGAGCTCTTTGCAAAACAAAACAAGTACAACAGCGCCACGGCCTTCTGGGACATGAGCCTGCACGACGGCCTGCTCGACATACCCGCCACCGGCCGCACGGTGACCTACAACGAAAGCGCCAATGCCGACGCCGCAGCCGTAACCCAGCCCTCCGGTAGCGAAGTGGAAATTTCATTCTACGAAACCGTAAACATCGGCGGCGGGCAATACGCACACAATCCCTGGCTGCAGGAAATGCCCGATCCCGTGCTGCGCACCGTTTGGGGCAACTACCTGAGCATTCCAGTCGAATGGGACGGCGTGAACAACATCAACGGTTGGAAAGACCTGAATGACGGCGACCACGTAACCGTCGACATCAACGGACGCTCCGAAAAATGCACCGTGGTGCGCACCTTTGGCCAAATGCCCGGCACGGTTGCCATTGCGCTGGGCCAGGGCCGTACCGCAGGCGGTTGCGGCGTCGGACACGGTGTGAATGCCGGCGCCTGGCTGACCGTGCAAAACGGACTGACCCAGTACCACGCCGGAAACGCGACCGTTTCGGCTACCGGCACCAAGGAAAAGCTCCTCGCTACCGTCCAGTACCACCACACCATGGGGGTTCGTGCCGAAGGCAAAGAAGAGGGCGCGGTGATCAATGCAGATGAAAAAGTACTCGGGTGGAAAGGCTTCCAAGGCTCGCTCACCGACCGTTCCATCATTTTCCAGGCCAACCAAAGTGAGTTGCCGGAACTGAAGGAACGCATGACAAAATTCCACGAGCACGCCAAACACCTCAACGAGCAGACCCTGTACCCCGACCGCACCGAGTGGTTCGCCGAAGGACCGAAATGGGGTATGTACATCGATCTGAACGCCTGCATCGGCTGCGGCGCGTGCCAGGTGGCTTGCGTCAGCGAAAACAACGTGCCGGTAGTCGGCAAAAACGAAGTGGCGCGTCACCACGAAATGACCTGGCTGCGCATCGACCGCTATTTCTATGGCGACCTGGAAAACCCCAGCGTGGTTTACCAACCCATGATGTGTCAGCACTGCGACAACGCACCCTGCGAAAACGTGTGTCCGGTAAATGCCACCAACCACTCCAACGAGGGGCTGAACCAAATGGCCTACAACCGGTGCATCGGCACCCGGTACTGCGCCAACAACTGTCCGTATAAAGTGCGTCGTTTCAACTGGCTGGACTACACCACCGCAGACAACTGGCCCGGAAATGAAGAGCGCGTTTTACATGTAGACGACAAGCCCTTCTACGCCGACAACCTCGTGCGCATGGTGCTCAACCCCGACGTAACTGTGCGCAGCCGCGGCGTCATCGAAAAATGCTCCCTGTGCGTACAACGCATCCAGGAAGGCAAGCTGACCGCAAAACGCGAAGCCCGCATGATCGAAGACAACGACGTGCGCACCGCCTGCCAGACCTCCTGCCCTACCGGCGCAATCGTCTTCGGCAACGTAAACAACCCGAACAGCATCGTCAACAAAGCCAAAAACGGCGCACTGGATTACCAGGTACTCGAAGAAATCAACACGCGCCCGATTGTCGAATATTCGGCAAAAGTGCGCAACAGCAACGAAGCCCTGTTCTCCTGATTTTTTGAAATAAGCAAAAATTAGCAATATGTCGCAACCGGTAGCACCCGTACGGCACGTCCTGATAGAAGGCAACAAAACCTACCACCAAATCACGGAGGACCTGGTTTCGCCCACCGAACGCACCCCCACCCGGGAGTGGATCGTGGCCTTCTCCCTTTCCGCCGTGTTTCTGTCCCTGTATCTGTTCACCATTGTCTGGACCGTCTGGAAAGGCATTGGCGAATGGGGCGCCAACCGAACCATCAACTGGGCATGGGACATCACCAACTTCGTCTGGTGGATCGGTATCGGTCACGCAGGTACGCTTATTTCGGCCATTCTGCTCTTGTTCCGCCAGCGCTGGCGCACCGGGGTGAACCGCGCTGCAGAGGCCATGACGATTTTTGCCGTGATCTGTGCCGGGCAGTTTCCCATTTTCCACATGGGGCGCGTTTGGCTCGCATTTTTCATTTTCCCGTTCCCCAACACGCGCGGCCCGCTGTGGGTCAACTTCAACAGCCCGCTGCTTTGGGACGTGTTTGCCATCTCGACCTATTTCTCTGTGTCGCTGTTGTTCTGGTACACGGGTCTGGTTCCCGACCTGGCCACCGTGCGCGACCGCGCCACAGGGTTCCGCCGCAAGGTGTACGAAACGTTCTCTTTCGGATGGACCGGCGCCGCCAAACACTGGCAACGCTGGGAGTCGCTCTCCCTCGTGCTGGCGGGCATCTCCACGCCGCTGGTACTTTCGGTGCACACCATCGTATCCTTCGACTTTGCCACGTCGGTTATTCCCGGCTGGCACACCACCATCTTCCCGCCTTACTTTGTGGCCGGCGCCATCTTCTCCGGTTTCGCCATGGTGCAAACCCTGATGGTGCTTACCCGCAAGGTACTTCGACTGGAAGAGTACATCACGCTCAACCACATCGAATCGATGAACAAGGTGATTGTACTCACCGGCACCATTGTAGGTGTGGCGTACCTGACAGAACTATTCATCGCCTGGTATTCCGGGTATGTATATGAGCAATTTGCCTTTTACAACCGCGTAACCGGTATTTACTGGTGGGCATACTTCGGCATGATGTTTTGCAACGTGGTCAGCCCCCAGCTCTTCTGGTCGCGCAAGATTCGCCGAAGCATCTGGTGGACGTTCTTCCTGTCCATCGTGGTCAACATCGGTATGTGGTTCGAGCGCTTCGTGATCATTGGCACCACCCTGGCACGCGACTACCTGCCCTCCTCCTGGAGCTACTACAACCCGACCTGGGTGGAGATCGGCATCTACACCGGCACCATCGGCCTGTTCTTCTTCTGTTACCTCATCTTCGTGCGCGTGGCGCCCGTGGTAGCCATTGCAGAAGTGAAATCCATCCTGAAGGTTGCCGGTGACCAGTACATCGGACCCAATGCGCGGGCCCGTCACGCTGCATCCGGCGAAAAAACGTCCGTAAAAGCAGAAAAAGAAGATTAAAAAACACCTGCCCAAATCAAGATATATGGCTGAAAAATCCAGAAAAGTCCTGTTCGGACTATACAACGACGAAGAAGATCTGAAAACGGCCGTCAAAACGGCCATGAAAGATCACCTGGATATCATGGACGTGTACTCCCCATTTCCGGTGCACGGACTGGATCCCATTCTGGGCCTGAAAGAAAGCCGCCTGCACATCCTCGGATTCGTTTACGGATCCATCGGGGCAATGTTCGGGTTTCTGTTCATGACCTGGGTGTTTACCACCGACTGGCCCATCGTATTCGGCGGCAAGCCGTTCTGGTCCGTTCCGGCGTTCATCCCCATCACCTTCGAGATGACCATTCTCTTTGCTGCCTGGGGCATGACCCTTACCTTCTACACCATCTGCGGCATGTGGCCCGGCGTAAGTACCAAAACGCTGGACAACCGGATCACCGACGATAAATTTTGCATCGCTTTCGACGTCACCGGAAGCAACGATCAGGACAACCTGAACCGGTTTTTCAAACAAACCGGGGCTGCCGAGGTGAATTTAAAAACGGTGAACTGGTAACTGGAGCACTCCTTGCACCGGTTCGCCCAATCAACAAATTAACGGTAAACGATGAAATACGCAATAGGCGCCCTAATCGGCATCGCTCTTTTCGCCTGGCTGTTCTCCCTTTGCTCGCCGGCCGGCGTGAACAAAACCGGCCATGAATACATGCCCGACATGTACCACCCCATCGCGTACGAAGCCAATATGACGTACGAGTATTTCTGGAACACGTGGGATGACGAGAGTGTGGTCAAAAAAGCGACACTCACGCGTCCGCGCAACGCCGTTTCCGGCACCGTTGCCCGTGGTTACACAGGCGTGGCGTACGGCGGCGCCGATGTGCTGGACGTGGTTCGGGGTAAAAATGCACCCAATGCCATCGCCGCTCCGGTGAACGGCGCAGCGCCTTTCTATTACCAGAACACCGAGGAAGAGCGGGTACGCTGCGAAAACGAGATGGTGACCAACCCCTTCCCCATCACGAAAGCCGGGCTGGATCAAGCCAAACCGCTTTACGATGTTTACTGCGGCATTTGCCACGGTGAAAAAGGCGATGGACAGGGATGGCTGGTGACCATGCCCAACGCCAAATACCCCGCAGCGCCTAAAAGTTTCATCATCGATGAAATGATCAACGCAGGCAACGGCCGTTACTACTTCGCCATCATGCACGGCAAAAACGTCATGGGCGCCTACGCAGACAAACTGTCTTACGAAGAGCGCTGGCAGGTCATCCACTACATCCGTTCGCTGCAAGCAAAAGAGAAAAAGCTGACCTACGACGAAACAGCCAACACGCTCAACAACATCGACAAACCGTTGAAGGGCACCGGCACCGCACCGGCGACAACCGCCGCGCCGGCAACACCGGCTCCGGCCCCCGCAACCGGGAAATAACAGGAAAAAACAACAGAGCCACCAACCACTCCATCCGGTAACCTACACCGACCCTGAGATATGGATACGACATACAACAATAAATACGTCTTCGACAGCAAAACCCGCACGGCGCTACTCATTGGCATGGGTGTCGGTGTGTTGGGCCTGCTGGCTTCTTCCATTGGCGACGACGAATATTACACCCGTTTCTGGACCAACTTCCTGCACAACTCGGTCTTTTTCACAGGCATCGCCTTTGCCGCGTTTTTCTTCCATTGCGCCCAGATTACCGCATTCACCGGTTGGAACGTGGTGATCAAGCGCGTTTATGAAGCCTTTGGCCTTTTCATGGGCGTAGGGCTGGTGCTTACGGCAGTGATCGTAGCGGGCGTATGGACCAACATGATCAATCTTTACATGTGGAACCTGGACGGCATTGCCGATCCCGCCAGTCCGATTTATGATGAGATCATCGCCGGCAAAAAAGGGTTTCTAAACCCCGTGTTTTTCACCATCGGAACCCTGGGTTTTCTCGGCCTGTGGTATTTCTGGGCAGTAAGCATTCGGAAAAACTCCATCGCGCAGGATACCAAGGAAACGGCATCGCTTGATTATTACAAAAGAGAACGCAAGTGGGCGGCATCTTTTCTGCCCATCGCCGGGTTTTTGAGCACGGTGTTCGTTTGGCAACTGATCATGTCCATTGACACCCACTGGTACAGCACGATGTTCGCGTGGTATTCCACCATCTCGCTCCTGCTGGCTGCGCTGTCGCTGATGATCATGTTGCTCATCTATCTGAAAAACACCGGCTTTTTGCCCTACCTCACCCGCGACCACCTGCACGACATGGCCAAGTACATGTTCGGCTTGTCGGTATTTTGGATGTATCTGTGGTTCGATCAATACATGCTTATCTGGTACAGCAACATCGGTGAAGAAACCATTTATTTCAGGGAGCGCATGGAACACTACCCGGTGCTGTTCTGGGGCAACATGCTGATGAACTTCGTGACGCCGTTTTTTATCCTTATGCGCAACGACACCAAGCGGAAGTTCGGCACCCTGTTTTTTACAGCATTGATCGTATTCTTCGGGCACTGGTGGGACTTTTTTTACATGATCAAACCTGGCGCCCGCATCGCCGCTTTTGAGATCAAAGAACTGTCTGAAAAAGCGACGCACAGCAGCTTGTCGCACACGGCGCCACTCAGTGTATTGCAAAACCCTGCGCCCAAAGCGGTCAAGGCTGCCTACCACACGGAAGAAGAGCAGGATCACAGCGCCCCTGCACACGATGATAAAGCCGCCCATACTCCCGAACAACACGCCACTGAAACGCACAGCGCCGATACAACCCACGCTGACAAACAACATTCGGAGGCAGATGCGTCGCACGAAGCAGGGGCGGCACACGACAGCGAGCACGCTACCGGCGAAGAACACGGCGACGCACATGCAACGGCCGGACACGACGGACATGGCGATGCCCATGCTGAAGCGGGCCATGAACACGGTCCCGACCGCTCCTTCAAGCTGGGTTACACGCTGCCCGGGTTCCCCGAGTTCGGTGCTTTCATCGGGTTCCTCAGCCTTTTCCTGTTTGTCTTTTTCCGCAACCTGGAGCGGGCGCCCTTGTTGCCTGCAAAGGATCCATATCTGGAAGAAAGTCTACACCACAGCACCGGTGCGCACATCGAAAGCGAACACGAAGGTGCGGAAGGCCACGATCATCATTAATTGTTTAGATTCATTCTAATCAAGCCGCCACTTCATACACACACGAACTAAGCCCGGTAATTTTGGGTTCAAGTAAAAAAAAAGACGATGACGACGCTTATCATCATTATTTGCGTGATCCTCTTGATGGTTGTTCTGGTGCAAATTGCACGGGTAACCGAGTTGACTGCCGTAATCAAAGGCGAACGCGAAGTACTACGCGACAACAGCCTGTGGAACGGCTGGTTATCGCTGATCTTTCTGGTGCTATTCCTGATTGGTGTTTTTATCTCCTCCTGGAATTACCGCAACCTGATGCTCGGCTACGGCCCCTTGCAATCGGCTTCCGAACATGGTAGCGTGCTGGATAGCCTTTTCAACGTTACCTTAATTTTCACCGGTATCGTGTTTGTGCTCACGCACATCGCCCTGTTCTGGTTTGCATACAAATACCGCTATCAGGAGGGACGCAAAGCGCGTTTTATGGCCCACGACACCCGCCTGGAAATGATCTGGACGGCTATACCTGCGGTGGTCATGACGGTTCTGGTTGTACGCGGGCTGAACGCCTGGAACACGGTAATGGCCGACATCAAAGAAGGTGAAGATTACATCGAAATTGAAGCCACTGGACAGCAGTTCAACTGGATGATTCGCTATCCAGGCCCCGACGGCAAACTCGGCGCGCGGGACTACACCCTGACCACCGCCGGAAACCAGCTGGGACAGGACTTTACTGACCCCAAGAACTGGGACGACTTCATCCCTTCTCAGGAGTTTTATCTGCCGGTAGGCAAAAAAGTGCGCGTGCGCATCACAGCAAAGGACGTGCTGCACAATTTTTACCTGCCGCACTTCCGTGTAAAAATGGACGCCGTGCCAGGTATGCCCACTTACTTTGTTTTTACGCCGGTAAAAACGACGACTGAATTCCGAAACGATCTGCGCCCTTACGAAGAGTACAACACACCGTACGATCCCGCCGACCCGAACGGCCCCAAGCGCTGGGAGAAGTTTGAGTATGAGTTGGCTTGCGCAGAATTGTGCGGAAAGGGCCACTATTCGATGAAACGTATTTTCAAGGTGGTATCCCAGGAAGAATATGACGCCTGGCTGAAAACACAGGAGTCGTTCTACCTGACCCAGGTACGCGGCAAAGCGGACGACCCCAATGCCGGTAAGGATTTGGGCATAGAATCGGAAAAAGTGCAGGAAGCCGCTGCAGATACTACGGCAGCGCAAGCGCCCGCCGTACTGTAAAACAGTTTAACAAAGTATTGCGTGATAGAACGCCTGACCCTTACAACGCATCATCACACAACCGAAAATTAATTCAAAGCCATGGCTAACGTAGTAACTGCCGCCGAAACATTGGAAGAGAAACTCACCCAGGAAATTGGGTACGATGATCACTTCCATGAGCATCACCACGGTGATAAATACCAATCGAATTTTATCACCACGTACATTTTCAGCACCGACCACAAGATCATTGCCCGCCAATTCCTCATCACGGGTATGTTTTGGGCGTTGATTGGCGCTGGCATGTCGATCATCTTCCGTCTTCAACTCGGCTTTCCGGAGGCCGACCTGGTGTGGTTGCAGCCGCTGCTGGGCAAATGGATCCAGGTGAACGAAGCCGGTATTGGCAAGCTCGATCCTGAGTTCTACTACGCTCTGGTGACCATGCACGGCACCATTCTGGTATTTTTCGTTTTGACGGCCGGTTTGAGCGGCACTTTCTCCAACTTGCTGATTCCATTGCAGGTTGGTGCACGCGACATGGCCTCTCCCCTGCTCAACGCCTTTTCCTACTGGTTTTTCTTCCTGTCGGGCCTGGTGATGTTCATCTCCCTTTTCCTGAGCACGGGTCCGTTCTCCGGCGGGTGGGTTGCGTATCCGCCGCTGAGTGCGCTGCCTCAGGCGTCCGACGGTTCGGGAGCAGGTATGACGCTTTGGATCGTCTCGATGTCGCTTTTTGTGGTCTCTGTGCTGTTGGGAGGGGTCAACTACATCACCACTGTACTGAACCTGCGCACCAAGGGCATGAGCATGTGGCGTCTGCCGCTCACGATCTGGGCTTTTTTCATCACGGCGATCATTGCCCTATTGTCCTTCCCGGTGCTGTTTTCCGGCTTGTTGTTGCTGACTTTTGACCGCAGCCTCGGCACTTCGTTTTACCTGAGCGAGATTGTGGTAGGCGGGCAAATTCTGGATCGCGTAGGCGGAAGCCCTATTCTGTTCCAGCACTTGTTCTGGTTCCTGGGCCACCCGGAAGTATACATTATTATTCTTCCGGCGATGGGTATTGTATCTGAAGTGCTGTCGGTGCACGCACGCAAACCGATCTTCGGCTACCGCGCCATGGTATTTTCTATTCTGGCGATCGCATTCCTGTCGTTCATCGTATGGGCCCACCACATGTTCATGTCCGGCGTCAACCCGTTCATCAGCAACTTCTTTGTGATCTTTACGCTGATCATTGCCGTTCCCTCGGCGGTGAAGGTGTTCAACTGGATTTCTACCATTTACGGTTCCAACTTCCGGTTCAACGCTGCCAGCTTGTTCGGCATCGGCTTCGTGTCCATGTTCATTTCCGGCGGTCTTACCGGTATCTTCCTGGGCAACTCGGCCATCGACATCCAGCTGCACGATACATATTTTGTTGTAGCCCACTTTCACATCGTGATGGGCATTGCCGCGTTCTTCGGCATGTTTGCGGGCATTTACCACTGGTTCCCCAAGATGTTCGGCCGTTTTATGAACGAAACGCTTGGTAAAATCCACTTCTGGGGCACCATGGTTGGGGCATACCTGATTTTCTGGCCCATGCACTACACCGGTATGGCCGGCGTGCCGCGCCGTTACTACAGCATTGAGAACTTCGACTCCTTCAGGCACTTTGTGGGACTGAACAAGTTCATCACCGTCGCTGCCATCGTCGTTTTCTTTCTGCAGATCGTGTTTGTGATCAACTTTTTCTACTCGATGTGGAAAGGCCGCAAACAAACGGTAAAGAACCCCTGGGGCGCCACCACGCTGGAGTGGACCACGCCGATCGAGCCGGGACACGGAAACTGGCCGGGCAATATCCCCGCCGTTCAGCGCTGGGCTTACGATTACAATAAAGACGATCGCGAATTTGTGCCGCAGTACGTGCCATTGGCCGAGCATGAACACGACCACGGCCACTAATACACTTGCACGACAAACTTTTACGACGCATACCTAGCAATTTTGGAGCACCATTCAACACAGACGGCGGTAGTAACAGACAAGGCGCAAGCGCCGGGTTTTTGGGCTGATTTTTCGCAGTTGGTCAAGTTCAGATTGACCGCACTGGTGCTTTTTTCTGCCGGGATGGCGTATGCCATTGCCGCCGGTGCGCAGTTCAATGCTTTGGCACTGATCCTGCTGCTCACCGGCGGTTTTCTGGTTACGGGCGCGAGCAACGCGATCAACCAGGTGTTGGAGCGCGATTTTGACCGGCTGATGCGGCGCACCGCCAACCGGCCGCTGGCGGCCGGCCGAATGACTGTGTCGACTGCTGTGTTGCTGGCGGGTCTAATGGCGCTTGTCGGCATCTCCGTTCTGTCGGTGTTTAACCCATGGACCGGGTTTATTGGTATGCTGTCGTTCATCAGCTACGCGTTTGTGTACACGCCGATGAAGCGCAACACACCGCTGGCGGTGCTGGTGGGGGCTGTGCCCGGGGCTTTGCCGCTGGTGATCGGCACGGCAGCATTTGAACACAGCATCAGCTCTTTGGGCTTGTTTTTGTTCGCCTTGCAGTTCCTCTGGCAGTTTCCGCATTTCTGGGCGGTGGCCTGGCTGGGTGATGAAGACTACAAACGCGCCGGTTACCGCCTGTTGCCCACTGCCGACGGTAAGACAGGCCCTGGTGTCGGTTCGCTCTCGCTGGCCTTTTGTGTGCTGCTGGAAGCGAATGCCGTGATCGGGTGGCAAATGAACTTTTTCAGCTGGCCTGCGCTGATTCTGCTGACCCTGTTGAACGCCTACTTCGGATGGCGTTGTTTTCAATTGTTCAGGGATTGTACCCGGGAGGCGGCGCGTCGCCAGATGTTTGCCTCGTTTCTGCATCTCCCGCTGTCGCTGATCGTTTTGCTCATCGATAAACTGTAAATCATGGCAAGTGTGTCCCAACCATATTCCCAAAGCAAAATTCATCCGCACAAGCTGGCCCTGTGGGTCGGTATCAGCAGCATCATCATGATGTTCGGGGCCATGACCAGCGCGTATGTAGTTCGGCGCGCTATGGGCAACTGGCTCGATTTCAAACTGCCGGACATCTTCTGGCTAAGCACCGTTGTGATCATACTCAGCAGCGCAACGCTGCATTTTTCGCTGCAGGC
Organism: Saprospiraceae bacterium; assembly: GCA_041736625.1. GTDB lineage: Bacteria > Bacteroidota > Bacteroidia > Chitinophagales > Saprospiraceae > M3007. The sequence goes on along the minus strand of JBGSTG010000044.1, from coordinate 58,609 downwards.
TTTTAAAAAAGGACGGGAAAAGACGTACAAAACACTGCTTTTAACGACCTTTGCACTCGCCCTGCTTTTTGTAATACTCCAGTACCGCGGCTGGGTAGCCATGGATGCCATCGGCGCCACGTTCACCGCCAATCCATCCAGTTCATTTGTGTTTGTGATTTCCGGACTGCACGCCGCCCACGTTTTGGGCGGTGTCGCTGCACTGGTAACGGCACTGATTTACGCATATGTGTTGCCTTTCAGGCCCACCGCCCGGCGTCGCCTGCGTTTCGAACTGGTGGCACAGTACTGGCACTTTGTAGACATTCTCTGGATTTACCTGATCGTTTTCCTGAACTTGCAGGCCTGAAAACAATCGAGACCTAAAACTATACAACCGACCTAACCATGGCAGAGACTTCTGTTGCACACGCACACGAATCGCATACACACAACGGCCATTCCGACGAACAACTTTGGGACGGCGGCAAGGAGCCGTTTAAGGCGAGTTATGGCAAGCTGATGATGTGGTACTTCCTCTTGTCCGATGCTTTCACATTTGCCGGTTTTCTCATTGCCTACGGGGCCTTGCGGTTCAGCATGCCCTCTTGGCCCGAACCGGACTTTGTATTTGCATCCTTCCCGTTCGTGCAGGCACACTGGCCCCTGGTTTTTGTAACGGTGATGACCTTCGTGCTGATTTTCAGCTCCGTGACCATGGTGCGGGCCGTGCAGGAAGGGCACCGCGAGAATCAAAAAGGCGTTGTTATCTGGATGATCCTGACCATCCTTGGCGGCGCAACCTTCCTCGGTTGCCAGGCTTATGAGTGGACGACGCTGATCGCCAAGGAGAATATGAGCGTAACCGTCAACCCATTCGGGCGCCACACCGCCGCCGGCATTTACGTTAATGAAGACGGTTCGGAGGCCAAAAACGAAGACGGCACCACCAAAACCTTCGCAGCCGGAGAGAATTATCTGTTGCACATGCATGACGGCAAGTTCGACGTCCCTAAAGTGAAATATACGGACGGACCGATGGCCGGTCAGGTGCACGAGGCGGCGTTTGGCCCCAAGGCATTTGGCGCCCTGTTCTTTTTCATCACCGGCTTCCACGGCTTTCACGTGTTCTCCGGCGTGTTGTTCCTGAGCATCATCATGATCAATGCGGCCGGCGGGGTGTACAAAGCACGCCGCAATGGATACGAGATGGTGGAAAAAATTGGCCTTTACTGGCACTTTGTGGACTTGGTGTGGGTTTTCGTGTTCCTTGTTTTTTACCTGCTCTAGTGCGTTGACTAAATCACTGACCGACCCAATCTTCTTTCAAAAATCAACTTCCAACTTATGGCTGGACACATGACATACACCGAGCAAAAAGCGCTCGTTTTTCGCGGACTGATGCTGCTCGGTGCGATAACCATCGTCGAAGTATTGATCGCGCTGCTGGCAAAAGGACACCTCATAGAGGGTGTCAAGTTCTCAGAAGGCTTTGGCCTTTACCTGTACATGCTGCTGATGATCGGCTTCTCCCTTTACAAGGCCTACTTCATCGTATTTTACTTCATGCACATGGCTTATGAAGTAAAGGGGCTGATGTGGAGCGTTATGTTGCCGACCGCCCTGCTGGTTTGGGCCATTATTGCCTTTTTTCAGGAAGGCGATTCGTGGAAAGACCGCCGTGATCAAGTAAAGGAGTTCAACCAACGGCAAATCGAAACCAAAACGCCGGTCAATAAAACGACCGGTGAAGTGTACCGCGGTTTGCTGCCTGCCAAAGGATAATACCAACCTTTCCAGGTATTATCAAACAAGGCGAGGCAACCCATCCTCGCCTTTTTTGTTATAAGAGATATGAGCGACGCGAATTCATCCGCCCCAAAATCGAGCGCCAACTGGCGCATTTACATCATTTTAACCATCCTGCTCTTCGTTCTGCCGGGGCTTTCGTGGATATACCTGAGTGGCGGGTACAACTGGCGGAAGGAGGCCCTCTCGGAGCTCGGCGTTTACGGAAAAATCCGTTCGGCGCCGGTCATCTATCCCGACGGCACGCGCATAGATCAGGTAGCTGGAAAAATATGCGTGGTGCACGTGTTCGGTGAAGAACCGGACCTGACGCCGGAAAACCGGCGCATCCTCGATGTGAACGAGAAGCTCTTCGAGCAGTTCAAGGAAAGTCCGTATTTCCGCCTCGTCATGATTGCAGAGGGTGGCACCGCTGAGTTTCTTTCTGTCGTGCAGACCCAAAACAGCGCAGACCACGCGTGCAGCGTGTACACCGGTGGGGTGAAATCGTGGAGCACCGCCCTGAACAACGGATATGAAATGTACATCACCCAGTCAGGCGCCCGCCCGGCGAAAACCTGGTATGCGCTGGCCGATACTGCCGGCACCATACGGCGGTATTACGACGCCATGAGCGACCAGGAGATGGATCGCATGGTGCAACAAATTGCCATTTTATTGCCAAAATAACACGCTCTGCTCATGTCAACTACGCTTGCTACACCCAACGCCAGGCTCGAAAAACGGTTGAACATCATCGCATACATCATTTCCACAGTGGTGTTGTGTCTGGTGGTTATGATGCGCCGCTACAAGATTGATCTCGGCATTGATTTCGGATTTTTGCCGCCCTTTCACGCCTCGCTTAACGCCGTCACGGCCGTCATTCTCCTTTTTGCCCTTTACTTCATCAAAAATGGACAGGTAGAAAAGCATCGGCGCGCCATTTACCTGGCCATCGGTTGCTCGGCGTTGTTCCTGTTGTCGTACGTGCTGTACCACTTTACCACACCGGAAACGCGCTATGGGGGTGAGGGCATCATGCGCACGGTTTATTTCGTGTTGCTGATTAGTCACATTACGCTGGCGGCCTTGATTTTGCCGTTTATTTTGCTTACTTTTATACGCGCTTACACGGGTCAGTTTGCCCGTCATCGCAAAATGGCGCGCTGGGTGTTTCCGGTTTGGCTGTATGTGGCCATCACGGGGCCGGTGTGTTACCTGATGCTCCTCCCCTACTATCCGTAAAAACAAAAAACATGGAAAAACGACGTTTTTTTCGATTCTTACGCTTCAGCCTGCTGCTGCTCCTGCTGGCAGGCGCTGCCGCAACTGTGGCCGAAGCGCAGTGCCCGATGTGTAAGATGTCGGCCGAGTCTAACCTGAAAAGCGGCGGGAGCGCCGGCAAAGGTCTCAACGCCGGCATTTTGTACATGCTGGCCATGCCGTACCTGATCGTCGCGGGCGTCGGATATTGGTGGTGGCGCAACCGCAAACCGGACGCTATGGTAGACGTACCCGAGGAATTCCTGTCGGACGACGACCCCGCGCGCAAGAATTAACGCCAGGCAGGGGCGCAAAATGGCTATCCGTGCTATATTTGCCGGGTCAATCAATCTTTTACCCGACAAAATGATATCTGATGAAGAAAACATGGATTACCCTTTTGACCTTCGTTTTTATGACCGCCCTTGTCGCTCCGGCTGCGCTTTCCGCTTCGTCTGAAGTCGACGCGAAGACCGCCCGTAAAGAAGTGGTCAAAAAGACGGCCCTCAACCTGAAGTCGCTGAAAAAAGACCTGAATTTTTCAGCTCGTGTTAAGCAGAAAATGTCGGCGGACACGCCCATAGACTTCCAAACGGAGCCCGATCGCTGGATGTGGTTTTGGATCTTCTCCTGGGGCATTGCAGCGGTGCTGTCCATCATATTTTATTCCTCGGCATTTTGGCTTCCGAGTCTTTTTTGGCTGGCAGGCACGGTATTTCTCATCATTTGGCTGGTTCAGAAATTCTCTTGATGAGACCCGCGCATGAAAATTGCCGTATTTCCCGGTTCATTTGATCCCATCACGATAGGGCACGTCGATCTGGTTCGGCGTGCCCTGCCTTTGTTCGACAAGGTAGTGGTGGCGGTGGGCGTAAACTCAACCAAAAAAACCCTGTTCACCCTGGAGCAACGGTTGACGTGGTTGCGTCAGGTGTTTGGCGACGAGCCCAAGATCGAGGTTGATTATTTCGAAAAACTGGCGGCGCATTACTGCCAGCGCATCGGCGCCCGGTATTTGTTGCGGGGCTTGCGCAACGCGGCTGATTTTGACTATGAAAAAACCATTTCACAGCTTAACCACATTGTCGGGCAGGGCATTGATACGGTTTTTTTGATTGCCCAACCCGAATTCACCCACATCAGCAGCACAATTGTGCGCGAGATCATCATTGGCGGAGGCGATGCCAAACCGTTTATCCCCAAAGTCATTCACATCCCTTCCATTCTCTGAATCCGCTTTTCGCATGACAGACGCCATTTTCTCTGTTCCTACTCCGGTGAATGAACCGGTACTCTCCTTTGCACCCGGCTCGACGGAACGCTCCCAGCTCAAAATTGCCCTGGCGGAAGCCAAAGTGAGCACGCGCGACATTCCGATGTACATTGGTGGTGCCCATGTGCATACCGATCAGCGAGTGGCCATCCACCCGCCGCATGAGCGGAGCCACACGCTGGGGCATTTTTCCCGCGGCTCCCAAGCGCACGTAGAAATGGCTATTGAGGCCGCCCTGGCGGCCAAACCGTCGTGGGAAGCGATGCCCTGGCAGGAACGGGCGGCCATATTCCTCAAAGCGGCGGACCTGCTTGCCGGCCCTTACCGGGCACGGATGAATGCGGCTACCATGTTGTGCCAGAGCAAAAATCCGTACCAGTCCGAGATAGATGCTGTTTGTGAGCTGGCTGACTTTTGGCGTTTCAACGCCTACTTCATGCAGGAAATGTACAAACAACAACCGTTGAGTGTGCGCAATACGTGGAACCGGCTGGACTGGCGCCCGCTGGAAGGTTTTGTGTTCGCCCTCACGCCTTTCAACTTTACCTCCATTGCGGGCAACCTGCCCACCGCGCCGGCCATGCTAGGCAATGTGGTGGTTTGGAAACCGGCTGAATCGCAGATATACTCGGCAGCGATCATCATGGAAATCCTGGAAGAGTCCGGCTTACCGGCAGGCGTGGTTAACCTGGTGTACGTAGATGGCCCAACGGTGGGCGACGTGGTTTTCAAACACCCGGAATTTGCCGGGTTGCATTTTACCGGATCAACCGGCGTATTCCAAAGGCTGTGGCGCACCATCGGCGAAAACATCCATTTGTATAAAAGTTACCCACGCATAGTCGGTGAAACGGGTGGCAAGGATTTCGTGGTTATGCACCCCTCTGCCGACCCCAAAGCCGTGGCGGTAGCCCTCACAAGGGGCGCTTTTGAGTATCAGGGACAGAAGTGCTCGGCCGCGTCCCGCGCCTACATTCCTCATAGTCAATGGCCGGCGGTGCGCGATCACCTCCTCCATGATTTACAGGACATGAAAATGGGCTCCCCGGAAGACTTCAGCAACTTTTTTAACGCCGTCATCGACGAAAAAGCGTTCGATAAAATATCGGGGTACATCGCCGACGCTAAAACCGCTGACGAAGTGGACGTGGTGGCCGGCGGCAACTTTGACAAGACCAAGGGCTATTTTATCGAGCCCACTGTGCTGTTGGCCAAAAATCCGAAGTACGTAACCATGTGTGAAGAGCTGTTTGGGCCTGTGCTTACCGTTTATGTTTACCCGGACGCCGATTTTGAGGCCACGCTGGATTTGGTGAACAGCACCTCACCTTATGCACTTACCGGAGCTGTGTTCAGTCGCGACCGGGAAGCGGTGGCACTGGCAGATCGCAAACTGCGCCAGGCAGCAGGCAATTTTTACATCAACGACAAGCCTACCGGAGCCGTGGTGGGCCAGCAGCCCTTCGGCGGCGCCCGCGCTTCGGGCACCAACGACAAAGCCGGTTCTTTGTTGAACCTTTACCGATGGGTTTCAGCGCGGACCATCAAAGAGAATTTTGTTCCGCCGGTGGATTACCGGTATCCGTTTCAGATGGAGAGCTGATCCAATCAACTGGTTCCGGACAGGCGAATACCATCAACAAATTTACCGTGCAGTCATGGGGCCATATCCACGAAGTGAAGATGGATTTGGCAAGGTTTTAGCCGTACTGAATATTCGGTAGATCCAGCGCCCAAACAGCACTTTCCCAATGGAAAACACAAACAAAATTTACGCTTTTTTTCTGTTCCTGACCCTTCTCTTCTGGAACCCCCTGACATTCAGATTTTTGTACAGCGATTCGCCAGCATTTACCTCCAAACCCATTCACTGGTTCTACTGGACCGTTTTGGCTGCCGGCATCCTTACCCTGCTTCTACTTTGGAAAAACCGTGTCTTTACATGGATTAAGGACGCCTGGCTGTACTTCAGCTTTTTTACCATTCTCTTTGCGTTGCTGGTATTCGTGAACACCCTGATCACACCGAAAGACGAAACGCTGGCCAAGGGCATTATTTTTGACCCCGGCAGCAACGCCCGGTACGATACGCCGGAGTTTGACTTTACCCTCCAAGCGAACAGCCTGGGCCTGCGCAACCGGGAAATTGAGGTGGAAAAAGGCGATAAGTTCCGGATACTTTGCTTTGGCGATTCCTGGACTTTGGGTTGGGGGGTGGCTGATGAATACACCTACCCCTTCAGATTGGAGCAGTATTTAAAGGCCAACGGGCTTCCTACTGCCGAGGTGATCAATTGCGGACAGGGCGGTCAATACACTGCCGTGTACAAAAAGCACCTGATGAAGGCCTTGCCGCTGCTCAAACCTGATCTGGTGCTCGTGGGTGTGTTACAGGGCGACGACTTGGCCCAGTCGTTCGAAGAACACTTTGATACCCTGAGCCTGAAGCGCATGCTGGGCATCAGCGCCACGCAACAGTTTATGTTCGACGTGCGCGCCTACATCAAATCGTCGATCGGCAATGTTATCGCCCCGATCACCAAAAAGGCCACCCATCAGGTAGAGATCAAAGATTACTGGAAACAATCGGCTCAGTACAAACTTTCCCAGTATAATCACTTGCAAAATATCCGGTTTCAATCGCTGGACGACTCCCTGCAGCACATGTTCACCAACGGCGGCATCAACCCGGGTTTGATGACGTATTACATCGATTACCCCGAACGGTATTTTGTTTTTAACGACCCCACGCACAAAGCAACCCGCTTTGCTTTTTACGCCATGGATCAGGATATCCGCGAGATGAAGACGATGTGCGATCAGTTCAACTGTCCGGTGGTGTTCGTCAACATGCCCATCAATTATTTCAACGGGCACCACTGCATCCGCACGCCCTTGGATACCCTGAATGTATATTTGAGGGAAAACAACCGGATCGACTCCATGTACAGCGCCATTGCCCAACGAAACGGCTTGCCTTATATCGAGCTCACGGAGTACTTCCTACAATTGGAGGACAAATTCAAGTACCACTTCATTTACGACGGTCACCCCAACGAACTGGGGTACGGGGAGATAGCCCTGTACATTGGTCGGCAGCTGCAGGAGAAAAACCTGGCGCCGCAGCAATTATCGCTCTCCGGATTGAAATAGGCGTTACCGGATGGGCACCTGCAATCGCTTACCGGCGATCAGGGTTTCATTTACGGCGATGCCGTTGACAAACGCAATTTCCTCTGCCGATGCATTGTACTGGGCTGCTATGGCAGGCAACGTTTCTCCCTGTTTAACCACATGCTCCTTATAGGCGGTTGCAGCCGGATATGTCTGGGCAGGGGTGGCTACGGTGGTCGCCGGTGTGGTGGTAATGTCTACAGCCGGCGTGTTGTAGTTGGTAGCAGTTGTATTCACCGAAACCGGTTTGTTGATCGACATTTCGGAAAAAGTCTGGGGCGCCGGCGCCGGCGTTGCCACCGGTTGGGCAATTGCCGCAGCTGGAGTGCTGCTCGCCGGTGTGCTGTAGTCAATCGTTTTGACGGTCGTCAGATCAGATTTGGGTGAGGCAGACGACACATCGCTGATCACCAGGGCTTGTCCCGGGTAGATGATCACATTTCCGGTTGCCGGCAGGTTGTTCCATTTTCGCAGGGCAGATTCCGGCAATTCGTAGTGGTTGGCAATGCCGATGAGGTTTTCGCCGAGCTGGACGACGTGTACGCGGGTCATGCCCGGCGGCGGGGGGTCACTCTCATTGAGTTGGGCCCAGGTCCGGCCGTCGGCGGTTCGCCAGTACGGCGTTTGTTTCTGAACGGTGTCGGCCGGCTTGGCGGCTATCCCTTTTGTATTTTGCATTTTTTCTTGCAGCCTGACCGGATCTACCAGGTACAATTGCTGACAAACGGTCAAGTGGTTAGGGTTTTTGATTTTATTCCATTTGACGATGTCGCCAGCCGGTACCGCGTAGGTGCGGGCAATGGCGTTCAGGCTTTCACCAGGCTGCACAATGTGGTAGCCCATTCCGGGTGGCGTCGGGCAGTTGATGAGGGCCGGGCCTTGAACCGCGGTGGAATAATTGGCGACGGGCACAGGGCGTGCGCTCATATACGGATAGTTGTAGTTGCCCTGCCCGTAACCGTATTTTTGTCCAGAAACAAAATCCTCTTTATTAAGCTCCCCGTATCCGGTGCCGTCGCGCAGGCCATACTGAACGGTGGGGGCACCCTGGGGTACGGTTCGATACGTTTGGGTTCCCTGATGCGTGCATAATTTGCTGATGTACTCGTCGAGAAAAACGGTGTTGAAGGACTGCAATCGCATCTGGTTTCGGTCGATTTCAGCTGCGTTGGCGCCCGATCGTTCGTAAACGATGCCTAAGGAGGGAATGACGGAAAGTTCGGTTCTTTTTCCTCCGGCTATGGTGGGTTCGAGCAGGAAGGAGTATTCACGCAGGCATCTTTCCTGACGGAAACCGGTGTAAAAGGCATAGTGCGAAGACCCCGGGTAAGCCAGGTTGGTTTCCAGGAAGAGGCGATTGGTGTCGACGGCAAAATGGTATTCACCGGACTTGAGTTCGTAGCGACTGCCGGTTCTTTGAATACGCAACACCTTGTCGACGGCGTACATGGAGAAGCCGGAGGATGTCTGGAAAATGATGTACGCCGTTTGTTTTCCGGCGCCGACAGCATCCATAATCGCGTCGTTCCACCCTATTTCCGCACATTTCTTATAGCCGTCCGGCAGTGTTGGCGGATATATGACCTGGCCGGAAAGGGTGAAGAATATTTTAATTTCCGGCTCGCGTTTGAGGGTATACACATAAGCGGTAGCGCCGGTGGATGCGTTTCTGTATTCCAGTTGATCCATGCAACTCCGATCGTACAGGATATAGGTCGGTGTTTGGGCTTCGGCAAGCATGGCGCCCCAAAGGAGGCCGATGCAAGAAAAAATGAATTTCCACATAAGTAAAAGGTTGACCAACAAAACGGTTCACAACATTAACGTCTCCTGAACCACTTTCGTATACTTTACTGACTGACCGGGATGTACAGCTTTTGGCCGGGGACCAAGCGTTCATCCACCCGTTTGCTGTTCAGATAGGCCAACTCTTTCACATCGACTTTGTATTGCGTGGCCAGGCTGGACATGGTATCGCCGTTTTTAACGGTGTATTCGAGGAAGCGTATATCCGTGTAGGGTTTCTCGGGTGTGGTTGCCGGATTGTCCTGTCGGGCAACCGTTGGCAGTGGATCCTGCTGGTTTGTCGCCGGGGTATGCGCGCCCGTTGTACCGCCCGCGTCGACCGTGCGCGCGCAAGGGCAGTCGGAGGCAATCAGTTCGGTGCCTGCAGCCAGTTCAATACGGGGAGGCAGGCTGTTTATTTTTCGGAAATGGGCTTCCGTGTATCCGAACCGGGCGGCTACATCGGCAATTTTTTCGCCCTGTTTGATGATGTAAGTGGCTTGTTTGGTCGTGCCGGGCGTCGTAACGCCGGGTTTGACGCCTCCGTTTGTACCGCTCGGCTTCCCGGATATGCCGGGGTTAACGGGTGGTGGGGTGTAGCCGGGGTCGCTCACGATCAACTGTTGCCCTTTTTTAATCATGTTCGGGTTGTTGATCTGGTTCCAGACCATCAGGGAGTTGACGGGTACGTTGTTGGCGCGGGCGATGGAGTTCAGCGTTTCGCCCGAGGCGACGGTGTGGTACTTGACGCCGGCTCCGCCGGTCGGCGGGTTTACCGAAATGCCGGGGGGCGGAGCGATGGGGCTGCCGCACATCCGCGCGATCCAATCCGACAGGTCATAATTGTTGACCCGCACCAGATCAGTCCGGTTATACTGCAACGCGCTGGGTGTTAGCCCCTTGCTTACGCTGACAACGCCCAGTACGGGCGTGAAATCGAAGTGGGATTCATCGCCCCGCCCTTCAGCCGGTTGGGTGCGCAGGGCGTACAGCACCTTGCAGTCGTACACCTTCAAACCGGTGAGGAAAACATTGCCGGCAGAGCCGGGGCCGGCCAGATTCGACTCGTACACGAGTTTCCCGGTGTCGATGGCCGCCACGAAATCCTTATCGCGGATCACGTAATAAGACCCCGATCGGATCACCTGCATGAGGCTGGTTACGGGAAGGAGTTGGTAGCTGTTGTCGCTCATCCGGCTCACCACCGTCATGGGTTGCGCGCCGGAGTTCACCGCGTCTACAAGGGCCTGATCCAGCGCCAGGTTCCGGCAAGTGACGGCGCCCGACGGCAGTGAAGCCACGCTGACGCCGCTGTCGGTGGTGAAAAACACGTATTGCTCGTTGGAGAAATTAAGGGAGTAGCCCCGGCTGCGCTGACCGGTGGTAGCCTGAAGGTATTCCAGCTCATCGGCGCAATCCGATCCCAGGGAGAGGTAAATGGTGGACTGTGCCTGCAGGTCGGTCGACACAAAGCCCAGACACAGGAGTAGTACAGAAAGAACGTCTTTTAGCTGCATAGCTATCAGGGTTTGATTAAACGATTGGGTTAAATTCTTTGCCAATTCACCTGCAATTTTACAAGGATTTTTTAATAAATTGTTTATTCATACAATTTATTGTTTGCTGCCCTATTTTTGCAGGCATGAGCAAGCCCCTTATTTTGGTTACCAATGACGACGGAATCGTGGCGCCCGGCATTCGCGCCTTGGTTTCTATTGCCGCCCGCCTGGGCGAAGTGGTGGTGGTAGCGCCCGATTCGCCCCAGAGCGGAAAAGGGCACGCCATTACCATCCATGAACCGCTGCGCCTCAAGCACGTCAGCGTCTTTGACGGCGTTGAAGCCTGGGAATGCTCGGGCACACCGGTAGATTGTGTGAAGCTGGCCAAACACATCGTGCTCAAGGACCGGAAAGTCGACCTTTGCCTCTCGGGCATCAACCACGGCAGCAATGCCGCCATCAGTATCCTCTATTCGGGCACCCTCTCCGCTGCGATGGAAGCCTCGCTCGAGGGCATACCGAGCATCGGGTTTTCGCTGCTCGACTACAGCTTCGACGCAGATTTTGAGGCAAGCCAACCCTGGGTCGAAAAAATTATTCGCTATTGCCTCCTGCACCGCATGCCCCTGGGCAACCTGATCAGCGTAAATATTCCCAAACTAACAGCCGAACAGATAAAAGGCATCCGGGTCTGCCGTCAGGCAAATGCGTATTTTAAGGAAGAATTTGTGCAAGGTCGCGACCCCAATAACCAACCGTATTACTGGCTGGCTGGATCGATGATCAATCTGGACAACGGCGAGGACACCGACCTGCACGCCCTGGAAAACGGCTTCATCTCCGTGGTGCCCTCCATGCACGACCTGACCAACTATCCGGCCATCGGGGAGTTCAGGCCGCTCGAATCATTTTGAACCAATTGCATCGTCATGCTGAACAGAAATCGCGTTGTCACCGGAATTCTTGTCGGACTACTGCTTCCGGCGCTGGGATTTATTTTGCTTTATCAGATTTTTAATATTCTGGAAATAAAGGGCGCCGCTTCGGGCGCCGGGTTTTCGCCCATGTTCCGCGAACGCACCTTGTCCATCATCGCTATTGCGCTGAACCTAATACCACTCAACTTGTTCAGAAAGCAACGCGCCGAAGCCGCCATGCGCGGGATCGTCATCGCCTCTTTTGTGCTGGTGGTCCTTTGGTTGGTGTATTTCCGGAGTTACATCCTTTAACGTCCACAGCTAAAGATTATCACTTTACTTACTTTCCACTATGATTTACCGCAGACTAGGTCGTGCCGGTGTTCAAGTCAGCGCCCTTTCTTTGGGCTCCTGGCTTACGTTCGGCAAACAAATTGAAGATTCCACCGCAGAGGAGCTCATGGCGCTCGCTTATGAGCACGGCGTTAATTTTTTCGACAACGCCGAAATATACGCCCAGGGGAAAAGCGAAGTGGTGATGGGCAACGTCCTCAAAAAAATGGGATGGAACCGCAGTACGTGGATGGTGTCCTCCAAGGTGTTTTTTGGCGACGGCGGCAAACTGCCCAACCAGACCGGGCTGAACCGCAAACACGTCATGGAAGCCTGCCACGCCGCCCTTCGCCGCTTGCAGGTGGACTATCTTGATCTTTTCTTTTGCCACCGGCCGGACAAAAATACGCCGATGGAGGAGACTGTCTGGGCCATGAACCACCTCATTGCCCAAGGAAAAGTGCTGTATTGGGGCACCTCCGAATGGAGCGCCAGCGAGATCATGGAGGCGCACGTGGTGGCCCGCCAGCATCATTTGATTGCACCCTTCATGGAACAGCCGCAATACAGCCTGTTGCACCGGCACAAAGTGGAGGTGGAATACGCCGACCTGTACCGCACGGTGGGACTGGGCACCACCATCTGGTCGCCACTGGGCTCTGGTGTGCTCACCGAAAAATATTTGCAGCAGTTCCCCGAAGGCACTCGCCTGGGTATGGAAGGCCTCGAATGGCTCAAAGAGCGCAGCCTCAAACCGGAACACCTCGAAAAAGCGCACCAACTCAACACGCTGGCCAGGGAACTGGGCACCTCCCTGCCCAAATTCGCCATTGCCTGGTGCGTTCAAAACCCGAACGTAAGCACGGTCATCCTCGGCGCTTCCCGAACGGAGCAGCTCCGCGAAACGCTCACCGCCCTCGACGTGCTGCCCTTACTCACGCCGGAGGTGAATGCCCGGGTAGAACAGATCATGGGGAACAAGCCCGAAGCGCCACCATACTAATCCCGTTGCTCACCACTCGACCATCAGGTTGCAACCGCGCACTTCCGCCGCGTCCAGGCGGCCAAGCACTTCAAACCGGCCATCTGCGTAAACCCGGCCCAGGTCTTCGGTTCCGATGAACGAGCAGGTGTCGAGGTTGGCCAAGTCTATGATGTTCAGCACACCCGTTTTTCCTGGACGGGCGGGCGAAAACGGATCATAAACGTCGCGAGCCAAAATGCGCATGGTCGCTGAAGGCGTAAACAGTCCCCCACCCTGACTGTATGCCTGAGAGAACAACTCGGTCATGCCGTATTCTGAGTGGATGTGTTTGGTCTGAAAGGCGACTTGCAGCACCCCGTGCAGTGCTTCACGCGTCACTTCCTGCCGTCGGCCTTTCATACCGCCCGTTTCCATGATCACCACCCCGGGTAAAGGCATCGGATGCGCCTCGGCAAAATCAAGCAGGGCAAAACTCACCCCCAGCAGCAAGGTGGGCACACCGCCGGCAATGCAGCGCTGAAGCGCCGTGGCGAGCCGGTCGTGGTCATGCAGGAAAAAACCGCTCTCCGGATGCCGGGAACGACGGATAAAGGCGTCGGCCATCAGCACCAGCGACGAGCCCTCCCGCTCCAGGTATGCCGGCAACAGCGCCAGAATGCACCAGTCCTCCGGATCGCCGTATGTTTGGGCAAATCCCAGCAGGGCGTTTTCAACGTAAAAACCGGTGTCGCGCACCGCGTGGCGCGACGGTATCTGGCCGGTGGTGCCGCTGCTGAGAAAAAAACGCTCCGGTTGCCAGTCGCCGGTCTGAACCAGGTGGTGCTTGAAGACCTGGATCGGCAGGAAAGGGAAATCGGCCAGCTCGGTATGGGATCGATTCAGCAAGGCCAAAAAGCGCGCATATACCGGGTTTTGGCGCGACTGGTAGCGAAAAACGGCCGCCGCAACGTCGGGAAAGCTGCTTGCCGACAAACTGCGCAATTTCCACAATATTTCTTCCCGCTCATTTGTTATCATAGTCGTAAATTCAACGCAAAAATACCGCCATGCGCGCATTTCTCCTCTTGCTCACGGCTGGCGTCGGCGTCGTCGCTTCCACTTGCGTGGATCCGCCGGATTACCCCGACGAACCGGTCATTGAATACCTCAGCCTGTCCAAAAATTTTCTCATCCAGTCGAGTCTGGGTGAAGACAGCGTGTTGATCACCTTTTCTTTTACCGATGGCGACGGCGACCTGGGCTTCAAGGACGATAGCGAGAGTATTTTCATTGTAGACGGGCGCGACTCCTTCAACAAGCCGCCGTATAGGATACCCTACATTGAGCAGCAAGGCGCCGGAAACGGCATTTCCGGTGAAATATCCATCCTCCTGCCCACTACGTGTTGCATTTACTCCGTACAGTCCGGCATTCCGCCTTGCGAGATCAACATTGCCCCTCAGGCGTTGGACACGGTTTTTTACCTTATTTCCATCAAAGACAGGGCGGGCCACGTGAGCAACATTGTTCAGACCGAACCCATCTTCCTCCGGTGCCGTTTATGACTCGATGGCGTGGAAAAAACTGAATATGGTTTTTCCGTAGTGGCGCACATCGAACAATTGGGGGTGCTCCAAAAAACTATGGTGGGGGTTGTGTTCGAGCACAAACCAGCCCTCTGGATTCAGCAATTTTTTTTCCAAAATAAGATTGGGCAACAGATCAATGGTCGGAAGCGCGTACGGCGGACCCGCAAAAACGTAGTCAAACGTACCTTTTGCGGATTCCACGAACCGGAATACGTCCATTTGAAAAATGTGGATGTTGTCCTTAATGCCCAATTGCTCGACCGTTTTCCGGACAAACTGCACAGCGGCCGGGAATTTGTCGACGTACGTCACATCGTTGCAGCCCCTGGAAATGAATTCATAACTGTGGCTGCCCGTTCCGCCAAACAGGTCGAGCACCCGAATCGATTCGAAGTCGAAATGATTGGTCAGGATGTTGAACAGGGCTTCTTTGGCGTAGTCGGTGGTGGGCCGGGTGGGCCAGTTGTCGGCGGGTGGATTGAAACGACGGCCCTTGAATTTGCCTCCAATGATGCGCATGGGCAAAATTAGCGTTTTATTGGAGAAATACGGTTGCCGAGGGCGCCTTAGCGGCCGAAATGCCGCAAACTGATCAGCTCGAAAAAGAAATGTTCCGGAATTGGGTTGCTCAGAGCGGGAAAATGGAGTTTTTCCTGGGCCGGGATAAAAGCGACCCTTTCGATGAAGTTGCGCAACAACCCAACCGATTCTTCCTGGGCGTGTATGTTTCCGGCCAGGAACACCGGCGTGGTTTGCTGGCTCAGCCGGAACTGGTCGAAAAGCACCATGATATAGTACACCAGGTCTGCGGGCCCATCGTTGGGCGTCACGTTGTAGTACAGCAGGTGCTGGCGGTCGAACACGGCCACTTGTGCCGACCGATTGCGCACGTTGACGATGAGTGAATGACCTTGTACCGGCGCAGCGAATTGGGCAGCCCGCAAAAAAGCGGCGGCCAGGTGAGGCGCCGAATCCCGGCCGCTGAGTTGCATGCTGATGTGCTGTTCTTCTTCCTTGTGGGCGTACACCGCCACACAGTCCATGTCCGGCAACCGGTTGTAGCCGTAGATCATGTTGTTTTCCGACAGCAACAAGCTGAAATAGGGGTGCAGGTTGGCAGGGTTGAACAGCCGGGAGGGCACCAGGGTAAACCTCGGGTGAAAGATGGCGCAGAAGTGGTTGCGGAAGCGAAGGCGAAACACGTCGTCGGAGGCCAGCACGGCGCGCAGGGCCGGCGTACTGGCGTCCGTCCATGCGTTGTTAAACGGGTAATAGACCGCAGCGGTAACGACTCCGGAGTCGTCAACAGCCAACATGGACAAGGCATCCGAGCCAATGATGGTGTACGCCTCGCACTTGGCCGCCTGCTGGTAGTCCAGACCGGCGTCCTGATAAGATATTTTGCTGTCTGCCATATACGAAGCCAAAGGCCTGAACGCAGGCATGGGTTTGACCCCGTAAAGTACGGAAGCCTTTGCGGCAGTATCAAGTCTCCAGCCCAAAATATTAATCTTTTGTACCTGTTCCGACTTTGCAGATGCCGTTGTACCGGGCGCCTTCCTCCACCGTGATGGTTTTGGCAGTGATGTTTCCTTCCACAAAAGCCGTATCGTGGAGCAAAAGGGATTCTTTGACGATCAGATCGCCCTTCACACGGCCTTTGATGGCGGCGTCGCGCACGATGACGTTTCCTTCCACCAGGCTGCCCTCGCCCATGACGAAGCGTTTGTCGGTTTTCACCTCTCCCTTGACGGTGCCGTCCAGGCGAACGTTTTCTGTGCTGGCAAATTTACCCTCCACCACCGAACCTTTGGCGATCACGGTGGTGGAACCACTATCCCGTTCAGGGCCATTGATTGAAACGCCTTTCGGCTGGATGGAGACACTTTTTTCCTTGGTAGTCGTACCGAACATATCGCAATACAGTTGGGTGAAGAAAGGGAGGTTTACCAAATACCGGGTATTGGCAAGTGCAGAAATAATCGTGCCAATCTTGTTACTTTTGCGGGATGGGGGTAACCATTTTGTCGATTGAATCGTCGTGCGACGACACTGCGGCGGCTGTTGTCCACGAGGGCCGGGTATTGTCCAACATCATCGCCAACCAACAAGTGCACGAGTTGTACGGCGGGGTGGTGCCGGAGGTGGCCTCGCGGGCCCATCAGGCGAATATTATTCCGGTGGTCGACGCGGCGCTCCGCACGGCCCGCGTGACATTGCATGAGCTCGACGCGATTGCGTTTACGCGGGGCCCGGGCCTTTTGGGCGCCCTGATCGTGGGTACTTCCTTTGCCAAAGCCTTGTCGTTGAGCCTCGACATCCCTTTGGTCGACGTTCACCACATGCAGGCGCACGTACTGGCGCATTTTGCCGAGGCGCCCCACCCCCCGTTTCCTTTTCTTTGCCTGACGGTCAGCGGCGGGCACACCCAGATCGTGCGGGTCAATGGTTTTCACGATATGCAGGTGCTCGGGGAGACCCTCGACGATGCCGCCGGCGAAGCGTTCGACAAAGCGGGCAAAATGCTCGGCCTGGGTTATCCTGCCGGCCCGCACATCGACAGGCTGGCGGCACAGGGCAACCCTGTATTCCCTTTTCCGGAAGCCGCCACACCCGGTCTGAACTTCAGTTTCAGCGGTTTAAAGACTGCGGTCCGATATTTTCTCCGGGAAAAAACAGACCAACATCCGGGATTTATCGAAGCCCATCTTGCGGACATTTGCGCGTCGGTGCAACACGCCATCGTCGGCATACTGCTCAAGAAACTGCGCAAGGCGGCGCGCCAGACCGGCATCCGCCACGTAGCCATTGCCGGCGGAGTGAGTGCCAACTCCGGCCTGCGCACCGGATTGGCCGCACTCGGCGCCAAGGAAGGATGGACAACCTACATTCCCGCATTTGAATATTGCACCGATAATGCCGCCATGATCGGCATAGCCGGGTATTATCGCTTTCTGGAAGGTAAATTTGCAGGGATGGACGCCGAGCCGTTTGCCCGGTGAGGTTGCCGGGGGCTTGACTGGTTTGGAAATTCCCGGTACATTTGTAGAAAAAAATTGTCCGCATGAACAAAACAATCCTGGCTGTCGCCTTCTCTGCCGTGGCAGTCGCTGTATGTTGCGCCTTTGTATGGCCGTCCAAACCCACCCCGCAAACCGTGGAAATGAAATGGTACACCTGGGAAGAGGCGGTGGCCTTGAACCAAACCGCGCCCAAAAAAATATTCGTCGATGTGTACACCGACTGGTGCGGCTGGTGCAAAAAAATGGATAAAAGCACCTTTGTTGATCCCCAGGTAGCGGCTTACATGTCCAAACATTTTTACCCGGTAAAACTCAATGCCGAACAAAAAGGCGACATCGTTTTCAACGGCACGACGTTCCAGTATGTGAGCAATGGGGGAAGGGGTTACCACGCACTCGCCTACTCGCTGCTCGAAGGTCAGTTGGGATACCCCAGTTTTGTGTACCTGAACGAAAAATACGAACGCATCATGGTGTCGCCCGGTTTCAAAGACCCGGCCACCATCATGAAAGAACTTACGTTCGCCGCCGAAGAGCAGTACAGCAAAACGACGTGGGAAGAGTGGAATAAGCAGTAAGCGCGGTGGATGGTCGAAAAAAGGGTTCTCCGTTCAAACACAGAAACGGAGAACCTTTTTTATCGCTACTTTTTCCACGGGAGCTCCAGCACCCGTTGAGCGGCGTTTTCACCCAACCGGAGTCCCTCCACACAGTCCATACGCACGTGCACGCCCAGGGGGATGCGGGCAAAGGCCTTCTCGTCGCCCAACTCCCTGAACGAAGCGCAGGTACGGGGCGTGCCGTTGAATTCCGTTCGGTCTATGTGCGACAGATCGGTGAAAACGTAAGTTCCCGGGTACTTGTCGTTGTACTCAAAGAAGGAGGATAAAATTCGGGAGCCGGCGCCCGCAAAACCCGAATGGCCGGACGGGTACGCCGGGAAACTGGGGTTGATGCCCTTTGCGCCTGTGAACGGATTGTCGAGGTAAGTATTCCAGTTCGCCGCTTCCTGATTTTCTTTTGCAATGACGTCCCGAATGTAGTCGATCGGTCTTTCGGTGTTGTAATGGTATTTGGAGAACCACACCGAAACGCAGGCGTCGTTCAGGGCCAGCCCCATTTTCGCATACATTTCGGCGCATTCCGCCATATCCAGCTCCTCGCGTTCGACCAGTTGGTTGAGCACGGAAATCATACGCATGGCGGGCGAAAAGGTGAGTCTCGGGATGTCGTCGCTCCAGAAAATAGCAACCCAGCGGCCCTCTTCTGCAAATGCGTCGTTGCCGGTTTTGACGAGGTTCACCGTGTTGTATACCTCCAGGTGTTGGGTGTAGTACAGCGAACCGCTGAGGCGGCTGTAGGGCAGCGGCGGGCGGGCGAGTTTTTCCTGATCCGGCAAAGCAAACGTGCGGGCTTGACCCCAATAGGGGAACAGGGCCCTGCCAAAATCGGGGGTAGTGGGCTTCCACAAGCCTTGGCCGGCGGGTGGCGTGTACGTGTCCGGCTGGGGATTCAGAAAGGCGTTGTGCGCAACCAGATCGGTCGCACTCCAGTCATACACCGCCAGTCCCACGCGTTGAGCGTATTCGATCGAGCGATCCAATACCTCCTTGGAAGCAACCGACGCGTACCCCGCGAGATTCTGTTGACGCGTTTGTTCGATTTTTTGGTAAAGCGCAGCATTGTCCACTTCCAGATGAAAGAAAAAGCGCCGCAGCAGGTATGCGTACAACTCATTGACCACGGCCGGCCAGTGATACCCGGCGTTTGCATCGGGTTGCGGCACTTGCAGTCCCGGCATGTATGCCTGCAAGGAGTTGTTTTCCGGGATGGCCGTTACTACCGCTTCATAAGCCGCCAGCCCCAGATAGGCGGTGGCCCTGGGCGCCGGACTTGGGCGATATCCGGAGGCATACCGGTCCAACTCAAGCACCAGTTCGTTCCAACTCAAATAAACGCTGTTGTCGAAGTCGTGCAGGGACGACTCGGTCAAATTAACCGATTCAGCGTCGCTGCAGCTTTGAAAAAGAACGGAGGCTGCCAGAACGGCAAGGGCCGCCGAGAATAGAAGTTTGCGCATGCGAAAAAAATTATTAGGAAAGTTCGGTGTGTTTTTGGGATGGCACTACCGCGAATAAGGTACAATCGTCAAAAACCAGGCCAAAATTACCACATCCTTCCATACAATGCGCATACCTTTGCCGGAAATAACAAAAACTACCCTATGGCATACGCCCAAACGGCATACCTGATCGATGGTGTGCGTTCCCCCATCGGCATCTTTGGCGGCACATTGGCGGCCGTCCGCACCGACGACCTGGCTGCCCACGTCCTGCAGCAGCTACTCCTGCGCCTGCCGACGCTCGATCCGGCTCAATTGGATGAAGTAATCCTGGGTTGCGCCAATCAAGCCGGCGAGGACAACCGCAACGTCGCCCGCATGGCACTGTTGCTGGCCGGCATACCGTACACCGTTCCAGGGGAAACGGTCAACCGCTTGTGCGCCAGCGGGATGTCGGCTGTAATTCACGCAGTGCGTGCGATCCAGTCGGGCGATGGCCAGTTGTTCGTCGCCGGCGGCGTGGAGCACATGACCCGCGGGCCGTACGTGATGAGCAAGAGCAGCAAACCGTTTGGAAACGACGCCCAGCTGTACGACTCCAGTTTCGGGTGGCGCTTCGTCAACCCGTTTATGCAGGAACTGTATGGAACAGAGGCGATGGGCGAAACCGCAGAAAATCTGGTGGATATGTACGGGATCAGTCGCGAAGACCAGGACCGGTTTGCGCTGCGCAGCCAGCAAAAAGCGGCCAAAGCGCGCGAAAACGGCATTTTGGCCGAGGAAATAGCCCCGGTGCCCATCCCCCAGCGGAAAGGCGACCCTGTGTTCATGGAACACGACGAGTTCATCAAGCCGGACACCTCCATGGAGGGGTTGGGCAAACTGAAACCCGCATTTCGCAAAAACGGAACGGTGACCGCCGGTAACGCCTCCGGTTTGAACGACGGCGCAGCCGCCCTGCTCCTCGCGTCGGAAGCCGCCTGCCGGATGCACAGCCTTACGCCGTGTGCTCGTGTAGTGGCATCGGCCGTAGTGGGTGTGGAGCCACGCATCATGGGCATCGGGCCTGTCGAGGCAAGCCGGAAAGCGCTGGCGAAGGCCGGATTAACACTGGCGGACATGGACGTACTGGAGCTAAACGAAGCATTCGCTGCCCAGGTGCTGGCTTGTACCCGCCAGTTGCGCCTGGAAGACGACGATGAGCGGCTAAACCCCAACGGCGGCGCCATCGCGCTGGGTCATCCGCTGGGCATGTCGGGCGCCCGGATCACCCTGGCCGCCGCGCGCGAACTGAAACGCCGCAACGGCCGCTACGCCCTCGTTGCCATGTGCATCGGTGTCGGGCAAGGGTACGCCGTTGTTTTGGAAAAAGCCTAATAACGCAATCCCCAAAACCAGGGCTCCTGGTTTTCGCGTTTCTCGGCTATGTATTTGGCCAGTATGGACTGATATTCCGCCTCGCTGATCTTTTTTCCTTTGGGCTTGGAAGGCAATGCCAGCTTTCCGGCATCCACCGGGTAGAAGTCGATCTTGTCGGCGGCTATCACCAGCGCGCCGTTGTTGATGTCGATTTCCAGGATCATGCCCGGTAGTCCGCACAGGCGCTCCGGGCCGGCACTCGATGGAATATCCAAAGCGAACCAGGCCAGCATCGTCTGGCCCTTTAGCGTATCTACCCACGAAGCGCTCATGCACACGTGACCGGCTACCTCTTTCAAATCGTTCAGGATTTTCCAGGCGGGGCACCGCAGCGAGTCGTCCACCAGGTAGGTTTTGCCGGTGAGGGTGAGCAGGTCGGACTGGCGGGCGCCGGCAAAATCACGCCGAATAAAGTAGGCATCCTTTTTCCAGGAATAGGTTTCCAGGTCGGGGTCGGGGCTCTCTTCCGAGAGGAAGTAAAGTGAGGCGTCGGGGGAAAAATACATTTCCATGTATTCTTTCCACTCCGAGCGGCTGCCCCACATGTATTGTGCTTTTTGCCTGCTTTGCTCGCTCATATAGTCCAGCGAGGCCATTTTTTTGGTCCAGTTGTGGGTAATGAGGAAACGCACGTGACCGGCTTGCCCATCGGCGGGCAATTCCTGCGCAAGGGTCGGCAGGGCGAGCAGGAGGAGGGATAGGAAAAGGAGCGGCAGTTTCATGTTGTGCAGTTGTTTGGAAGTCTTGCGTGCGTCGTAGCAGATGCAACAATCGGTTACCAGAAGCCCCGTTTTTTCACGCCGGTTTCGAAGCCCCGCACGTTGTAGCTCAGGCTGAGCATGAAGTACTGGGCCAGGGTTTCGGCTACGCTGGTGGTCACATAGTTCTGGGTGGCTCGTTGCACGACGTTCACGCGCCGGTCGAGCAGGTCGAAGGCAGCCAGCCGGGTCTCCCACCGGTTTTTGGGGCCGAAAATCCGGCGCACCGAAGCATTCCAGATCGGCACGTTTTGTTCAAAGCCCGTCTGGTCGTTCCGGTTGGCGTTGTAGTTAAAGTTGCTTTCCACGAATGTTTTGGGAACAAACTCCCATTTGACGCCGGCGTACGCACTGTTGCTGATGAGCTGCTGGTTTTGCTGGGACTGAATGGAATACTGCACGTCATCGAGTCCGACAGAGATGCCTCCGTTCAGAATCAGTTTGTTCGAAGGGGTGTAGTTCAGCGAGAAGCGGCCGTCGACACCATTGGTGCGCGTTTCATTTTTTACGTCGTTGACGAAGGCCGGCGCCAGACGCCCGTTGAGACCGCCGTTTATGCCTGCCGACAATTTTGTTTTGATGATGGGGAAATTGGACCAAAACCAGAAGTCGTAGCCGTAACCGCCCTTTGCATTGGCCGGGGCGGTGGTGGTGCGCAACCCCACGCTGTCGATCAACTCCACGGTCTGGTTGTACACGATCTGTTCGTCGTACACGTTGAAACCGCCGTGGACGCCGATATTGGCAAAAGAGGCCGGGTTCCAGTAGTTGTAGCCCAGGTTGATGCTGTGCATGCGTTCGGGCTCCAGCGCGGGGTTTCCTTCGCGCACAAACAACGGGTTGGTGATGATGGCCACCGGCTGCAGGTCGGTGAAAGATGGTTCATTGACCGAATACCGGTAGTCAAAGTCAACGGACATGTTGTTCGTAAACTCATATTCCATCGAGGCATACGGTATCCAGTTGAAAAAATCGAGCCTTACAGGGTCACCCAGCGCAGGTTCGCCCTCACCCCGGGCATAATCGCCCTTGAGCTGCAGTTGCTGGGCCGCCAGACCCATGCCGATGTTCAGGCCGTCGTGGGCATACCGAACCACCGAACCCAGGCGGTTGTACAGCACCTGGTTGTCGTAGTAAATACTCAGGCTATCGATGCGCTCGCCTCCGTTTTGGGTTGGGTCCTCCACCTGCCGGTCGGCCAGGTTGTTGGTTTGGCTGAAGTTGTAAAACGATTCCACAAACCATTTTTTGGAAAGGGGTTCGGTAAACAGCAGGCTGGATTTCAGTTGTTGGGTACGGTTAGCGACGTCGGCGTCCTGGCGAAAAAATTCGGAGGGGTCTTCAGTCCGTATGAACAGGTTTTGGAACAGCAAGTCGTCGTCTCCGTCATTGCCGGTGGCGTTGAATCCGGCGCTGGCGGCGAAAGTCCGCCCTTTTTTCCGGAAACGGTGACGGAAGATGGCGGCGCTGGTGAGGTCGCCGGCGCCAGTCAGGTTGTCGGTAGCGGTCAGCAGGCGGTTGATCGGCATATCGAGGTTGTCGGTAAAATACTGACTTTTAGCTTGTTGGGTGTCATTTTCTCGTAGCGCGAGGTTTGCCTTGACGATGATGTTGTTGCTCGAGTCGATCTCGTGCTCCAGGCGGGAGGACAGGCTGTGCCGCCGCTGGAAGGCGTCCTGGCGGAGGGTATCTTCGTTGGTGAAGGTGCCTTCTTCTACAAAATTGTTCCGGGTGGTGTATTCGCGGAACGTCAGGTCTGTCTGGTTGTAAAAATAACTGGCGTTGACCTTGGTTTTTTTGTTGTCGAAGTTGTAGTTGACGCCGCCGCCGAAGTTTTCGGTAAATCCGCGGCCGTCGAAGTTGTTGAGCGGGCCACCACTACTGCTGAAGTAGTACCCACGGCCGCCGCCCTCGAAGCCGAAGTCGCCGTTGTCAAAGTCGCTGAATGCGCCTTGTCCCTTAAACTCGCCGTAATCTTCCCAGTTGACGCCCGTTTCGTTGATGTTGTTGCCGTACCCAATGAAGGAGAGCTGCTCCTGCTCGTTGAAGCGGTTGTAGCTGGCCCGGCCGGCGAGGCGTTCTTCGGTTCCGACGGCGCCGGTCACTTTTCCGAAGCTGCCCTTTTTGTATTCATCCTTCAGTTCGAGGTTCATCACCTTGATTTCCTTGCCGTCGTCGATACCGGTTATTTTGGTTTGCTCGCTGGCCTCGTCGTACACCTGCACCTTGGAGAGGGTTTCGGCGCCCAGGTTTTTGGTTGCCGCTTTGGGGTCGTCGCCAAAAAAAGTCTTACCGTCTACATACACCCTGCGAATATCCTGCCCTTGTGCCCTGATGTTGCCCTCGGCGTCCACTTCGATGCCGGGCAACCGGCGCAGCAGGTCCTCGACCGATGACCCCGGCGGCACCTTGAACGACGACGGGTCGTACTCCACCGTGTCGCCCCGGATGCTGAGGGCCGCCTTGGCGGTGCGCACCACCACCTCCATGAGTTGTTCGTTGAGGGGTTTCATGCCGAGCATGCCCAGGTTGTTTTCCGGGTTCGGGGAAGGTTCAACCGCCACTTGCAAGGGGATGTAGCCGATGTAGGATACCTTGAGGAGGTAAGATTTATTGGGGATATTTTTGAAAACGAACTGCCCTTTTTCGTCTCCGCGCGTGTAATTGAGCAGGGTGGAGTCCTGGGGGTTCAACAGCATGACCGTCGGCAGGGCGATCTCCGCCCCGGAAGTGTCGGCCACCGTTCCCGAAAGGGTTACCCGGTTGGGTGTCTGGGCTGGCAGGATGTGGGGCAGGATAAAAAACAGGAAACAGCAGAGCAGGGTGAATTTTCTCATAAGGCATTGGTTTACGGCAAAAAAGTTATTAAATAAAACCGTCTTTAAACAGGTACGGGTATAAAGCGGCCCCGGTCGTCTTTTTGTATCAGGATGGACTCCGTGAGCGGATCGTGCTCCAGAAACAATCGGTACCGTTTTTTCACCGCTTCCTCCAGCAGGCTCGCCTTTTCGCGAAGCGTGACCAGTGGGCGCACATCGTAGGCCATGATGTAGGGCATACCGACGTGCCACTGAGACGGGAGGGCGTCGGCGCAATAAACAACCTGCTCACCGCCGGTGTCTAAAACGGGGGCCATGAGGGCTTCTGTATGTCCGTTGAAAAAACGCACCCGAAAACCGGTGGCAAAGGGCGCGTTTTGCTTGGTGGCGACAAAGTGCAGTTTCCCTTGTTCGGCCAGCGGCATAAAATTCTCGCGAAGAAAGGAGGCTTGTTCGCGCGCATTGGGGTTCAGGGCCCACTTCCAGTGGCGTTCGTTCGTCCAGTACCGGGCGTTTGGAAAGGAGACTTCTGTTTGACCGGTGTTTTCATTTTTCCACAGGGCGCCGCCGCAGTGGTCGAAGTGCAGGTGGGTGAGGAACACATCGGTGATGTCTTCACGCTGAAAGCCCGCGTCTGCCAGCGAGGAAAAAAGAGACTGGGGTCCGTGGGGTTCGAAGAAACCGCGGAATTTTTCATCCTGCTTGTTGCCGATGCCGGTATCGATGAGTATGTTACGCCCGTCGGTTTGCACCAGCATGGCGCGCATGGCCCAGGTGCAGAGGTTGTTTTCGTCGGGCGGGTTCAGCTTTTGCCACAGGCGTTTGGGCACGATGCCGAACATGGCGCCGCCGTCGAGCTTCAGGTGGCCGGTGTGTATACTTTGGTACGTGAGCATCAGTGGAATCCGATTCCTTTTTTGCCTTCCGGATGTTTTTCCCGGAGGGCCACCATACGAATAGCGGTGGCAGCGGCCTCCACGCCTTTGTTGCCGTGTTGGCCGCCGGCGCGTTCGAGGGCTTGCTCAAGGGAATCGGGGGTCAGCACCCCGAAAACGAACGGTTTGCCCGCCATCACGTTGAGCTGCATCAGCCCGGTAGCCACCGCCTGGTTGATGTAATCGTGGTGGCTGGTTTCGCCCCGGATGACGCAGCCCAGGCAAATGACGCCGTCGGGATTGTGTTTGGCGTTCAGCAGGCGGGCGCCCAGCGGCAGTTCGAAGCTGCCCGGCACCTGCACGGTGTAAATGTTGTCGGATTTGACGCCGTGTTTGACCAGCGTGTCGTAGCAACCCTGATAGAGGGCGTGGGTAACATCGCTGTGCCATTCAGACACCACAATGCCGAAGCGCCACTCCGAAGCGTCGGGCATGGTAGTGTCGTTGTATTCCGACAGGTTTTTGTGCGCGGATGACATGAGGTATGGTCGTTTAATTTGAAGATTAAGTGGGTTCGGGGGCAAGTCCAATCTTTTTACCTTCTTCCAGCATCCGGGCGTAGGCGGCGTCGAAGGTGTTCTCGATCTCGCCGTCCAGAATGGCTTCGCGCACGGCGTTTTTGACCAGTCCGACTTCCCGGGAGGGTTTCAGGTTGAAGGTTTGCATAATGACATCGCCGGTGATCGGAGGTTGCCACAAGCGCAGGCGGTCGGCATCGGAAACTTCACCGATGCGCTGCTTGAGCAACTCGTAGCCTTCGAGATACCGCACCACCTTGCGCGGGTTTTTGGTGGTAATGTCCGACTCACAGAGCATAAACAGGTCTTCGATTTCGGGCCCGGCGTCGAACAAAAGTCTGCGCACGGCGCTGTCGGTCACTTCCTCCTTGGTGAGGCTGATGGGCCGCTGGTGCAGGCGCACCATTTTTTGTACGTATTCCATTTCGGCGCCCAGAGACAGGCGCAGGTTGCGGAAAATCCGGGGGACGGTGGTTTGCGCGCCCACCCATTCGTGCCCGTGAAAGGTCCAGCCGGTGTCTTTGTGGTAGCGCTTGGTGACCGGCTTGGCGATGTCGTGCAGCAGGGCCGCCCAACGCAGCCACAGGTTATTGCTGCGTTTACAGAGGTTGTCGAGTACCTCCAGGGTGTGGTAAAAATTGTCTTTGTGGGCGCGCCCGTACTTTTCTTCCACACCCTGGAGGGCCGCCACTTCAGGCAGCACCAGATGGAGCAAGCCGCTGTCGAAAAGCAAAGTGAAGCCGACAGAGGGCTTTTGCGCCATCAGGATTTTCTCCAACTCGGTGGCGATGCGTTCTTTTGAAATGATGTGTATGCGCTGTTTGTGCCTGCCGATGGCCTGAAAAGTCTCCGGATCGATGGAAAAGCCAAGCTGGGTGGCGAAACGAATGGCGCGCAACATGCGCAACGGATCGTCGCTGAACGTTTGCCCGGGCTCCAGCGGCGTCTTGATGCGTTTTTGTTCCAAATGCGCCAGTCCGCCAAATGGATCAATGATCTGCCCGAAATCGTCTTCGTTCAAACCGACGGCCAGGGCGTTGATGGTAAAATCGCGGCGGTGTTGGTCGTCCTCCAGCGACCCCTCTCGCACGTCCGGCTTGCGGCTATCGGGGGTGTAGCTCTCTTTGCGAGCGCCCACAAACTCGACTTCAATCCCGTCATAACGCAGCATTGCGGTGCCAAAGCGGCTATAGACGGCGACCTTGGGTTTGGGATACAACATAGACGCCACCTGATGGGCGAGCTGGATACCGTCGCCCACGCACACGATGTCGATGTCTTTGGTGGCGCGCCCGAGCAACCGGTCGCGCACGTAACCGCCTACAACAAAGGCCTGCACCCCGAGCGCGCGTGCGGCCTGAGCAACCAATTCAAAAACCTTCCGTTCTGCCGGCAGTATGGAGAAAGTCATGTTTTTATTTCAGAAATGCATCAAGCTGTTACCAGTTCCACGGCGTAACCGGCGTATTCCGCTTCAATCTCGTCCAACACCGCATATAACGCTTCAGGTTCCATTATCGTGACCAACCGGGCCCGAAAAGGCTTGATGTTGGGTAAATCCCGGAAGTAGGGGGAATAATGACGCCGCATTTCCAGCACGCCCAGTTTGGGTCCTTTCCAGGCCAGGCTGTCGCGCAGGTGCTGGCGCGCGGCGTTTACCCGTTCGGAAACATCCGGAGGGGGCAACAACTCGCCTGTTTCAAAAAAATGTTTGATTTCCCGGAATATCCACGGATACCCGATGGTTGCGCGACCGATCATGATGCCGTCGACACCGAACCGGTTGCGGTATTCCAGCGCCCGCTGCGGAGAATCCACATCGCCATTCCCGAAAATCGGGATGTGCATACGCGGATTTTCCTTTACGCGGGCGATCCAGGTCCAGTCCGCTTCCCCCTTGTACATCTGCGCACGTGTGCGGCCGTGGATGCTGAGCGCCTGTATGCCCACATCCTGCAGGCGTTCGGCCACCTCCACGATGTTGATCGTGCTGTCGTCCCACCCCAGACGGGTTTTAACCGTCACGGGCTTGTTCGTGCTGTTGACCACAGCCTCGGTCAGCCGAACCATCTGGGGGATGTCGCGCAAGAGCCCGGCGCCGGCCATCCGGCAGGCGACCTTGGCGACCGGGCATCCGAAGTTGATGTCGATGACGTCCGGATGCTTCGACTCAATGATCTCTGCCGCGCCCAGCATATTGTCCAGTTGCCCACCGAAATACTGTATCCCGATGGGGCGTTCGTAGTCGAATATCTCCAGTTTTTTCAAACTTTTAACGGCGTCGTGCACCAGGCCATCGGCGCTGATGAACTCCGTGTACACCATATCGGCCCCTTGTTCCTTGCACAATCGGCGAAAGGGCGGGTCGCTCACGTCTTCCATGGGCGCCAACAACAAGGGGAACTCACCGATCTCTACGGCTCCAATCTTGACCATACAAACAAAATGCCGGGCGGGTTTCAGCCCGGCGGATGCAAATTTACAGGAAAAAAGGCAAAAACGAAGGCGTCAACGCAAAAGCGTCACTTCGCCGTGGGTCACGATCAGCGATCCGTCGCCCCGCCGATACTGTATGTAATAGACGTAAACGTCGGTAGGCGCCGGCTGGCCGTCTACCGTACCGTCCCAACTGGCCTGGGGGTCGTTGCTGGTGTATATTTTTTGCCCCCACCGGTTGTAAATGTCAAATTGGTCGATAAAAATGATACCCACCTGGGTTACCGGCTTGAACACGTCGTTTATGCCTAAGTTGTCGCCGTTGCCCGGGGTGAATGCGTTGGGGAACTTCACCACGGGCTGCACAATGATGAGCTCGATGAAGGCCAGTTTTTCGCAGCCATCGGGTGAGATCGCCGAAAGGGTAATGCGAACAACCGTGTCCTGATTCAGCGATGGCACGTACTCGATAGATTCGCCCGTGCCGAGTATCTCCATATTGGGGCGTACTTCCGTCCAGGTGAATGCAAACCCCGATAGGTTTTGGGTGGGCTCCACCACGGCGCTAAGGGTTATCGGCTGCCCCAGACTCACCCGGTTGGTGTCCGGCACAGAACCGATGCTGAGGTTAAAGTTGTTGGAAACAAAAACAGTTACGCTGTCTGTAGCGGTACATGCAGGCGCGGCCAGGGTGTATTGAACGAAATAGGTAGTCGTGGTGTCGGGTTGAACCAGAATGTCGGCGCCGGTATTGCCGGGAGGGGTCCACAAAAATGATCCACCTTGTGCGCCGGTGGACACCGCCGTCAGTTGCACCGGTTCGCCTGCACAAATGGCCGTATCAGGCCCGGCTTCCACCGTGGCAACCAGCGGGGTCAGGGTCACGCTGAGAATCTCCTGGCAAACGCCCAGCGTGGCCGTCACCGTATAGGTGGTGGGCACCTGCGGCGTAACCACCGGCGCCGCTGTGTTGGAAGAGAAACCAGGCGGATTGGAACTCCACTGGTACACGGCGCCCGGTTTTGGGTTGAGATTCAAGGTGCTGGAGTCGCCCAGGCACAACTGGCGCTGGTTGAGGGGCGGAAACAGCACCTCCGGGCCCGGCTCCACCTCCACGGTGGCGATGCCCGACAGTTGGCAATCGCCTGCGTAGGTGAAAGTCACGGTGTAGGATCGCGACTGCTGGGGAGCCACCGATATGGTCGGCGTAGTTTGTCCGGTATTCCACTGGAAAGTACCCGGCACGTTGGTAATCGCGCGCAATATCGTCGATCTGCCTTTGCAGATGGTGGTGTCGCCCTGCACGTCGAGCGTAGCTGTGTTGAAGGTCACGTTCAGGGTGTCGAAAACCCGGCACCCGTCGAGGGTCACTGCATCCAGGAAAAACGAAGCGGAAGGCTGATCCGGCACCCAGATCGGGGTTGCGGTGGTTTGGGTGCCGAAACCGGGCGCAGTCGACGTCCACGTGTAATTGGTAGCCGGATCGTTAATGGTGTTTAAAAACAACGTATCGCCCTCGCACAGTTTCGTGTCGGCAGGAAACAGGTAGCCGGGTTCGGGATACGCCTGAACGACCACCCCGGAAGATACCGGGCAGCCCATGAACTCGCCACTCACCGCGTAGGAGGAGGTGCGAATGATCGTTGCCAGCGGGTTGTCGCAATCGGTGCAACTCAATCCCGACGGAGGGGTCCACATGATGTTGGTCACGCCCGGTGTGTAGGTCAGGTTCAATTGAACCGTTTGCCCGGGGCACACGATGGTGTCCTGAGGGGTGATGGTCATCACCGCCGTGGGGATCACGTTTATTTTGGCCACCGAGGTGTCCACGCAAGCCCCGCTGGTGTTGATGCGCTGGTAGAGCAGGGTGGTATCGGCCTGGATGACCATGTTGTACAGGCTGTCGGGGGTTTGTTGCCCCGTGGCCGGCTCCCAGCGGAATTCGATGTTCGCAAATGCCGCCGGATCGTACGGCGTCGAGGTCAGCAATACGAGCGAACCCTGACAAACGGTGGTGTCGTCGGGCATAATGGCGAGATTGGCCGGCAGGCTGTCCACCTGCACCCAAACCGAGGCGCTGCGCGAACACCCCGGCGCGGTTACGGTCGCCGTGTACAACCGGCTCTCGTCCGGCGTGGCAGTGGCCTGCAACCCGTCGGGCGTCACGGCCAGATCCAGCAAAGGCGACCAAAGCACGGCGCTGCCGGAGGGTGTCACCTGAAGCACCGTGACCTCGGCGAAACCACCCAGGCAGATCGAGACTGTGTCCGCGCTCAACCGGATGTCTATGGGTGCGATGTCGACAACCACGGTGTCGGTCACCAAACAGGCCCCGTTATCCGCGGTCACCACATATACGGTGGGGGTCTCGGGCCGGGCGATGGGATTGGCTGCGGTACGATCACTCAACGATCCATCATCGGGCGACCATGTGTAGTTGACGCCAGCCTGGGGAGGCGCCGTATTGAGCAGCACCGGTTGGCCCTGACAAACCAGGGTGTCGGCGGCCAGGTTCAATTCGATAGCCGGCAACACCGTCACCCGCAGGCTGTCGAACGACGAGATGGGGCAAACGCTGTTGGCCGTGGCCAGGAAATAGGTGGTGCTGACGGTCGGCGTGGCCACCGGGTTGGGCAGGTTGCTGGTGAAGCCGGGCGGATCGGACGTCCAGGTGTAAAATGTCCCCGAAACCGGAGCCCCCCCGAGCGCAACGGCAGCGCCGAGGCAAATGGTGGTGTCACCGGCAATCACATACTCCGGTTGCTGGCCATTGACCACCGTAATGCGCAAGGTATCGTTGAAACTGCACCCCGGCGCGGTTAGTTCGGCAAAATAAAAGTAAATGCCGGTAGTCAGTCCCGTCAACGTGGGCGAAGGGCAATCTGTACAACTCAGGTCAGGCGGGAAACCCTGCCAGGCATACGTGGCGTCGGGATACGACTCGCCTCCCGGATTCAGGGTGATCAATGCGTTGTTGCAAACCGTTATGTCGGCGCCGAGATCGAGCCCGTACACACCGACATAAAAAGTCTGGCGCTCGGTCAGCCCCTGACGCGTAATGTCGACGGTGTACGTGGTCGACACTGTCGGTGAGGCTACCGGGTTGGCGCAATCGGTGCACGACAACCCTGCGGCAGGTTGCCATTGGTAGGAATCACCGCCCGAAGCGAAGAGTTGAACGGTGTTTCCGGGGCAAAGGACGGTATCGGGCGGGAAAAAGGTCGCGGAGATCGGTTCAGCCCCGGCAATCGCGGGAGACGAAAAGGATAGCAGAACCAGATAAGAAACCAGCGTCGGGATTTGTTGCATGATAGGGATTGACATTTGAAGGCCGAAAATTATTGGTTTTTCAGCGGCTGGAATCGGGTTTATCAATTATTTCTTTTGAAAACCTATTTTTGTCGCCAAAAAACATGTCTGTCTCGGTACGCATCATCAACAAATCCGGCAATCCCCTACCCCGATACGAGACCTCCGGCAGCGCGGGGCTCGATCTGCGCTCGGCTATCCCGGAACCCCTGACCCTTCAACCACTCGAACGGGCGCTGATACCAACGGGCCTGTTCATCGAATTGCCGGACGGTTTCGAGGCGCAAGTGCGCCCGCGCAGCGGACTGGCGCTCAAGCGAGGGCTGACCATGCTGAACAGTCCGGGAACAATCGACAGCGATTACCGGGGTGAGATCGGTTGCATCGTCGTCAACCTGTCCAACCAGCCACAAACCATAGAGCCGGGTGAGCGCATCGCCCAGCTGGTGGTCGCCCGGTACGAAAAGGTAACGTGGGAGGCAGCCGAAACCCTCGGGGACACCCACCGCGGCGCCGGCGGTTTCGGCAGCACGCACACCGTTTAGCGCTTGTGCGCAACCGTTTCGGAACGGTTAATATTTATTTAAAATTCGCAACAAAACCTTTACGCGCAAGGGTGGCTAAAATGCCGTATTTTTGGCATTTGAATTGCCGCTACCCCGCTGAATCTACCCGTCTAAGTGTAAACGCACATGAAAATCATCATCCCCATGGCCGGTCGGGGCACCCGTTTGCGCCCCCACACGCTAACGGTTCCCAAACCGCTCATCCCCGTTGCCGGAAAACCGATCATCCAGCGACTGGTGGAATCCCTGGCCAAGTCCTACTTCGGCCAACTGGAAGAAATTGCCTATATCATCGGCGATTATGGCCCTGAAGTAGAAAAAGAGCTGATCCATATTGCAGAGCGGCTGGGCGCCCGCGCTTCCATTTACCGCCAGGAAAAAGCCCTCGGCGTCGGTCATGCCATTCATTGTGCGTGGGAGAGCCTGTCGGGCAACTGCATGATTGCTTTCGCCGACACCCTGTTCAAAGCAGACTTCACCTTCGATACTTCGTTGGACGGGCTGATTTGGGTGCAGAAGGTCAAAGACCCGTCCGCCTTTGGCGTGGTTAAGCTGAACGACAAAGGGGTCATTACTGAATTTGTGGAAAAGCCTGCCCAGTTCGTCTCCGACCTGGCCATTGTGGGCATCTACTATTTCCGCGAAGCGGAACGGTTGCGCAACACCCTGCACCACATCATCACCCACGACATCAAGGAAAAAAACGAATACCAGCTCACCACCGCGCTGGAAATCCTGAAAAACGAAGGGTTGCAATTTCACACCGGTGAAATTGAGGAATGGCTCGACTGCGGGAACAAGGAATCCATCCTGCTCTCCAACGAGCGTATGCTCGAGTTCAACCGCGACAACGGGTTGGTGTCCTCAGATGCCGTGGTGGAAAACAGCGTGATCATCCCCCCCTGCTTCATCGGCAACCAGGCAGTAGTGCGCAACACCGTGCTGGGCCCTTACGTTAGTGTAGGCCACCATTCAACCGTTGAAAACACCGTAATTTCCAACAGCATTATCCAGAACCGGTCGCACATCAAAAACGCCGTTCTGGAACACTCCATGGTCGGGAACTCAAGCCGCTTCGTCGGCTCCAAAGATGAACTGAACCTGGGCGATTTTTCGAATTTTTCCAAGCGTTAGGACTTGGCATACGGCCACACAATGACCCGATTACTTTTCTCGCGCCCTTCCCGCCGCGCCCTGCGCAGCGGCGTATGGGTCGCTTTATTCCTGATAAGCACGCGCATCGCCGCGCAAAATACGCTCGAAGGCAAACTGGTTCAGGTACCTGAAAAAGAGGTGAACCGACAGAGCGCTTTTGTCGACGCCGAACGAGAACGCATCGTGGGTCGTTATGGCGCGTCGGAGAAGCTCCTGCAGGCTTTCCTGCTCGACAACCCGCAGCACGGGGCTGCCTGGCACAGCCTCTCCCGGGTACAGGCCGCTCAACAGCAAACCGGTAGCGCCCTGGAAAGCATCCGCAAAGCGGGTAAGCTGGAACCCGAAAACGTCTGGTACGCCCTGTACGAGGCCGAGCTGCTGGAACAAAACGGTCAAACGGCCGAAGCCGCCGCCGTATACGAGGTGCTGGGTAAAAAGTATCCGGAAAACACCGACTATCTCCGCAAGCTGGCTTATCTGCACACGCTCGCCGGAAACCCCAAAGAAGCCCTTAAAACGCTCGAAAGGCTGGAAAAACGCACCGGCTACAACCCGGAAATCGCCGAAAAACGGTTTTTCGTGTACCTCGGAATGGGCGAAAACAGCAAGGCCGCCGCCGAACTGGAGCGCCTTTCGAACGCCTACCCCAAACGCATGGAATACCGCTACCGACAGGCCGAATTTTATCGGCAGATCGGCGATGAAAAAAATGCCCTGCGGGCCTACAACGACATCCTGCGCATCAACCCCGGAGACCCGGTAGCCCTGCTCGCCGTCGGAAAAGACCGTAAAACCGACGTCTACGCCAATTCCGGCGTTTCGCTCGACACCAAGCTGAAGGAACTCATCCCACTCCTGGAAAAATACCGCGTTCAGCCCGACAATGTCCTTGCCGGGCAACTACGGCAGGCCGCCTCCGCCATCGAGTCCGCCCATCCGGATGATCCGCGCTCGTGGAGTTTTTCCGGCGATGTGTACTACCTCACCGAGCAGCCCGCAACAGCGCTGGAAAAGTACCGCCGGTGCCTTGCTTACCCGGATGTCCCTTTTAGCGTATGGAATAATGCACTCCAAATCCTCTACGACCAAAAAGCGGACGAAGAGGTGCTCAAAACGGCCGAACTGGCCATGGAAGCATGGCCGAACCAGCCGGAAAGCTACCTGTTCTTCGGCCTTTCGGCCATCCGGCTCGGCCGGAATGCAGAAGCGATACCGGTGTTGCAACAAGCCCGGCTGATGACAGCCCGGAGCAGCGACGTCCAACTGCGCGAACAAATACAGCAAGCACTGGATACCGCCCAAAAGAAAAACTGACGCATGGAAATGATCGCCACCACAATGGCCGGGTTGGAACCGGTGCTCCAGGCCGAACTGGAGGCCATGGGCGCCGGCGAGGTGACCCCGTTGAAACGCGCCGTATCTTTTACCGGAGATAAAACGCTGCAATACAAGGCCAATTACACGCTGCGCACAGCCCTTCGCGTGCTTCAGCCCCTGCTTCGCTTCGAAGCCCGGAACGAAAAAGCACTGTACCAGGGTATGCGCCAGATCGACTGGCGCCAACTCCTCGATGTCAACGGCTCCCTCGCGATCGATCCGGTGGTGACCGGCGAGGTGTTCAAACACTCGCATTACGCGGCCCAACTGGCTAAAGACGCCATCGTGGATCAGTTCCGGGAACACAGCGGTAAAAGACCCGACGTGAACCTCGTGGCCCCTCACCTGCGCGTCCACCTGCGCATCCACCAGGAAAACGTGATCGTTTCGCTCGACAGCAGCGGCGACTCCCTGCACCGGCGCGCGTATCGCCGCGACACGGTGACCGCCCCGCTCAACGAGGTGCTGGCCGCCGGTATGATCGCCCTCAGCGGATGGAACCCCAACGCCGGCCCCTTTGCCGATCCTATGTGCGGTAGCGGCACCTTGCCCATCGAAGCAGCTTTGCTGGCGTCGAACAGGCCCGTTCAACAACTGCGCGAACGCTTCGGGTTCGAGCGCTGGCCAGACTTCGATGCCAAACTGTGGAAAGCCGTAAAAAAAGAAGCCGACGGCGCCGAAAGACCCATCCCCCACCCTATCCTGGCATCCGACATCGATCCGCGCGCCCGAAATGCCACCTCCATCAACGCCATGTCGGCCGGGCTGGAGACCGTCCTCCGGATCCAAAAGTTGCCCTTCGAGCAGGTAATACCCCCCGAACCACCCGGAACCCTGATCATTAACCCGCCCTACGACGAACGCATGCCGCTCGAAGACGCCATCGTCTTTTATAAAAACATCGGCGACCAGCTCAAACAACGGTGGAAAGGCTGGAATGCCTGGGTGATTTCAGGGCATAAAGAAGCGCTCAAACACGTCGGACTCAAAGCCGGCCAGAAAATATCCCTGCTGAACGGCGCAATTGAATGCGGGTTTCACCAGTTTGAAGTGTACTGACGCGTTGGCGGCAACCCCTGTTTTCCAAATCCATACACATGAAATTCCTGTGGTTATCCGGACTATGCGCGATTTTTAGCCTGCATGTTCGTGCCCAATCGGCCGGATGGGAGGCCGCACTGACCCGTTTTAACCGTGATCGGACGGAGCAGACATCCCAACCGGTCAACGCGCGTTTTTTCGAAAAAACAGTTGAAAAACCCGCACCCAGCCCATCAGCGCCGGCTTGGGAGGCAGAAACGCTGCCTTTTTTTTGCCGGATTGAGCACCGCATCAACCGAAAGACACCATTGCCGGTCTTTTTCCGTCTCGGATCGCTGGAATACGTCAATTCACTTGAACAAAAACCGGGGTACTAATCCTATTGCGCAGAATTGTATTTTTGCCGCATGAATTATAAGGTTCACTTTGTTGACCGGCAGGAGGAGTTCGACCACATCATGGAAGATCTGGCCGCCGAGCCGTGGATCGGTTTTGATACCGAGTTTGTAGGCGAGAAGTTTTACGTGCCTGCTTTGTGCCTGATCCAGGTGGTTTCGGAAAACGACATCTTCCTCATCGACCCCCTGAAGGTGTCGAACCTGGAGGCGTTTTTGCGCATCGTGGAGAGCCCGGACGTGCTCAAGATCACCCATGCCGGCGACAACGACTACCGTTTGTTGCATACGCTTTACAAAACGGTACCCCGCAACACCTTCGATACGCAGATCGCTGCCGGGTTCGTGGGCTACAACTACCCCGCCGGCTTCGGGAAAATCGTGGAAAAAGAACTCAAGGTGTCCCTCGCCAAAAGCCATACCGTGGCCGACTGGGAGGCGCGTCCGCTGGATCCCAAAGCCGTCGAATACGCCATTGAGGACGTTAAGTACCTGCCCGCACTGCACGCCCGCCTGTCCGCCAAACTGCGCAGACAAAACCGCGAAGGCTGGGCCCGGGAGGAAAATATGAAGTGGGAAAAAGCGTCTTTTTATCAAGTCGACCCCTACAAAGAGGTGCTGGGAAACGATCTGGTACACCAGCTCGACTTCAAAGGCAAGATATTTTTGATGCGCCTGTATCAATGGCGCAGGGAAAAGGCCGCCGAACAAAACGTGCCCCGGGAAACGATCCTGCAGTCGCGGCACATTTCCACCGTGGTGCGCGCCGCCAAAGATGCCTTCCGCTCCGACCGCGGCAACCGGACCCTTTCGGAGCACGTGTGGCGCCGCCACCAGTCCGACTGGCAGGCCTTGCTGGCCAGGCCCGTTACCGAAGAAGAAAAGTCGTTCCTGCAAAATTTGCCCGAACCGGCGCCGGACGACCCGGAAAGGGAGTGGACCATGGAGCTGATGTACCACTTCGTCCGGCGTCAGTGCCTCGACCACGAGATCAGCGCGGCACTGTTGTTGCCCAAAGGCGATTTTAACAAATTGAAATCCGGTGAAGACAACTTCAACTCGGCCTTGCTCGAGGGCTGGCGGGCGGAATTGCTGGGCAACACGCTGGTCGACTGGCTGAAACGCAACGGTCGCCTGAATATGGAGTGGGGCGATCAACAATGTGTCCTGCGTTTCCAGCCATGAGCGCCCCGCTGCTGGAGATCCGCGACCTCGACGTGGCCTTTAAAGGGCGCCCCCACCCCGTGCATGCGCTTCGAAACTTCAACCTGCGCATCATGCCTGGTGAGTCGGTGGGCCTGGTCGGCGAGTCCGGCTCCGGCAAGTCCGTGACGGCGCTGTCCATCATGCGACTTTTATCCAAAAACGACCTCCACCACGAAAGCGGTTCCATCCAATACAGCCTTTCGGCCGGCCATACCGTTATCCTGAACGATCAGTCCGAAAACGCCCTGACCCGCATTCGCGGCAAGGAGATCGCCATGATCTTTCAGGAGCCGATGAGCTCGCTCAATCCGGTCATGCGCTGCGGAGCGCAGATCACCGAAGCCATTCGCCATCACCTGAACTTTTCGCGCACGGAAGCGCGGGAACGGGCGCTGCATCTCCTCGAACAGGTCAGGTTGCCCGAACCGGCGCGCGCCTTCCGCGCGTACCCCCACGAACTGAGTGGAGGGCAAAAGCAACGGGTGATGATCGCCATGGCGCTGTCCTGCGAACCCCGGCTGCTGCTGGCCGACGAACCCACCACGGCGCTGGATGTCACGGTGCAAAAAGGCATCCTGGACCTGCTGCAGGAGATCCGGGAGGCTCGTCAACTGGCTTTGTTGTTCATCAGCCACGACCTGGGGGTCGTCCGGCACATCACCGACAGGGTGTCGGTGTTGTACCGCGGGGCGTTGCAGGAGGAGGGCGACACGGCCGCCATTCTGCAACATCCGAAAGCGCCGTACACCCGGGGCTTGGTGGCCTGCCGCCCCCGTCTCGACGTTCGCTACCAGCGGATGCCCACGCTGGAGGACGTGCTGCCGGACCCAGCGTACCGGCCCATGATGGTTGACCCCAAAATGTCGGAAGTCCGGCGTGCCGAGTTGTATGCGCAACAGCCGTTGCTTGAGGTCACGGGCATGCGCGTGCGTTATCCGCGCACCCGGAACTGGCTTGGCACACCGGTCGACTGGGTGGACGCGGTGCAGGATGTCTCCTTTAACCTGTATCCGGGCGAATGCCTGGGGCTGGCCGGCGAATCGGGATGCGGTAAAACCACCCTGGGCAAAGCCATTGCGCGCCTGACGGAAGTGCAGGAAGGGCGGGTCCACTTCATGGGGCAAAACTGGCTGGACATGCCCGAGCGGGCGCTTCGCCGCGCGCGCAGGCACCTGCAGGTGATCTTTCAGGATCCTTATTCCGCCTTAAACCCGCGTATGCCGGTGGGTGAGGCCATATCGGAACCCTTGCGGGTGCACGGGCTGGTCGCCGGAGCCGGCGCCCGCCGGGACCGGGTCGTGGAACTGCTCGAACAGGTTGGCTTGCAGGCTGATCACTACAACCGGATGCCCCACGCGTTTTCGGGCGGGCAGCGGCAGCGCATTTGTATTGCCCGGGCGCTGGCGCTTCAGCCGCGCCTGCTGATTTGCGATGAGATCGTGTCGGCGCTCGACGTGTCGGTGCAGGCGACCATCCTCAACCTGCTCGCCGACCTGCAGGCCCGGCTGGGGTTGTCGTTCCTGTTTATTTCGCACGATCTGAGCGTGCTCCATCAGGTCTGCGACCGGCTGCTGGTCATGAAAGACGGCCGTTTGAACGCCGAAGGATGGCCCGAAGTGCTGTTTCAAAACCCGCCCACGCCTTACGTGCGCAGCTTATTGGAGGCTGTTTTATAAAAAAAACGGCAGAGCGACTGCATGAGTCGCTCCGCCGGTATGGAGCAGCGCAAGGCTGGTAAAATTACTTCACAACCACAAATTGTTTGGTCAGCGTACCTTCGGGTGTAGCCACGCGCGCAAGGTAGGTGCCGGGCGCCAGTCGGGTAACGGGGTACTGAAGTTGGTCGTTCAGCAGGCTGGGGCGGTCGTCGATGGTGATGACTTTGCCCGTCATGTCGGCCAGGGTAATGGTCGCCTGGGTCGGCTTGACGAAGTCAAACTGCAGGTTAAGCGTTTCGGAAACCGGGTTCGGCACGATGCGCATGGTGTTGTCGAGCAGCGGACGCTCGTCGGTGGTAACCAACAGGCCGAGGTTGAGACGCACGTACGGATCGGGGTCGCCGACGAAACCGCCAGACCAGGAGTCGATGTAGAGCAGGTCGCTCACGCCGGGCAGGGTAGCCACGTCGCCATAAGACAGGAACACCGTGTTGTAAGGTTCTTTGAACGATACCATAGCCACATAACGGGCGCCTTTATCCAGTGGCACGATATCTTCAAGGGTGTTAAAGTCCACCAGTGAAATCTCATGATCCTGGAACTGAGCAGCGTCCGGAGGGGCCTGGAAGGAACCAAAAGCAACAAAGGTCAGGTCTTGCTCGGGGGGGAACTGCTCGGGGTCGAATCCGGAGAAATCTTCGCCGATGTCATCGTTCACCCGGAAAAGGCTGATATCTGCCTGGATTTCGTTGGGTTGCGGGTCGGGCGCTGCGTTGGTGGCGTAGTTGATCACCACCGACACCGCTTTGTAGTTCTCCAGTGTGGAAGAGGACGTGCGGTACACGTTGCCCCAGTGCCATGCGGTCGGCAGGGTAGACGGGCGAGACGCCTGCACGATGTTGCCGTCTTCTTTGGCGAACAGGAAGTCCGTGACGATAAACGGCGCAGAGCTCACGTTGTCGGAAGGACGTGCGTCGGTACCATCTGCGAACACCTTGTGCACCAGGTTGTAGGTACCGGTCACGATGCCGTTGGCAACGGTGGGCGGCCACAGGGTTACCGTGGTGTCGATTTCGGAGGAAATGACGGTATCACCTACGGCGATGTCGCCGAGTAAAACCGTATCCGCAAAGATAACCGAGCCGTCGGCGCGTTGTACTTCGCTCACCAGTACCACATTGGTAGCGATTTCTGATTCGCCGCTGTTGAACAACGTAGCAGAGAAGGCAAAGATGTCTTCACCCATGTGCGCTTCCGGCGTTTGCACGCTGGCCGGCGTGTAGAAGCCTTCAACGATTTTAATGTCGCGCGGACCGAAGGGCGGGAGCACGAACTCGCCTTCCACCGTACCGGAGTTGAGCAGGTTGAGAATCTGGGTAGCTGCAACCTGCGAGGTGGTTACCGTCGGGATGGTTACCAAGGGGGCCGAGGCGGGGTCGGCGCCCGGGTTCGGCACAGCGCAATCGGCGGTGTTGGCGACGTTGTTCAGCGCGATCACGGCGATGGCGCCGGCGCGTTGTGCGTTGAGCGTTTTAATGCTGAAAGCACACACACCACGACGCACAACCACGATCTTGCCGGTGTAGTCGTTGAGTACGGTGTCGCAAAGGAGGGAGTCCACCTGACCGCCCGGCGCGTCGAAGCCGAACACCAGATCGCCTTTGATTTGCGGCACCTTGGTGACGTCGCCACCCCAGGTGGTACCCAGGATTTGGCAGGCTACAGCTTGGTCGTATTCAAGCGTTTGACCACCGGGGCCTCTGAGCACGAGGATAAAGTTATCGTCCTGCGCACCGCCGCCTGGAACAGTCTGGGCGGTCAACAAATTGACGCCGCAAACCAACAGGAGGAAACTGAATAAAGCACTTGTCAAAGTTTTTTTCATAGTTGAGCTATTTGTTTAATTCGGTTGAAAAGCAAGGCAAAGTTAAGTTATTTTAAATTAACGCACTGCCACGGCGCCACAATTTTAACGCATTTTGCAAATCGTGTCCAATTTTTTTATTTTAACATATTGCTATTCAATAAACTTGTAGGGCCAGCGTTATTGTCCTGTTTTTTAATCCGGCACCCTGGCAGCGCTCGCGCCTGGCGAGCATCTGACATCCCGACCTTATCTTTTTTACGTTTTTCTGAACGTTGTCAGGGGTGCAATAACCGATTTATTCACCAACCGTCTTCTGCCGTATGGCTTCTTTGAATCCGCACCCGGGGCCTCTGGGTCGCCGGAAGGCCGCGCATTTGTTGCGCCGTTTATCCTTCCGCTACACCCGCCCCCGCATCGACCAGTTGGCCGCCCTGACGGCCGCCCAGGCGCTGGACGATCTGCTCACCCAACGCCCGCTTTCCCTCGACCAGCCCGTTTTCGCAAACGGCCCCGGCGGCACGCCGGCCACCTGGATCAACCCGCCACAGCCACCCAACGCCACCTTGCCGGCCGACGACGAGCTACTCCGCCGTTACGTGATGGCCTGGTGGGTCAACGAAGCCCTGCTCGACGAGGGCATCGGCCACCGGATGGAACTGTTCTGGCACCAGTTCCTGGCCGTGGCCGCCGACAGCGGCAACAGCATGGAGTACTTCGACTACCTCATGCTCCTCCGCTGGGGTGCGCTGGGCAACTTCCGGTCGCTGGTGACCAAAATGGTGACCGACAACTGCATGCTCCGCTACATCGACAACAACCAGAACTACGTTAACAACCCCAACGAAAACTTCGCCCGCGAATTTTTTGAGCTGCACACCATCGGCAAGGGGCAGCCTGCCGGGCCAGGCGACTACACCTATTATACGGAGGAAGACATCATCGAGGCCGCGCGCGTGCTCACCGGCTTCAACAACGCCTTTCGGGTGCAATACCAGGACCCGGAAACCGGGCTCCCGGCCGGCAAAGGGTATCCGCAAAGCCACGACTTCGGCCCAAAAACCTTCAGCGCCCGTTTCGGCGGCGCCACCATTCAGCCGGCAACCAACGACGAGGCAGGCATGTTCGGTGAACTGAACGACCTGGTAAACATGGTGTTTGCCCAACCTGAAACGGCG
Organism: Saprospiraceae bacterium; assembly: GCA_041736625.1. GTDB lineage: Bacteria > Bacteroidota > Bacteroidia > Chitinophagales > Saprospiraceae > M3007. The sequence continues at coordinate 16,324 of JBGSTG010000044.1, read as the reverse complement.
CGTCACCTCTGCCGCCGCCTGTACCGGTTCTTCCTGACGCGCAACATCAGCGCGGAAGTGGAATCCGATGTCATCGAGCCACTTGCCCAGACACTCATCGCGGGCGACTTTGCGGTATTGCCCGTGCTTCGACAGCTGCTCGGCAGCGAACACTTCTTCGACGCCGACGACGGCGCGGACAACGACGAAATCATCGGCGCCCTCATCAAATCACCTTTGGACCTTTCAATGCAGGCCTTCTCCTTTTTTGACCTGTCCATTCCGGATCCGATGACCCAAAACCAGGATCACTACATGACTTTCTGGAATGCGGCGGTCATCGAACGCCTGCTGGGGCGGGCCGGCATGGAGCTGTTTTTCCCGCCAGACGTGGCCGGATACCCCGGTTACTACCAAAATCCGGAGCTGAATCGCCAGTTTTTCAATTCGGCGACCATCATTACCCGGTACAAGCTGCCGCAGGTATTGCTCACCGGCACCAACGCCTGGGGTCCCGGCGGGGGCGACGCCATCGGCACCCGGCTCGACATCGCGGCCTGGGTGCGCGACAGCGGGGTGATCAGCGACCCTTCGGATGCAAACTTTCTCGTGCCGGAGCTCCTGGAGTTTCTTTTCCCGGAACAACCGGACAACGAGCGGCTTCTGTATTTCCTCGACACCATTTTCCTCAACGGACTGCCCGCCGCCGACTGGAATTACGAGTGGGTGAATTACATCAACACCGGTGACGACACCGAGGTCAACATTGCGTTGGGTCGCCTGCTGAATGCCGTGTTGTACGCCCCCGAATACCAGGTTTACTAATCTTCTAATCGCCTTCAAACATGAAACGCAGATCTTTTCTTAAAATAATTCCCACTGCCGGCGTCTCCACTTTCGCGGTGAACGGCTTTTCCATGACCCCCTTTGCCAACCGGAGCCTGGCGCGCATGCTGGCCAATTGCGAAGGGGTGGAAGACCGGGTGCTGGTGCTCATCCAGCTCAAGGGCGGCAACGACGGCCTGAACACCATCATTCCCATCGCGCAGTACGACACCTACGCAAACCTGCGCCCGGTCATCAAGGTGCCTGAAACCGGACCGGAGAAATACATCAACCTCGACACCAATATGCCCGCCCTCAACCGGGTGGGCCTGCACCCGGTCATGACCGGCATGAAAAGCCTGTACGACAAAGGCTGGGTCAACGTGGTGCAAGCGGTCGGATACGAAAACCTGAACCAGTCGCACTTCAAGGGCGCCGACCTGTGGTTGTCCGGCGGCGACGGCACACCGGAAAATTTCAACATCCGCTCCGGGTGGATGGGTCGGGCTTTGGCGGCCATGTACCCGGACGTGAAGGGGCTGCCCACCCCCGACATGCCCGACCCGCTTGGCCTGCAAATCGGCGACCCCTACCCCAGCCTGGGCTTCCACACGGAAACGGAACACGTGAACGCGCTCACCCTGTACGGGCAAGACCCGGCCGGTTTTTACAGTCTGGTGCAGACCATCGGCGGCGCGCCCATGCCGAACGTGCCCGATTCGGAGTACGGCGACGAGCTGGCCTACATTATGGGCATTGAGCAGGCCGTCGACGAGTACTCCGTACGCATCAGTGCCGCCTTCAATGCCGGCTCGAATACCATCGCCAACTACCCCCAAACCGGACTCGCCAACCAGCTCAAAACGATCGCCCGGCTCATGAGCGGCGGTTGCAAAACGAAGATCTACCTGTGCTCCATGGGCGGTTTCGACACACACGGCTCGCAGGTACCTCCGGAGGGTACGGTGCTCGACGGCGGACATGCCAGACTATTGCGGAATTTGAGCGACGCCGTGCAGTTCTTCTTCAACGACCTGGAAGGGCTCGGGCTGGCCGACCGCGTGATGGCCTGCACCTTTTCCGAGTTCGGGCGCTGCGCCCGGGAGAACGGCTCGGCCGGTACCGACCACGGCACGCTGGCGCCCGTGTTCCTGTTTGGCAAGGGCTGCGAGGGCGGCGTTACCGGCACCAACGTTAACCTCTCGGACCTGAGCGGCGACAACCAGCTGCAAGGCATGCAACACGATTACAGGCAAGTGTTCACCACCGTGCTCCAGGATTGGCTCGGCGCCGACAACGCGGTGCTGGAAGAAACTTTTTTCAAGGGATACAATAAACTGCCGCTGGTCAACAGCCAGTTTGTGGTGTCGCCCGACTGTTACTTCGGCACCACCAGCGTGTGGGACCAGCCGACGCAACGCGCCGCCCTCCGCCTGTCGCCCAACCCCGCCAGCACCCGGGCCGAGGTGGCCTTCCGCAGCGAAACGACGTTCAACGCCATGCTGAGTTTGCACAGCCTGGGCGGGCAACTGGTGTCCAACCATGCCGTTCGCATGCAACCGGGCAACAACCTGTTTTACCTGCAGGTGAACACACTGCCGCCAGGCCCCTACTTCGTACGCCTGGAAAATCTGGACAACGGCGCGGCAGAAGTCGCCAAACTGCAAGTAACCCGATAGATCATTCAAAAACATCAATTCCTAATCCATGCGATCAATCTTCCTCACCTTTCTGTTTATCATAACCGCGACCTTTGTGTCGGCCCAACTGCCCCAAGCCTGCGGCTCCGGGGCCGGGCCGGCCATTGGTTGCGATATTGCCTGCATTTTTTGCAACTTCGACGGCTACGTGGGCTCCACCATCGGTTATCCTTCCGGCCAGGCGATCGATTTTTGCGGGACGTACGAAAACGGCCAGTGGATCGGCTTCATTGCCGGCGGCACGTACGCCACGTTTACCGCCAAACCGATCAACTGCCTTTTTGGCGACGGCGTGCAAATCGCCATTTATGCCGACTGCACCAAGCCGCCGCTCGATTGCGCCAAAGGCGAGATGGGCGGCGGCAACCTGCCGGTGTCCGTTTCGGCCAACCTGTACCCGGGCTCTACCTACTTTTTGTTGGTCGACGGGTACGCGGGCGACTTTTGCGAGTTCACCATTGAGGTGACGCCCAACGACGCCGTGTATGAGCCTGCGCTGGCCACCGTGGGCGAAATTACCGGCCCCCAGGCCGTTTGTGCCGGCGCCACGGTGGAGTATTACGTGCAACCAGTGTACGGCGCCGGCGCTTACATCTGGGATGGGCCGCCCGGCACCCTGGTGGACGGCGATTCGGTGCCCGTGGTGGCGCCTGCGCCGTTAGGCAACCTGGTGTCGGTCACCTGGGGAAGCCAGGCCGGCAATTTGTGCGTGCAAGCCGCCAACGCGTGTGAGGTGAACCCGCCGTGCGCGGCCACCTTGCCGGTGACCCTGCTGCCGGAAAGCGCCCGACCCGGGCTGGAAATCGACACCACCCGTTCTTTGTCCTGCAACGGAAAACCCATCGAGCTCACGGCTCAGGTGTCCCCGCCGGCCGCTTACCGGTTTGTCTGGACGGCCGACTCCACCCAGACCATCCTTTCGGGCGAAACCGACTCACCGGAAGTCAACGAAACCGGACGCTATGCCCTGGTGGTCACCGACCCGGCCAATGGATGCTCCAGCACCGATACGGTACGCGTGGGGCCCCAGGAGTTGCCTTCCGAGCCCGCACTGGATGTGCTCGCTGTGAGTTGTTTCGGCAGAAACGACGGCGCGATTTACGTTTTGGACGTCACCAAAGGCAATCCGCCGTACCGTTTTGCGCTCGACACCGGTAACTATGCGTTCCGGGAGGGATTCGCCTACCTGGAAAGCGGCGACTACCAGCTGCGGATACTGGCCGGCGACGGCTGTGCATGGGATACCGTCATCACCATTGAGGAACCGGAAGAACTGCTGGTCGACCTTGCGCCTGATACCACCATTCAACTCGGCGAAACGGTGGAGCTGTGGCGGGATGATTACGTGAACGACCCGTTGCGCCTGGCGTATACCGACGTTTACCCGCCCGATTTGCAACCCATGGTCTGCGACGGGTGCCTGTACACGCCACCACGCACCTTCAAGTACCGGATCACGGTCCGGGACACCAACAATTGCCCTGCAGCCGACGAGCGTATGGTGGTGGTAGAAACCGGGCGGCGGGTGTACATTCCCAACGTATTCAAACCGCAAAGCAGCACCCTGAATAGCCTGTTTTTCATTTCAGGAGGGCCGGATGTGGATCAGATTGAGCTGTTCCGCGTGTTCGACCGGTGGGGCCAGAAGGTACACGAGGTTCAGGGCGTCGGTCCGGGGGATGAAAGCGCCGGGTGGGACGGCAACATCAGCGGTGAACCCGCAACGCCCGGGGTGTACATGTACCACGCAGAAATCCGGTTTATTGACGGGCAGGTGGAGCGCTTTACCGGGGATGTGTTGGTGGTGCGATAAACGAGCCTAGTGCCCTTTAGACGTTTTTAACAACTGCGGAAACTGCGCTTTTATCCGGTTCAGCCGCGGAACGGAAACGCGTTGTACGTACGGATTGTCCGGGTGGTTGCGCTCGTAATTCTGGTGGTACTCCTCCGCCAGGTAAAACACGGTGAACGGCTGGATGTCGACCGCGATGGGCTTGTCGTATTTGCCGGAGGCGTCGAGTTGACCCTTGTAGCTTTCGGCGATGCGGCGTTGCTCGTCGTTGTGGTAAAAGATCACGGATCGGTAGGAGTCGCCGATGTCGGGTCCCTGGCCGTTCACCTGCGTGGGGTTCATGCCGGCAAAATACACCTCCAGCAGTTGCTGGTAACTGATCATTTGGGGGTCAAAAAACACCTGAACGGTTTCGGTATGGCCAGTGGTGTGCGAGCACACCTCTTCATAGGTTGGATTTTTGGTTTGCCCGCCCGCATACCCGGAAACGGCTTCCTTGACGCCCTTCAGGCTTTCGAAAATCGCCTCCACGCACCAGAAACAGCCCGCTGCCAGCGTGGCGGTGTCGAGTTTGCCGTAAGTGACGGGGTCTTCCACGGCGGGGGTTTGTTCCGCCGGGGTACTGTTGGTGTTGGCGCCACAGGCCAGGAGCAGGGCGAAGAGCACAATCGCTCCGAAAAATGATTTGTTTTGCATGGGTGCAGATTTAAAAAGCATAACGGCTGTAGAAAACGATTGTTCGACCGACAAATGCTTACCTTTGTAAACATTTCACCCACCCATGCCCGACACCCGCTCCGACCAGCCCCTTTTCACCGTCGAGGAACTCACCGTCCACTACGGCCCTGTCGAGCTGCAACGGCCGATGACCCGCGAGGCGTTTGTCGAACTCACCGAACGTTACCCCAACCTGGCCGTTGAGCGCGATGCCGACGGCGCCGTTACGATCATGGCTGCACTTAAAAAAGGATCGGGCCGACGGGAGTCGAGGCTCCACGGGCTCTTGTTCATCTGGAACCTGCAATACGGCCATGGCGAAGTCTTCGGCCCCAACGGCACCTACGACCTGCCCGACGGCGCCACCAAAATGCCGGACGCGTCCTGGATTTCGCCCGAACGGCTCGCCACGGTGACAAACGACGACGAAGAGGCGTTTATCCGCGTGGTGCCGGACTTTGTGGCCGAAATCCGCTCCCAATCCGACAACCTGCAAAAGTTGCAAGCCAAAATGACCGACAACTGGATGGCCAACGGCGTGCGCCTGGCCTGGCTCATCGACCCGTACGAAGAAAAAGCGTACGTGTACGCACCCGGTGAGGCCGTGCGCGTGGTGCAGGGGTTTGCCGACAAGGTGCTGAGCGGGGAGGAGGTGATGCAGGGGTTTGAACTGTCGTTGCGGGAGATGATGCGCAAGGTTTGAAAATGGTGTAACAGCTTCCCAGGATTAAAAGTAAACGGTGAGTCCATTGGACGCCCTGAGTGAGCATTTTTCAATGCCAAATCCATACCTTTGTAATCATTTCACCCACCCATGCCCGACACCCGCTCCGAACCGCCCCTTTTCACCGTGGAGGAACTCACCGTCCACTACGGCCCTGTCGAGCTGCAACGGCCGATGACCCGCGAGGCGTTTGTCGAACTCACCGAACGTTACCCCAACCTGGCCGTTGAGCGCGATGCCGACGGCGCCGTTACGATTATGGCTGCACTTAAAAAAGGATCGGGCCGACGGGAAAACCGCCTGAACTTTCTCCTGAATCTTTGGAATGAATCGACCGGCCACGGGGAGGTCTTCGGCCCCAACGGCACCTACGACCTGCCCGATGGCGCCACCAAAATGCCCGATGCGTCCTGGATTTCGCCCGAACGGCTCGCCACGGTGACAGACGACGACGAAGAGGCGTTCATCCGCGTGGTGCCGGACTTTGTGGCCGAAATCCGCTCCCAAACCGACAACCTGCAAAAGTTGCAAGCCAAAATGACCGACAACTGGATGGCCAACGGCGTGCGCCTGGCCTGGCTCATCGACCCGTACGAGGAAAAGGCGTACGTGTACGCTCCCGGTGAGGCCGTGCGCGTCGTGCAGGGGTTTGCCGACAAGGTGCTGAGTGGGGAGGCGGTGATGCCCGGGTTTGAACTGTCGTTGCGGGAGATGATGCGCAAGGTTTGAAAACAAAGGAAATGTACGCAAAACGATCCATGGAGGAACTCCATCGTCTGGATAGGGAGACCTTCAAAGAAACCCCCAAACTCCCCATCTACTTCATCCTCGACGACATCCGTTCCGGCCTCAACGTAGGCTCCATCTTCCGCACCGCCGACGCCTTTGCGCTCCAGGGCATCATCCTGTGCGGCATCACCGCCCAGCCGCCCCACCGGGAGATACTGAAAACGGCGCTGGGATCCACCGAATCGGTCGACTGGCGCTATGTCGAAAACCTGGAAGCCGCCCTGCAGGAGTTGCGGGCGCAAAACATCTCCATCTGGGCCGTCGAACAAACCACCGGCGCCACGCTGGCCCACGATTTTTTCCCGGAAAAAGACCGCACCTACGCGCTCATCCTGGGCAACGAGGTGGAGGGCGTGAGCGAAAGGGCCCTGCCCTACTGCGACGGTGCAGTGGAAATACCCCAATACGGCACCAAACACTCGCTGAACGTGGCCGTGGCTGCCGGAATTTTGGCCTGGGAGTGCAGCCGGAAAGGACGAGTGGGGTAAATCGCGTACCTTTGCGCGGTTTTTTTGAACACGCAAACCATTCGACCAACATCAAAAAAATGAAAGTATTCAAATTCGGAGGCGCCTCCGTAAAAGACGCCGCCGGGGTGCGCAATGTGGCCGCCATCCTGCAATCCTTCCGGCACGAACAACTTGTCATCGTCATCTCCGCCATGGGCAAAACCACCAACGCGCTGGAAGCCGTGGTGGCCGCGCACAACCGCCAGGACGGCACGGCACACGATCTGTTCAACGGTGTCAAGGAACAGCACTACGCCCTCATGCGCGAGCTGTTCGACGCCGGCGACGAGGCCTTCGACGTGGTGAACGACGTGTTCGTGGAGGCCGAATGGGTGCTCGACGAGCCGCCGGCGGAGAACTACGACTACATGTACGACCAGCTCGTGTGCGTGGGTGAGCTCGTCTCCACCCGCATCGTGGCGGCCTTCCTCAACAAATCCGGCCTGAAAACCCAGTGGATCGACGCACGCGACGTGATCATCACCGACAATACCTACCGCGAAGGATGGGTCACCTGGGATAAAACCAGGGCCAACGCCCAACGCATCGTACCCAACCTGCTCGAACAGGGCGGATTCGTGCTCACACAGGGGTTCATCGGCTCCACCACCGAAAACTTCACCACCACCCTGGGTCGCGAAGGCTCCGACTACTCCGCCTCCATCTTCGCCTTTTGCCTCGACGCCGAGAGCATGACCATCTGGAAAGACGTGCCCGGCGTGCTCAACGCCGACCCCAGGCTGTTCGACAACGTGGTCAAACTCGACCGCCTCTCCTACATGGAAGCCATCGAAATGACCTACTACGGCGCATCCGTCATTCACCCCAAAACCATCAAACCACTGCAAAACAAAAACATACCCCTCTACGTCAAGTCCTTCCTTAACCCCGAAGGCCTGGGCACCGAGATCAGCAGCGACCTCGACATGGCCTACCCGCCCATCGTGGTGGTGGAAAAAAACCAGGTGCTGCTCTACATCAGCACTATCGATTACTCCTTTGTCGCCGAACAGCACATGGCCCGCCTGTTCCAGATACTGGCCCAGTTGCGCATCTTCGTCAATATGATGCAAAATACCGCCATCAGTTTCACCATTTGCGTGCCCAACAACCCCGACCGCACCCGGAAATTCATCGAGGAAGTCTCCGACGAATTCCGCATCAAAATGGAGGAGGGTCTGGAACTGATCACCATCCGGCATATGACCGACGAAACCGTGCAGCAACTCAAGAAAAACAAAATTGTCCTTTTCGAAGAACGCATCCGCGATACCCTGCAAATGGTCGTCCGCGACGTGCCCCTTATCGAACGCAAAGCCGAGGAGCTCGAAAGGGCCAAAGGCTGATTTTTGAACATTATTGCCCAAAGGGCCGTTACACTGAAATTAAGTGTAGCAACAATCATTTTAAGCCTTCCCTTCTTCCCGTGTCCCTTACGCTGTTTTTTACAACCCGTTTTTTTCGGTGCATTTGTCTGACGGCATTTGCTTTTCTCGTGCAAATCGCCGTCGGCGCGCAAAATCCTGCCGCCGGGAATCGGCCCACGCCCTCCGGCCCGGGCGCCGGGCGTTCGCTCAACGGCCGGTTTTACGGTAAAGTCCTGGAGGACGTGTCCGGAAAACCCGTCGGGTACGCCACCGTACAGCTGCTGACCATGCAGCTGGACAGCACTACCGGAAAACGGGAGGAAAAGCTCGTCAGTGGCCAGTTGACCAAAGAGAACGGCGACTTCAGCCTGGAAAACATTCCGGTGCGCGGGCGTTACACCCTGCGCATCAGTTTCATGGGTTTCGATGCCTACGAGCAGCCCGTGGCGTTCGACCCGGGCAAGGGCATGAACGGCCTGGACCGCGATCTGGGCAACATCCGCCTCAAAGCCGGCAATACCCTGCTCAAAGAGGTCACGGTGACCGGAGACGCCGGTTCCTTCACCCTGGCCATGGACAAAAAAGTGTACAACGTCGACAAGGACGGCATCGCTGCCGGCGGCACCGCCGAAGACGCCCTGCGGAACATCCCGACGATCAACGTAGACATAGACGGAAACGTCACCCTGCGCAATGCCGCCCCCCAGATTTTCGTCGACGGCCGCCCCACGACCCTGACCATAGACCAGATTCCCGCCGACGCCATCGACAACGTCGAGATCATCACCAACCCTTCCGCCAAGTACGACGCCTCGGGCGGCAATGCCGGCATTTTGAACATCGTTTTGAAAAAAGAACGCCGGCTCGGCTACAACGGCAACCTGCGCACCGGGGTGGACATGCGCGGCAAGTTCAACTTCGGCGCCGACCTCAACGCCCGCGAAGGCAAGTTCAACGCCTTCCTCGGCCTCAACTACCGCGGCCGCAAATCCCTCACCTGGGGAGAAACCGACCGCCAGAACCTGTCGAGCGTGCCCCAAAACAACGTTTACCAGGACAGCGAAGGCGAGCGAAACGGCTACTTCAGCAGCGTGCGCGGTGGCGTCGACTGGCTGGTGGACAATCGGAACACCCTCTCTTTCGTGGGCAATGTGAACGGCGGCAACTTTGGTTTCGAGGAAGAGATTGACATCCAAACCGACACCTTCAACAACGGCGAGGTGTACACCGGCCTGTCGCTCCGCAATACCGAAAACGACCGCTTTTGGCGCAATTTCGGCGGTCAAATCCTGTTCAAACACCTGTCGCCCAAGCCCGGCAAGGAGTGGACGGCAGACCTGAACATCAACCAAAGCCGTTCGGGAAATGACGGTCTTTTCCAGACCGACTACTTCGGCGTTTACCCGACCGGGCAACAGAAGCAGGAAACTGAATCCGAAAACACCTATATCACTGCCCAAACGGATTTCATTAACCCGCTGAACGAATCCATGAAGTTGGAATACGGTGCGCGCGGCGCCATCCGTTCGTTCGACAGCGACAACGCAAACTTCCAGCTGGACCCCAACAGCGGTGATTTCAACCGCATACCCGGGTTTGCCGACCAATACCGCTTTACCGACCAGGTGTACGCGGCATACACGACCTACACGCAGTCGTTCGAAAAATGGGGCTACCAGGCCGGCCTGCGCGTGGAAAGCTCTTTTTACCTGGGTGATCTGCCGGATGCAGACACCTCTTTCACCAACGATTACCCGCTCAGCCTGTTCCCCAGCACGTTTTTTACCTACAAGCTGAATGAGGAGGACAACCTGCAACTCAGCTACACCCGCAGGATCAACCGGCCCAACTTTTTTCAACTGATCCCGTTCCCCGATTATTCCGATTCGCTCCTTCTGAGGGTGGGCAACCCCAACCTGCGACCGGAATTCACCAACAACGTTGAACTGGCCTACCAGAACATTTTCAACAAGCAACACAACCTCCTGGTATCGGTGTACTACCAGCTGTCCACCGACCTGATTACCAATTACCAGTTCTCTACCTACGATCCGGTGCTGGACCGCGACGTCGTGGTTTCCACCTACGTCAACGCCAATCAAAGCCAGGCACTGGGCACCGAATGGACGCTGAAAAACACGTTCCGCGAAGGAAAAATCGAACTGGTCACCAACCTGAACCTGTACAACTCGATTGTTGACGCCACCAACGTAGAGTCCGAACTCCGCAACGAACAATTCTCCTGGTTCGTCAAGGAAAACGTAAACCTGAAACTGCCGGCCGAAATGACGTTCCAGGTGTCGGGAAGCTACCAGAGCCGAACCGCCATTGCCGTCGGCGGTGGAGACCGCAGCGGCGGATGGCATGGCGGCCCGTCGAGTACGGCACAGGGCTACACCCTGCCGGTGTGGTTTGTCGATATGTCGCTGCGCAAAGACCTGTGGAACCGCACCGCCAACATCAACATCAGCGTGCGCGACGTGTTCCGCTCCCGCGTTCGCGGTTCGTACAGCGAGACGGGGACGTTCATCCAGGAGCAGTACAGCCGCCGCGACCCCCAGTTCGTCAGCCTGAATTTTTCCTGGCGCTTCGGCAAGTTTGACGCTTCGCTGTTCAAACGGAAAAACACCAAAACGAATATGGAGGGCATGGACGGCGGATTTTAGCCATCGGGGATTTGGGATTTCGGCAAACCCGTATTTACATTGTGCCGTCATTTTCAACCCATGGATACGGAAAACAGGAACCACGATTCAGGACTTCCTCCGGGCACGGACGCCCGGGCCTCGCAACCCATTGCGCCTGAAGAGCAAGTTCTGAAATCCAAAGCCAAAAGGAGCAATCCCGTAGCCCGCTGGTTGCGCCGCGCGTATCGAACCATCCCCCAGGACGAAAACGGCCGACTGCTGTGGGGCCGTTGGTTGTGGCGCCTGACGTGGAAAGCAAGCCTTTATTTTTTCGGCATTACCGCAGCGCTGGTGCTGCTGTACAGTTTTTTGCCGGTGCCGCTGACCCCGCTGATGGTCATTCGTAGCGCGCAGCAGGCCGGCGATGCCGGCCGGGACGTCCGCCTGTACAAAGACTGGACTGCGCTGCAGAACATATCCCCCCAGCTGCAGTTGGCGGTGGTGTGCGCCGAGGACCAGCTCTTTCTGGAGCACCAGGGGTTCGACCTGGAAGCCATCGAAAAGGCGTACAAGCACAACCAGAAGTCGAAGCGCAAGCGCGGCGCCAGCACCATTTCCCAGCAAACCGCCAAAAATGTTTTTCTCTGGCCGGGCCGCTCGTGGGTGCGCAAAGGGCTTGAGGTCTATTTTACCTTTTTGATCGAATTGGCGTGGAGCAAAAAACGCATCATGACCAACTACCTGAATGTCATTGAGTTTGGCGACGGCATCTACGGCGCAGAGGCAGCCGCCCATTTTTACTTCCACAAGCCGGCCAAAAACCTCAACCGGGAGGAGGCCGCGCTGCTGGCCGCCGTGTTGCCCAACCCCTTGCGTTACTCGGTGGCCAAGCCTACTGCGTACGTTCGCCAGCGCCAGCAGTGGATCATGCGCCAGATGCGCGCCTGGGGCGGCAAGATCGACTACGACGCGCCGAATACGCCTTCCGCCGAGGATTGAACCCCTGTCCGATTTTCCGGAATTGCGCTACCTTTGCGCTTTTTAAAACCCGCACATTGAGAAACATGATTCTGCGCATCCTGATCAGCAGTTTGCTGACCCTTCATCTGACGATAATCATTGCACAAACCACGCCCTACGTGGTGGAATTGCGCAACGGCCAGTTTTTTAAAGACAGCGCTTTTCAGGAAGGTGTCTGGTACAGTGTAAACGGTGTTTTAAGCACCAAAATGCCCGCCAGGATCGACACGACCATCGACCTCCACGGCCGGTGGGTGGTGCCGGCCCTGGGCGACGCCCTTTGCCTGAGCATCGCCGACAACAACCTGGCCGGCAACGTGGCCAACCTGTACGCCGAAGAAGGTTTTCTGTACCTGCTCGTCGCCGAAAACACGCTGGAGGGTCGCGCCGAAGCGGAAAAAGTACTGGCGGCCGGGCATCGCCCCGAAGCGGCCTACGCCAACGGGCTGGCGACCAGCAGCGGCGCGGCGCCCGTGTTGGCGGCGGAGGCCAAATTTGCCAAGGTGTACGATGAGCCATCCATCGCCCGCAAAAAAGACGAGCTGATCGCGTCCGGCATGATGGCCGGCAACGCTTACTGGACATTCGACACCAAGGAAGACGTCAAACAGCCGTTGCTGCCCTTCCTGTCCAAAAAGAAGCCGGCGAACAAGTGGAAGCAATTCATCGACCAGAAACCACAGGCGCTCATCCTGTACCTGCGCAACACCGGCGCGCAGGCACAACCCGGTATGAACCCCGAAGTGGCCAAAATGCTGGCGAAAAACGGCCATAAAGCCAAAATACCGGTCTTTGCCTACGTCGAAACCGTAGCCGACGTGCGCCTGGCGCTCAGCCTGGGCGTAGACGCGCTGCTGGGCCTGCCGGGTGCGAACTGGGACGGCAAGGGCAGCGCCGACGCCTACCGGCTCTCCGACGAAGACCTGGCCCTGATGGCCAAAAAAGGCACCGCCGTGGCGCCGCTGTTCGCCCTCACCCAGCACCGGGAAGTGGCCGACCGCAAAGCCGTGCAAACGTACCAGTCGGAAACACTCAAGCGCCTGTTCAACAGCAATGTGAAGGTGTGCATGGGCTCCGGCGACCCCCAGCGCTCGGCGCGCAATGAGCTCAATTACTGGTTTCAACTGGGCGGACTCAACATTCCCAAAGCCCTGCACGCCATGTGCGAAACCACTCCCCAGGTCATTTTTCCCAACCGCAAGATCGGCCGCATAGCAGAGGGCTACGAGGCCAACCTGGTGGTACTCGACGAAAATCCCATGGGCAACATCCTTAAGGTGCGGAATATCTGGTTTACATTGAAGGGTGGCAAGGTGTATTGAGGTGAATTGTGGCGGTGGGTGTTGTGCTTTACTGGTTAACAAGGGTGGGCGTTTTTTGCAACATTTGGCTTTGTTACCCGAAAGCTGCATATTTGCAGTGTGCTCGGTGCGTCGGTAAGTGCGAAAATAGCAATGATAAAAAAAGTTACAAATTGGGAAGACTTGTCTTTGTCCCCGGCCTTATTCTGGGATACAGATTCTTCATTAATTAAACTTGACACACATGCCAAAACGATAGTGGAACGCGTGATTATGCATGGAACATGGCCCGAATTCAAAAGCATTCTGGCCTATTATGGCAAGGATCGCATGAAGGAGATCATCATTAACCTGCGTTATTTGGACAACAGAACCCTGAGTTTTTGTAGTGCGTATTTCTTTGTTCCAAAATCAGATTTTAGATGCTATATCTTAAGACAGTCGAATCCGACACACTGGAATTATTAATAAAATTGATGGAAAAGCCGTACCTGTCAACTTTCTGCTTAGTTGGCGGCACATCGCTTTCCCTCCAAATCGGCCACAGGAAATCTATTGACCTTGATCTGTTTTCAGAAACAGAATTTGACGGTGATAAACTTTTGGCAACGCTGGCGCAAGATTTCCGGCATATCGAAGTGCTAACCAAGATGAACGGAACGTTACTGACTCGTATTCAGGGCATAAAAGTAGATTTTTTGAGATTCAATTACCCATCGATTCGCCCTGTGCGGATAGAGGATCAGTTTCGCCTTCTTACCCCGGAAGATATTGCACCGATGAAATTAGACGCTATTGCTGGAAGAGGAAAAAAGAAAGATTTCTACGACCTATACTTTCTTTTGGAGAAAATGAGCTTAAAAGAGATGCTCGATTTGCATCGCGAGAAGTTCAAGCTAAGCACAACTTTTCATATAGTAAAAAGTTTGACCTATTTCGAAGATGCAGAAGAAGATGACCCGCCCGTTTTGATGAAAAGAAAGGTAACCTGGCTGCAAGTCAAAAATAAAATTTTGGCGGCCGTTGCTTCTTTGTAATTGTGCCGGAATAGCACCATGAACACGGGCAGGTGAATTGGGTTTTTAAGGATCGACTAATCTATTGATTTTCAATGATAAAATTTGAATTTTGATACGATAGGAAAAAAAAGGTATACCAGCAGGAACAAAACAAAAGAAGATTTTGTATATTTGTACAAGTTTAAAAACATGACTATGACTAAGGTGCAAGCGTTGATTCTGGAAATCAACAAATTAGATCAGTATGAGTTAGAACTGGTCTTGAGAGAAGTTCTGGACAGAATAAACCTCAAACAGCGAGTTGAGAAAGCATTGGATAAGCTTGTAGGTAGTGGGAAAGGAACATGGGAGTCTGATGCGCAGGGTTATATCCATTCACTTCGTGAAAATGATAGGACTTAAAACTTCGTTCTGCCCATTTAGGGTTCTAACGCTGCTAAAATGAGAATATTTATTGATACGTCTCCATTTATATACCTTGTCGAAGGAAATCCAGCATTTGCGGATCGAGTCAAAACATATATTTTGAACGCGGTGGCAAATGACGACTATTTGGTGACGAGCGTTATTACTATTATGGAATATGGCGTAATGCCTACTAGAAAAGGAAAAGAAACGCTAATTCATGATTTTGACAGATTTATCCAATTACTTAACATCCCAGTTGTAATCATTGATCGTAGCACTGCCGAGTTTGCCTACAAACTCAGAGCCAAATACGATTTTTTAAAAGGAATGGATGCGCTTCAGATATCAGTAGCGATTGAAACGGGGTGTGCGTTATTTATAACGAATGATAAAAAACTCAAAAATATTACTGAAATACAAGTACTTATTATTGAGGACTTGTAAAACACAAATAGTCAATCCTGCCCCACAACCCATTAACAATCAACCAGCGGCTGCTTCGGAATAAGGCCAACTTCGACGTGTTGGAAGGTTTCTTGTTTGAGCTACTCGACGAGGATATAAAAACAAAACAAGTTCTTGACAGTCAGTCAAAACGATATTTTCCTGGCAGGTTATTGAGTTCGTAGTTTTAGACTGTGCCTTTTGCAAAGCGTTTAATCTACAGAAGCCAATTGTTTTCGCACCAGCGACACCCAAACGGAGCCGCCAAAAAGCACAACAAGCCCTAAAAACCTGACGATCAAGTACCTATACCCTGTGGCCCCAGCCGGGGTCGAACCGGCAACCGTCTGCTTAGAAGGCAGATGCTCTATCCATTAAGCTATGGGACCTTTTTTCCTGCGGGCAAAATTAAGGGTTTTTCTGCAAGCGCACAAATGCCCGGCCCAGCCATTTGGGCAAATCGCCGGCAACCAGTGCCTCCATGCCAAGGTGTTCTACGGCCAGGTCGCCGGCCAGCCCGTGCAGGTAAACGCCCATCCTGGCGGCATCCTCCGGCGGGTACCCTTGTGCCAGCAAGGCCGTCAGCACACCGGTGAGCACGTCCCCGCTGCCGCCGGTGGCCATGCCCGGGTTGCCGGTGGCGTTGAACCACACCTGTCCGTTGGGCAGCCCAACCGCCGTGTTTGCGCCCTTGAGCACGATGATCACCCGGTGGGCCTGCGCTTTTTCCAGCAGGGTGCGTATGCGTGCCGGACTGTCGGGGCAGGCGCCGAATAACCGTTCAAATTCCTTAGGGTGCGGCGTCAGTATGCTGCCCGCCGGAATCTGCGTCCACCAATCGGGGTGCCGGGACAACAAATTGAGCGCGTCGGCGTCGATCACCATCGGCTTTTCTGTTTTTTCCAGAAGCGCAGCGAGCGCTGCTGCCGTTTCCGGCGACTGGCCGATGCCGGGACCGATCCCCACGGCGTCGAATGCCCGGAGGTCCGGCACGCTCGTCCAGCAGCGCGCACGCTCATCGGCGCTGAACATGGCTTCGGGCACCGCCGTTTGCAGCACCAGGTACCCGCATCGCGGCGCGTGCACCGTGAGCAAGCCGGCGC
>JBGSTG010000034.1:0-31672 GCA_041736625.1 Saprospiraceae bacterium | reverse complement strand
AAATGAGACTTTCACAGTTACTGATGGGATTATCATAACAAATCCGTGTTCGTCAGTTCGGTATTCCGCATTCGTAAGATGGCGTATTAAACCGCCAGCATATCGTCGCTGTCCATGCGCAACAAAGTTCAAAACCTTTTTCGGTAATAGCAAGACTTTGATTCAAATTTAACATAGAAAAATTTCCGCCATCAATCTGAGGCGCGCGCACTTCGTCCGGCATGTTTTGGTGCTGGAGAAAATTAATGGGTGATCACCAATGTACCGGGCTACAAACGGAGGCCGCACGCCATCACCTGCGTGTTACAAACAAGCTAACCCAACCCATCAATGCAAAACCACCAGCTTATACACACCCATACCCACTCCGGCAACTACACGAACGGAGTATAAACCATTGGGCAGGTTCGCTAATGAAAGGGATGCCCGGTGGGTGTTACCCAGGAATTGGCGCAACACCAACACCCCGCGCTGATCCACCACTTCCACCCGCTCTATCCCCTGCTCCGCACTCTCCACCCAGACAACATCCTGAGCCGGATTGGGGAACAATCGCACCCCCGGCAACGCGCCGGCCGCGCCCCCTACCCCACTCGTCTGCCTTTTTACCACCACCTCCACCGGGGCGCCGTTCAGGCTGCCAGGGGTCTCGCCGGACACCAGGGTGCCGATGCCGCTGAAGAACAGTCTGGATTTTTTCAGGGTATCGGGGTCGGATACGCCCTTTTCCGCCCAGTCGTCGTCCGACTGGAAAAAGATGTTGTCCTCAATCACAATGAACATATCGCCGATGATGCCCGAGCCGCTCACCGCCTGCCCGTCGGTGCGCGTGACCGCCACATCGAGCCGGCCCAGCGCGGGGTAGTTGCGCTGAATCCAGATCAGGTTGGAGTCCGGATCGCCAAACCACGACGCCTGGGGGTAAAAGCGCACGGATGCGGGTACGATGATGTCCGGATCATAAGAAATACTGAAGGCCAGCCCGTAAAGGCTGTCCACCGGCGCCTGCGGGGTGCCGAGGGCCACCGGCAGGTAGGCCTGCTGCCCGGGTTGCAGGGTGTCTATGTCCAGGGTGATGATCGGCATATTGAGGTAGCCGGTGTCGGACAGCGGCATGTCGAACGGGTTGTCCGACGCCGGGCGGATCACGCGACCCCAGTTTTGGAGGATGGCGGTGGTGTCAAGCGCGTTGAGCACCCCGTCGCCGGTGCCGTCGATGTTTTTGAAGTTCACGTGGCGAACGCCGGTGCTTTGTGGCCAGTCGGTCGCCGATTGGCCGAGCCAATCGAGCGATGCGCCGGCGCGCGGGGCGCCTTGCGTGCCGTAGGCGAGCCCGAGGTAGAGCAGGTCATATTGGTTTACGGCGTTGTTGTTGTCGAAATCGCCGGGCCAAACGCAGTCGTCTGCCGGTTGGTGGCCAGGAATGTACGCAAGTACCTGCCGGGCGTCGGCGCTCATTCCGGTGTAATCCACATAAAAGGAGTAGGTGCCCGAATCGGCGAACAGCAGCGCTTCCGGGGCCGTATAAAGGCCATTGTGCGACAGGTAGTAAAATAGCAAGGTGGAATCGGGGTTGCACGACATCAGGTGAACGCGGCTTTTATTGTCTGTTGCACAATCGGGCGCTTCCACACCGCCGCCACACACAGCCGGATTGGGTGGAAAGTGAAGCCCGTACAACACATAACCCTGGAGGCCAATAAAACCTCGATCACGCTGCTGGGAGTCGATCACCCGAGGCGGGAACGGCTTATCGGAAAAACGCACGGAGGCGTGGGTTTGGTTATAATATTTCGGGGCTGCGCAAACTTCAAATAATAAGGCATCAGGTGGCAACGACAGAGGCAGGCCGCCTGGACTCTCCCATTCCAAGCGAAGAATTTGGGCAGTGGAATCCCAAATAAAACTCCCGGGTAAAGCCCCGGGCAGTTGCACATTCCGGATTTCGTTCAGCCGCACATTCGATTGAATATTCAGGCTAAACGCCAGTTCGGTAATATCGTGTAGCTGACTCGCATATACGCCAGTGCATGAGTCCACCCGATATTGGGCATCCAGGTACGTATCTTCCACATAGAAAAAGGGAAGACTATCGGGTAAAGATATCTCAGCCGAGCAGTACAAAACGGTGGACGCGCTGCTGGAGCACCCCTCAGCAGAGGTGACCGTCACGCCATATTGGCCATACGGAACATGTAGCAGGGTGTCTAAGTAAGCGTTTCCAGTGGGTGCATCGATCTGCCGGGTGGTGCCGTCGGCCCAGGTGACCAGCAATGGAAAGACCAGTTCTGTTCCTCCTGGATAATGTTTCAGCACCAGATCGCCGGCGTTACCGTTCCCGGTACACGGCGACTCCAGCAATTGCAAATTCCAGTTGTGTCCGACCGTGTTTACGATGTAGAAGCCGAGTTCCTGATCGCAAAAAGGCCCCGCAGAGACCGTTACCATGAAATAGCCTTCATCCAGTCCGGTCACCTCCTGGGTGGTGTCTCCGGTCGACCATAAGTAGGTGAACTGCACGCCGCTGCCATTGTCGATGAGCACACGCGCAGAACCGCCGCCACCGCAGGTGTCGATGTCGTTCGTAAGTAGCAATGCACTGAAGTTCGTCGAATCGGGCACATCGTACGCATAAACGTTGATACAGCCTTCCGAATTGGTTACCGTTACCGTTACCGATCCAGGCGGCAGGTTGCACGCCTGGTCGTCCATATCCCCGTTTGACCAGGCATAATCATACACTGCAACGCCGTTTTTGGGGCTTAAACGCACGCATCCTGTAGGTTGGTCACAGGTAGACGGGGTGATGTCTGCGTTCACCTGCACGTTGTTAGCGGTCTGGGGTACCTGTATGGCGACCACCCGCGTGATGCCTGCTGCATCCACCACGGTAGCTTCATATAATCCTCCGGGGACGCCCTGAATGCTCAAATCGTTGGAAACAAATCCGTTAGGCCCTTCCCAAATAACCGTATAAGGTGGGGTGCCGCCGACCATGGTCAACGACGCCGAGCCGCTGTATTGCCCGCAGGTATCGATGCCGACACAGCCCAGCACGTCAAATGTGGCGTTCAGAGCAGTACCCACCCATACGCCTCCTGACTGGTGCACGAAAGGCAGGTAGGTGTAGGCGGAATTTACGTAAACCATTTCAAAAATAGCCGGCCAGCTTTCGGGATCAATAAAAATCGACTTTAAACCCGGTGTGGCGTCCGGTCGAATAACAAAACACAGCTCGAACAGAATGCCGTTTTCCGGCACGTCAACACCCAGCAACGTGGGGTCCGTCCAGGAAATGCGCATCAGGCCGTTGCCCAGAAAATAATTGAAAGGCTCAAGCGGAGCGAGTACCGACAAATCCGTCTTCACTCCAATGCGTTCCAACGACACCGTATCGTGAAAAAGGGTGAATTGGGTCGTCAGCAAGTTCTCGACAGTACTCACCGTTACCGGCACACAAATCGTATCACCCGGCAAGGCATTTCCGACTTGGCCAATGTCAATGCGGAAACACCCGGGCTGCTGCGCGCCGGCCGCCACCGGGGAAACAAGCGCGACCAGCACACACCAAACCACAGCCATCGGGCTGCAAAACAATGGATTAAAGACGTTCATCAGGCGAGAGAAATAACTTTTCATGATCAGAAAGACATTTTACGTTTTTGGAATGAGACAAATATAGGGGCTAACGAATGGCATTACCGGGGGCAATTTTTTTGGTTTATAGAAAATCAAAAATTAGTTTATTAAATTAAAACATTGTAAAACAAATTTTTAAGCCAAACATTTTACTCAAAAAATTACCTTTCGGATATTTACTGTCGAACGTCATTTGAACGACGAATGCCATGAAAAAGACCAAACTGCTGCAAACCCTGCAATCGCTGAACCCCGATGAGCACAAAAAATGGACGGTATACCTGGAATCGCCGCTGGCACATGCCCACCGGGACGCCGTTCGGTTGGCAAAATGCATCGCCTCACAACCGGGCGCCACCGGTGGCCCGCCCCCCGATAAAAGGGCCGTGTTTGCAGCCATATACGGCCCGGATGCACCGTATGATGAACTCCGGTTCAACAACACCGTTTCCGATCTGTACGGGGTGTTGATCGACTTTCTGGCCCACCTGGACCGGGAGGCGAACCCGTTGCAAAAACAGTCCGAAAAAGTGTGGGCGCTATTGAACCGACATTTGGATAAACAGGCAGCACAGGAACACAAAAAATGGCGGACGCTACTCGACCAGAACCCGGAGAAAGACGCCCGCTGGATGCGCCTCGAAGCCCAATGGTGGGAGTGCCTCGACCTGCTGCACCACCGGCAGGCCCGGCAACCCACAGGCGAGTTCCTGCAACGACAGGCCGAAACCACCTTCACCACGCACCGTCTCGAAAACATGCGCCTGGCCATCGCGGCCCTCAACCGCGGAACCCTGGCCATCACCACCGACGAGCAAGCGCCCGACTGGTTCCGCCGCCTGCAAGCCGGCACTTTCGGCGATCCGGAGACACCGACGTCACCCGTTCTTGCCCTCTACGCCGCCACCCTCAACCTGCTACGAGAACCCTCGGATGCGCATTTTTATGCCCTGACCCGGTTGTTGGAAAACCATCCGGCGGCCACCCCCCGCCCGGAAAGACTCGCCCTCTACCAGTGCGCCATCAACTACTGCATCCGCCGGATCAACGACGGGAAATCCGAAGCCTACACCGAAATACTGCACTTGTACAAACAACTCATCGACCAGGATTTGCTGGTGCAAAACGGCGTCCTGTCCCAGTGGACTTACAAAAACATCGCCACCGCCGGCCTGCGCAGCGGCGAATACGCGTGGACCGAGTCTTTCCTCACCTCCCACAGCCGGTACCTGCCGGAAGCCGATCGCGAAAGCGCCCTGGCCTTCAACCTGGCCAGTCTCCAGTTCGAAAAAGGCGCCTACCCCGATGCCCTGCGCACCCTGCAAGGGGTGGACTTCACCGACATCACCTACCACCTCGGCGCGAAAATTCTGCAAATCAAAGTGTTCTACATCACCGACGAGCCGGCCATACTCCGGGCGCTGCTGGCCGCCACCCGCCAGCTCATCCGGCGCACCCGCAGACTGTCGGCCTTCGGAAAAACCACCAACCTCAATTTTTTGAGCGCTATGCAACAAATCGCCAAACTGAAGGAAAACCACTTCCGTAAAAACAGCCCGGAGTGGAAGGTAATGCAGCAAAAAATCGAGGAAATGCACCCTTTAGCCAACAAGGACTGGCTTTTACGGATAACGGCTATCGGTAGTCGGTAGTCGGTAGTCGGCTATCGGTTGTCGGCTATCGGTTGTCGGCTATCGGTTGTCGGCTATCGGTTGTCGGCTATCGGTAGTCGGCTATCGGTAGTCGGCTATCGGTTGTCGGCTATCGGTTGTCGGCTATCGGTTGTCGGCTATCGGTTGTCGGCTATCGGTTGTCGGTAGTCGGTAGTCGGTAGTCGGCTATCGGTTGTCGGCTATCGGTTGTCGGCTATCGGTTGTCGGGGTTCATCCAGCGGCAATCGGCAGACTATGCTTTTTGATCACTCAAGAACCAAAGCCCAAAGCCTACCGACTACCGACGACCGACCGCCGACTACCGACGACCGACGACCGACCGCCGACTACCGACCGCCGACAGCCGACTACCCACCGCCAAATTCAACCACCACCTCCTGAGCCCATTCCCCCGCCTGTTCGGGCCTCGGCAACATTTCGGCGAAGGTCAATGCTGACTCCGGGCGCTGTTTCAGCTTTCGGCGGAGTTGCTCCACCAGCACCGGGCTGTCCCAGTCCAAAAACTGCGGTTTCTCCCGCTCCAACCGGTAAAAAACGAGGTTTGGCATGCCTGCATCCAGCGCCTCCCCCCGCAACTGCTGAAAAAAGGTGAATCCCGGCAGGTCGGTCCACCGGGCGACTTGCGCTGTTGTCGCCTGCCAGGTTGCCCGACGAAAAACAAGGTCGGCCTGTTCGAGGCGTTTCCGGAAGCGCCACGCGCCACGGTGTTCCGGCTCGTCGGCCCCGGGCCAGCATGCCGACACCGACACGTGGGGCGTGCCGATCAACCAAAGCGTGCGTTGCACAAAAGGTCGCATACGGGGGTCTTCCAGGCCCAGGTCCACCAACCGGATGGGCGCCCCGCCCGGTTGACTGCACAACACCAGTTCATTGGCGCGGCGTTCCACGAGCAGTTCCTCCAGCCGCACCCGTAGCCCGGGCCCGGACGGCTGGGTGCGGCCGCCGGGCGCCGCCAGGTGGTTGGGCAGCAACGCCGGCTGCATATTCGCGTTGGACCAGCCCTGAAAGGGAAAAGCAAAAGCGTCGGGCTGCTGCCGCCGGGCCAGGGCCTCCTGCACATGTGCCGGGAACAGGTGCAGCCAACGGGCCATCAACTTGCCACCGCCGGGAAACAGGGCGTTCACCACCGCTTTCCAACGGCCGTCCTCCTGGTAAGGTTGCAACAGGGCGCCCATCGGTCCCGGCCAGGGGCCGGTGAACACTTGGGGCTGCCCGGGGGCTGGCGCCTGCCGCAATCGGTCGCACAAAACTTCCAACGTTACGGATTCGCCCGGCAGCACCGCTTCGATCAGCCGCGCGCGGGCCGGGGGCAACGGGATGTCGCCCAGCCCCATCCACGCCGATTGCAGGGCGGCAGCCAGGCGTTGCAGCGCGTCGGGCGGTATGGCGGTCGCGTGCCCGGCGTCCACGTCTTCGTAGAAAAGCGATTCGGCGGGGACAGGCTCCGGTTCGACCTGAAAGTCATCGAGCACCAACCGAACGTGCGCACCCAACTGCTCCAGGGCAGCCATGGCTTCCGGCACCGGCTGATAGGCCAATGCCCTGCCGGCGTTGCGCCCGTGTTGCAGCAGTTCGGCGACCGCCGTGATGCGCGGGTCGGGCGGAAAAAAACCCAGTTTTTGGTACAAATTTCCGGGCCAGGACGCCGACAGTCCGGACTCCGGAAGCACCCACTGCAGAAAACCGGCGCCGAGCAGGTCGAGCAGGAAGTCCGCCGCCTTTTCGGACGATTCGTCGGTCATCGACTGTAAATCCCGGCACAAGACCGCAAAGACCACCGGCTCGGCAACCCTGTCGAGCAAGGCCTCCAGCGCCGGCTGCGCGGGCGCTTCCCGCCAAAGCTCGGAATCACCGTCGGAGGCCAGCCACCGGTATCCCGAAGGTGTGCGCCACACGGCGCCCCGGCACACAGACAGGTTGCGGTAAAAGGCCGGCGCGCGCAGCAGCCCGTCGTACAGCATGGGCAGCAGGCCGACGTTCAGGGTAACCGCATTTTTCTCGATGGGGAACGGCAGATCGTCGTCGGGCCGGTCCAGCGGCCGGCAGGCGACGGTGGTCAGGCGGCTGAACGGCGACGTTTTGGTGGCGGCGCGCGCAGCGTAGCGCAACACGGCCAGCAAGGTTTTGCGCTGTTTTTTGTTCCAGCCGCCGGGGGGTGCCGCCGGCGGCAGCTCCCGGATGCTGTTCAGCAGGTCGTGGCTGGCCAGGAGCAGCGACCGCTGGAGCACGGGCTCGTCGGCCAGCCAGCGCAGGGTGTCGAAGCCGGCGCGCAGGGCGTCCTGCCACCCTTGCTCGTCCCGGATGGCCGGACTACCGAGGGGAAAAAGCCGGGAAAAAGGCAGGCCGGCGGTGCGGGTGAGGATGTAGGGGAACAGCAAGGCCGGTCAGGTTTCGTCCGTCTGTGCCAGCAGAAACCCCGCCACGGCATCCAGTTCTTCGTAGAACTCGGCGCCGTACTTGCGCACGATGGCGTCTTTTACAAATTGGTACACCGGAATTTGCTCGGCGGCGCCGCGCGCGCAGGCGGCCGAACAGATGTCCCAGCGGTGGTAGTTCAGCGCTTCGAAGCCCAGCTCTTCGTTCCGGCTCACGCGCACCGGGTAAAGGTGGCAGGAGATGGGTTTTTGGAAGTCAATCGCCCCGGCTTTCCAGGCGGTTTCGATGCCGCACTGGGCGATGCCGCCCGGGCCGAGGGTCATGTAGGCGCACGGACCGTTGTCCACCAGTGTGGTGCCCCACTCGTCGTCGTAGCGCTCGTACAAGCCCCGCGTTTCGAGGGCCGCGACGCCGGCCGGGCTGAGGAAAGGCTTCACCCGTTCGTAGATGGCTTCGAGCACGGGCAGCTCGGCGGGCTCCAGCGGCGCGCCGGCGTCGCCCTCCCAGCAGCAGGCGCCTTTACAAGCCGACAGGTTGCAGGCGAACTGCGCCTCCACCAGGTCGTCGCTGACCATCTTGTCCTGAACAATAATCATTTTTCGGTGAGTTTTTTGATCAGTTCGGCCACCCGCCGCCGTTGGTCCCGGCGCTCCAGGGCGACCGGCGGGGCGGCACGCTCGGCACAATCGGTCAGGGCGCAGCGCTCGCAAGCCACGTTGACGGTGATCACAGGTATGGCCGGGTCGTTCCAGAAGCGGATGCGCGCACGGGAGTCGTCGTCGAGCTGGATGCCCAGGGTGACCGAGGCGTTCCGGTCCGGAGAGGGCATGCTCGACTTGGCCACCGAGAAACACAGGTACTCATCGCCGGTGTTGAGAAAAACGGCGCGCTGTATGCCGCTGATCATCGGTCCCTTGGCCGGCGTGGCGGCCAGCTCCTGCAGGAGCCGGATGCCGACCCAGCGGCGGCAATAGTGCTCGTTCAGTCCCGACGCGTGGGGCTCGTGGCGACGGTTGAGGTGGAGTTCCTTGTCGATATCGAACGCATTGCGCTCCAGGCGGTGCACGATGCGCAGGAAAAAGGTTTTTTGCAGGTCAAACTCGCGGGTCAGCAGGTTGAAACGCTGAAACAGCACCTCGGGACTGACCTGGTATTTTTCCATCATCTCCTTGAGGATGAGCGGATTCCATCGGGTTTGTCCCAGAAACTGTTGCAGGTCGCGGCGGAATGACCGGCGTCCGACGAGCAGGGCTACGGCAAAATACCCGGCCTTGAAGTTGTTGAGCACCTTTTCAAACGATTCGGCGCGCATCAGGCTGGAGCTGAGCGGCCGCTCTTTCAACTGGAGGGCCTGGAAGCCCAGTTCCTTGGCCAGCTGAAAAGCCCGCTGCCGGGGGTTGAGGTTCGGGTTGAGCAGCAGTCGTTTTTTGCCGGGCTGGTACAGGGCGCGCAGCCCTTCCAGTTCGGGGTATTTGGCCAGCCCTTTGTGGTCGATGGTGTAATCGTACTCTTCCTGAAGCAGTTCGGCCAACAGGCGATCGCTCACGCCGCCGTTTTCGGGCAGTTTATGCCGCTGGACAAACTGCTCGGCGGCCTCCTCCAGGTCTTCGAAGTAGTTGAGGTGCAGCTCTTGGTAGGCACGCAGGGCGGCGAGGAAAAAGTTCTCGTTCCGCAGGGCGTACAGCCTGGCTATCTCCAGGATGGCGGAGATGAACGCGTTGACGCGGTCGGGCGCGCGGGCGATGATCTCCACCACCTGCTGGATTTCGATGCCGAAAAGGTCCAGCGGCAGCTCGCTCAGGAAATTGCTGCGCAGCAGGTCGCCCAGGGGCGCCAGCTGGTGCGTCAGTTCCCGCGACGTGAGTTGTTCGGCCGGAATCTCAAATGCCTGCGCGAGTTTTTGCAGGTTCTCTGCCTGCGGATACTTCTTTCCCTTTTCAATCTCATTCAGATACGAGATCGAAATGCCGGTTTTTTGGTGAAATTCCTCAAAATTCCAACCCCTGACTTGCCGGTGCTGGCGCACCTTCAGCCCGAATACGATGCGGTCCTGGAGACTTTTTGCCATTTACAGCGGCGAAAATACGCAATGGTGCGCAGAATGCGGATTTTTGATCGCCCGGGTTGCGCTATCTTTGCCCAAACCAACGCATCACTGCACCAGCACCCTACACCATGCGCCACCAAATTGTTGCCGGAAACTGGAAAATGAACACCACGCTGCCCGAAGGGGCCGCGCTGGCCGAAGCGATCACTGCCCGCCTGCCCGAAAAACCCCGCGGCGGGGTGGTGCTGGCCGTGCCCTTCACGCACCTGCACACCATCGGGCAGATCATCCAGGAAAACCCGAACATCGGGCTGGGCGCCCAAAATTGCCACCAGGCGGAGAAAGGCGCCTACACGGGCGAAATTTCGGCAGACATGCTGCTGGCCGTCGGCGTCGAGTGGGTCATCCTGGGCCACTCCGAACGCCGGCAATATTTCGGCGAGGACGACGCCCTGCTCACCCAAAAGGTGAACACCGCACTGGCCAAAGGGCTGCGCCCCATTTTTTGCTGCGGCGAGCCGCTCAACATCCGGGAAAGTGGCGCCCATGCGGGCTACGTGTCCGCCCAACTCCAAAACAGCCTGTTCCACCTCTCCGAAGCCGAATTCCGGCAGGTGGTGATCGCCTACGAGCCCATCTGGGCCATCGGCACCGGCCAAACGGCCACAGCGGCCCAGGCCCAGGAGATGCACGCCGGCATCCGCAGCCTGATCGCCGGACACTACGGGGAGGCCGTCGCCCAGGACACCACCATACTCTACGGCGGCTCGTGCAACGCCCAGAACGCCCCCGAACTGTTCGCACAGCCCGATGTCGACGGCGGACTCATCGGCGGCGCCTCGTTGAAAGCCGATGACTTCCTGGCCATCGTCGCCGCGCTGAAGTAAACGCTCCCAACCCGTCGACCCGGCGCTGTTCCGGGCGACCCATCACCACATTCGCCATGCTGACTGAATCCTCCCTGCAGTTTCTCTACGACCTGTCGCAAAACAATAACCGCGACTGGTTTGAAAAAAACAAGGCGCGCTACGAAAAAGAGGTCAAAAAGCCGTTTGAACAAACCGTCGACGCGCTGATCAGCCGCATGCGCACCTTCGAGCCGGCGTTCAACGTCCAGGCTAAGGACTGTATCTTCCGCATTTACCGGGACACCCGTTTTTCGGCCGACAAAACGCCGTACAAAACCAACGTCAGCGCCGTGCTCACCCGCGGGGGCCGCAAAACGCAACACGAACCCGGCTACTACCTGGAGGTGACCTTCGGCGCCTGCAACCTCGGCGGGGGCGCCTATTTTCTGGAAAAACCCGACCTGCACAAGGTGCGCACCGCCATCGCCCAGGACCCCGAAACGTTTCGCAGCATCGTCGGCGAACAAGCGTTTGTCGACATTTTTGGCGACCTTCAGGGCGAAAAAAACAAGGTAATGCCCCCGGAATTCAAAGAAGCAGCGAAAAAGGAACCATATTTGTACAACAAACAGTTCTACTTCTGGAAAGAACTGCCGCCCGAAACGGCGCTGGGCGAAGGGTTTGTGGAACTGGCCGCCCGGTATTTTGAAGCGGCCCGGCCGGTGAATGAATTTCTGCGGGGGGCGTTGGGGTGATGGCGCTTGTCGTCCGGAAATATACGCTATTTTTGTACGCTAGTATTTCTCTATTCCTTCATTTTCAAAACACGTTTCACGATGGCAGGTACATTCGGACAATTTTACGTCCATGTTGTTTTTACGCCAAAATATCGGGCAAATGTTCTTCTTGAATCTTTTAGGGAAGAACTACAGCAATACATGACTGGCATTATTCAAGGCAAAAGGCACAAAGTATTGGCAATTTATTGCATGCCCGATCATGTGCATATTTTAATTGGTCTGAAGCCTTATATGGCGCTTTCCGATCTCATGCAAGTTTTGAAAAAGGAATCCACCAATTTCATTAATGACAAAAAATGGGTGCCCGGAAAATTTCAATGGCAAGAAGGGTATGGATTTTTTTCACACGGCCATAAAGATTTGGACAGAGTGATTAAGTACATTCACAATCAAAAAGAACATCATTCCCTGCGAACTTTTCGAGAGGAATACGTTGAAATTCTTGATCGTTGGGAGATACCTTACCAAAATGAATACCTCTTCGAATGGATTCTTGAACCACCGGAATAGTCAAACAACACCCAAATATCATTGTGTATACGGATATTAATCCCGAAGGGATTGTATATTTATAGATTCCGTGGTGTGTATGGTTATCAATCCCGAAGGGATTATATGTCGATAGACCATGTGTCGAAGCATTTTTAAACCCCGAAGGGGTTGTATGTGAAGCGTTATGAATTTACATACAATCCCTTCGGGATTGAAAACCATACACACCACGGAATCTATAAATATACAATCCCTTCGGGATTAATATCCGTATACACAATTATATATATAAATATATAATCCCTTGGGGACTTGCTTTTTTTAAGACTTTAAAGTAAACGGTGTAGATAAAACGACGTTGCTACACCTAATCAATTTGTTTATTCCATAGCCTTCCATTTTGAAATCATTAATGGAAAAGTCTGGATTCTACAAAACAATACAGATGCAATGATCGCAGATGAGTTGCTGGACAGAGGCATCCCCAAGTCGGATATCGTACTCGGATTTGTGCCGGAGGCGGCAAGGGAGGCCGGCGGATTCGCTGTCTCCTGATTACGCCACCCGTTCGTAAAATGCCTGGTAAAAACCATCACCCTGAGCAATACCCACCACCCCGGACTGTTCCGGTTTTTCCACACCCCTCACCGCTCCCCAATCAATTGTCCGCCGCCCTCCCGGGCGGTAATCTCCCGGAACGCGTCGTATCCGCAATCCAGAAAAGCTTTGTAGGATGAAATGTCGGGCGTGAACCCGCGCGGCTGGTTGAGCAGGGTTTTGCCGTCGTGGTGCAGCAGCACGTAGTACGGCTGCGAGGCGGCGCCGAAGTTGTTGATCTCGAACTTGGCCCATTTGTCGCCTTTGGTGCGGATTTTTTCGCCGGTGTGCGGGTCGTACAGGTAGTGAAATTTGCTGTCGGGAAACAGGCGCTCCTGGTCGTCGACGTACAGGGACACCAGCACGTAATTTTCTTTCAGGTGCTCGTACACACCCGGGCGGTGCCACACGTTTTCCTCCATTTTGCGGCAGTTCACGCAGCCGTAACCGGTGAAGTCCACAAACACCGGTTTGTTCAGCCGGCGCGCTTCGGCGAGTCCCTCATCGAAGTCGTGGAAGCAGTCCAGCCCGTGCGGACAATCCATGGGCCGGAAGAAGTTGTAGTGCGCCGGGGGCGCCAGGCCGCTGAGCAGGGAGAGCGACTGGTAGTTGAACAGCCCCCAGCCGATGTAGGCGGAAAAAGCGAGGGCCAGGGTTCCGGTGACGAGCCGTCCGAGGTTCATGCGGCCGGAAGCGCCCTTGAGGGGCAGGAACCCGAACTGGTACAGGCCGAGGCCGAGGGCGATGATCAGCCACAGGCCCAGGAAAAGTTCAAATTTGAGGAATCCCCAGTGGCGCACCATGTCGGCCGTGCTGAGGAACTTGAACGCCAGGGCCAGCTCGACAAAGCCGAGGGTGACCTTCACGTTGTCCATCCACGAGCCCGACTTGGGCAGGGAGTTGAGCCAGCCCGGGAACATGGCAAACAGCGCGAAGGGCAGCGCCAGGGCCAGCCCGAAACCGAACATGCCCACCAGCGGACGCAGCGGGATGAGTCCGAAAAGGGCGTCGCCAGCGTTGTTTTTGGCGGTTTCCACCAGCAGGGTGCCCACGATGGGGCCCGTGCACGAGAAAGACACCAGCGCCAGGGTGAAGGCCATGAAGAAGATGCCGAGGGCGCCGCCGCGGTCGGCCATTTTGTCGCTGCTGTTTACCCACGAAGAAGGCAACTGGATTTCGAACAGGCCGAAGAACGACAGGGCGAAAATGACGAACACCACGAAAAACAGCAGGTTGAAGTACATGTCGGTGCTCATCTCGTTCAAAACGGTCGGCCCGAAAATCATGGTCAGGATGATCCCGATGGTCACGTAGATGATCACGATGCTGGCGCCGTACCACAGCGCGTTGCGGATGCCTTTTGCGCGGTCTTTGGAGCGCTTG
Source organism: Saprospiraceae bacterium (assembly GCA_041736625.1). GTDB lineage: Bacteria > Bacteroidota > Bacteroidia > Chitinophagales > Saprospiraceae > M3007. The sequence goes on along the minus strand of JBGSTG010000034.1, from coordinate 17,817 downwards.
GTGAAAAAGCTAACGGTGAGTGGCACCATCGGAAATACGCAAGGGGTGAGCAGCGCGAACAAGCCGCCGATGAACCCGCCGATGAACACCCAGAACAGGGAAGACTTTTTTTCGGCCACGATACCGCAGTTGTTGGCGAACACTTCCGAGTCGATGTCCCGTTTGGTATCAAAGACGCCTTTGAAATTGGGGTCGTCGGACGGAAGGCCGGCAGTGGCCGCCGTTGCAACGGTTGCACCGGATGTATCGGCGACGACGACTTCCGCAGGGGCCTCGTCGGAGCCGGACGGAGCCGGAACAGCGCCGGTTCCGTCGTCTTTTTTGGGCGCAGGGTCTGCCGTGCCGCCGGGCGTCTTGCAAGCGGGCATTTTCAGCGAAAACTCTGCGTCTCTGGGTGGCAGGCACATCTCATCGTTGCAGACCATATAGTTCAAGTACCCAATGATCGGCTTGGAGGGGTCGACGATCTCCACCCGCTGGGTAAAAACGGCCTTGTGCTTGAACTTGGTGAGTTCCATGCCGAACACCTTGTCGAACAACTTGATGATCTCGCCGCTTTCTTTGGCCTTGCCGACCAGTTTGAAATGCGCGCCTTCCTCAAAGTTGATGGTGGTGGCTACGGGGCCCTCGTCGCTTTCCAGAAACTGGGAATAGGTGTACCATCCGTCCTGGATGGTTGCCGTCATGACAATATCGGCCTGGCAGTTGCCAGCGTCGCGCACCTCGTATTTCCAGGTGATCGGGTTTTGGGCGTATGTCGCGGCCTGCAAAAAGCCCCAGACAAGGAAACCGAGTAGGATGCGGTGGGAGGAGTAAAACTTCATCTGCGTAAAATGTGTGTCCAATCAAAAGAGCGTATTGCCTGCATAAACGCTGCATGGCCTTTTCAGATTGCAAAATTACGGCAAAGGTTTGCTAAACGCCAACACCGCCCCCCCATCAAACACCGATAAAGCCAACATTATCCGTAATCCTGCCGGTTTGTCGGACGTTTTCAGGTTTTTTCAAAAAAACTTGCTCGGCAAAAAAAATTGTTTTACCTTTGCGCTCCGTTTTCAGAATACCTCTTTTTTTGATTTGACCGCATCATGAAACGCACATACCAGCCCTCTCGACGCTCTCGCAAGAATAAGCACGGTTTCCGCACCCGTATGGAAACCAAAAACGGCCGCAAGACGCTCGCGCGTCGCCGCAAGCAAGGCCGCTGGAAGCTGACCGTTTCCGACGAGCGCCGCCTGAAGTAGTCGTGAGGTTCGGGTTGTGAGACTTGGGCATACGCGACTGTAGCCCGAAACGATTCCCCCCCTTCATGACGTCCAAAAATACATTCGAGCGGGCCGAACGGCTCAAAAGCGCCGTTGTTATTGCCCGCTTGTTCAAAGAGGGTGAGTCATTCATGGCTTACCCTCTTCGTATTGTGTGGCTGCCACTGCCGGCCGACCCTCCCCCACCCTTTCCTGTTCAGGCGGCTTTTTCGGTTTCGAAGCGGGTATTCAAATCAGCGGTGGCTCGCAACCTGCTCAAGCGCCGCATGCGCGAGGCGTACCGGCTGCACAAGTCCGGGTGGTACGCCCGGTTGCACGAGGCGGGCAGCCCCGCGCTGGCCGTCATGCTGCTGTATGTAGCCAAGGAACCCCTGCCCTATGCGGAGATTGAGGGCGGGGTTCGGAAGATGATGCGGAAGATGCCGTGAGATTCGCGCTGTTGTTATTGGCGACGGGGGGATGGTCCCGGGGTTGTGGAAGAGGCAAAAGAGTGGATTGGCCTTAACATTTAGCTAACAACAAAATAACGCGTTGCTTTGCTAATTTTACAGAATTTTGCACCGAGAATATTGCCATTTTCGAAAAGCCCGCCGGTTGTCACAAGACCTGAACAGCTTAAATATTTAATGAATATTTGAAAAAATACCGCATAGCCACTTTGGGGGCGTGGTTGGCGTTCCTGTGTTCAACGTGGACAAGCGTCCAGCTGCTGGCCCAAGACACTGCTATCCACACGGAAGAAGATCGGATGGAGGCGTTGTGGCCCCTCATTCAAACGCAGCTGGACGAGGCGCCAACGGACACTTCCTTTCACGCCATTTTGCTGTTGGTAAGGGGGCATTGTGAAAAAGAAACGGACTGCCTGCTAGAAACGTACGATCTGGTAAGGAAAAAACTGGAGCTGCAATTCAACCTGCCGGTCGCTGTTTTTGTCTGCGAAGAATTAGTGCGGGTAGCACAAGAAACGCATAAAACGGAGTGGGAGGCTAAAGGCTATAAAAATTTATACCGCTACTATGACGCCTTGGGAAACCATCGCAAGGCGACGGTCTGCCAGGATAACGCCATTGATTTATACCAAAAAAGCGGTAATGAACCGGAGGTTTTTTATTTGCGACTAGGCCGCTTGGAAAAAACACTGGAATATCGCGACCCGGATGAGGTACTCTTCGACATGTTCGGGTTGATGGAAGAAGCGAAAGCAGCGGGCTTAACGGGTAGCGTTAACCACATTCGACTCCGTTTGGTGTACCAGCTAATTGATTATAAACGTTTTGCAGAACTTGCGCTTCAATTGGACACCCTGGCGCAATTGCCGGTAGACACGCCGTACAGCAAACTGGAACATCCGATCAGGATGGCTGTTGCCTGGGGAGGAGCGGAAGTAGCCCGCGCCTCCGGACTCAAGGAAGACGCCAGGACGCTCTACCAAAGGGCGTTGGCCATCGCCGAAGCGGAGCCTGCCCGGTGGCACCAAGTAAATGTGCTGCTGAATTTGGTATCCTTAGAGCGTGAACTGCACAACCCATCGGCTGCGGAGAACTATTTGCAACAAGCGATAACCCTCGCTGAGGCATTGGAAATCCATGACTTGCTTGTAGAGGCGTACAAAACCAAAGCCCAAATGGCAGAGGAGAAGGGCCAATATGCCGCTGCATTGTCTTTTTTTAAAAAAGAAGCCTATCACGAAAGCAGGCTGCACGAGCGCAAAGCCGGTTTCGATCAGCGCAGTTATTATCTCGAACTGGAAAAGGAACAACTGGCAACCGAAAAAGAAAAACAGGATTTAGAGTTGCGGCTCAGGCGCACGCAACTCACCGGCATTATGGCCGGCCTGATACTCACCCTTTTGCTGGCGGCCGGTTTTTTCCTGGCATACACCCAATCGCAAAAACGGAAACGCGCATTGGCCGAACAAAACGCACTCATCCAACAACAAGCAGCTCGCCTGGAAAGCCTGGATAGCGCCAAGTCGCGTTTTTTCGCCAATGTCAGCCACGAGTTGCGTACCCCGCTGACCCTGCTACATGGGCCCATTCATTCCTTGCTGAAGGATACCAACCTGGATGAAAAACAATTGCAATTGCTGCGCATGGCCGAGCGCAGTGGCAAACAACTGGAGCAACTGGTCACCGAAATCCTCGATCTGAGCAAGCTTCAAATGGGAAAGATGGAGTTGAACGAGCAGCCAACCGACCTGGCTTCCTACTTTCGTATGTATTGCGCGCAATTTGAATCCCTGGCCTTGCGAAGGGAGGTGCAGTATTCCTTTCACATCGATGCAGGCAATACCGTAGTAGTGCTGTTGGACCAGGAAAAATTCCGGCAAATCCTATACAATCTGCTCTCCAATGCTTTCAAATTTACCCCCGGAGGGGGCGCTGTTGCCGCAAACGTTTCGCTACGAGAGGGCAACCTGACCTTAACCGTATCCGATACCGGATCGGGCATTCATCCGGAGGATTTGCCTCACCTGTTCGAACGGTATTTCCAGACCAACCGCCCGGAAGGGGCCGCTGAGGGCGGTACGGGCATTGGCCTGGCGCTCTGCGCGGAATATACCCGGTTGATGAACGGCGACATACGGGTGGACAGCATCCTGGGAAAAGGCGCCACCTTTCAGGTGTCCGTACCGGTAAAAAAGGGGCGTCCATCGGATCGGATTGCTACAAGACAAATGGAGCACTACCCGGAAATGCCCATCGCCTACACGCCGTCAGTGTCCGCCGACCTAAACGACCAGCAAGCCGCCAGCGCTGAAAAAGCGAGCCGGGCAGCGGGCCCAAAACCCTCGATTCTGTTGGTGGAGGACAACCCGGAGCTACAGACCTACATCAGGCTGGTACTGGCGGAGCACTACGACATCCAGACAGCAGAACACGGGCTGGCGGCCTTCAACAAGCTGACGGCGGTCGAGCCCGTCCGGGTCGACCTGGTCATCACCGACATCATGATGCCGGTGATGGACGGATACCAGTTGCTGGAAAAACTGAAGTCCGACGACGCCACTCGCCACCTGCCGGTTGTCATGCTCACCGCACGGGCAGATGCGCAGGACAAGCTGCGGGCCTTGCGCGTGGGCGTAGACGACTACCTGCTCAAACCGTTCGACGAGGAGGAGCTGAAAGCCCGGATTGATAACCTGCTGCAATACCACAAAGCCCGGCAAGCCGAGGCTGGCAGCGACGACGCCAAAGAGCAGGGCGCCGGCTTGTCGGCTTTGGATCGAGACTGGCTGGAAACCTATGAACAATACATCCGGATGCACCTGACGGATGATACCCTTACGGTACCCGGCATGGCATATGCGTTTGCCATGAGCGAGTCTACGCTTTTGCGCCAGTTGAAGCGCCTCACCGGACTGTCTCCCCAGCAGTACCTGCTGGAAATGCGTCTGCAGGAGGCCCGCAACCTGCTGGAAAATCGCGCATGCCACTCCATCCGGGAAGTGGCATCGCAGGTAGGCTACTACGATGCCAAGTCATTTTCGAAGCGCTTCAAACAGCGCTTCGGCAAGCAACCTGCGGCGCTGCTGGAGCGCTAAATGACGGATTTATCTCCTTTTTGACGGATTTTTCCACCATCACAGGACATTTTGACGGATTGGGCGACCCGATTGACGGATTGGGTCGGCAGGCGTCGCTCACCTTTGTGGCGATCACTTACTGTTGACCTGACCAATCCATCTAAAATGAAAATCGCCACCCTCCAGTTCTTCACCCTGTTCGCCCTGATCCTGGCAGCCTGTAACCAGACTCCTGAAAACGCAGCACCCGTTGACGCTACTGCTGCACCGCCCGCCTCCGCAAGTGCTTTTGAACTGCCCGCTGCTTCACGCAAGCAGCCGGTTATCTTGTACGCCCAGGTAGACAAGCTCAACATCCGTGAAAAACCGAGCGACTCCGGCAAGGTCATCGCCCAGGCGGTCGAAGGGGAGGCCTTGGCCTATAAAGGGGAAGTAACCGATTTCAAGGAAAAAAAAGTTTTACGCGGGGTGGAATACAACCAACCCTGGATCAAAGTAAGCACTAAAGAGCGGAAGGAAGGTTGGGTATACGGGGGCGGTGTTAGCAACAAACGCGCAGCGGCGACGGAAAGCAACAGCCCGGAGGACAGTGAATCCCCCCCGGACGGCCCCGACGCTGCCGCCTCGAGCGCACCCGCCCAAACAACCTCCGCCCCCAAAGTCAACTACCCGCATTTCGGCAGCTACGATCTCAGCACCTGGACCAAGGTCTCCAGCACAAAACCGGACAGATATACCACTGAAGAAAGGTATACCAAGGATGGCATGACCATGATCATCCGGAAGTCCGACTACGGAAAATCCAGCTACGATTACGCCTGCGAACTCTACGGCCCCGACAACCTGCTGATGAAAAGCCACACCCTGAACATCTACGAACGAACCGAGGAGGACCGGGGCCTTCACCTGCGCGAGGAGGTGCTGGATTTTGAAAGCAACCCGCCCAAATCGTACTCCAAGTATCGCGGAAACAACATCAACGTCCAGGATTTTGACCCCAAAGACCTCAGCGCTACCAAAAAGCGCGGATCACTGCCCGGTGAGTTTGAATCGGGTACCATCCCGCAGGATGAAATTGGGTACAAGCGGAAACGGCTGGAGTAGGCACCTGCCTGCGCCGCATCCAGGAATACCTGCGCCGGCGACCCTCCAGATGCATACACTTCGCCGCAAGGGGTGACTACCCGTCACGCCTTGCGGCAAAAGAAAATTATTACGCATAATCCTTGCGCTTTATATGCCCTAACCTGAAATTTTTCACTCAAGTAAAACTGGAAGTTTATGAAAGCTTTAAAAACTCTGTTTTCACTCTTATTCCTGGGCACATTCGTTCAGTTCACCATCGCACAGTCCTTTACCAAGGCTCTCGAGCCGGTTGACCCATCGCTGGAAGGGGTCAGGTCTTGTGCCATTGCATTTTCAGATTTTGATAACGACGGCGATCAGGATTTATTTGTTACGGGTCGTAATGCCAATTCTGAGGCTGTTCTCACTGCCTATATCAACAATGGAGAGGGGGGGTACACGGCATTTTCAGGGGACGATTTCGGTCTCCTGCGTTCAGCAGTAGCCTTTGCAGACGTAGATAGCGATGGCTTTGAGGACTTTATGTTGACCGGCCTTGACGCTGTATCCGGCGGAAATGCCGGAACGTATTTATTCCTGAATGAAGGAGATGGTTCCGGATTTGATTTATCGTCGGGCCCTTTCGAAGCAGGGGTAGACGGCTCGATAGCCTTCGCTGATGTGGATGGTGACAACGACCGGGATGTTCTCATTACCGGGTCATTGAAGTCAATCCTGTACATCAACGATGGCATGGGTGATTTCATCCAGGACACCCTCAATTCATTTGTAGGGGTTACGCTGAGTGCATCCGATTTTGCCGACGTGGACGGCGATGGCGACCAGGATGTACTCATCGCCGGCAGGAGCCAGGATTTTGGAGGGGTTGTCAGAAGCACGATACTGTACACCAACGATGGCAGTGGTGTTTTTACCCAAAAACAGAATACACCCTTCCCGGACTTTGATGAAGGCACTGTTGACTTTGCCGATATCGATGGCGATGGTGATCCGGATCTGTTGCTTACCGGCTTTATTGATGACATCGGTACTGAGCGGACCATCCTGTATACCAATGATGGATCGGGAAATTTCACCGAGAAGATGGGCACACCATTCGGCCAGGTCAGCTTTAGTGCTGTTGCATTTGCGGACGTAGACAACGATGGCGATCTGGATGTATTGATCACCGGCAACGGCCCACAAGGCATGTTTTCCAGAATATCGACGCTGTATACCAATGATGGATCGGGCAACTTCACGGAAAAGGCGGGTAATTCATTTGATGGCGTTATCGATGGTTCTGCAGCATTTGCCGATGTCGATGGTGACGGCGATCAGGACGTGGTTATCGCAGGAGCAGTTACCTCTGCGGAGACGCCCAGTTTGCAACAGTATGTCAACGATGGCCAGGGCAATTTCGCCAAACAACCGCGAGCCTCATTTACGGGAGTAAGATCTTGCGCCACGGCAGTTGCCGATGTAGATGGTGATGGCGATCAGGATATTGTGGTCACCGGACGTACGAGCAATGATGGCACTACCGCCAGCCTGTATGTCAATGACGGAGCGGGAAGCTTCCGCGCGATGGGAATTACCGATTTCGAAGGAATTTACCGCTCGGCAGTCGCATTTGCCGACGTGGATGGCGATGGCGATCAGGATGCGATTATGTCGGGTCGCACGGCAGTAACCGGGGGAAACCTCCTTACAGAACTGTTTATTAACGAAGGACAGGGAGAATATGGTAGCAGCTCCGGTAATTTTGAGCCGGTGGATGACGGTTCGATATCATTCGCTGATGTGGATGGTGATGGCGACCAGGATGTGCTCATCACCGGGTCATTGAAGTCAATCCTGTATATCAACGGTGGCATGGGTGATTTTACTCAGGACACCAACAATTCATTTGTAGGGGTTACGCTGAGCGCATCCGATTTTGCCGACGTGGACGGCGATGGCGACCAGGATGTACTCATCATCGGCAGGAGCCAGGATTTTGGAGGGGTTGTCAGAAGCACGATACTGTACACCAACGATGGCAGTGGTGTTTTTACCCAAAAACAGAATACACCCTTCCCGGACTTTGATGAAGGCACTGTTGATTTTGCCGATATCGATGGCGATGGTGATCCGGATCTGTTGCTTACCGGCTTCATCGGTTCCAACACGGAGCGGACCATCCTGTATACCAATGATGGATCGGGAAATTTCACCGAGAAGATGGGCACACCATTCGGCCAGGTCAGTTTTAGTGCTGTTGCATTTGCGGACGTAGACAACGATGGCGATCTGGATGTATTGATCACCGGCAACGGCCCACAAGGCATGTTTTCCAGAATATCGACGCTATATGCCAATGACGGCTCCGGTAACTTCACCGAGGTGATGAATACACCGTTCGATGGCGTGATCGATGGCTCGGTCTCTTTTGGGGATTTTGATGGTGATGGCGATCAGGACGTTGTCATCGCTGGAGCGGCTACCTCTGCCGAAACACCAACAGCGTGCCTGTATCTGAATAATACCATTGTTTCAACCACCACCATCGCTGGCCTGGAAGTAGCAGTATTCCCGAACCCGACGGCTGGTTTTGTACAGATCAAGGGCATAAATCCCGACATCGTGTTCGTGACCGATGCCATGGGCCGCGTAGTGAAGCAGCAGCGCAACGGCAACCGACAGGTGGACTTGTCGCAGCTGCCCGCCGGCGTGTACTTCCTCGAGATCGGGAAGGACATGCAGTGGGCCACCTTGAAGATCATCAAAGAGTAAAATGAGCCGGTGAAAAAGTAGCATGGCCGGCCGTGGCCGGCCATGCCGTTTTCTCCGATCAGTTGAATGTTTTTCTTAACTTTTTAAATCTCGTTTATGAAGCAGTTGATTACTATGATCGCGTTTTTCCTGCTGCTGGCAGGCTTGCCGTTCGCCGGTGCCCAGACGCAGTTGGGCGGCGACATTACAAGCTCCGCTGAGGGCCTCAATTCAGGAGGGCAGATATCGTTCTCCTCAGATGGCAACCGCTTGGCGGTTGCTTCGCCTGATGAGCAGTCATTCACAGGCGCGGTGCGCGTATACGAATGGGCCAACAACAGCTGGACGCAGTTGGGCAGCGACATTACCGGCAGCGAGTCGTTCGAAGATTTCGGCGGCAGCATTTCACTGTCTGGTAATGGAATGCGCATAGCCATCGCCAACAGCGAAGCCAACGACTTCGATGGCTTTGTAAAGGTATATGAATGGGCCAACAACAGCTGGACGCAGTTGGGCGCCGATATCATCGGCACATCCGGCACCTCTTTTGGCGAATTTGTCGACCTTTCAGCCGATGGATCGAGGCTTGTCGTCGGCATTTTTGGCGATATTTTTAACAATATCCCCCCTGAGGTCAGGGTGTACCAGTGGGCCAACAACGCATGGACGCAACTGGGTACCGGTATACAGTCTGGGTTTGATCTGTTCTGCTGGATTTCAGACGATGGCAGCCGTATTGCTGTGGACGGGGAAAACAGCATGGGCGATTTCATCGCTCAGGTGTATGAGTGGCAAAACAATTCCTGGACTCAGCTGGGCGCCAACATTCCACTGGATTCAGACCTGGCATTCTCAGGCGACGGCAATCGGGTGGCGGTCAGCGACCTGACCGACATGGACGACGATGTGATCCGCGTATACGACTGGGTCAACAATGCCTGGACGCAAATCGGTGGCGACATCGGCTATGACCCCGAGACAAACGACCTGAACATACCTCTTGCGATTTCGACTAAAGGAAATCATATCGCATTGGGCCGCACTGCAGCAGGTGAGACGCGTCTGCTGGAATACAACGGCACTACATGGACTGCATTGGGCAACAACGTTACCGGTCCTGTGAATGGAACCAACTTCGGCACCAATGTAGCCATATCGGGTACTGGTCAGCGTATGGCTGTTGGCAATGAATCAATGGTCGATCAGGGTGGAGGAACCGTAACCAGCACGGTTAAAGTATACGACTTTTCCGCTCTTACAACTGCGGTTGACATCGCCGGCATACAGGTGGATGTATTCCCCAACCCGACAACCGACTTTATACAGATAAAAGGCATCGCACCGGATTTCGTACGTGTGCTCGATCAAAATGGCCGCCTGATGCGAACCATCAACAGCGGACAGCAAAAAGTTGACCTTTCCGGTTTTCCGGCGGGCCTGTACATCCTCGAGATTGCATTTGAAGGCCAGTGGGGTACCGTGAAATTGATCAAGGAATGACTTCGTGTTTCCGAGTTGAAACATCAATAGCCACACGCATGGCAATTGGGCGGAGAATGCTGCGGAATACCTGGAACATCTGAACCAGGAATTAAGTAAAGGAGGAAGCCGAAAATCCTGAAAAAGAGTAGGCAAAATCACACCAACCCCCTTTCTCATTTATGAAAAATTTGCTTTTTCCGGTACTGTTCATGTTGGCCGGAGTGCATACGATCATGGCGCAGGGCTCCAAAGAGATCACCATGCTCTTTGCATATACCAATAACGCCGCCTGTGGCGCCGGCGGGCCAAAAGAAATCAAGGCGAACGTCGAAAACGGGCTGAAACTGCTGAACGAAGCCCTGAAAAACAGCAACATTGGCTACACGGTGCGCGCTGTTCCGGAATTTGTAGAGGTGACCTACGGATCTGTGCCATCCGATGACGACGTGCGTGCGTTGTTGGCCGAACTGCGCAAAACCGATGGCAAATTCAACAAGGTACACCAACTCCGTAAGCAACAGCAGGCCGACATGGTTTGCCTGATCTTCTCCGGATACACCATGGGCCTGGCCGACCTGGATGGCGACATGATGGTGACCCACTACAAAACGTTTGACAACTCCTACGTTTTCCCCCACGAGTTCGGGCACAACCTGGGCGCTACCCACGAAGCCGGCGAGCGCTTCGATTTTGGCGGAACCACCTACCGCACCGTCTCCAACAATGGCGGGGTTTCCATTCCATACTTTTCCGAAAACCGCACCATCACCCATACGGAAAACGGCGTAACCAAATCCATCAAGCTGGGCGACGCTTCGCACGACAACGCCTCCACCATGCGGAAAAACGCCCCCAAAAAGGCTACCCTGGGCGAAAGTCTGGGCAACGTAGCGGCTGTGTCGGGTGCCGTGCCGGCCAAATTAGTGAACCCGGCAACGGCTCCCATGCCCTCGGGATGCGAAGAAGCCGGCGCCAAAGTTCAGGGTTGCAACCTGAGCTCAAAAGGAAAACTTACGGTATTTTACAGCTGCAATGACGCAACACCCATAGAAATCGGCTTTATCGACAAAGACGGTAACAGCCTGGGCGGCGGAAAAACCAGCTTGAAGTCGGGTGAGACCAAATTTGAAAAAGAGTTCAACACCGAACCGGGCGATAAAGCCGTTATCACCGTCAACGGTCAAAAATATGAATGCGTAAACACCGACAGCCCGAATCCGGCTGGGGGGGGGGCGACAACCACGCGAACGACCACGCCTCCCCCGCCACCACCGGCGCCGGCGCCCACGCCGCCTGCCAAAAAGCCCGCACCCGCATCCACGCCCAACACTACGCCGAAAACCGAATCGCCCGGCGGCACCAGCAGCATGGCTGCCGGCGCCAGGCTCACGGAAGGCCAGCGCATGTACAGCCCCGACAAGTCCCACTACCTGGTCATGCAAACCGACGGCAACCTGTGCGTGTACACCAGTAGCGACCGCCTCGTTTGGTGCTCCATGGCCACCAAAGGCAGCGGAAGCCGCCTCGAAATGCAAAGCGACGGCAACCTGGTGGTGTATGACCGCAACAACCAGGCCGCCTGGTCGACCGAAACGCATCCGTACTTCGACCCCAGGTTCCAGTCCGGCGATTATAAACCCGTTCGCTGTGCCCTGGAAAACGACGGCACCCTTTGCCTGTACAGCGCGTCCAACAAAAAAGTGTGGAGCAGCAAGACAGGCAAGCTCCCCGGGGAAACCGCCTCCGGATCAAGCACCTACAGGCTGGAGTACGTATCCGGCGCCAGGCAAAGCTACACCGGCGGCGGCATGCCTTCCGCCATGGTTTTCAAAATCAAGGACACGTCTGCCGGAACCTACGTAACCGACTTGCGCGCCAGGGGGCTGACCTTTGAGGCAAGCGCCAACACGGACGGCCAGTACGACGGCGCCTTCGACAACCTCAACAACTACTGCAAAAACGGCGATAAAGCCTGCTATGGTGGTTACTACTACATCCCCTCCAACAGAGGCAAGTCTCCTTTCACGCTGAAAGTGACCGTAACCCTCAAAAAAGACGGAAAAACGGTAGACAGCTACGTGGTGGAGCACGACATTCGCGGTTAACCCGCTCGTGACCGTGGCCTGAAAGAGCGACAAGATGCACATCCGGACGTAAAGGATTGGTGTATTCAGGAGGAAGCCGAAAATCCTGAAATAGAGTAGGCATCTTTTCAACTATTTTGACAAATGAAAAAACAAAAATTACGCTCATCATCAATACTTTGTATTGTCATGACACTGTTCGTGTCCAGCGCTTTATTAAGCCAGACCACAAACATTGCATTGGGTAAAAAAGCCCGACAATCGTCCGACAAGTACAACCAAGGCGCTGCCGCCAATGCCGTAGACGGTAACAAGACCGGTAAATGGACGTTTGACAGCAGCAACACCATCACCCACACCAACGACCAGAAGGACCCCTGGTGGGAAGTGGACCTAGGCGCTACCTACGACATCTCCAAGATCGAAATATGGAATCGCACCGACGAATGTTGCTGGAACCGCCTGCAGAATTTTTACATCATGGTATCGGAAAATCCGATAGCCGCCAACAGCACCACCGAAAACCAGTTCATCGGAGGCGCCCACCAGTTTACCACCGTGAAGCATCCCAGCATGATCCTCGACGGCAAAAAGCGCGGCCGGTATGTGCGGATTTTTATACCAGGTGAAAACAAGGTGCTTTCCCTCACGGAAGTGGAAGTGTTTGGCACACCCGTATTGGAGATGAACTGTGCGGGAAGCCGCACGGGCGCCAAAGTCAAGTTCCTGTCCAAGCAAGGCCAAACCATCAAGCTCCAGGTCGACTGGAATGAGGGCGCCACTTTTGTTGGAAAAACCAACCTGGCCATCGACAACGGTGTGTGCGAAACCTGCCCCACTCTGGGCGGCATTGGCACCTCCAATCCACGAACGGCGACTTACGTCATCAAGCAAACCGATGCAACCAAACCCGTAACAGTGAAATGGGGCGGTAATGCCGGCAACATCAAGTATTGCGGAGCGGATCGCTCCATCGTTATTCCCAAATAATGCAGCCCATTCGTCCTGCGATTCTTTGAAATCTTGCCATGACGAGCATTGACGGCGTGTTTAGGTGTAGGATATTTTTCCAACCGGAAATCGAAGGTTTTGCGTTTAGCCATTACAAATGAGGGTGTATCATAAGTACCTTATCCGAATGCGTTTCCAAATAAAATATTGAGTGAGGCGATACCGATAGGATGGCTTGAAGCCCAATGTCGTCAACTTAAGCGCAAAGGCCTCGGAGAGGCCCAACGTTGGTAGCACGTTGCATATGTTTTGGGGGCCTCGGAGAGGCCTAACGTTTGTTCGCGGGTCGGAATGTAGAACAAACGTTAGGCCTCTCCGAGGCCCAACGACATACGCTTGGCATTTCTACCAACGTTAGGCCTCTCCGAGGCCACTAAAAAAACCTTAAGTTGACGACATTGGGCTTCAAGCCATCCTATCGGTTTGCATATTATCTGAATTATTCTTCCAGGCTTCCGCCCATTTACCATGCGAATAAATCCATGCGTTCCCACGGGTGTCAAGAGGTATGGTTCCAAAGGCGGGCTCATAAGAAAATCCATTTCGTTTATCTTTCGAACCCTCCACGGTAATTTCAAATTCGTATCTGTTATTTTCTATAATAAACCATTCGAGCGCTAAAAAAAATCCAGTTTCAGGAAACTGGATGCCTAAATCAGAGACGTCAATTTCGGTTATCTTCGTTCCTTTCTTTGCAATTCCGATGATGTTGTCGTCGTAAATATAGCCCTCCGGCTCCCCGTTTTCGTTAACGCCGTACAACCTTACGTTGAATTTGGCATCTTTCACATTACTTGAAGTCAGCACCCTTATCCGGCTGATAAAAGGTGTTAGAGCATAGGAATCATGGTATTCAAAATACGGAGACAAGGCCAACATTAGTCAAGGCAATAATGTATACAAGATTTTTCTTCATGTTTTTATTATTGAACTTGAGTTTGTCAAAATCCATCACCCCGATTGTTAAAAAACAACGGCAATTGGTCGCAAAACACCTATCTTTGTTTTCACCCAACCATACAGTATGCCCGGCTATGATTACCTCACTCGATCAACTCGATCCCAACGGCTCCTACACCTATGCCGACTACCTGCTCTGGCAATTTGAGGAGCGGGTAGAACTGCTGCGCGGTAAAATCCGCCAGCTGGCGGCGCCCTCGCGTAAGCATCAGGGTATTGCAACGGGACTGACCCGGCTCTTTGCCAACGCATTATGGAAAAGTCCCTGTAAAGTCTATGTCGCTCCCTTTGATGTACGCCTGACCCGTAACCGCAATGATCGGGAGGCAACCACTGTCGTCCAACCCGACCTTTGCGTCATCTGCGACCCCTCCAAATTGGACGACCGCGGTTGCAACGGCGCACCCGACCTCATCATCGAAATCCTTTCGCCCGGCAACAGCCGCACCGAGATGAAGGACAAATTTGAACTGTACCAGGAGGCCGGCGTGCTCGAATACTGGATTGTCTCGCCCATTGAAAAAATGATTCAGGTTTTTAAATTGAATGAACAAGGCATTTATATCGGTCTGGCCCCAAAAGTAGAGGGCGATATTGTCGCCACACCCATCATTCCCAATTTGCAGGTGGACGTGACGGAGGTGTTTTTGGATTGATCTGCCGCGTCCGAAAGAACGACCAAAGCACGACTTAAAGTTTGTTTGCCGTACCTTTGCGGCTCTGATAACGAATTTTAATACAAAAAATAAGGTGCTTACAGTTCATAATGTCGGACTACAGTTTGGAAACCGGGTCCTTTTTGACGAAGTCAATCTGAAGTTCACAAAAGGCAATTGCTACGGCGTGATCGGGGCTAACGGGGCTGGCAAATCTACCTTTCTAAAAGTCTTGTCCGGCGCCATAGCAAGCACGAGGGGCAGTATCGAGATCACGCCCGGTGAGCGCATGGCCGTGCTTTCGCAAAACCACTTTGCATTCAACCAATACCCCGTGATGGACACCGTGTTGATGGGCTACCCCCGGCTCTACGACATCATGAAGGAGAAAAATGCCATATACGACAATCCGGATGCGACAGAGGAAGACTCTATGCGGGCGGCTGAATTAGAAGGTGAATTCGGGGAAATGAACGGCTGGATGGCCGAAAGCGATGCCGCAGAATTGCTCAGTAATATGGGGGTGCCGGAATCCTTGCATTACGCCCTGATGTCCGATCTCGATGGCTCCGTACGCGTGAAGGTGTTGCTGGCGCAAGCCTTGTTCGGAACGCCCGACATCCTGCTCATGGACGAACCTACCAACGACCTTGATGCCGAAACGACCGACTGGCTCTGCAATTTTTTGGCCGATTACGAGAACATCGCCATCGTGGTTTCGCACGACCGCCACTTCCTTGATATGGTGTGTACCCACGTAGTGGATGTGGACTTTGGTAAAATTCGAATGTTCACGGGCAACTACACGTTCTGGTACGAAACAAGCCAGATCATGGCCCGCCAAATGGCCGATAAAAACAAAAAAGTGGAGCAAAAACGCCAGGAAATGTTGGATTTCATCGCTCGCTTCTCGGCCAATGCCTCCAAATCAAAACAGGCTACCAGTCGCAAAAAAGCCCTTGACAAGCTCAACCTGGAGGAGATACAAGTGTCGAGCCGCAAATACCCGTACGTCGTTTTTCGCCCCGAACGGGATCCCGGAGACGTGATCCTGGACATCCAAAAGCTGGGCGCCAAAAACAACATGGGCGAGTACCTCTTCAAAGACCTTTATCTGCGCTTTAATCGCGGCGACAAGGTGGCGGTGCTGGGTCGGGATGCTTTGGCTGTTTCAACGTTACTGGACATACTCGCCGGCGACGAACAGCCCTACGAGGGCACATTTCATTATGGACAAACGATATCGGTACAACACTTACCCAACGACAACAGCCCGTTTTTTACAGGCGACCAAAACCAGAGTTTGATCGATTGGTTGCGCCAATATTCCAAGGAAAAAGACGAGTCTTTTATCAGGGGCTTTTTGGGCCGGATGCTTTTTAGTGGGGAAGAAGTGTTCAAGCAATCCGGTGTATTGTCGGGTGGCGAAAAAGTGCGCTGCATGTTGTCCAAAATCATGTTGGCCAACCCCAATTTTTTGATCCTCGACGAGCCGACCAACCACCTTGATCTGGAGTCCATCACAGCGCTCAATACCGGAATGCAAGATTTTACGGGTAATATCCTCTTCACTTCGCACGACTACCACCTGTTGGATTCCGTGGCCAATCGCATCGTCGAGATCACGCCCAGGGGCCTTATTGATCAGGCAACGACCTATGGCGAATACCTCCACAGCGACAAGGTGCGGAAGCTGCGGGCGGAGATGTACGGGGGGTGATGTTTTAAAATCGTCGAACACGCGCCAATGAAAAGTGGTGTCAAAATCTGGACCAATGTAGGAATTACCATCTGCAAGCGAACCACTTTCGGCTTCATTCCATTCGATTTTGGTCGGCTTTCCCGTTTTTATTTCTCAATTGAGTTTGGCATAATTAAGGATAACTGGCGCACTCATGCATACCGCCGCCTGCGTTGGCTTTGCGGGTTGGGCGTTGGCGGCGGTTGGCATTGAGTGCATTGTTATGGGCATTTATTTATTTCATAAGCTTTGTTTAACTCAAACATCGCTCTTTCCAAAGTCAACTCAATATTTATTTGGTCTGTTGATTTATTTTCAATTTTTTCATAAAACTCTATTGATTCATCGTAAAGTTTTTCAATTATTTCATGGTATTGATACGCATCCTCGTTTCTTATTCTTTGCAGCAATTTTATACTCCAAGATGCATAGACATAATTTTTTGAATAAGGGGTATCGCTTTTTAATGATTGAATTTCTTCTTCTAAAATTTCCTTTAAGACTATTTCACTTTCTTTGTACTGTTTAAAATAGAATAAAAGTTGTGCTAAAGTGAACTTTGCAAATACATTTTTAGAGTTTCGCAAAGAGGTGAGCTGATTTAAAGTTTCCTTCCCCAGTACTTGGCTTAACAGTAGCGCTTTATGTGCGAGCCAAACTTCATCATTCTCCTTTCTAAACATCTCCTCAATTTCAGGCAATTTATAACTACCATTCTGAAAATAGCATAAATCAGTCACGCTATTGCTATCAATTGCTATATAGTTAGAAGTTGCTTCTGTAAGAATCCAACTGTTTAAGGAGGGTATATTCAATTTAATTACTTCTCTTGCCAATTTCTCGGTTTCTGGACACCATTCCTCATGCAAAATCCAATAGAGCACTGACTCTAATTTTCGATAGTCTTCTGTTTGTACAGCTTTGGTTAGCTCTTTTCTTGTTTTTCTTGAAAAAGCGCATTTGTTGCAAATCCTTTTTATGGTTTTTGATACTTGGGCTTTTTTTGCTTTGTATTCCGAATAGGTGGAATCACATGTCGCAACATATGAAAAGTTCTGGCAATGCACATTTGAAAAATGCCCAAAAAACAAAATCAATATTATTCTTATTCTATTCTTCATTTTGATTGCCCATAACGGTTTGCGGCTTGGCGAAGGTGGCGACTTTCACCACAAATGTTGATGCGGAGAACCAATGTTTGATTAACAACAAATGTGTCTGCGGAGACCGAAACCGCCACTTTTGCCAAACCGCTGTTATAGGCTGCCCTTCT
>JBGSTG010000023.1:0-8534 GCA_041736625.1 Saprospiraceae bacterium | reverse complement strand
TTGAGCGCCGTGAGCGTTGAGGAAATCCATGCCAAAATAGAAAGCGAATACCTGCGCAACCTGTTTTTGGCGCTCAAACTGTCGCGCAATGCCGAATTGGCGCGAAAAAATTGGAAAAAATCTTTACTTTTGGGTTCAGTTTGGAAAACGAAGTGCGCGCACAGATGTTTTTTCAAACCTTAACCCTTTACATCTACATCGTAAGCGGTATGTCACAAGGAGAAATTAAAACGCTGAGCACCCAGCTCTCCGAGGCGGAGAACAGTTGGGTAGACGCCATTCCCGAAATCTTCGGTGAAAAGTGGAAACAAGCGGGTTTGCGCAAAGGGCGTAGACAGGGGTTTAAGAAAGGCATCGAGAAAGGTATCGAGAGAGGGCGGGAAGAGGGCCTTTCTGAAGGCCTTCAAAAAGGCATCGAGAAAGGCATCGAGAAAGGCATCGAAAAAGGGCGAGAAGAAGCGATTGAAGAGATCGTCAAAAAAATCATGCTCAAGTTCCCGCAGTGGAGCGACGCCGAAGTAGCGGCATTTTTAGAGATGGAAGAAGGGAATGTCAAGCAAGCGCGGAGGAGCCTGGAAGAGAAGCTTTAAGGTTTGTCGCGAATTACCGCGAATGAACGCTAATGCGTGGAATGCGCGGTAGAACGGGTCATTTTTGCCGCCGCTGTTCGCGTTTTACGCTTGGTCACGCTCTCCGCCGTTTATTGTTGGCGAAGACGCCAACAATGGCACAATCCAACACATTCCACTGCACAGTACGGTTCCTTCAGTTCCATCATTCTCCTTCTCGTTCCAGAACAGCCTGATACAGTTCAGGGGTTATTCGGAAACCGGATTGCTGAATCAGTTGGTCGAGTATGGGTTTCATGCGCATTATCAGACCTCTCTCTTTTGCCAATTTAAGTATCCCAAGCAGACCCATGATGGGAACCCTAATAATAGGCGAGGTATCACTAACGACAATCATGATGATTGAAGAGATTGGATAGTTTGCAGGTCCTCCTCATAATCCTCAATGCTATAATGGATTGGAATCTCTCTGCCTGCCAATACCCATTGAAATTTGAATTGGGGCATACCTGCCAGCCGAGCAGCCTGCCCGATGGTGAGTTTGCCTTTTTGAAAAAAGAGAATGGCAATTTCCAACAGAACCTCTTGTTCTGTTAGCCGAATGGCATGAATGTACTCAGAAGGAATGGTTAGTACCATATCATTTCAAAAAAAATGCCCACAAACAGGCAACGCACCTAAATCTGTAAATTTCGAAAATCAGGTACTGCAAAGATGCAGTTTTTTTTTCGCATTCGTCCTGTGGGTAGAGACGTTGCATGCAACGTCTCTACGCACCACCGCCTTGCCCCCCCACCCGCGCACAGGCCCCTGCAG
The DNA here is from genome assembly GCA_041736625.1 of Saprospiraceae bacterium. Lineage (GTDB taxonomy): Bacteria > Bacteroidota > Bacteroidia > Chitinophagales > Saprospiraceae > M3007. Next base: position 7,149 of record JBGSTG010000023.1, on the reverse strand, counting down.
GCGGGGCGGTCGGTCGTCCCCTCCCTCCCTTGCCCCCCGCCTGCGGGCCTGTGCGCTCCGGCCGACCCGCGGGAGCTCAATGGATGGCCGGATGGACATGCCACCTCACTGGGGGGAACGAGCGACGCGGAAACCAATGCTGCTGCCGCGGAACACCGGCGCGTGGCCGTAGCGGTACGCTACACGGCAGTCGCCGGCGTTGAAGCGCCAGCCGCCGCCGCGGAGCACGCGGAACGAGACCTCTGCCGGGCCGGTTGGGTTGTTCACCGGCCCTGAAGGGTAATCGCCGTACCAGTCGGCGCACCATTCCCAAACGTTGCCGCTCATGTCGTACAGATCCAACTCATTGGCTTTTTTTTCTTTCACCGGATGCGTTTTGTTGCCGGAATTGGAATCGTACCAGGCCACATCCTCTATTTTGCTGCCGCCGGCATAGGTATAACCCAGGCTGTTGGCCCCCCCCCCGGCTGCGTACTCCCACTCCGCCTCCGTGGGCAGGCGGTAGCGTGCGCCGGTGCTGCGGGCGTTCAGTTTTTGCAGGAATTCCTGGATGTCGTTCCAGCTCACCTGCTCCACCGGGCAGTCGTCGCAGTTTTTGAAATAGGAAGGATCACTCCCCATCACCGTCCGCCACTGCCGCTGGGTTACCTCGGTTTCCCCGATGTAATAGTCGCGCAGGGTGACGTTTGCGCTGCCCATGTCAAATGTTCCGCCCTTCACCAGCACCATGGTTCCCATTAGGGGATCAGTGTACGTTTGACGAATGTCGGGCAGCACCGGCGCTTCGGTCACCACGACCGGCGTTTCTGTGCGGGTCGGCGCGGGGGTGGTTGGGGGGAAGAAGAAAAAATCAGAGGTCACTTCATCGTACAGTCCCGGGCGTTGTTTGCCGCCGGAGCGGTTCACCACTTCCTTGCGGGTTTCGAGGAACACCTTGTGCAGGTCGTATCCTGGCGTGCGCAGGTATTTTAGCAGGGCGCCGGTGAACAGGCCGTTGTTTTCGTAGGCTGCATCGGCGGCCACCGTGCCGGGCGAGGTGGCGTAGGCGACGAGCAGTTGGGGGGCGGTCTGGGTTATTTCAGCCAGGCCGCTGTTCAAATTTTTGGTTCCCTTGGCGATGGGAAAGGTCCGGCAGGCGTCCAGAACCAGGATATTCAGTTTGTTGTCGGCCAATTGCATTTTGCCGGTGATCCGGCCCACCGGCACGCAAAAAGCCTCGATGTCCTCCTCATCGCGCAGGTTGTCGGAGCCGATGGGCACCAGGTAGCTTTCGCCGGCGTACTGCACGCCATGCCCGGAAAAATAAAAGAGGGCCACCGCGTCCGGGTCTTTTATTTTTCGCCCGAACTCGGTAACGACGCGGTTGAGCGAATCGTACCGCAGGTCGTACCTCTCCATGACGCTGAAACCCGCCTCCCGCAGCGCAGCCGCCATGGCCCGGGCGTCCTTCACGGGGTTGGTGAGGGGGCTGTTGGTATATCGGGCGTTGCCGACGACGAGGGCTACGCGTTTTTCGGTTTGCGCAGCGGCGTTCAGGCAGAGGACGGCGGCAAGGAGGAGGAGCAGATTTTTCATGGCGGTAGGGGGAGAAAAAAGTGTCTGTAAAAAAACGGAAAGTTGCGCCGGCAGTTCAATTGGCTGTCGCGCAGCCTTCCACGCAAGCACCCGATTTGTTGATGTAATAGCTTCTGCCGTTTTTGTCGGTCACGAACGCCCTGCCACCGTCGAAATTCTCCACGCCGGAGAACCAGCCGATGATTTTACCGGTGGATTTATTCATAAAGCCCCACTCATTGCCCTTTTTGACGCGGGCCATGCCTTCTACGGCGGGGAATTCTCTGTCGAAGGCCGGTTGCCGGGTTTCAACCTTTCCGGCAGGGGGAGTTGTGGCGCCACCGGGTTTTGTTTGCCCGCCGCCCGGATTGGTTTCGGTTGTGCCGGGTACCGACGGGCGGTCGATCTTGATGATCCCCTCCGGTTTTTTTCCGGGTGTATCGACTGGTTGGGGTTCTGGTTTGGGTTCTTGGTTGGTAGTCGGAGGCCGGGTGGTTGTTCTGCCGGAAGTTATGCCGCTTGAGGTGTCGCGTGCTGCTGCCGTGGCGGCCTCGGGTTGTTTACCCGGGGCTTTCGTTATTTTCCACACCCCCCAAATCATCAGCATGACCAGCAGCACCCCGGCGCCGGGCAGAAGCCACCGGCGCGGGTCGGTGGCGGGCGGGGGCACGGGCGCCGGGCGGGGCGACGGGGCGGGTGGAGGGCTTGTTTTTTCCCGGTCTTTACGCAGGGCCGCTATGGCCTCCTTGACCCCTTTGACCACGGCCAGGTAGGGCTCGTCGGGGCTGTCCCATTTCGAAGACACCACCGGGCGACCTTCGGGGGGCAGCACCTGCAGGCGGGCGATCTCGGGCACGTCCTGCCACAGGCAATGCCGGGCGATAACCGGCAGGAGGCGCGCCGTTCCCTGGTTGTGGCGGTCCAGGGCCTCGGTCATTTCCACGTCGTGGATGTAGTCGGAGTTGAAAAAGTCGTCGCTCACCAGCATGACGATCAGGTCGGACTCCCCGAGCCGGCGGCGGATTTCCTGGTCCCACAGTTCGCCGGGCTTGATCTCGTGGTCGGACCACAGGCGCAGCGCGCCGCTTTTTTCCAGCGGCCGGAGGTGCTGGAGCAGCTTGTCGCGCACGGGTTTGTCTTCGTGCGCGTACATCACAAAGGCGCGCAGGGGCAGTGGGTTCATCGTTTGGCGAGTTGGGCAAAGATAGTTTCCGGTCAGGAGAAAACAGCGCCCAACTCCAGCCGGATGTCGAGCACATCGTCCACCAGGGTTTCGCGGGCTTCAAACGTTTGGTGGCGTTCGGGCGCCGAAAAAACCACCACGGAGCCCAGCGGAAGCAGCACCAGCCAGACCGACCGCACGCCGTGGGCGAAGTACAAACCTGCTTTTTCCACCAGGCTGTTCAGCGACTGCGTGGGGGAAATGATCTCCACCACGCCCAGGGGCGGTTCGGTGACGGCCACCACGTCCTCCCGCAGGTTCAGCGGCGCAAAAGGAAAAATCGAAACATCCGGAACGGAAGGCCAGTCAAACAAATCCAGACTCAGTTCGGAGGCGATGTTGTACCGGTCGGCGTAGCGTACACTCAGCGCAACGATCAATCTGGACTGAACCAGGGCGTGGTTTAACGACGGCATAGGTTTGTTCCTTTCAACTTCGTAATCGTTCAAGACAACTTCCCGCATAGCCTGCAATTTTTTTTACAAATAAAAACAACTTCTACCACATATCCAAAACACCGTTTAATACGGATCCACATCCACCGAAACCCGCACCCCGCTCCACCCCGGCTGCGCGACCAGTTCTTCGCACAGTTTCCGCAGTCCTGTTTTGGTTGTTTCCAACAGGTCCGCTGTTTTGTCGAGCTTGATGAGCATTTCGCGGGCAAACAGCCCCCGCACCCTGGGAATGCCCGGCACGGTGGGGCCCAGGAGTCTTTCGCCCAGGAACCGGCGCAGGGGTACGGCCAGCCAGTCGGCAGCGTCCCGGGCCACGTGGTCTTCGGCATGCCGTACGGTCAGGTGGATCAGCCGGTAAAACGGCGGGTAGCGGAACAGCTTTCGCTCGTGCAGCTCCCGTTCGGCGAAGGCGGTGTAATTGCCCGACAGCACTTCCCGGAGCACCGGGTGTTCGGGGTTCCAGGTCTGGATGATCGCCAGCCCCCGGGTGTCGCGGCGCCCGGCGCGGCCCGTGACCTGCGTGAGCAGTTGGAAAGTGCGCTCGTGGGCCCGGAAGTCGGGGAAGCGCAGCGACTGGTCGGCGCCCACGACGCCCACCAGGCCTACGTTGTCGAAGTCGAGCCCCTTGGTGATCATCTGCGTGCCCACGAGCACGTCGATCTGCCGGTCTTCGAAGTCGTGGAGCAGGGCGGCCAGGCGCACCTTGCTGCCGGCGGTGTCGAGGTCGAGCCGGGCGATGCGCGCCTCGGGCAGGTGGATGCGGAGTTCGTCCTCGATGCGTTCGGTGCCGAAGCCGAGCTGCATGAGTTTGGCGCTGCCGCAGGCCGGGCATTGCGTCGGCGGGTTTTCCTGGTATCCGCAGTAGTGGCAGCGCAGGCGGTGGGCCTGTTTGTGGTAGGTGAGGCTCACGTCGCAGTTGCGGCACTCGGCCGTCCAGGCGCAAGTTTCGCACGACCACAGGGGCGCGTATCCCCGTCGGTTCTGGAAGAGCAGGGCCTGGCGGCCGTCGGCGATGGTTTGTCGGAGCGCGTCAAGCAGCGGGACGGTGAACGCTCCGTTCAGGCGTTTGTTGCGAACCTCTTCGCGCAGGTCGGCCACCTGGAGCAGGGGGAGCTGCGCGGCGCCGAACCGCTGCGGCATGGACACCAGTCCGTACTTGCCGTCGCGGGCGTTTTGCCAGCTCTCGAGCGAGGGGGTTGCCGAGCCCAGCAGCACCCTGGCGCCGTACAGGTGGGCGAGGTAGATGGCGGCGTCGCGCGCGTGGTAGCGGGGCGCGGGGTCGTACTGCTTGAGCGAGGGGTCGTGCTCCTCGTCGACCACCACCAGCTGCAGGTTTTGGAACGGGAGGAACAGCCCGGAGCGGGCCGACACCAGCACCGGATGCCCGGCCGCGGCGGCGCGCCACAGCTCCACGCGTTCGTGGTAGCCGATCCGGGAGTGGTACACGTGCACCGAATCGCCCAGCACCTTTTGCAGGCGCCCTGTCAGGTGGGTGGTCAGGGCTATTTCGGGGAGCAGGTACAGGGCCTGGCCGCCTTTTTGTATGACCTCGCGGATGAGCTCGAGGTACACGCGGGTTTTGCCGCTCCCGGTGACGCCGTGCAGCAACACCGTTTGTTTGTGCCCGAAAAACGCGCGGATGGCGTCCAGTGCGTCCGCCTGCGGCCCGCTCAGCGGCGCCTCATCGGGGTCGGTGACGGCGGCGGTCGGGAGGCGGCTCTGTTCGGCTTCCACCACCTCCAGGATGCCCTTTTTGACCAGGCTTTTGAGGGCACCGTCGGATGCGCCGCCGGCCTTGCGCAGCAGTTCGCTGCGGCGCACAAGGGCTTGCCGCTGTTTCAACGTGTAAAAGGCCAGCAGCAGGTCGTGCTGGCGTTCGTAGGCCTCGACGGACTTCAGCGCCTCCTCCAGCTTTTCGGGCGCCTGCTCGTAGGTCTCTGTCCACTGCACGGCAAGCACCTTTTTGGGTTTGTATTTCTCCTGCATGTCTTCCCGCAGGGCCAGCACCCCGAGCCCGAGCAGGCGCTGGATTACGGGAACGACCGTTTTTTTGCCCAGGATTTTGCGCACCTGGTCTACGGTGAGTTCCTGGTGTAGCTGAAGCGCTTCGGCCACGAGATACGCCTGATCGTCGAGCGCGCGGTAGTCGTCGCCGAACGACTCCAGGCGCACCAGCCTGGTCTCGCTGCTGAGCTTGAGGTGCCCGGGCAGGGCGGCCTGCATCACTTCACCCATAGTGGCGGCGTAATAAGCGGCGATCCATTCCCAGAGCTGCAACTGTTGTTGGCCGACGATGCTCATCTCATCCAGCACATCGAGCACGCTTTTGGTGGCGTACTCCGGTTTTTGGGTGTGCACGCGCGCCACCAGTCCGCTGTACAACTTGCTTTTGCCGAAAGGAACCTCCACCCGGACCCCGGGAACGACGCGCTCCAGCAGCGTTTCCGGTATCGCATACGTGTAGGTTTTTTTGGGTAGCGCCAGGGGCAGAATTATATCAGCGTAATAAGACATGTAAATAAATTAACAAAGATTTGCAAAAAAAACGTATTTTTGTGGAACTGTTTTTCGTTTGATCCGGTTTTTCAACCGGATCGCTTTTTTATAAACACCCGCGGCTTTGCAACGGGTCATTTTTACACCAAAACGTTATTTTTCTTGGCATTAAAACCCTCGTCGCCTTCGGGAGGCAACAACAACCGTTCCGGCGGCGGTTCCGGAAACAACAATAACCGCCCCGGTGGCGGTTCCGGAAACAACAGCAATCGCCCCGGCGGCGGCACCGGCAGTGGCCCCAATCGCCCTGGTGGTGGTACCGGCGGCCCCAATCGCCCCGGTGGCGGCACGGGAGGCGTTTGAGTTTTTGAATCCGATGATCGATTTCGCAAAGCGGTAGCATGCCCGAACACGTCATTCTGCTTTCTGTGCCCGGTTTGCGACGGCAAGACCTCGCTCTCATGCCGCGGCTCTCGGCGTTGGTGGGACAGGGCGATTGCGCGGAGCTTGTCCCCAGTTTTCCTGGAGTGACTTGCACTGTGCAAGCCAATATGACGACTGGCCTCATGCCGAACGAACACGGCGTGGTGGCGAACGGTTTTTTCTTTCGCGATTCCAATCGTGTCGAGATGTGGACCTCGCCCAACAGTTGCATCGAGCGGCCACAGCTGTGGGATCTCATGCACGAGCACAATCCCGAACTCACTACGGCGGCTTGGTTTCCGCTGCACAGCGTCGGTGCCGGGGCCGACGTGATTTGCTGGCCGGCTCCCAAGCACAATTCCGATGGCAGTGAATCGCTCTGGTGCTATTCGAAGCCGGAATCACTCTACCCTGAGTTGCTCGAAAAGCTCGATCATTTCCCGCTGCAACACTTTTGGGGACCTTTCGCCAACATCAAATCAACCGAATGGATTGTGAGTTCGGCAATCGCTGCCGCAGAACAATTCCGGCCCAACCTGTTCTATGCGTATCTCTCGCACCTCGACTATGCCGCACAGAAGGACGGTCCCGGCAGCCCAGCAGCTTTGCGAGCCGTTGCAGAACTTGATGAACAGATTGGCCGGCTCGTCGATGGATTCTCAAAAGCCTACGCCGATACGAATCCGCTGTGGCTCGTCGCGAGCGAATATGTGATTACTCCCGTCGATCACGTGAGCTACCCTAATCGTGTGCTCCGCGAGGCTGGCCTACTTGTGGTAAGAATCGAAGAAGGCCGAGAGCATCTCGATTTCGCGACTAGCAAAGCATGGGCACTCGTCGATCATCAGTTCTCGCATGTCTTCGTTCGCGATCATGATGAAGCTGTGATCGCGCAAGTCCACGAGCTGTTCACCAATCAACCAGGAATCGACGAAGTCGTCCCGCACGCGGAACTCGACAAGTATGAACTGAACCACGCACTTGCTGGTGATGTCG
>JBGSTG010000018.1:0-40964 GCA_041736625.1 Saprospiraceae bacterium | reverse complement strand
AAATGTGGATCGAGAGAGACCTAACTCTGTGGCAAACTCCTGTTTTGTTTTGTATCTTCTAAGCTTTTCCATTGATTATTAAGTGATTTGGTGGGTAACTTGTAGTTAATACATTAATGCTACACGTAAGTTCGGGGCTGCCCAGACATTGGACATGAAACGCAACAGACGGATGACCGCAGCAGCGCATGACCGCAATCACAAAACGAATTAATAAAAATTTACATGTGGGGGGGGGGTAAGAAACTAAACAACTTTTTCATCTGTAAAACAGTTTTTGGTGAAACAATGTCCAAATATATCGGAATTGTCCACCACCATTTTGGACACGTTTTTTCATAAATCAGCTTTTTAATATCCTCAACAGGATCGGCTAACACATGCTGAAAGCGCGTAATTAATTTGTTGCGCCCCGGTTTGGGCGCTGCCGGTTCGACACCGGCAGCGCCTAAAATCAGGATTCAGGCATTACAAAACAGGTAAAAAAAGTTGTATCGATAAGCGCGACACGCAACGAAGTGTCTACATCTCCGGCGTATTTTTGCGCTCGTACAGATACGCCGCCAGCATGCCCGCGCCGCCGAACATAGCGATCAGGGCAAAATACAATCCGGTAGAACGGTCTTCGCCCAGGCTAAGCAAGCTGTCGAATATAATGGCCAGCAGCAGGCCGATGCCTGCGCCGATGAACGTGAGGCTGTTGCGCAGCGTCTTGGAGGGGTCGGCTTTGCGGCGTTCCTGGCGGGGCTCCATCCCTTTCGCAATCAAGGCCATATTTTCCTTGTTTTCCAGGTAACGGATACCAAAGATCATCATAAAGGCCCCCAGGGTGACGATGATCGGTATGAGCAGGGCAAGAATGGACTCGGGCATGGCGTTTGTTTTTCGTGTACAAATGTTTGGTGAAGTGAATTTGCAGGGTTGGACACCGGGCCCACCGAAAAGGTTACAGCGCGCTCCTGAGGGTGTATCACAAGTACCTTATCCGAATTCGCTTCCAAATAAAATATTGAGCAAGACGCTACCGATAGGATGGCTTGAAGCCCAATGTCGTCAACTTAGCGTAAAAAGATTGCTTTGGGGTTGTCTGATGTCTTACCGCGACTTTATTTTTTGCCGCGAATTAGCGCGAATTCGCGCTAATTCGCGGCAAAAAAAATATCCAGTTTCGTTGTAGACATTTTTACAACATTGCTTTTACGCTAAGTTGACGACATTGGGCTTGAAGCCATCCTATCGGTTTACGTCGCTTTTCAAAATTTTAATTGGAGGAATTCTGGTTCTTTCGACTTATGATACACCCGCTTGGGGCAAAAACACTTCCGCCATCATGCAACGCGCACTCCCTCCGCCGAATGTCTCAATGGTGTCCAGCGAACTGTACAGCAAACGGGTATGTTTTTCCAGTGCCGACACCTGCGCCGGCGTCAGCGACCGGTATGCTTGTTCCGACATAACGAGGATGGTCTCTCCCCGCGTGTTGCGCACCTCGAGCATATTGCCGGCAAAATGGTTCATCTGATCCAGGGTGATGTCCACCACTTCTTTGCCGGTTTGTTGAAAATGCGCCAGCAGCATTTGGCGCTCGTCGGGGTCGCGCACCGAATCCAGGCAGATGACCACGAAGGTTTCGCCCATGGCCATCATGACGTTGGTGTGGTAGATGTCCTGCCCCCGGGCATCCTGTGCCCGGAATACGACGGGTTCGTACGCCAGGTGATCGCACAGTTCCTGCAACAGGGTGGCGTCGGTGCGCGGACTCAGGCAGGCATACGCCAGCCGGTGCCGGTGGTCGAAGATGATGCTTCCGGTTCCTTCCAGAAAGCGGTCTATTTTTTCATTAAACTCCAGATTGATGCGTTTGTCGGCCTTGAACCCGGCGTTCAGCACGGTGTCGATCACCCCGCGTCGGCGTTCCTTGCGGCGCGAAGGCGCGTACATCGGGTAGGTAATCACGAAGCCTTCCTGGTGGAAAGTCACCCAGTTGTTGGGGAATACGGCGTCGGGCTTCGGCGGCCGGGCCGAATCGGGCGCCACGATCACCTGAACACCCGCCTCCCGGAGCCGGGCAACAAAGGCGTCGAATTCCTGGGTGGCGCGTTTCCGCACGGCATCGGCCGTCAGGCCGTCGGCGCGCTGCTGGAACGCGTTGTTGGCCGCCGTTTCTTCGTTGAAGGCAAAACGCGCAGGCCGGATCATCAGAATGCAGGAAGTGGTTTGTTGACGCATGTGCGTTTTTGTTGTTTGTATGCAAAGATGGGTTGAAAAAACGTTTAAAGGGATGTTAACATACGCCTGCTCACCCAATTTAGCGTTTAATTTTGCTGAAAAAATACCTGCAACCATGAAATGTACCTTGATCACAGCGTTTTTTATCGCGGTTGCCGGATCAATCTGCCCGGCCACCGCCCAAACGTACGATCCCATCCGGGAAATGGAAGATGCACTCAAGCAAATGCGCGCCTGGCAACAACAGATGTTGGAACAGGGGCTCGGCCGCTCGTTCGGCTCGCCACAGGGGGATTCTTCCTTTTTTTATTTCCACATCGACACCACGTTTAGCGGCGACGGTGCTTTTCGTTTTTCTCCGTTTGGAAACGATGGCCTGGGTGATTCCTTTTTCTTCGATGGCGATTCCTTTTTCCGGCAATTTTTTGAACAATCCCCCTTCGAAGATTTTTTCAGAAGCCCCGATCCAAACGCCGACGACGGCAATCTGCGGCAAAATGACGACGGGTTGCTGCCCGAAGAACGCCTGCGGCAACAGGAATCCCAAAAACCAAAATCGCCTCCCAAACCTTCGGACAGGCAGGTTATCCGGATTTAATTTGGACATGACCTGTAGTTGACGGCATTTCTATTAAATTTTGCAAACCAGGCACTTTTGTTCCACAGGCTCGGCAATGCGCCGTACCTTGTGCCCTCATCCGCATTCGCGAACCATTCGTCGCGTGGTCATGTTTTAGATGCGACAATCAGACGACAATGAATAGTCAGGAGCCAGTTAACGTATTCATCTACCGTATTCGGGAGAACGGCCTGGAGGTTTTTCTGCGCGAGGCCGACAATCCGGAGACCGCCGGACAACTGCTCTCCGCCCTGCACACCCTGGAGCGTTTGCCCGAGCGCCTCAAGCAAGAGCAGTGCATTGAGTTGGAAGGCGCCGACCATGACCCGCGGAAGACCATTGCGGTGGAAGCCGACTGGCACGAACTGCCTTCGCTGCGGGCCCTCATTTACGAGGACTACCGGGTGGCCAAAGAAAAAGCCGTCCAGCACCTGCTGAATTTTATCCCGAGCAAGGAAAAAGGCGGATTTGTAGCCATCAAAGAAGTTCTGAAAAGGGTCATGCCCGAGCAATACGCCTTTCTGAAAGAGCTGAAAGATGTGCTGGTGGAAAAAAACCAGACCAGGTACATCTGATGCGGGTTATTGCCCGTCCACTAAACGTGTACTGTCTACCCAAGCCACATAATCCTTGATCGCCCATCGCGCCGGTGAAAGCGCCTTTCGGAGCCGTTCCCGGTATCCGATGGACAACTCCGGCAGCCGGCTTTCTACGACATCCAACAACGACAATGCTTTTTTGGCCGCTTCCAGTGTTTGGGAAAACGCCCTCATGTCGGTCGTGCCGGTGGGCCGTTGGCGTGTCACCTGGTCATAATATCCGGGCAGGTTCTCCACCACGTGCGTGAGCAGCTCTGGATACCGAATGCCTTTGTCCGGACTCATCAGTTGCCCAAGTACCTCGTGAACAACGTAGTATTCGGGTGTGTAGGCGGGCATGCGATCCGGCCGGGCGAGTGAATCCAGGGCCGCCTGCAAACGCGACAGGCGGTTTTGCTGATCGGGCTCAAGTTCGCCGGCCGGAATTTTCCGGGCTTGTTCTCCCCAACGGGCGGCGGCAGTTTGCAGACGTTGCGTGAACGCGCGATCGAACGGAAGGGGAAACTGAACGGTGTCTCTTCCGGCCGTTATGGTAAATGCCGGCTTAGACGCCAGCATCGCCAGCAGCGCCCGCTCCAGCCTGGTCAAACGCGCCTGCGGGCTGTGACAACCCATGGTCAGCGACGTCATAAACAGTAAAATGCATAAAACCCTTATTTTCACGCCCGCAAAATAGCGGATCGGAATCATTTCCCATGCCTGTAATTGAAAAATCAACATATCCGGGAGCCCCTTTCTGGCAATTCAACGGTCACCTGCAAACCCTGGCAGCCGGACTTTTCCGAAAACTGCCTGAGACGCCTTACCGACGGGAGCGCATCGATACGCCGGACGGCGACTTTCTGGACATAGACTGGCTCGAAAGCGGACGCCGGCGCCTCGCCATCATTTCCCACGGACTTGAAGGAAACTCCACCCGACCCTACGTGCGCGGCATGGCCGCCCTCTTTTTTCAGGAGGGCTGGGATGTGCTGGCCTGGAACTGCCGCTCCTGCTCCGGCGAGATGAACCGGACATTCCGGCTGTACCACCACGGCGACGTGGAAGACATCGACGCCGTCGTTCGCCACGCTTTACGGGTCGGACAGTACGACCGCATCGCGCTGGTCGGCTTTAGCATGGGCGCCAACATCACCATGAAGTACCTGGGCGTTCACGGCGACCGGGCGCCCGCCGAAATCCGGTCGGCCGTGGCCTTTTCCGCGCCGGTGCAATTGGCGGAAGGCGCCGAGGTGATTGACCGCTGGGATAATTTCCTGTATCGCCAGCGGTTCAAAAAAAGACTGGGTGTTAAGCTGAAAATCAAAGCCCAGCAGTACCCTGGTCTGCTGGACATCGAAAAACTGGAACAGATCAAACGCTGGCGCGACTTCGACGAGTGGTTCAGCGCGCCCATTTGCGGGTACCGCAGCGCCGACGAGTTTTATCAGAAAGCCTCCGCCGCCAATTTTCTGGAGGGCATTCGGGTGCCGACCCTGCTCGTCAACGCCCTGAACGATCCTATCCTGACCCCCGGCTGCATGCCCGAGACCATCGCCCGCGAACACGAATTTTTCCATCTGGAAATGCCGGAGGAGGGCGGACACTGCGGATTCCAACTGCCGAAAAAAGACACGTTCGCCTGGTCGGAGTACCGGGCGCTCGAATTTTGTGAAAATGCCTGAATATGCGCACCATAGAACAAGTCAATGACATCATCGACACCGTTTGTGACCCGGAAATTCCCGTGCTCACGGTGCGCGACCTGGGCATCGTGCGCGATGTTCGCCTGCTGGACGACGGCGCTGTGGAGGTAGTGATCACACCGACCTACAGCGGATGCCCTGCCATGAACGCCATTGAGGTCAACCTGCGCGCGGCCTTGCAGGAGGGCGGTTTCGATCAGGTAATGGTGAGCACCGTGCTCTCTCCGGCCTGGACGACCGACTGGATCAGCGCCGAAGCGCGCGAAAAACTGCGCGTGTTCGGCATCGCACCGCCCACCGACGCCGCTACGGACAAAAGGGCGTTACTTGGCGAGACGCGTGCCCTGACCTGCCCGTTTTGCGGGTCTGTGCATACCGAAATGATCTCCCAGTTCGGCTCTACCGCGTGCAAGGCGTTGTTCCGGTGCAAGGACTGTCTGGAGCCTTTTGATTATTTTAAGTGTCATTGAGCTTCGCCCCCGCCTGGCTCCGCCCCCGGATTTCATCCGGGGTTATTCATGTTTGACCGCTACGCGGTCAGTCTTACGCCTGGTCTGGCGGCCATCCGAGAGTTACTTTATTCTGCATTCGATTACTTTCGTGTGCGGTCGATCACAGCAGCATCGATCCCCTTGTCCTCCAGCGCGTCCAGGATGCGGTTGGCTTCATTCAGGTCGTTGGTGCGCTTGACGATGACTACGGCGTAGGCGCCCCGGTTGTACAGGCCTACTTCGGCGGTTTGGTATCCCATGCGGATGACTTTTTCCATTTGCCGGCGGGCATTGTCTTTTACGCGGAAGGAGCCGGCTACCACGCGGTAGCGGCCGTCGTTGGGCTCCGGTTCGGAGCTGTAATCCACCACGCGCCCGGCGTTGGATGATTTGGGCGCGGCCGTTTGCGGAGGGGCTGTGGCAGCCGGTTGGTCGTATGTCGAGCCGGCGCCGGCGGCCGGTCGGTCGTAGGGGTTATCTGCGGGTTGGTTGTTGCCGGCGGTGGCCGACGCGTTGTAGTCGACGTCTCCGCCGGTGTAGGCCGAGCCGCCGGTGGTGTCCTCCAGCGGGTAACCCATGTCGCGCAGGGCCTGGTCGAGTTCAGCCAGTTCTTCGGCTTGTATCCGGGCTTCTTTTTGCATCTGGCAAGCTTTATAGCCGGCAACGGCCAACAAGGTAAACAGCACGGCAAAAAGCCCGTAGGAAAGCAGTTTGTTGGTAGGCATAGGTTGAATGGTTGATGGTCAGTTCTGCATCATTGGGACGGCCAGGTGTTGTTGCTTGCCTGGGTATCCGGGATGGTATTGCTGCCCAAAGATACGGATTTTGGGGATTTCCCCTTGGGTAATGCCTGCCGGAAGGTGGTGGCGCCGTTTTTCCACACGGCGGCGGTCTGGTGAAAGGTCTCTTTGCTGCCGTCGGTATATTCCACCTTAAGGTGGACGGGGACAGGCTGAGTGCCCCGTTTTTCGATGGCGATCTCGTACGTTTTTTGGGATTTTTCCACCGATTGGATGGCCAGGTCGGGGTGGCCCCATTCAAAAAACCAGGGACGCCAGAACCAGTCGAGGTTTTGGCCGGACAGGTCGTTCCAGGTGTGGAAAAAGTCGTACGGCACGGGGTGTTTGCTTTTCCAGCGATCCATGTACCCGGTCATGCAGCGGTGAAAGGTCTCGTAGCCGAGCAGGTCGAGCAGGGTCAGGTAAGCAGCCTGGGGGCGGGTGTAGGAGGCGATGCGGTAAGCCGGATTGGAAAGGAACCGGGAGCGCGTCATGAGCGGCACATCGTCGTCGGTGCCGGCCACGCGGTCGTATCCGCGCACGCGTCCGCCCGGACCGGTTGTGAGGGAGTCGGTGAGCAGAAAGTCGAAAAAGGAGGCCCAGCCCTCGTCCATCCAGGCGTACTCCTGTTCGTTGATGCCCATCATGAAGGGGAAGTAGGTGTGGGCGGTTTCGTGGACGGTGAGTCCGGTGGGGTCGCGTTTACCCTGGCTGGCGTCGTTGCAGAACATGGGGTATTCCATGCCGTCGTTGCCGTTGAAGACGGTCAGGCAGGGGTAGGGGAACGGATAGCCGGGCAGCCAGGTGCTCATGAGGTGAATGCCGTCGGCGGCAATGCGGCAGACGCGGTAGTAGTCCTCCGAACGGGTGTCGTACACGGCGCTGACCAGGGTGCGGCGCCCGGTTTGGGCGTCGACGAGCACAGAAGTGGCGTCCCAGTTGTAGCGGTTGGAGGCGGCGAACACGAAATCGGGCACATCGGTGGCCTGGTAGCGGAAAGTGCCGGTATTGTCCGGCCGGAACACGGTACCGGCCTTCAGGTCGTTTTCGGTGAATATGGCGTTGACCTGTTCGCCGGTATGGGCGTCCTGCCATTTTTTTAGCACGGCCGGCTGGAGTACGGCTGCGGCATTTTGCCATTCGCCGGTGGCCCACACCATGTAATTGCGGGGCACGCGGATGGTGACGTTGTAATCGGCAAAATCGTGGTAAAACTCCTGGAGCCCGGTGTAGGGGAAGTCGGCCCACCCGTAAATATCGTCGTAAACGGCCACCTGAGGGTACCAATAGGGCACGAAAAAGACCGAGGAGTCGGCTGCGTACTCGCGGGCGGCGCTCTCGTCGGCCGGCAGGGTGTACGCCCAGTCCATGGAAATGATCGCCCGGCTTTTGGGCGGCAGGGGCGTATCGAGGCGGAGGTCGAGAAAGGTCGCGAAGCGGGCCTGCCGGTCCGCCGGCACGGCCGCGCCGTTGAGGGTCACGTTGGCTATGGTCACGCCGTTCTCCGTCACGTCGTCGGCCGGCACATCCCAGGCGCGCATGCGGCCCTTGCGGTAGCGGTCGGCCTGTAGCTTGAAGCGGATGACCTTCAGGGTGTCGGGGCTGTTGTTTTCGTACGAGACGGTTTCGGCGCCGGAGATTTGCCGGGTCTGGGGATTCAGTTCGACTTGTATGTTGTACTCGGCGCGGTTTTGCCAGTAGTTGGGGCCGGGTTTTCCGCTTCGGTCGCGGGTGCCGGCGGCAAATGCCTTTTCATAATTGCGAAAAATGGGCAGCCCGGATTGCGCGGGTACATCGGCAGCAAACAGGCAACAGGCGGCGAACAGCAAACAGACACGAAACATGGGTAGTTGAACTTTTTTATTTGGACAAACAAGGCTGCAAAGGTAGGACAACGGCTTCGAACTTGCGATTGTTCGCTTCTTTCCCGGCCAATCAGAATATTTAATCGAGTAAAGTTGTTTTTTAACCAAAATTAAAAATTTTATTTTAGTGTAAATACCTCAAAAAAAAGCTGAAAAATGCTGAGATTCAAATAATTTTGCTGCCTTGTTTGTCCGTATCCCCCGGGAGGGTGATGCCATCGGCAAGCAGCGTATTTCCCAAGGATTTTTAACAGTCAAAACCAATTCAACGCTATGGTTCGTCTAAACCTCATCGTGCTTTTCATGGCCCTGCTTGCCGGGGCAACGGTCAATGCCCAGCAACGCACTTGCGGTGTCATGGAAGTATTGGACCGCCAGTTACAGGAAGACCCGGGCATGCTTCAGCGCATGCAGGACATCGAGCGCCACACCGAACAATTCATCGAAAACGGCGCCGTGCGCGAGCGTGTGTTGGTGACCATCCCGGTGGTGGTGCACGTGGTGTGGAACATCAGCGCCCAAAACCTGAGCGACGCGGAGATCCTGTCTCAAATAGCTGTGTTGAACGAGGACTTCCGCCGCCAGAACGCAGACGCCAACGAGACGCCGGCCTTGTTCCTGCCCGTCGCCGCCGACTGTGAGATTCAGTTCTGCATGGCCACGCGCGACCCCAATGGAAACGCCACCAACGGCATCGTGCGCCGGCAGACAGCCGTGACTTCCTTTAGCACCAACGACAACGTCAAGTTCTACAGCTCGGGCGGCTCCGACATCTGGAACCGCGACAAGTACCTCAACATCTGGGTGTGCGACCTCGGTGGCGGCCTGCTCGGATACGCCCAGTTTCCCGGCGGCTCGGCCAATACCGACGGTGTAGTGTGCGACTTTGCCTACTTCGGCCGCCTGAACTCGACCTATCCCTACAACGAAGGCCGCACCGCAACCCACGAGGTGGGCCACTGGCTCAACTTGCGCCACATCTGGGGCGACGCCACCTGCGGCAACGACCAGGTGAGCGACACGCCGGTGCACAACACCTCCAACGGCGGATGCCCGACGTACCCGCACGCCTCCACCTGCTCCGGTCGGCCCACCGAAATGACCATGAACTACATGGACTACACCTACGACGGGTGCATGAACATCTACACCCAGGGGCAGAAGTCCCGCATGCAGGCATTGTTCGGCAGCGGCGGTGCGCGGGTGGCCCTGCTCACCTCCGACGGCTGTCAGCCCCCCAACGGCGGTGGCTGCGGCACGCCCTCGGGCCTCAACGCTACCAACATCACCCAAACCTCGGCGACCCTGAACTGGGGCGTCGTGAGCGGCGCCACCAGCTACAACGTGGATTTCCGCCAGACGGGTGGCAACTGGACCACCACGTCGGGTATCACCGGCAACTCTGCGAACGCCACCGGACTCACCGCCAACACGGGTTACGAGTTCCGCGTGCAGGCCGTTTGCGGCAGCAACAACGGAACGTACTCGTCCATCGCTACGTTCACCACCCTGGCTTCCGGCGGCTGCACCGACCCGTACGAAACCAACGAAACCAGCGGAACCGCCAAGGTTATCCCGGTCAATACCAACCTCAACGCCCTGATCAGTACCGCCACCGACAAGGACTGGTTCCAGTTCAACAACACCTCCAGCCAGCGCCGGATCAAGGTGGACCTGACCACCCTGCCCGCCGATTACGACGTGCGCCTGTACCGCAACACTACCCAGGTGGGTATATCCCAAAACGGCGGCACACAAAACGAGCAGATCATCCTGAACACCAACAACGTGAACACCTACCGCGTGCAGGTGTACGGGTACCAGGGCGCGTTCAACGCCTCTCAGTGCTACACCCTGCGCGTGAGCCTGAGCGGTAGCAACTGGCGCGAAGACGGCACCACCGACGGCGAAGTGACCGAACTGGAGATACCCGTTATCCTCGAGTCCGACGGATTCATCCTGTTCCCCAACCCTGCACAAGATGAGGTGTACGTCGACGTGATCACCCAGGCCGACAACGAGGTGCAAGTGGCCCTGTTCGACGCCGCCGGCCGCCTCTCCCTGCAACGCAACCAGGCCATCTCCAAAGGCGATAACCGCATAACCCTCAACCTGGCCGGTCTGCCCGACGGACTGTACATGGTTCAGGTGCAAAACGGCGACCAGATGACCGTGAAAAAACTGGTGGTGCAGCGATAGGCTGACGTTTTTCGCCCCTCTGGCTGAATGGCACACGGATGGGGCGGATGCCGCGCAACACGGATGAATCCGTTTCCATCCGCGTTGCGCAGCATCCGCCGGATCCGCGTGCCATTTCTCTTGACAAGATTGCCCTTGTCGTCAAAAAAACGTACTTTTGCGCGGATTTTGATCGGGTCTCATAGTTCAACGGATAGAATAGAGGTTTCCTAAACCTTAGATGTGGGTTCGATTCCCGCTGAGACCACTTGAATTTCCTTACCGCTCCCGCATATCCCCATAAAAAATCAACTCCCATTCACCCGTCGGGCTTTTGGCAAATCGCCGCTCCAGCCCGAAGTTGCCCACCTTGGTGAAGATCCGTTCGATGATCATCACCTCACCCACCTGTTCGATTTCCCGGCGGTAGTCGTTGGAGGCAAAGTCGACGGGACGGTGCATGTGCCAGTCTTCCGGCAACCATTCGATTTCGCGGATGACCACCCGGCTGCTGTCCTCCTGCACGCCCGCTTCTCCGGCGAGGGGCCACACGATGTGGGCGATCTGGTAGAGGCTGTCTTCGTGGAAGCGCTGGTAAAATTCCTCAAAGCCGGGTGGCATGCCGGCCGCAGCGTTGGACACCTGCACTTTTTCCTGTCCAGCCTGGTTTTGGCAGGAAAAAAACACAAACAGGGAGATCGGCAGACAAAGGCGGGTAAGTTGCATGGTTTTACTAAAATTCATGTATGAAATGGTTGGGCGCCTAAATTTTCGGTAAAAGACACCATTTTTTATTAAAAAACGACATAAAGAGCGCGTCCATTATCCCGTTTTTTTGTGAAAAAAAAGATGCGTTCCCTATTTTGGTTTTTCTCGGCCGTTTTGGTGTTCTTCTCCGCGTGTTCGGCGTCAAAGGTAAGTACGGTGGAAACGCGCGAACACTTGTCGCACATGGGTCCCATGGATGTTTTGCAAATGCTCAAAACGGGCAATGCGCGATTTGTGCACGGCCGACCGCTGGTGTACAACTACCCCCGACAGGTGGCCCTCACGGCAGCGGGCCAGTCGCCCAGCGCGTTGGTGCTTACGTGCATGGACTCCCGGGTGGCGCCGGAGATTATTTTCAATCAGGGAATCGGTGAACTGTTTACCGTGCGGGTGGCCGGCAACATCATCTCCCCGGAAATCCTGGGCAGCATGGAATACGCCTGTGGGCACGCGGGCACCAAGCTCATTGTGGTACTCGGGCACACCCATTGTGGCGCAGTGACCGGCGCATGCATGCACTTCCGCCACCCGGAGCAGCACAGCAGCATTCCGGAACCCGGGCTGGAGGCGGTGTTTGCCGATTTGCGTCCGGCGGTGGAGCAGGCCGACCACGAGGAAGGCGCCGAAAATGAGGAAACGTTCATCGAACACACGGCGGTGGATAACGTGCTGCTCGACATCCGCCGCATCCGCGCCGAAAGCCCGGAACTGGCTGCACTGGAACACGCCGGACACATTGCCATTGTGGGCGGGGTGTACGATGTGCAAACCGGACGGGTGGTGTTTTTGGAGACGGAAAAGCCGCAGCACTGAGCGTATCCACTTTTGCCCGTTCGGGTAGTGCGAAGAATAGCGTGGCATGTTTGGCTTTTTCCCGTATTTTTGCCTGCTTATCTGAATCGCATCCATGCACCCCGTACTCGAATCGCAAGAAATACGCGCCCTCGGCAGCAACCTCGAACTCCTCGCCCAGCAGGTGGTCGAAGGCTTTATTGTGGGCCTGCACCGCAGCCCCTTTCACGGGTTCTCCGTTGAGTTTGCCGAACACCGGCTCTACAACCGCGGCGAAAGTACCCGTAACATCGACTGGAAGGTGTTCGGCCGCACCGACAAGCTGTTCACCAAAAAATACGAAGAGGAGACCAACCTGCGCTGCTTCCTGGCACTCGACGCCTCCTCGACCATGTACTACCCCTGGGATGAGAAAAGCCCGGACAAGTACAAGTACCTCAACAAGTTCTGCTTCGCCGCCCAGTCGGCCGCCGTGCTCATGAACCTGCTCAAGCGGCAGCGCGACGCTTTCGGGCTGACCCTGTTCGACGAGACCATTCGCGAAAGTACCAAGGCTAAGTCGAGCACCGTGCACTACCGCCTCCTGCTCTCCTACCTGATCGAGCGTATCGAAAACCCGCAGCTGAACGTGAAAACCGACGTGGCCGCCAGCCTTCACCTGCTGGCCGACGCCATCCCGCGCCGCTCGCTGGTGGTGATCTTCACCGACGTGATCGAGCAGATCAGCCAGGCCGAAGACCTGTTCTCCGCCCTCCAGCACCTGCGCTACAACAAACACGAGGTGATTCTCTTTCACGTCACCGATAAAACGCATGAGCTCGACTTCGCTTTCGAGAATCGGCCCTACCTGTTCGTGGACATGGAAAGCGGCGAGCAGGTGCGCCTGCAACCCAACCAGATCAAGGAATTTTACACCGAACAGGTGAATGCCTTTATGGAACAACTCAAGCTGCGTTGCCTGCAGTTCAGCATCGATTTTGTGGAGGCGGACATCAACAAGGGGTTTGCGCCCATCCTGCAAACCTGGATGGTGAAACGAGCCAAAATGGGGTAACATGATCAAACTTGCCGACATCTCCTGCGAAGCGCCGGAACACCTGGACAAAGACGAAATTCAGGCCGAAACCGACCGGTTGGTCAAAAAACTGGGCCAGCTCCAGCACACCATGTACGCCGAGGGCAAGCACAGCGCCCTGGTAATCTTCCAGGGCATGGACGCCAGCGGCAAAGACGGGGCCGTGCGCAACGTGTTCGCCGATTGCACCATTGCCGGCCTCAATCTGGTGTCGTTCAAAAAGCCGCACGAGCTGGAAATGAACCACGATTTCCTCTGGCGTGTGCACCAGGCGGTGCCGCAAAAAGGCTACCTGACCATCTTCAACCGCAGCCATTACGAGGACATCCTGATCCAGCGTGTACACCAGTGGGTCGACATGGAACGGGTGAAAAAACGCATGGCCGCCATCAACGCCTTCGAAGAACTCCTGGCGTTTGATAACAACACGCATATTTTCAAATTCTACATGCACATCTCCAAAGCCGAACAGGAAAAACAACTCCTGGAACGCATCCACGAAGCCGACAAACGCTGGAAGCACAACGATGGCGACTGGGAAGAGCGTAAAAAATGGGACGCTTACATGGAGGCATACGAATACGCCATCAACAACAGCACCATCCCCTGGACCATTTGTCCGGTGGACCAACGCTGGTACCGTGATTATGTGATCGCCAAAACGATCGTGGAAGAATTGGGAAAACTCGACATGCGCTTACCCGGAGAGTAAACATGGATAAGGTGCGAATCGACAAATGGCTGTGGAGTGTGCGCATTTTCAAAACCCGCACGTTGGCCACCGACGCCTGCAAGGCCGGTAAGGTAAAGGTTGCAGAAGACTCCGTGAAGCCCTCATATCTGCTCAAACCCGGCGAAATTGTGGAAGTCAAAAAGGACGGGTTCAATTTTCAATACCGAGCCGTTCAACTCATCGAGAAACGCGTGGGCGCACCCATCGCCGTAACCTGTTACGAAGACATCACGCCGGCAGAAGAGCGCTTGAAATACACCTCCTGGTTCCTGAACAGCAAAACCACCACCGAACGCCGCGAACGCGGCGCCGGCCGGCCGACCAAAAAAGAACGCAGGGAGATCGACGCCTTTAAAGGAGAATAAACCGAGCTACATCAACCCGAAAATCTTCGCGTATTTCAACATCTCACCCGGGTTGCTGATCTTCAACTTGCCGGTCATCATGGCCATCATCGGGTTCAGGTCTTTGGAGAGCAGCTTGGACAGGGTGTCGGCCGATGCAGTGACGGTGCAGTTGGCGTCGCCTTCCAGCCCATCGGTGACGTTGAGTTTACCGTTATCCAGATGCAAGGTGAACTGGCCACCGTCGGCAATATCGAAATGGAAACGGGTAGACAGGCCTTCCACGTCATCGGGATCAATTTTGGAGGGCAGCTTTTCCAGAAAAGTTTTTAGGTCCATTTTTGCGGGTTGTCGGGAACCGGTTCCCGGTTATAGCTTAAGTTTGGCATTCAATTTTTGCCAAAGGTAAATGACCCGTTCTGATATGCCCATCCGTTTTTGGTTTTCCATCGTTTTTTGTTGCATCATGGCCTGCCAATCCGACGAATCCGTAAACATCCCCTCCGGTTTCGATTGGCAGGGGCACCGCGGTTGCCGCGGACTCATGCCTGAAAACACCCTTCCCGCCTTCCTCAAAGCGCTGGAGTTCGAGGCCGTGACCACGCTGGAACTGGATTTGGCGGTTTCGGCCGACGGCCAGTTGGTGCTCAGCCATGAACCCTGGTTTTACGCGCCCATCACCACCCTGCCCGATGGCGCGCCGTTGGAAGAAGCCGCAGAAGAGCAACACCTGCTGTTTCATTTGACGGCCGATGAAATCCGACGCTACGACGTCGGAAAACGCCCCCATCCCCGTTTCCCCCAACAAAAACGCACACCAGCGCACAAACCAACGCTCCAGGAAGTGGTGGACACGGTGCGCGCCGTGAACCCGGAACGCGCTGCACACATCGGTTGGAATATGGAAATCAAAAGTAAACCGGAGTGGGACGGTGAAAGAACGCCTCCGGTCGACAGTTTCGCCAGGCTGGTCGTAGCTTTTTTGCAAAAAAATCAATTGACGGAACAAACCACCGTGCAGTCTTTCGATGTGCGCGCCCTGCAGGCCGTCCGGAAAATAGCCCCCCAAATCCGGCTCGTGCTGCTGGTGGAAAACAACCAAACACTGGAAGAAAATCTGGCTGATCTGGGGTTTGTACCTGCGGTGTACAGTCCTAACCATACGCGGGTCAATCCAAAACTCGTGCAACAATGCCGGGAAAAAGGCCTGAAGCTCATTCCCTGGACCATCAACGAGGTGCCGGATATGCGACGCCTTATTCGCCTGGGGGTAGATGGTATTATTACGGATTACCCGGATCGGCTTTCGGCTGTTGGTAGTCGGTAGTCGGCTATCGGTAGTCGGTAGTCGGCTATCGGTAGTCGGCTATCGGTCGTCGGCTGTCGGCTATCGGTAGTGGGCCTCCCCGGATTTTATCCGGGGTTATTTAAGTTCAACCGCTACGCGGTTATGAGCCGACATCCGACATCCGACATCCGACATCCGACAGCCGACTACCGACAGCCGACTACCGACAGCCGATAGCCTACGCCACATTGCGCTGAAATAAAATCTCCCGCGTATCCAGGTTAAAAGCGCACAAGTGGCCCAGCCCGATGCGGTTGGTGTATCGCGGCGGCGCGTACACGCATCCGGCGTCGATGTCCAGGTATTGGAATGCGGAAAGGTCCTTGCACAACATTTCAATGGTTTCGCGCATCATGGGCGTATGGCCATGGACGATGATGCGATCCCGGAGCCAATCTTTTCGGATGTCATCGTGCCAATTGCGAATGGTGAGTAGCGACCACGTGTCTTCGTAAGGATGCGGCAGGTGAAAATTCAAGCCGGCGTGCACGAGAATGTACTCGTCCACCTCCATGACGTGCGGCAGGTTGTTCATGAACGCAATGTATCGCTCCGGGATGGCCTGAAAATCGGAAACGCCAAAACTCCTGAGCGTGAGTTGGCCATCGGTGGCAGCCCAGTTCTCCAACCCCTCCAAACTGTTCAGGGCATACAGCACCAATTGTTCGTGGTTGCCGCGCAAGCAGCGAACGGAATACCCTTTTTCCTGCAAATCGAAGATCGCGTCGAATACTCCCTTGGCATCCGGACCGCGGTCGACGTAATCGCCGAGCAGAAACAACTCATCGGACGCACTAAACTGGATTTTATCCAGCATAGCCAGAAACGTTTTTCGACAACCGTGTATGTCGGAAATGGCAAACTTGGACATGCGACAAAGGTACGGAATGTGGAATGCGGAATGTCGAATGCGGAATAAGGTTGCGCTTGGTTTTTTGGGTTGCCAAGCAAAAGACCGCGTAGCGGTCGAACATGAATAACCCCGGGTGCAACTGCGGAATGTCGAATGCGGAATGTGGAATGCGGAATAAGGTTACGCTTGGGTTTTTGGGGTTGCAAAACAAAAGACCGCGTAGCGGTCGAACATGAATAACCCCGGGTGCAACCCGGGGCGGGGCGGGACGCGGCGGGACGCGGCGGGACACAGCCCGGTGCGCCAGATGAAACCCAACGGAATCGCACCACCAACCCGTCTATCCATATACCGATCACTTTTTAAAACCTGTTCTATGCCCATGTACAAGCGATTTCCCATTTTTTTAACGGCCCTGGTTTCGGCGCTTATGCCATTCCTGATGCCTTCATCGTTGGCAGCGAGCACCTTTCCCCCGGATACAACCTGTCAGTACGGCTGTACGTTGAAGATCGACCATCAACTGGAAGGTACGCGGATGCACGCCCGTTTGTTGCCCGCTTACGATCCGGTTCCTTTTTTCTTTTACACGATTTGGGTGGTAGACGGCGATACCGTCGGGACGGAACCTGACCTGGTGCATGTTTTTCAGGACTCGGGTATGCACACCGTATGCGCTACCTATCCTACCGGCGATTTCACTGCGGAAACATGCACCGTTTGCAAGGTAGTCGAGGTGAACAGCATTTGTGTAGTGGCAACTCCGGATACGCTAACGCCATGCCCGGAATACTACCAGCCGGTGTGCGGGTGCGACGGGGTAACCTATGACAATCCCTGTTTCGCTAAAAATTGGGGAGGCCTTTCGACCTGGGCGCCGGGCGCCTGCGGAAGTGCCTGCAATGACCTGTATGTCCATTTTGAAGGGTTCAACTCAGGTGGATCGCTGACCGTTTGGACCTTTAACCCTACCGTAGTTCTCCCGGGCGGAACAGCTACCGCGTATCTGTGGGACTTCGGCAATGGTACAACCGCCACCGACCCTGCGCCAACGATCAATTTCGAACAACCGGGGGACTATGCGGTTTGCCTGACCGTTTGGGCCTCCGCCCTCGACGGCAGTGCGTGCGTACACACCGTCTGCCAAACGGTACACGTGCCGGAGACGCTCTGCATTGATCCGGCAAACATTGATCCGGACAAGGCCTGTCCGGCGGTATACGACCCGGTATGCGGCTGCGACGGTGTAACTTACCCGAACGCTTGTGAGGCCCAATACCGGTACGGTGTAACCGAATGGACGCCGGGCGTTTGCCCCAACAGTTGTTTTAATCCGGAGTGGATCAGTTACCTGGTGCTGTGCGCCGCCGATTACGATCCGGTGTGCGGTTGCGACAACCGGACATACTCCAACGAATGCATCGCACTATACTTAAATGGCATCACCTCGTGGACAAAAGGCGCCTGCTGCCCGGCCGACGGCTGCCGCGCGTTGTTCGACCTCGAGAAGCAGGGCGGACAAACCGTCGTGCTGCGCGACCTGTCTGTGAACGCTGAGAGCTGGTATCTCGACATGGGCGACGGCACGAAATACGGTCCGTTCGATACCCTGACGCACACCTATGCAGCACCCGGTATCTTCCAGGTTTGCCTGGAAATCAGCAACTTCGCGGGCAACTGTACGGATAAATATTGCGAATTGGTGGATCTCAGGGTCACAGGCGTTGACGATCCGGTCGACCCGGACCAGGTGAACGTATACCCGAATCCGGCAACAGATAAAGTATGGGTACAGTCCATCGACAAACCGGTGGGGCGTGTTACCCTGTTCGACCTAATGGGCAAAACAATGTTGTCCATGGAACCTGCCGACGACACGTTCAGCATGGATCTTTCCGGGCTGCCGGCAGGGGTGTATCTGCTTGGATTGGAAATGGGGAAAACCTGGGTGACTAAGCGGATACTGGTGTCCAGATGAACGGCAGCTGGTTTTATTGCAGCTACAGTAATTTCATTTCCAGTGCATGACGAACCATGGCTGGCGGTGTATTGGTCTCCGAATTTGTTGAACAGCATTTTTTGGGGTTCTTATTTGGAAATAAAATGGATAGACGTTACTTTTGGCCGATGTAATGTTTTTTGCTACACTTTGGTGTTGCATATAAAGCATTATATTAAAATAATATTTGTTCAAACCCTTTTTCATTCACCAACTTTTTCCAAATTATGAAAACGCTCTGTTATTCCATGCTTGCAGCCGCGTGCCTGCTGCTGACCACCACCCTGTTCGCACAAACACCGGCAAAAAACAAAGAAACCACCCGCAAGATCATCGCGGCCGTAGACGCCGGTAACGCGGAGGCCTTTGCTGCCTACCTCAGCCCGAATTTTGACGAGCACATGCCCATGCCCGAAGATATGAAAGGCATGAGTGATGCGGAGGCTTCAAAGGTGATGATCGCCGGTTACCACAAATCGTTTCCGGACAGCAAGACCGACATTCAAAAGATGGTTGCTGAAGGCGACATTGTCATGATTTACTCGGTCTGGAGCGGCACCAACACCGGCGAGTTCATGGGCATGCCGCCTACCAACAAACCGGTCAAAATGGATCAGGTCGACATCATTCGTTTCGACGCCTCCGGAAAGGCTGTTGAGCACTGGGCCGTTTACGACAATCTGACGATGATGGAACAGTTGGGCATGATGTCCAAGTAAATTTGGCTAATTTTGCGGCACAATCGTAGCCGCCATTGGAACGGAAAAACGACATAACGCCCGAAAAGCTTCGGGAATGGCTTGCTGAGCATACTGAAAACGACCCGAACGACGGGCTGGTGCACGACACGGAACAGGCGTTGCTGGATTTTGCCGCCGCCCATGCCATAGAACCCGCACCCGAATTACGGGAGCGCATTCTGGGCAACATTTTCAGGATGATCGAACAGGAAAAGTCGGCCGAAACCATCGACCTGGCTAATCTGCCCTTGCTCACCCGGGAATCCAACTGGATGAGCTGGAAATCGGCCGTGGCGCATATTCATCCGCCCGATGACCTGGAAAACATCCATTTGCACCCCATCCGCAGCGATGCCGAGGTGGAAATATGGGTGGCTTTCGTCTGCGAATTCATCCCCGAGGAAGTGCACACCGATCTGTTGGAAAGTTTCATCCTGCTCGAGGGCTCCTGTGAATGCATTATCACCGACGCTGCCGGTGCTGTCCGCACCGTGCACATGCGTGAGGGCGATTACATCGCGTTTAATCTGGGAGAAACGCACGAAATATTCATCACTTCCGCCGACCGTCCGGCCAAAGCCATATTGCAGTGGCTGAAACTGGCCGCCTAAGGCTGCCACCGGCAGAGTGTGTCTCATAAGTCGAAAATACCGGCACTCCGCCAATCAAAATTTTGGAAGACCAAGTTAACCGATAGAATGGCCTCAAGCCCGATGTCGTCAAATGACCGCAAGTGCGATGTATCTAAGCTGTTTACAACGAAACGAGATTTTTTGCCGCGAATTAGCGCGAATTCGCGCTAATTCGCGGCAAAAAAATTAAAATAAATGGCGGCGAGACCGCCAAAAACGGCAAGGCAATCTTTGGATGCAAAGTTGACGACAATGGGCATTAAGCCATCCAGTCAATATCTACTGGCTCAATATTTTATTTGGAGGCGCATGTAGACATAGGACTTATGAGACACCCTCTACTACACCTCCAGCACAAAACACTGGTGAATTTTCTTGTTCCGGAAGTCCTCCGGTATGCTCTGCCGGGAAATGTCGCGGATCGACCGGGCCTGTATGGCGTCGTTGTCCAGCCTGAATTTGCGGAAATTGGTGGAGAAATAAACGGTTCCGCCGGGCGCCAGGCGAGCCAGCACGCGATTGAGGATCCACACGTGGTCGCGTTGCACGTCGAGCACGTCGTCCATGCGTTTGCTGTTGGAAAAAGTGGGCGGATCCACCACGGCCAGGTCCCAGCGTTCGGCGGTGGGTTCGCGGAGCCAGGCGAGCACGTCGGCCTGCAGTAGCTGGTGTTCCGGTCCTGCAAAACCGTTGATGGCCAGGTTGCGGTCGGCCCAGTTCAGGTAGGTGTTGGACAGGTCAACGGTGGTGGTGCTTGCCGCTGCGCCGGCAGCGGCGTACACGCTAAACGCACCCGTGTAGGCGAACAGGTTGAGCATGCGTTTGCCGGCGGCGACCTCCCGCACCAGCTGTCGGGTGTTGCGGTGGTCGAGAAACAGGCCAGTGTCGAGGTAGTCGGCGGGGTTGATGTAAAAACGGAGGCCGTTTTCGCGTACGATGTACTCGGTCCCGATCCGGTTGAACCGTTCGTATTGCTGCAGGCCTTTCTGCCGCTGGCGGAACTTTAGGTAAATGCGGTTCAGGGGGATGTCGAACACCCGGGAAACTGTTTCCAGGCATTCCCCGAGCCATTCGGCATGCTCGTCGGGTTCCATGCCGTGGTTGCGCGCGTATTCGCTGATGTGCACGATGTCTTCGTACAGGTCGACCGCAAAAGGAAATTCGGGCAGATCATTGTCGTACACCCGGTAGCAGGTAATGCCCTGGCGGCGTGCCCACTTGCCGAGGTGGCGCTGCATTTTGAGCAGCCGGTTTTCGAAGTGTTCGTGCATGGAATGGAATGGTCGGAATTTCGGGATGTGGGGCGTGGTGTCGGTTAATAAGGCACTAAAGTACAAAACCGAATTTAAACGGCCGGCAAGTCGGCCGACACTTTTTCCCAAACGGCGTCGTCGAGCAGCCGCGCGCTGCCCAGGATGGCCGCTTCTTCGCGCAGGGTCGACACGGCGACGGAGGTGCCCACGTTCGCGGCCGTCAGGTCTTGTTGAAAAACCGTTCCGAACAAGGGGAATGCGCGGGAAATGTTGCCCCCGATCACCAGGATATCGGCGTCAAAAGATTGTAGCCAGGGGGACAGGCACAGGGCGAGGTTGCGACCGAATTCGGTGAATAAACCCTGCACGACGGGGTCCTGACCGGCTTTGTCCATCAGCGGTTTGACGCCGTCAACCGACATGCCGGTGCGCTCCCGGTATGCTTTCACGAACCAGCGCGTGGAAAAGTGCTCCTCGGCGATCTCGCCCCGAAACGGCGTGTGCCACAGGCATCCTTCCGGCGGTACACCCGGGGCGCGCACGACGGGTACGCCGTTTTCCAGGAATGCGGACCCGAAACCGGTGCCGAGGGTGACCACTACCACCCGGCGGTGGCCCCGGCCTGCCCCTTTCCAGGCTTCTCCCATGGCGAAGGCGGTGGCGTCGTTGATGAAGCGGATGGGCATGTTTTGCAACGCCGGCAACCGATCGCGCAGGGCATCGGCGATGTTCAGGCCGTACAGGGCGCCGAACTTGTGCTGCATGTTGGAGATGCCGTTTCGGTAGTCGAAGGGGCCGGGCATGGCCAGTCCGACACCGGCTACCGGCGCGCCGGTCGTCCTGGCCAGGGTCTGCGTTATGGCCGAGGCCCAACTGCCCAGGATTTGGTCTGCCGTATCGGTATGCGCATACGAAAGGCGGCAGTATGTTTGCGGGAACGAGCTGCCCGCAATCGCGTCGACGGCCATGGCGCTGATGTGGGTTCCACCGATGTCGGCGCCGATGGCCGTTGTGCTGTTGTTCATGTAAGATTGAAATTTTCGGAAAAATAGGTTATTGCCTATATTCGTGCCTGAAAAACATCGAATCTCGCGGCATGCCCTTACCCACCGTCCCCATAGCTTTTCCCGAGCGCCCTGCTCTGCCCAACGGCGCCACCATTATCGCTGCCGATGTGGGCGGCACCAAGACACACCTGGCGCTGCTGGAGATTAAAAACAAACGGTTGCAGTTGCTGCGGGAGACCATCTACCCCTCCAAGGGCCATGCTTCGCTGACCGATATCATTCGTTTGTTTATGGACGGGCAGCCGGCGCCGGCGCGACTCAGCATTGCCTTCGCCGGCCCGGTGCAGGACGGCAGAGCCCAGGCCACCAACCTGCTGTGGATCATCGACACCAAACAATTGAGTCAGGAGCTGGAAATTCCGGAGGTTTACCTGTTCAACGACCTGGAGTCCGGCGCCTATGGGCTGGGGCTGCTTTCGGAACAGGATTTCCGGATTATTTTTCCCGGTATGGTGGAACGAAGGGGCAACGGCGGAATCATCGCCCCGGGCACAGGCCTGGGTGAGGCCGGGCTGTTCTGGGATGGACATGCCCTGCACCCGTTCGCCGGCGAGGGCGGGCACACGGATTTTGCACCTCGCAGCCCGCTCGACTGGGAGCTGCAACAGTATTTGCAACAGCAGTACGGCCGCGTCAGTTGGGAACGGGTACTCTCCGGCCCCGGCATGGTCAACATCTTTAACTTTCTTCGCGACGTCAAGAAGCGGAGTGTATCCGAAGCCCTGTCGCGTCGAATGGACGAGATGGATCCCGCAGCAGCCATCGGCATGGGCGCCAAAGAGAACTTGCCCATCTGCCGGGAAACCCACCGGCTGTTCGTCAAGTACCTGGCCATCGAGTCCTCCGACCTTGCCCTGAAGCTGAACGCTACCGGCGGCATCTTCATCGGCGGTGGCATCCCGCCCAAAATATGGAGCGATGAGCTCACCGACGTGTTCAACGAGCACTTTTTCGAGGTGGGGCGCCTGCGCACCCTGCTGGAGTCCGTGCCCGTTCACCTGGTGCTCAACACCAAAACGGTAATGCTGGGCGCGGCAGGGTTTGGGAGTGGGGGGATGCGGGTAGACTGATTCGAATGTGGAATGTGGAATGCGGAATGCGGAATAAGAGGGATCTTGGTCACACGTTGGTACCAAGAGCCCACTTATTCCGCATTCCGCATTCCGCATTCCGAATTCAGATGACTTCTACCCATTTTCCGGCCACGCCGGCCCGAATCCGGCTGTCGTACATCGCCTGGCAGTCGACGGCAGGCAGGTAGTAGCGGCCGGCATAAGCGGCGTTGAGGAATATGCGGTACACGTGGGAATCTGACTTGATCGGCAGGTCGAAGTAAGTGTAGACCCGGTCGTCGCGCACGTCCTGGTAGTCCATTGGGCTGGTGGCGCCCGCATCAAAACCGCTCATGCGGGTATTCATGATCTCCCATCCGGAGGGGAAGATCTGCGACAGGGCCAGTTCCTGGAAGGGGAATCCGAAAGTTGTTTTGCGTTTGATGGTGACTTCCGCCACAAAGTCGGTGCCTTGCGCGAGCCTGGCGGGGTCAATGGGCTGGCCTTTGGTGTCGAGGTAACGCACCGTCAGGGCGATGTTCTCGCTTTGGGGCGTTTCCTGTCCGGCCACAGGTTGGCCGCTCATCACCAGGCGTGCGTAAAGTCGGGCGCTGCTGGTGTTTTTCACGCTTACTCGGGTGTTTGCCGGAGCGTTTTCGGTGAAGTACACAGACGCCACGGGCTTGGAACCGTCGCCCGTTTTTTCGGCGCCGGCGCCTATCCGGTAGGCGTAGGAGGGGCCGTTGTTGCCGAAATTTTTGACAGCGTACTTGGAAAAAGCGCGCAGGGCGGTGGCCAGGCTTTGGGTGTTCCAGTGCCAGGAGTCGCCTTCGTTGTTCATGGCGTCGCTGAGCGATTGCACGAGTGCCTGTGCTTTGGCGGTTTCGCCGATCAGGGTGTACGTTTCGAGCAGCAGGGCCTGGTCGCGGAGTCGGCTGCCGTAGGTCATGCCGCTCCATGCGTATCGCCAGTCGGTTTTCCAGCCGCCGTCGGCCAGTTGTTTGGCCACTTCGGGTTTACCGGCAGCGGCGTAGGCGGAGGCCAGCAACATGGCTTGTTCCTGGTACAGCTCTTTTTGTTCTTTCATTCGGTTCATGCCGGACAGGTCGGCTTTTCCGGACAGCGCCAGCACGTACAGTCGATAAGCCTGGGTGAGGGTCCGGTCGTACAGTTCGCTGTTGCCATCGTTGTTGGCTTGCCGGTTGAACCGTTCGGCGCCTCCCTGATGTTGCAGCCACCGCTCCAGCATGCCTTCGGGAATGGCGAACCCGCGGGCCTTGGCTTCGATCAGAAAGTGGCCGGCGTAAATATTGCTCCAGTCGTTCACGCTGTTGCCGCCGGGCCAGTAGCTGAAACCGCCGTCGCCCCGCTGGAAACTGCGCAGTTTACGCACGGCGGCGTCCACGTTTCGGGTGGTCTCCTCCCGCTGTTTGGGGGTAAGAGGCGTGACCGCGTCAACGTACAGTTGGGGGAAAGCGGAGGAGACCGTTTGCTCTATGCACCCGTGGGGGTACTGGATCAGGTATTCGAGGTGCCTGCCCAGGTTGATGGGGGGCAGCGCGCTCACTTCGATCATCGCCGATTGTATCTCTGCGTACCTGTTGGGGTCGTAGCTGACGTCCCAACTCGCTCCAGGCTCGATCGTGCGGTACTGCACGTCTGTCTGTACCGGGTTGGGGTTGCGCACAATTAGTTCCACCGTTTGGCGGGCTGTTTCGCCGCCGCCCTGGGCTTCGATTTCGAAAGACGCCACGCCGGCCTTTTTGCCCACTTCCAGGTCAAAGCCGGTCATTTCCTGACCGGGTTGGGGGAAGCTCAGGCTTTGGGTAGCGTTGCCTTTGATTTTGATGAGGCCGCTGTTCTCCTTTACACGAATGGTGGCGTTTTTGACCTTGTTTTCCATGGCGAATACCTCCACAGGCAGTCGGAAGGTTTCGCCCGGGCCCAGCACACGCGGCAGGGTGGGCATGATCATGAGTGGTTTGCGCACCGGGCAGGTTTTTTCGGTGCTGCCGTATGCGCCTTTGCTGCCGGCTGCCGGCGCCGAGCACACGGCCATGGCCCGCACAGAGCCCACGTAGTTGTCGATGCGCAGGGAATGCCGGGCGGTTTCGCCTGCTTTCAGGAAAAATGGTCCCAGGTGTTTGACCACCGGTTTGAAGCGGTTCACCTGGGCGGCATTTTTGGCTTTTTGGTTGAACTCGTCACCGCCGATGCTGAGCATGCGCTCCAGCTCGGCGCCGTAAGCGCCGAGGACGAAGTCGTACACATCCCAGGTCTTGACGCCAAGCGCTTCGCGGGCAAAAAACGACTTCCACGGGTCGGGCGTTTCGAACCGGGTGAGGTCGAGCAACCCCTCATCGACCACCGCCAGGGTGTAGGCGCAGGCTTTGCCCGACGTTTCGCGGATGCTGATGCTGAAATCCTCTCCGGGCTTGATCACCTCCGGCATGGTTATTTCCGGTTTGAGGTGGGTTACCGGGTTTTCGACGGTGATGGGCGCCACGCCGTAGAGGCGAATGGGCAGGTCGTTTTTTGTTTGGGCGTGGGGCTGGTACACGCTCAGGTGGGCGTACACGGAGGGCGTCATCTCCGGGGTGGTGTTGAAGGTCACCGTGTTGTCGCCGGCGACCGCCTGAATCCAGCGGTGCTCGAGCACGCGGCTGCCGTTCTCGATGGTGAGCAATATCTGCCCGTTTTCGGGGGCCGGCACGTTGATCTTTACCTGTTCGCCGACGAGGTAATTGTCCTTATCGGTTTTAAAGGCGATCATGGCGGCGGCATTTCGGCTGTGCAGGTCATCGAGCCGGTCGGGGTATCCCCGCCAGAAAAAGCTGCCGGCGGCGTGTCCGCCCTCCGGGTCGCTCACGCGCACCAGGTAGCGGCCCCAGTCGTCGGGCTTGAGTTTCCAGGAGGCCAGGCCCTTCTCGTTGGTGGTTACGGTGGTTTTTTCCAGTGCATTCACGTGGGTGGCGGAGTTGTACTGTCCGACGTTGTAGGTCGCGTCTTCGTCCCACCACCAGCGCCAGTCGCACCGGTACAGGCCGACCTGGAGGGTTTTTCCGGCGACGGGTTTGCCGTTCTGGTCGAGGCAGACGAAATTGATGGTTCCGCCCTTTTCACTGATCATGGGATTGCCGCGGTTGTCTTTCGGGATTTCGGCGCCCACGTAGTGTTCGTAAGGGAAATAATCCATGGAAAACTGGTCGGTACTGAAATCACCGCTTTTTTCGAAAGCGCGGACGCGGAAGCGGGCGACGAGTTTGCCGGGCGCTTCGCCGTTGTCGGTCAGTTCGAAGGGCACGGTTGTTTTTCCCAGTTCGTCGGTTGATCCTTCAAAAATGGTTTCGGTTTCGGAGTAGAACTGCCGGGACGGGTCGTCGAAGACAAACCCTTTATAGCCGTCGAAGGTGGTTCCTTTGGACAGCATTTGCAGTTCGACCACGGTCTTCAGGTTTTTACCCGGCGCGCCGTGCAGCCAGTTGACCTGGAGATTACCGCTGAGTTTTTCGTCGCCGGCGCGCAGTTGTTTGCGGGCAAAATCGAGCTCCATTTTGAGGCGGTTGGGCTTCACCGTTTCCACTTTCAGGTTGCGGTTGAAG
Organism: Saprospiraceae bacterium; assembly: GCA_041736625.1. GTDB lineage: Bacteria > Bacteroidota > Bacteroidia > Chitinophagales > Saprospiraceae > M3007. Next base: position 14,261 of record JBGSTG010000018.1, on the reverse strand, counting down.
GTGGCGCTGCCCACTTTCACGATGGCCTGCCAGTTGCCGGTGGGGGCGTCGGGCGAAGTGACACAATGGATGGGGTACACTCCGTTCACGTTTGTGGCGCCGACGTAACGGTGGTGCAGGCTGCCGCGCGGGTCGATCAGGTCGAAGGAGATGGGATGGTTGAGGGGCAGATCTCCGGATTTGTCCTCCAGTACAAAGTTCAGGTACAGGGAGTCGCCGGGCCGCCATACGCCGCGCTCACCGTAGATGAAGCCTTTGAGTCCTTTGGGCATGTCGACACCGGCCACGTCGAAGCGGCTCAGGGAGATCGTGCTGCCGTCGGCCATGCGCACGTATCCGCGTCGGCCGCCTTGTTCGGCGACGGTGAAGAATGGCTTTTCGCGCAGTTCGGGCAGGTACACGGCGCCGTCGGCGCCCGTGGTGGTTTCGTGAATGACCTGCATCTGGTAGTTGAACACCTGGATTTTGACCCCGCCGATGGGCTTGGCGCTGATCAGGTCGGTTACGGCGACGAACAGCGATCCGTCGCGTCCCGATTTGGCGGTTACGCCCAGGTCGCTCACAAAAACGTTGCGGGCGGTAAAGTGCTCCCGGTTGTAGAATTCCTTGGCGCAGGGGTCTTCGCGGCGCGACCAGTCGTAGTCGTCGTTGCGCCACCACCAGCCATTTTCGTCGTTTTCAAAATAAATGCCCCGGTAGCTTTCAAAGAAACTCCGCCAGCCGCCATAGTCATTTTGCCCGCCGGCGTACACCCTGGCGTCTTCGAGGGCGCAGGGCAGGTTGGTGTAGTTGCGCCGGAAGCTCAGGCGGACCTGGTAAATGGCTCCGGGGTCTTTGCCGACCAGCTCGCTCAGGTCGAGGGCATAGCGTTGCCAGGCGTTTCGGTTGGCGTCGGGCTTCAGATCGGTGAGCGTGACGGATTTCTGCATGACGATCTTGCCCACGCGCTCCAGTTCGTATTCGCCTTCCAGCTCGTTGACCTGAAGAAAATGGAGGATATTCGACTGGTAGATTTTGAAAACCTCCACGTCTACCATAGACAGCCCGACCGCTTCAAAGGGGAAGAGGACTTTGCCTTGTTCATTTTTGGGGATGATGGCGCCGCGGCCGACCAGTCGAACGGCCGGTTTGAGTTCCTCAAAATTGATCCGGCGCACGGAGCGCTCCTGAATCGCCGCGCCGGCGGTGTTGCGTACGCCTGCTTCCACAACCAGGGCACGGGTGTCGGCGGGTATCTGGTCGAAAAACATGCGCACGTAGTTGCCCTCCGTCACAAAGCGGTAGGAATTATCGCTGTCGTCCTCCAGATAAATCAGTCCGTAGAGCGATTGCTCTGTGGACACCGGGTCGGAGAAGTTAATTACGACGCATGGCGACTCCTCCTGGTCGACCCGGGCGCCGAGTACGATAAACTCATCGATGGCGGGCACCATGATCTCCTCTTCCGCGCCACCGTCGGACAGGCCCAGCGGCTGGCTGTTCCACCGCAGGCGAACCCGGGAGCGGGTGTCGCCCCGGCTCACGTCCGAAACGGTAAATTCGTGGGTTTTTCCGCCGTTGGTGTGGTTCCAGGTGGTGCTCAGCGATTGGTTGCCCTGGTCGGCCTGCAACATTTTTTCGATGGCCGTTGCCTCCACGGGATCGCTGGTTTGGATGCGGCCGGTGATTTTCTGCCTGCGCGCGTTGCCGTCGAGGGTCGATAACCCGTCGACCTGCACGTCATAAGACAACTCGCGCACCCGGAGGTCGAAGGCGAACGTGGTCAGTTGTTTGGGCGCCGAGGGGAATAATTTCCGCAAGGCCAGGGCGGCTGCATACTTCTGTCCGTAGGGCAGGGGGGCGTTGGGGGTCAGGGTCAGGGTGCGCTCGTCTTCCCAGAACAGGCGACCGTCTATGCGCGGGCTGAGGCCCAGCAGGTTGGCGTCGGCGCTTTTGCCGACCTGTGCGGCGTCTACGGCAGGGTCTACAAACCGGATGCGCAACGGGTCATTGGGCCCAATGGCGTCGCCGGAGTAGGCGTACACGTATTTGGAGAGTTCCTGGTAGTAGGTTTCATCGAGCACGTTGTTTTGCCGGCAGGCAACAAACAAGAGCAGCAGGGAGAGAGTGGGTAAGAGACGCATAAGGTTGTTGATTTCGGAATCAGGATTGGAGTGAGGGTCGCGGGTTAAAGGTCGGCATTCGTGGCGTTCATTTGGGCATTATTTGCCACAGCATCTGTACAAAAACAATTTTCCCAATGAGCATAAGGGGGTACACCAGCGCGTACCCGAACGTCGGGATTTTATTGTGGGCCATGTTGTTCGAAAAGTCCAGGTTGGCCGGGTGGTGGCTGATCATTCCGATGAGGAGGACGTACGGGATTTTCAGCAGCAAGTACCCGAATGCCAGGATGATCATGCTGCCCAGAACGGACACCAGCGCGCCGGCGAGCAGCATCTGCGGGCCTACGGGGCTCATCATGGTCGACAGGAAGGTAGCGCCGGAGTTGATGCCGATGGCAGCCAGCATGAGCATCAGTCCGATTTGCCGGAGGGTGAGGTTCGCTGAATAGGGGAGGGTCCAGAGGATGGGTCCGGTGCGGCGCAGATAGGAGAGCACCAGCCCGGCGATGAGGGGGCCTCCGGCGAAGCCCAGGCTGAAGAGGATGCCCCCGGGCAGGGTCATTTTGACCGACCCGATCAGAATGCCCAGACCCATGCCCAGCCCGAAGGAGAGCAGGTCGATGTGGCTGAGGTGTTCGTAGGAGTCGCCAAAGACTTTTTCCATCTCCTTGAGGTCGTCTTCGCGCGCCAGGACGCGTATGCGGTCGCCCAGCTCGAGCACGGTATCGGGCCCGATGAGGGTGTCTATGTCGCCGCGGCGTAGGCGGGTGAGCACGACCCGGTACTGTTCGGAGAGGTTGAGCGAGGCGATGGTCTGGCCGGCGACCTGGGGGTTCGACACCACGATGCGGCGCATGGCGAACACGGAGCGGTCGTCGGCCAGGTCGATGTCTGTTGTGGCGCCGAGCACGCCGGCTGCTGCGGCCACATCGGGTTCTTCCCCGATTAGTGTCACCAGGTCGCCGTCTTCAAAGATCATTTCAGGGTGGCAAAGTTCATTCAGGTCGCCCCGTTTCAGTCTGCCGAAAATGACGCGCAGTTGGTGGCGTCGTTTGATTTCGCGAATCGTGACGCCGGTGCCCGCCGGTTTATTAATGAGCACGGTCTGGTTCACGATGGGCTGGCCGGCGGGAAATTCCTGGCTCAAGCCGTTGCTCTCCGCCGGCAGGTCGGCGCGCAGCAGCCGTTTCATGACGGCTATGGCAACCATCAGGCCGACAACCCCCATGGGGTAGGAGATGGAGTAGCCCACGACGGCGTTGTTGGACTGGCTTTCGGCGGCTACTCCGCCCTGTGCCTGCATGGAGTCGAGCAGACCGGCCAAGGCCGGCGTATTGGTGGTGATGCCGGCCAGCAACCCGGCTGCGGCGGCGGCGTCGAAGCCCAGCAGGAAGGCGCACAGGCCGATCATGACGCTCAGGATGGTGAGGGCAACGACTGCCAGGATCAGGTTGGCAACCCCCCTTGTCTGGAAGGAGCGGAAGAAGGCCTGCCCGGAGCTCAGACCGATGCTGTATACGAAAATCGCCAGGCCCAGCAACTTGATCACGTCTGGAATCCGGAGCTCCGGACGGGCGGCGCCGATCGCCAGCCCTACAAACAACACCGCTGCTACCCCGAGGCTATTGCCTCGAAACCGAATGTTGCCGATGAGCGACCCAAAGGCGGCGGCTAAAAACAAATAAAACAGCGCCTCTTCAATGGTTCCGGATGTGTGCATAGCGGGAAATGAGCAATCAATTGGGTCGGAAAGGGTGCATTCGACAGGCGAATTGTTTTTCCCTTTGATTTGGAGAAAAACCCAACGTAAAGTTAGGCTAATTTTGTCAGACCAAACCAAGCCAATATTTTGGAAGAAACACCTTTGTCCATCGACATCCTTTCTGCCGGCGCGGGCAGCGGAAAAACCTATACGTTGACGCAACGGCTGAGTGCGCTTTTGGCGCAGGGGGTGCGCCCGGAGGGTCTGTTGGCCACCACCTTCACCCAAAAGGCGGCTGCGGAGCTACAGGAACGGGTGCGGGTGCGCCTGCTGGAGGCCGGCCGCACCGATGCGGCGAATGCGTTGGGTGGCGCCCTGATCGGTACCGTGCACAGCATCGGCATCCGGCTGCTGCAGCGCTTCGCTTTTGAGGCCGGCGTGTCTCCGCTGGTGGAGGTCATCGATGAAGCCGACGGGCAGCGCCTGTTCAACGAGGCCCTGGCGCAAGTGCTCGACGAAGCGCGGGTGGAACGCATGAACGAGCTCTCCGACCGGCTCGGGCTCACCAAAAAAAGCTACGGAGACCCCTACGACTGGCGGAGCGACGTGCGCAACATCACCGACGTGGCCCGCGCCAACAATTTCTCCCAGGCGGTGTTGCTCGACAGCAAAAATCGATCGTGGGAGCGCTTTCAGGCGCTGCTGCCGCCGGCACAACCCATCGACGCCCTCACCTGGAACAACCGGCTGTCGGCACTCCTCGACCAGACCATTGCCGCCCTGGAGGACAACGACGCCGACACCACCAAAACCACCCGGGATGCTGCGGCAGAATTGCGCGCCGCCCAGCACCGCCTGATGAATAACCAGGGCCTGGATTGGTATGAATGGGTGAAAATTGGAAAGGTTCGGGTCGCCGCTAAAAGCAGAGACCTCGCCGAACCCTTGTTCGCATTTGTTCGCAGCCACGATGAACACGCTCACTTTCAGACCGATGTGCGCGATTTTATCTTTCTGGTGTTTGATATGGCCATTGACGCGCTCGACGAGTTTCAGACCTACAAGAAAAAGCGGGGGCTCATCGATTACACCGACATGGAGGCGTACATCATCCGTTTGTTGCGCCGTCCGGACGTGCAGGAGGTGCTGCGCGGCGAGCTCGACCTGTTGCTGGTGGATGAGTTTCAGGACACCTCGCCCATCCAGCTGGATATTTTTCTCCAGCTCAGCCGCCTGGCCAAACATTCCATCTGGGTGGGGGATCCGAAGCAGAGCATTTACGGTTTTCGCGGTGCAGAGCCTGCGCTGATGGAGGCCATAGCCGACGCGGTGGGCGGCGTACGCCCGGAGAATATTCTCGACAAGTCGTGGCGGAGCCGGCCTGATCTGGTGTACGCAGTGAACGCCATTTTTACCCGCGCATTTCCAGCCATGCCGCCCGGTCAGGTGGCCCTGACGCCGGCGTTCACGCACGAACAGGAGGCTGAAACAGCGTATGTGTTGAAAACGCCGCTTCCCGAAGCGTTGCAGCATTGGCACTTCAAGAACGAGGCCGACGAACGCAAGGCGCCGAAGGAGTGGTTTTACGGGGCGGTAGCGGAGCAGATTTTTACAGCGCTGGAGCGCGCCTGGCCGGTGTTCGACAAAGGCCGGAAATCGCTTCGGCCTATGCGGCCCGGCGACGTGGCGGTGCTTTGCCGCAGCAATCACGAGTGTCTGGCGATGGCCGAGGCGCTCAACCAGGCGGGCCTCCAGGCGTCCATCGCGCGCAACGGCCTGCTCGAAACCCGCGAAGCCCGGCTGGTAGCGGCCTGCCTCAAGTACCTGCTCAGCGCACAGGATGCGCTGAGTGCCGCCGAAATTCTGGCGCTCACCGGCGCGCAATCGCTGGATGCAATGGTGCACGACCGGGTGGACTGGCTCTATGAGAACCAGCTCAGCGAACAACGCCCCAGGCCCTGGGCGGCCGATCAGCCCATCTTGCAGCAGCTGCACGCGTTGCGGCCGCAGGTGGCCGATCTCAGCGCTTCGGAAGCGCTCAACCTGTTGCTGGACGAGCTCGACCTGCGGCGGGTGGCGGCGGCCATGGGCGACGCCCACCAGCGGCTCGACAACCTCGATGCCCTGCGCAAGCTGGCCCTGGATTACGAGTCGGCCTGCACCCGTCTCCACGCCGCCGCCAGCCTCAGCGGATTTTTGCTCTGGTTGGGTGATCTGTCGGCTCGCGGCCTCGATGCGCAGGGCTCGAGCGAAAACCCCGGGGCGGTGAACGTGCTCACCTACCACAAGAGCAAGGGCCTGGAATATCCGGCCACGGTTTGCCTGAGCCTGGACCAGCCCCTTCGGGAAAAAATTTGGGGGATCAACCTGGTGACTGACGCCCCGCCGGACCTGACCGATATCCTCGCGAACCGGTGGCTCCGCTTTTGGGTGAATCCCTACGCCGACCAGTGGAACGGCACCCGCCTGAAAGAAACGATGGAAGCGAGCGATATTTGGCAAAACGCAAGCCGGCAAGCCCTTGAGGAGGAAGCCCGGCTCCTGTACGTGGGCCTCACCCGGGCGCGCGACTACCTGATTTTTCCCACCACGATCAGGGGCGCTTCCTGGCTAAATCGCGTGTTTCATCAGGGCGACGGCGACAGGCCCACCCTCGACCCCCACCAGAGCGAGACCCCTTTCGAGTGGGACGGCCGCTGGCTGAATGCACACACAGAGATCATCTGGATGGGGAGCGATGCCGGTGTGCGTGAACCGGCGGAGACAGGCGCGCTGTTGCCGTCGGCGCCCCGCGGCCGCACATCGTTCACCCGTTTGCCCCACCGCATCGAACACGCGAATGAAACCCCGCCGATGTCGCTCCGGACGGGTGTGCCCACAGCCTTCGCATCGTGGTTGCCTTTTAAAGGGGAACTGCCCGATGCGGCGCACTTGCTGTTGCGGAATTGTTTTTGCGCACCGCTGCCGGACCTGCGCACCATCGTTGATCTCCAAATGAAACTCCACCCCGTGCAAAGTGCCCTGGATGCGGACGCCGTGTACCGCCAGGCCGCCGAATTTGCCCGCTACCTCGAACGCGTGTTGGGCGCCGGCGATCACGGGTCGCCCCTGATGCGCCACGTACAGTATCCGCTGGAAGGCTGGTATGGGCAGCGGTGGTTAAAATTTAAAATCGATTTGCTGCTGGAGTCCCCGGAAGAACGTACCGCCGTATTTATCGCTCCTTTTGCCGATGGGATGAAAAAGTGGCCTGCGGTGGCCAGGCCTTTTGTGAACACGGCGGCCTGGGCGGCGTGGATGTTTGGCCAGATGGATCACAGCAAGCGGTTCAAAGCGTGGGTGGTTTTTCCGTTGGAAGGGCAAGTGGCCGTATACTCGTCCTACGAGTAAACTCGTAGGACGAATATGCAACCCTAAGACCGGTCACCGCTCTTTGTGATCTATGACACCCGCATTTTTGCAACCAATCAAACAAGACAGCTATGATGTTACCCAATTGCTCTTTGCTTTTTCTCTCCTTCCTGTGTTTGACCGGCATGCTTCGGGCCCAAACGGAAGAGACCATTTTCACCGACGCCGAGGTGGTGGGTGGATTTGGTGGACCGTTGATCACCACGGGCAGTGGCGACGGCGAGTACGGGGTTGGTTTTGGCGGCGGCGGCGGCGTGATCGTCAATCAGTTTTTCTTTGGCGGGTTTGGGCTGGGTGAATCCTATGGACGACGGAAGGTGGATAACACAAACTACACCCTCGCGCTCGGGTATGGCGGCGTGTGGTTGGGCTATGTGCACAATTCCCATAAACTGGTGCACCCGTACACCTCGATCAAGGTGGGGTGGGGGAGTGTCGATCTGGAGGATATAGATGATGACGACGACCTCTATGATTCAGACGGCGTTTTTGTGGTCAACCCCGAGATCGGCGTTGAACTGAACCTGTTGCACTGGTTTCGCGTGGCGGCTACCGGCGGCTACCGTTTTGTGACCGGAGTCGAAGACGAGCGCTTGCCGGGTATCGGATCCAACGATTTCAACAGCCCGACATTCGCCCTGACTTTTCGTTTTGGGGCCTTCGGGCATGGGCGCGGGAATGGCGGTAGTTGGGACGACGATCCTGATTCGTGGTAATCGGGCGCTGTTTAGTTGTCGGACGAATGTTCCCGCAGGAAACCGATCAACCCGGGGAAATAATGCGCCTGGTCGTCCCACATACACATATGACTGCCATTTGGGCAGAGCAGAAATTGGCCGTTCGGTATTTGGCCGGCCATCCACTCCATGTATTTGGGGTCCATGGTGTCGTGGGTGGCGCCGATCACCAGCGTGGGCACGCGGATGTTGCCCAATAGTCCGCTTACATCCCAGTTTGCCAGGTTCCCGGCGATGCCAAATTCGCTGGGTCCTTGCATTTGAACATAGATGGATTGATTCAATTTGGCGAAGTTTCGCTTTACCGGATCAGGCCATTCGGAAGCCGGCGCCCGAAGGATGTGTTTTTCGTAAAAATGGGGCTCCAACAGTTCCATGTACTTGGGGTTGGAAAAATCCTTTTTTTCTTCCAGTTGCATCAGTTCCTGCAATACAGCAGTGGGTAACTGTTGGGCGAGTACTGTTTCGGCGTACCGGTCATAGGCGGGACAGCTGGCCATCATATTGCTGATAATCAGTCCTTTGAGGTTGTCCTGATATTGAAGGGCGTATTGCATGGCCAGAATTCCGCCCCAGGAATGCCCCAGGAGAAAAAAGTTGTCCTTGTTGAGTCCGAGGGCTTTGCGCACCTGTTCTACCTCATCTACAAACCGGGGAAGCACCCACAGGCTGGTGTCGGTGGGCTGGTCGGAGTAGGCAGAGCCAAGCTGGTCGTAGTAGATAAACTCGATCCCCTCAGCGGGTAAATAGCTTTCGAACGACTCAAAATATTCGTGGGTGCACGCCGGGCCGCCGTGGAGCAGCAGTACCTTGGTGGTAGGATTGTTGCCAAATCGTTTGGTCCACACCGTATATTCACCGTTTGGTGTTGTTACGGGAATGCGCCGTACACCGCCAGCCAGCATACCGGCTTCTTTTGTGGCGTTAAAATATGTTTTCAGCGTGTTGTCGTCCTTTTGAGATGGGTATCCGGTGCAAGCGGCACAACAAAGGAAAAGGGACAGTTGGTATAGCTTATTCATTGGGCGGTTTTTATTGGTGTGTCGAATTTAGGATGGTTTCTACTTCTTGCTCGCTGATGCCCAACAAAACCGCAATTTTTGCTGAATCCATACCGGTGGCGTGCATGTTCAAAACGGCCCTTTTCAGTTGTGCCTCTTTTTCTGAAATGGCCTTGTCTTTTTCTGAAATGGCCTTATCTTTTTCTGAAATGGCCTTGTCTTTTTCTGAAATAACCTTGTCTTTTTCTGAAATGGCCTTGTCTTTTTCTGAAATGGATTTATCTTTTTCTGAAATGGATTTATCCAGATCGGATATTATGGAATCTTGTCTGGAAATTAGTCGCTGGTAGTCCTTGAACTCTTCGATCAAGTCGTCCTCGGCTTCCATGGTTTGGCGTATCATGGGTTCCGCCACCGCTTTTTGCAAGCGGCGTATCAAGGGGCGAAACTGTTCGGGCAGTGCCGCCTCATCTACCGCCAGAAAGTGGGGGTCGGCGGTTGCGCTGGACTGGTCGAACAACGCAAGCAGTTGCTCCAGTTCCGTTCGACGGCGCCCTTTCAGATAGGGAATTTGGATGATGACACTGTCGTGGGTCAGGCTCTCAATAAAGGCTTCCTTTTCATGCACCTGCTCGCCGGTTGCTGCATCGACGTAAATCCGGTTGACGCGCAGCACCGGGGCTTTGGTGTGGACAAGCGTATGACCCAGAAAGTAAATGCTCAGGATGGGCAGGGCCTTCCGGTGCGGATACTCCACAGACGGTTCGCGCACCACGTTCTCTTTGTTGGCGTATTGTTCACCCAAATAACGCCTGAAACGCATGATGTCGCTGGCCAATTTGGCCTTTTGAAGCTCGATGATGACCAATTCCTGGTTGCCTTCGGCATCCTGAATGAGCGCACTGAAATCCATGCGCAGTACGGCCAGCAGTTCGCCCACGGGAAAATGGTGTTCCGTGGGCCGGAATTCCAGCGAAATGACCTCCTTGCCAATGATGGCCGAAAGCAGCAGCCGGGCCACTTTCTCATCGTTCATCAGGTATTTAAAAACAACGTCGTAGATTGGATTGGCTATCTCTACCATGGATCAGCACTTTTTTCGCGGTTAAAGATACAATAAATTATGCTAAAGCAATCATTTTATAAACAAATAATTTTATAATCAATCAACTTTTCATTAAAAAACCTCCCGGAAGGGTATCAAACCGTCATTTCCAACGGAAAACACGCCATCCTGGGCGATGAGCCGGTTGCCTCCCGGGGCACCGACCTGGGCTTCAGCCCCGAAGACCTCCTGCTCGCCGCGTTGGGCGCCTGCAAGGTGTCGACCGTGCGGCACATCGCCCGCAAAAACGGCTGGACGATCGGCAACGTCGACGCCCACCTGGAAATGAAAGTGGAACGCCGCGACGGCGCGCTGCATACGCTGGTAGACGTCCGTATCGACATCGAAGGCGACATCACGGAAGATCAGCGCCACGAGATGCTGCGTCAGGCAGATCGCTGCTACATTCACCGGTTGATCGAGGGGGACTGGCACATTGGTTCGGCGATTCAAAAGCCGATAGCGGCCATGGGCGGTTAAGCCGCGTTATTCTCATCCCGGATTTTGAAAAATACGCTATGATGCCTAAGTTTGTCCGGCGTAACCAACGCTACATGCAAGGCAATTTTCAAAACGAATATCACCACCTGCGCGCCAACCTGCTGCGCATAGGCGGCTGGCTGCGCCAGGAGGTGAACCGCATGCTGGAACCGTTCGACATTACCCAGCAACAGTTCAATGCGCTGCGCATCCTGCGCGGTCAGATGCAAGTGGTGCGCACCCGTGCCTTCAGCACCAACGACCTGCGTGACCTGCTGCTGGACAAAAGCGCCGATACCTCACGACTCGTGGACCGCCTCGTGGAAAAAGGGCTGGTGTCCAAGGCGCCCTGTACCCAGGACTCCCGGCGGGTCAACCTCTCCCTCAGCGAAAAAGGCGTCGAGCTGCTCTGCCGCATCGACGACCGGATGAGCGAACTCGACGCCGTGCTCGGCGCCCTGAGCGAACAGGAGGCCCGGCAACTGAATAACTTGCTGGACCGGTTGCAAGGTCTTTGAAATTCGTCCTACGAGTTCACTCGTAGGACGAATTTGTATTTTTGCACGCCATGACAGAGATACCCAACCCATCGCTGCCGGAACCCGTCGAGCCGGAACAGGCCGATTCCCCCAAGCCCCGGTGCCCCAACTGCGACAAAAAAATGCCGCGGGAGGCCAAGTTTTGCCCTAAATGCGGGCAAAAACGGCAGGACGGCATACCCAAAATGTCGGAACTGCTGGAACGGGTCTGGCGCAAGGCGTTTCATGTGGACAACAAGTTTTTCCGCATGTCCTGGCAGTTGTTCATCCCGGCCCGGGTGACGCAGGCGTATTTCAACGGACGCATCAAAAGCTACCCCGACCCCATTCAGTTTTTTTTCATTTGTATATTTTTGTTGTTGGTGTACGTGCACTACACCACCAAAAGTAGCCCGGTACTCATCGATTTGGAACTGCCCAAAGAGGCCTCTGTTGACGTTGTGCGGGGTCGGCTCGACCAAATCAACGCCATGAACGCGTACTGGGACTCCCTTCCTGCCGAGCTGCGAACGCCCCAGGGCCGGGCAGCGTTTGACTCGCTGATGGCCGGGGCGTCGGGCGACCTCCCGGAATGGCGAAAGGACAGTGTGGATTTAACCGGGCTCAAAATGCTGACCCATCCCGGCAAGATCGCTTTGCAGGACATGCTGCTGCTCACGCCCGACTCACTGTTTGCGCGTTACGGCCTCCACGGGTTTGCCGAGCGGATGCTGATTCGCCAGAGCCTGAAGTCGATCAAAGACCCGGAACGCATGGGCCGTTTTTGGCTGAGTACGGTGGCCTGGACGCTGTTGTTGCAAATCGCCGTCATGTCGCTTTGGCTCAAGCTTTTGTATGTGAACCACAACCGGTATTTGGTGGAACACTTTGTTTTTTTACTGCACCTGCACAGCGGCTTTATCCTGTTGCTCACCCTGAACGGCTTCCTGCGCACCGTGCTCGGCTTGCGCTGGTTGCCGGGGTTGCTGCCCGTGGTCTGGATATCCGGCGCCGCGCTGCTGGGCATGTACTGGTTTTATCGGCAAGGTAAGCTGAAAACAACGCTGAAGTGGCTGCTCTTCGGTTTATTGTACGTCGTTACCGTTGTGGTGATGTTCAGCCTGAGTTTCCTGGTTAGTTTTTTGTTGTTCTGATTGCCCCACGCCCGAAGGGAGGCACGCGAGCGTTTATGCACGTCATTCACTTCGGGTTCGGCCATTTGGCAAATTTGGATAACACGCTTGAAACACCGTACATTGCCAGTCAATTCATACTGTATTTTTCAATAGGAATAACGTGAAATACCTGAAACCCAACCTTTACTGGCTTTTTATTTGCATCCCGATTGCTTTCGGGCTCGAATGGAGTCACGCATCGGCGCCGTTGATCTTCTTTTCGGCAGCGCTGTCGATCATTCCCATTGCGCGGCTGATCAGCCTGGCGACCGAGAACCTGGCCACCTACACGGGCGACGCGGTGGGTGGGCTGCTGAACGCTACCTTCGGCAACCTGCCCGAGCTGATCATCGCCATAGTCGCGCTGAAGGCGGGCCTTCACGACATGGTGCTGGCCTCGCTGGCAGGCGCCATCCTGGCCAACCTGCTGCTTGCCATGGGCATGTCCTTTTTCATCGGCGGGCTCAAGTACCACAATCAGGAGTACTACCCGGCGAGCGTCCGCGTGTACAGTTCGATGATGATGATCGCCGTGCTCAGCCTGACGGTGCCCAGCGCCTTTCACCGCCTGTTCGGCGACGGAGGGGCTAACCCGCATGAAAATGCGCTGAACATCGGACTGTCCATCCTGCTGCTGCTGGCCTATGTCCTCTACCTGGTGTTCATGCTGAAAACGCACCCTGATTTCTTTCAAAGCGAATCGTCCGGACAAGAGGAGGAACACCACCATGAAAACCGCTGGCCGTTGCGCACGGCGCTCGTGGTGTTGATCGGCGCCTCCGTAGGGGCGGCATTCATGAGCGAGGTGCTGGTGGGCGCCGCCGAAGCGACCGGGGAGGCACTCGGCATGTCCAGCGTGTTCATCGGGGTTATCTTTCTGGCGGTGATTGGCGGGGCGGCAGAGAGCCTGTCGGCCATCGCCATGGCCTCCAAAAACAAGATGGACCTGAGCATCGGCATCGCCCTGGGCAGCTCCATCCAGATCGCGCTTTTTGTCGCGCCGCTGTTGGTGCTGCTGAGCCTGGTGGTTGGGCCCGGACAGATGAACCTGGCCTTCGGCAGGGGGTTGATCGGCGCCCTGTTCCTGGGCGTGATCCTGGGCGCGATGATCTCTGGCGACGGGCGTTCCAACTGGTACAAGGGCGTGCAGCTCATCATCGTTTACCTGATCATCGCCCTGATGTTCTTTTTTGTGCCTGCATCATGACAAAAGACCCATCCTTCTGGAGGCCCCTGATCCGCGAGCGGGCTGTGCTCAACACCATATTTATTAGGCGGATGAAAAACGCATACCTTCTTCTTATCTTTTTGGCTGCAAACCTGACGGTTGGCAAGGGCCAGGAATCACCTGCCCAATGGACATTCGGGGCAGAAACCGGATTTTATTTTATTCCGGACGCGTTTTTTGTGCTGCCGGTATTCCGGGCCGACAAAGACCACTGGCACCTCGAAGGGCGATACAATTATGAAGACCAACAAACGGCATCGGCATGGTTTGGGTACAACCTGTACGGTGGGGACGAATTTGAATTTTTCATCACGCCCATGGTCGGCGGCGTATTCGGCAATACCAACGGCATTGCACCAGGCCTGGAGGTGACGCTCGGGTACAAGGGGTTTGAGCTGTACAGCGAGGCCGAGTACCTGTTCGATTTTGATTCGGCCGACAACAACTACCTCTACAACTGGGCAGACCTCACCTACGCGCCCCTGGACTGGCTGTGGTTTGGGCTGAGCACTCAGCGCACCCGAACCTATGACACCGGCCTGGACATCCAGCGGGGGCTCATTCTGGGCGGCGGCTGGAAAAACTGGGAGGTTTCCGGGTATTTTTATAACCCGGGCACGGATGATTTTTTTACGATGGTGGCGCTTGGGGTGGCGTTTTAGGGGGGGGATGGGTGCGCCCATGGGTGCCCATGGTGGGCCCACGATGCGCCCACGGTGCGCCCACGGTGCGCCCACGATGCGCCCACGATGTGCCCACGGTGTGCCCACGATGCGCCCATGGTGCGCACGGTGCGCAC
>JBGSTG010000012.1:0-15525 GCA_041736625.1 Saprospiraceae bacterium | reverse complement strand
TCTCCGCCACAAAGATAAAGCAGGGTGTTTTCGCTTGAGGGCGGCGCGCCCTGTTTTTATTTGAGCGGGCGCATATCCGCCGCGGCGGACGCAGGTTCAAGTCCTGTCTCCGCCACAAAGATAAAGCAGGGTGTTTTCGCTTGAGGGCGGCGCGCCCTGTTTTTATTTTAACGGACGTATATTTATGGCAGGTGCAGGTTCAATCCCTGTATCCATTACTAATTTACGGTTCAAATTTTTTTGGGTGGAGGATTGAAATAAATAGCTATTCAGAATATTTATACTTATATTTGCATAGTTTCAAACATCAATTGCCATGAACGCCCTTACCTTGTATTCCAAAATCGAGATGCTGCCGGAGCACCTTAAACGGCAAGTGATTGACTATGTGGAATTTTTGCTCAGCCGGCAGACTATGGGAGCAAATTTCAAGCCGCCGACCAATACGAAGCAAAAGTTCGAGCCGGGCTTTGGTGGTGCGAAAGGAATGATTAAACTAAAACCCGGTTGGGATGAGCCGCTGGAGGACTTTCAAGAGTACAGGTAGGTACTATGAATAATCTGCTCCTGGATACGCACGCTCTCATTTGGTTCCTTCGCGGCGATAAAGAACTTTCAACCGCCGCCAATTCTGCCATTCGTTCTCATCTAAACGAGCGGTTTGTTAGTGTTGCCTCCTTGTGGGAAATTACCATCAAGGTCAATCTTGGGAAAATAGAACTCGATTTTTCAGTCGATGAATTTGAAAATATACTGGCGATCAATGATTTAAATATTTTGCCCATAGGATTTAGGCATCTTGTTCACGTATCAAAACTCCCGCTTCTGCATCGCGACCCGTTCGACCGTCTGCTCATTGCACAAGCTGCTGCTGACCACTTGACAATAGTGACCCGTGATCCCCATTTCGCAGAATACGGCGTTCCGATTTTGTGGTAATAATTAATTCAACACCCGTTAATTCCTCTGCTACCGATATCGAGCCGCCAGGCGGCAAAACATAGAAGTTCCGTCATTCACTCCTTCCGCCCCACATACTTCACATACTTCCACAACCCCAGGTAAGCAGGTTTTACGGACAAATACGTATCGGTAAACCGCTCCTGCAGGTAAGGCAGCAAATGGCCTTCCATCCGCACGTGATTTTGCCCCATCCACCAGCGGAAGGCGCTGCTGGGGGAGCTGTGAAAATCGACCACGGCGATGTGTCCGCCGGTTTGGAGGTCGTCGTACGCCCGGTCTATGGCGGCTTCCCAGCCGGGGTTAAACATGGTCAGCGCATAGGAGAACAGGATGACATCGACAGGTTTGTCCAGC
Organism: Saprospiraceae bacterium; assembly: GCA_041736625.1. Classification (GTDB taxonomy): domain Bacteria; phylum Bacteroidota; class Bacteroidia; order Chitinophagales; family Saprospiraceae; genus M3007. The sequence goes on along the minus strand of JBGSTG010000012.1, from coordinate 14,208 downwards.
TTGAAAGTTCCCGGCGCGTAGGGTTTTTCGAAGAGCAGGACCCTGCGCGACAGGCTTTCGGTGGCACGGCCGGCGCGTTCGAGCATATCGGGCGAAACGTCGACGCCGATCAGGTTCAGTTTGGGGTATAAAGCAGCCAGTTTTTTCAGGTTCCGGCCGGTTCCACAGCCCACTTCGAGGAGGGTTGCTCCGGGCGAAGGTGTGGGTATCCGGCGCAGGATGTTGTTTCGGCCCAGCAGGAACGTCCACCGGGTGAGGTCGTAAATGCGGGCGTGCAACTTGTAATAGGACTGCATGGCGCCCGCTTGTTCAGGCGAGTGCGCCGGAGGCTCGGAATGGTTCTCCATTTGTATCTATCGGGGGTTTTAGGTGAGTATGGTGCCGAACCAGGTGCTGGCGTAGGTGCCCACACGGTCGGTTTGTTCGGAGCGCAGGGCGGCATCGCGGTCGAAATGAATGCGTTCGCGCGCAAATTCCGGGATAAAATCAACATCAAACGCTGCCGAGCGCAGCAGCACCTTGGCGCCGGGCGCTGCATTGTCGAAAATGAGCTGCCACTCTTCATCCAGGGCGTGTCGCATGTGCGAGGCCAGCCAGTCCTGGTGGTCAAGGAGCACGAAATGTGTGTACTTTCCCGGGTTGGCTTGCAAGAAGCCGCTCAAAGAGTCGGTGTGTGTGCGTATGCGGTTTACGCGCGACTGGTACGTGCCGAAGTTTTCGGCCATGAGGTAGCTGGGGCAGCAATCGGGCTCGTAATGGCCGTAGAAGTACAGCTTCCAGAAATAGTTATCCCGAACCGGTATCGACAGGAATACGTGGCGCAGGCAGTGCCGGAGGTATCCGACCAGACCGTCGGGGAAATACTGGGCAGCCAGGTGTTGCTGGCTTTTGGGTACGCCGATCATGCTTTGCACCACGTGTTGCCGCACCAGCCAGCGCATGAATCGGTTGACGATCACGGGCTCCAGGCGTTTGTATCGGTCTCGCTGCTCTTCCAGCGTGGCCGCCTGAAAGAGCTGGTGGATCTGCCGCACTGCTCCGGGTTGGCTGTTGAACCATTTTCGGACAAACCAGGCGATGGTGCCGCTGGTGCCATGCCAGAAAAAGGAGCGCCGGAGCCCCTTTCCGTTGAAGTAGTTGAGGTTTCGCTGCCAATAGCGACGCGTGTAGTCCTCCGGCAGCCGGTCTTCTACCAGATCGTGGTACACTTCACGCGCCTGGTTGTGCACACCGTGTCCGAAAAACTGGAACAGGTTAGGGTAGTCGGCGCCTTCGAAGAGGGCCACCTTGAACTGCAGCAAGGCGTTTTGGCGCGGGTTGAGGTCGACACAATCGATACGCGCCGGGTTATCCAGCAGGTAATCCAAAGCGTTACACCCGGCGCTGGTCAGCATGGCGATCCGGCTGTTCTCGTCGATGCGCATCATCTCCCGGTCGCATCGCGGATCTTCCCAACAACAATTGTACACCAGATTTTTTCCGTGAATCTGGCGAAAAACCTGTTCACTGACAGAACGAGCTAATCCCATCGGTTTTTTTAAGCGGTAAAGGTACGCGCTCTGTTCCTTAGTACAGACAAATTCTCACAAAATCCGGATATTTGTGCCCGCAAATAATACCACTATTTCTTTTATGGCCGTACTGCCTGCACCTTCATTTGCCGATTTTGTTCGGAAATTCCCGCCGGTGACACCTCCCCTGACGTTGGGTGAGGACGCGCATCACGTGTTCAGTCTGGAGAATGAACCCCTGACCGCAGAAATGATCAGCCGGTTTATCCATCCGTTTTATCAGAACGACGAGCCCGACGACGAATTTACCGAATACGTACCCTGTCTGGCGGTGGAAGGTGTAGAGAAGTTTGTCGCGCTCATTTGGTGGCGGGCCGGCTTGCTGGAGTACGGCTATTACCTTTCCACCTACACCCCAACCGGGGAGCCAATCCAAAGCCGCAGTATTGCGGGCACGCGGGTGAACGGCAGCCGCATTTACCGCTCCGTAGCTACCATGGACGAAGACCACATCGTCTGGATCGCCGAGGGAGAATCTGAAGCGCAGGACGCCATTGCCGTATACGACGCAACCGCTACCCGCATGAAGAGTCTGGAGTTGCTGGCCAACGGAATGATTGTTTAACGGGCCCGTTTCCGGGTCACCATTTCGCCATCATTCCGCGGATTGCCTCCATCAGTTGCCGGTATTCTGCCGTGTGTTGGGCGCATTGCCGGAAGGCCTCAGACTGGTCTTCATCCAGGCGAACGGACGCTTTGGAAGCGGCTTCACCTACCACGTCGCTGGGCGCCGTGGGGCCCGCGTTTTGAACCGCGACGAAGGCTTCGGAGATCACCTGTTCCTGTTTTTCCAGCATCCCTTCCATCATGGCCAGTGCTTCGGCGTACTCGCCGGCATGCGCGTCGCGGGTTTGGGCCGGCACGGCATCCAACTGCCCGGAGAGGGCCAGCAATTCTTTTTGGGTAACCTCCGCTTCGTTCAGGATCACCAGGGCCTCGGTCATTTTTATCAGGGGTTTTTCCGTTTGGCTCTCGGTTATTTCTTTGGGTGTTTCGGTCTTTTGGGCGGTGTCGCCGGCGCAAGCCTGAAAAATGATGACCCATGCGATCAGTCCGATGATTCGGCCTCGCCGGACGCAGCTTTTACAGACAGGAAAGATTGGATTGGTCATTGTGAAAGCCTCTTTCATCTCCGGAAACATAGTTGGTATTGTTTGTGCAAAGTTATTTAGTGCGCGGCAATTACCACCTGCTTTTTCAGTTGGCAGGCGCGGGCCAGGCCGTTGTTGTTGGACACCACGATAACGGGTCTGTTCTGCGGATTGCGCAGCAGCGCCAGATCGCGCACTTCATCGGTGGCCCAAAAGCCGTGCAGAAGGTTGTCCATCCAGGTAAACACGCCTTTCCCATTGCCCAGCAACACACATCCGTTCCCGTTGTCGCAACGGTTGGTTTCCACTTCAAACCCCCGTTTGTTTCCGGCAAGCACGATGTCCGGATGTCCGTCCGCATTGAGATCGCCAATGATAATTCCCTGAACAGGAAAAGCTTGTGCCTGAACGGGCAAGGTGTGCCGGACCATCTTACCGTTTTGATTTTCCCACCAGCAGGACTCCAGCGTATAAGCTGAAAAAACACGGGCAGCCAACAGGGCGCTGCGTGGCCACACCTTGTCGATGGTGGCCTCGGCGTAGGTGGTTGCGTAAAGGAGCCGCTTTTTTAACACGGGCATCTGGCGGTAGAGCACTTCTTTTTGCAGCAGGGGGTATTCTTTTCCGTCTTCGAAGTAGGTCATGATGGGGTCGAGGGCGCCATTCTCGTCGAAATCATGCGCGTAACAGCGCAGGGGGCCGCTCGCAGAGGCCGTCAAACGGGTGTTGATGCCCAGGTTTCCGGTAACCAGGTCGAGGTCGCCGTCGCCGTCCAGATCGGCTACGGCGAGTCTGTTCCACAGGCCGTTGGTTTTATCGAGCCCGAAGTTGGCGGTGGCGTTAACCAGTTCGCCCTGCTGCCAGTCGAACACACTGACGGGCATCCATTCACCGACAACGATCAATTCGGGTTCCGGGTCTGCGTCCAGGTTGGCCCAGGCGAGATCGGTGACCATGCCGCAGCGTTCAAATTCGGGCGACACATCGGCAGTCACCGGGGTAAATTTGCCCTTGTCGTTGCGCAAGATGGCGCCGGCGGGCGTCAGGGGCCACTGCCCGGGCAACAAGCGGCCGCCGATAAACAGGTCGGGGTCGCCGTCGGCATCATAATCGTGCACAGTGGCGCGCAAGCCCAGTCCGCCATCATTCACCGGCAAATCGATCATAGCCCGGGTGTATGTTCCCTTTCCGTCGGTGTTGATATACAAACGGTTATTCCATGCGTAAGTCGGTTGCTGTTTATTGGCTTCCATACCGCCGCTGACGACGAGCAGGTCCATGTCGCCATCGCCGTCGGCATCGAGGAACAGCGCCCCGTGGTCTTCATACGCCTTTTCGCGTAGCCACAGTTCGGAAGAAAGGGGGGCGAACGTCCCATTGGGTCCCTGGGCCAGCAGGGCCGCGGGTTGGTCGAAGCTGTTCCCGATAAACACGTCGTCGTATCCGTCGGCGTTCACGTCGCCCACAGCCAATAGCGGCCCCAGATCGGAGAGCGTCCAGGGAAGCATGGGAAAGGCGTCAAAATCGTTGTAATCGTTCTCCACGTGGCGGTAATCGCCGGAGAGGGCTATCGGTTCGAACAGCACGTCGTTTTCCGGAATTTTTACAATAGAGGCCACGTATCCCGAGGCGTCGGATTGTCGAAGCAGGAGCCGTTGGTCGGCTTTTATGTTGTTGACTGTCTGCGTTTTGCCGTCCGGCCAACGCACAGTCAACCGGCTTACCGCTGCGTGCTGCCCCAGGCCGAAGTGCACCAAATGTTGTACGGATGAAAAGATGCCGCGCGTGGGAAAGTTCTCATAATACTGCACCTGGCCGTCTCCGTACTCGATGCGCACGGAAGCGCCCACGGCGAAGGTGTTGGGCGGATCCCCGGCGAGATTGACCTGCAGGTAGTGGTTGGCGGTTTGTCGGCGCGCCTGGTTCTGGTAGATGAAAGCGGGTTGTTCCAGGTTGTTGACCACGAGATCCAGGTCGCCGTCGTTGTCCAGGTCGGCCCAGGCCGCGCCGCAGGACCAGGAGGCGGGTATGGTCATCCATTTCCCTCCCAGGTTTTCGAATTGCCAGTTTCCGGCGTTCCGGTAGCAGAAATTGCGTACTTTATAGGTTGGAATTTTATCCAGAAAAACCTGGAAATCGACGGCTGGTGTAAGCGCTTCGCGGACCTGGGCGCTGGTCTCTTTCAACATTTCCGGCAGGGAAAAGTTAAAAAAATCCTTGTTGATGGTCTCTCTCCGGTAACCGTTGGTGATGTGCAGGTCGCGCAGGCCGTCGTTGTCCATATCGAAGAGCAAGCCGCTCCACGACCAGTCTGTTTTGTACATGCCGGCCAGGCAAGCCACATCGCTGAACGTTCCGTTGCCATTGTTGCGCTGCAACACGTTGCGTACCGTGGAGGGGAAGTAGCCGTTTTTGATCAGGTTGTCGTAAGGGCTTTGGTCGAGGGTGGCCTGGTTGAGTTTTTGGCGCTGGTTTTTTTCAGGTAGCATGTCCGTAGCCAGGAGGTCAACCAACCCGTCGCCGTCGAAGTCGGTAAGATCGCTCCCCATGCTGTAGTGTGAGATATGACGGAAGTATTGATCCAGTTTATCGGAAAAAGTGCCGTTTTTGTTGTTTATGTACAGGCGGTCAGGCTGAATGAAGTCGTTGCAGACGTACACGTCCGACCATCCGTCGCGGTTAAAATCGGAAACCGAAACACTCAATCCGTAGCCGAGTTCCCAGATACCGGCTTGTTTGGACACCTCGGTGAATTTTCCGCCGTCATTGCGGAACAGCCGGTCGGAGTCCAGCGAATCGCGCGGGATCAGGTAAGGGCGACGGACGCCGTCATCGCCGGTTTGCGATTCCAGTTTGTTGGTGTAGTTCTGCTCCGCAGGGATGTTGATGACGTAGCAGTCCAGATCGCCGTCGTTGTCGTAGTCGAAAAAGTTGGCGCCGGTCGACGAGCCGAGTTCGTCCAGCCCGTATTCGGCAGCTTTTTCGGAAAAAGTGAGGTTGCCGTTGTTGATGAACAGGCGATTTCGGCGAACATCCGAAATGCCGGGGCCGCCCCGGCACACGTAAATGTCGAGGAAACCGTCGCCGTTCACGTCAACGGCGGTAGCTGCCGTCTCGAAACCCTCGGGGGAGGATACGCCTGCCGAGTCGGTGATGTCTTTGAATGTGCAGTTGCCCTGGTTGAGGAACAGCCCGTTTTTTCCGCTGCATCCGATGAAATACAGGTCGGGCAGGTCATCGTTGTTGACATCCAGGATGCACATGCCGCCGCCGTTGTACATATTTACATTGTTGGTAATGTTGTTCTCCTGGGTTTCTACGATGGTGTTTTGGAAGTGTACCCCCGTTTGCTCCGGCGGGAGGAATACCAGCAAGGGCTCTTTGGCGACCAGTTGGGGTTGTTCGCCATGCATGGCAACGGGCTTTTTTTCACCGAATGCGCAACGGCTGAGTATGAAGGCGCACAGGAACAGTATTCCGGTAAAAAATTTTGTCAAAACCTTTTTAGACAAATTTTTACACATTTGATTAAGTTGTCTTTGCACGTATTGCCTGTCGCGTTTCCATGCTAAAATGCGATCGTTTACCGGTTGGGCAAGGGTGGCGGAACGGTGTTGTTCAATTGAAAAAACTGCAAGGGGCCGTCGTTGTTTGAAACCGCCAGGGTGGTCTTTCCGGTGGGGTTGCGCACGACGGCCAGGTCGCGCGCTTCACGTATGGCCCAAAATCCGTGCCGGTTGTTGTCGAGCCACCGAAAGTTGCCTTTGCCGTCGCCCAGCAATACGCAGCCGTTGCCGCTGTCGCAGCGGTTGGTTTCCACCTCGAATCCGTATTTGTTGCCCACCAGCACGAGGTCCAGGGCGCCGTCGGCGTTTACGTCGAGGGCTGCGATGCCTTGCACGGGCGCGATTTGGGCTTGTATGGGCAGTGCGTGGCGCACAAATCGGCCGTTTTGGTTTTCCCACCAACAGGTTTCGAGCAGGTAGGCCGAGGTTACGTATCCGGACTCCAGTTCTTTTCTCGGCCATACCTTGTCGATGGTGGCCACGCTGTACTCCCGGGCGTAGAGCAGCCGTTTTTTGAGGATGGGCATTTGTTTGGCCAGCACCTCTTTTTGGTACAAAGGGTACTCCTTGCCGTCTTCGAACCAGGCCATGATGGGGTCGAGGGCGCCGTTGTTGTCGAAGTCTTTGGCGTAGCACTTGAGTGGGCCGTCGGCGGATGCGGTCAGGCGGGTGTTCAGGCCCAGGTTTCCGGTGATCAGGTCGAGGTCGCCGTCGCCGTCGAGATCGGCCAGGGCCAGGCGGTACCAAAGGCCGTTGGTTTTTTCGAGGCCGAATTGCGCCGTTTTGTCCACAAAACGGCCGTTTTGCAAGTCAAAAACACCCACGGGCGTCCATTCGCCGACGACCACGAGTTCCAGGTCGGGGTCGTTGTCGAGGTTGGCCACGGCCAGGTCGGTGATCATGCCGAATCGCTCCAGTTCGGGGGCCACTTCGGCGGTGACGTCGGTGAACCGGTTTCGGTCGTTGCGCAGCACGATGGTTCGCGGGCTCAGGGGCCACTTGCCGGCCAGGATGCGGCCCCCGCAGATGAGGTCGCTGTCGCCGTCGCGGTCGTAGTCGAAGGCGATGCAGCGCAGGGCGATATTTCCGCCAAAGTCGGGGATGATACCGGCAGACACCCGGGCGAAAGTCCCCTTTCCGTCGGCGTTTATGTACAGGCGGTTTTCCCAGGCGAGTTGGGACACGTCGGCTTTTGCCTCGGCGCCCCCGCTCAGCACGAGGAGGTCCAGATCGCCGTCTGCATCGGCGTCGAAAAAGACCGCGCCATGGTCTTCATAGGCTTTTTCCTTTTGCCAGAAATCGGCGCCGGCGGTCTTAAACGTTCCGTCGGGCTGCTGGACAAACAGGGCGGCGGCCTGGTCGAAACTGTTGCCGACGAACAGGTCATCTCGCCCGTCTCCGTTCACATCGCCCACCGCCATCAGGGGGCCAAGATCGGAATACGACCACGGCAGCAGGGGGAAGGCTTCAAAGTCGTTATACTCGTTTTCGACGTGTTGGTAACCGGCGCCTGTTTTTTTTGTTATATCATTGAAAATGAAATTATTGGAGTCGTTTTCCGGAACGATGCTTTTGGTGTATCCGCCGGCGTCGCTTTGTTTTAACACCAGTCGTTGATCGGCCGGCACATTGCGGATTTCCTGCGTTTTGCCGTCGGGCCAGCGCACCAAAAGGCGGTCAACCGCGTTCACATTTCCGAGTCCAAAATGCGCCAGAAATTCGACGGAGGAGAAGATGCCGCGGGTGGGGAAGTTTTCAAAATACTGGATTTGCCCGTTGTTGTATTCGATGCGGATGGAGGCGCCCACGGCGAAGGTGTTGGGCGGGTTGCCCTGGAGTTTGACCTGCAGGTAGTGGTGGCCATTTTTTTGCCTCGACAGGTTTTGGTACACAAAGGCGGGTTGTTCGAGGTTGTTGACGACGAGGTCGAGGTCGCCGTCGGCGTCGAGGTCGGCCCAAACGGCGCCGCATGACCAGGCGGCGGGTATGGTCATCCATTGTCCGGAGACGTTCTCAAACTGCCAATTGCCTTTGTTGGCAAAGCCGTAGTTGCGCACCTTGAAGGTTGGAATTTTGGCCAGGAACTCTTCAAAGTTGGGGAAAATATCCCGCAGTCGTTTTCCGGAACCGGCAGCATTCTGAATTTCGGGCAAGTCGAACTCAATAAAATCGCGGTTGGTTACTTCCCTGCGGTATCCGTTGGTCACGTGCAGGTCGCGCAGGCCGTCGTTGTCCATGTCGAACAACAATCCGCTCCACGACCAGTCGGTTTTGTACACACCGGCGACGCAACCCACATCGCTAAAGGTGCCGTTGCCGTTGTTGCGCTGCAAGACGTTTCGGATCACGGGTTCGAAATAGCCGTTTTGCACCAACGCATCGTATTTGCTCTGGGTATTGGTGGCCAGGAAGGCTTTTTGGCGGTTGTTTTTTTCACCGAGCATGTCCACCGCGTACAGGTCTACGTGCCCGTCGTTGTCAAAGTCGGTAAGATCGGTACCCATGGTGTGCTGGGTGGTATGTCGGAAGTATTCCGGAAGCCGGCTGTCGAACGACCCGTTTTTATTGTTGATGTACAACAGGTCGGGTTGGATGAAGTCATTGCCCACGTAAACATCCGTCCAACCATCGTGGTTAAAATCGGTAACCGACACACTGAGGCCGTAGGCAAGATTCCAGATGCCGGCTTCTTTGGACACGTCGGTGAATTTGCCCCCGTCGTTGCGGTAAAACCGGTCGGAGTCGTATTCGGCCCGGGGTTTCAGCACGGGGTAGTATTTGTCGTCATCGCCAAGCATGGCCTCCACCTTGTTGGTGTAGATGCTTTCGGTCGGATAGTTGATCAGGAAACAATCGAGGTCGCCGTCGTTGTCGTAGTCGAAAAAGTTGGCGCCGGTGGAGGCGCTGCGGTCGTCGAGGCCGTATTCAGCGGCTTTTTCGGTGAAGGTCAGGTTTCCGTTGTTGATGTACAGGCGGTTGCGGCGCACGTCGCTGTTTTCGGGGCTGCCGCGGCACACGTAAAGGTCGAGGAATCCGTCGGCATTGATGTCCACCGCAGTCACGGCGGTCTCAAAGCCTTCTTCGGAAGCGACGCCGGCCGATGGGGTGATGTCGCGGAACTTGAAGTTGCCTTCGTTCAGGTAAAGCCCGTTGGGACCGTTGGCGCCGATGAAGTACAGGTCCGGGAGGTTGTCGTTGTTGATGTCGATCACGGCCATGCCGCCGCCGTTGTACATGTTGATGTTGGTGGTGATGTTGTTTTCGTACGTCTCCACGATCCGATTTTGGAAAAATATCCCGGTTTGTTCGGGCGGCAGCAGTTGCAGGACGGGATCGGCAGCGGTCAGGGTAGTTTCCGCTGTTGCCTTGGGGGCGGTGGCGTCGGCCTGGCGGCATCGGAAGTGGCCGAGCAGCAGCATCAGCAAGCACAACAGTCGGAGCGGGTTCATCAGCATATCAATATGGGCTTTGGTTGGATAGCGCAAAAAAACAAAAAAGTAGCGAGGCGCAATGGAATCGAGTAGAATATTCCGGAATTTTCGTTGATTTGCGGGGTGAAATCGCCTGTTTCTCTATCGAAATCTGTTCCACATTGGCTTGCGCAGCCGGTTGACGGCCGGAATCTGGGACTTTTCCGGCTCCTCTTCGGTTTGCTGATGTTGTACCAATGTTACTACTATTACGGTGTACAACTCATCGCACAGGGATTTCTCGCGCCCAAGATTTTATTTACCTACGACTGGTTTCCATTCCTGCACCCGTTGCCGGCGGGGGCGATGAACGTCATCCTGGCGTTGATGACCCTGGGTACGGTGTTGGTGGCTGCCGGTTGGTGGATGCGCGTGGGCGCTGTGCTTTTCGCCACGGGTCAGGCGTATTTCCTGTTGTTGGAAAAATCTTACTGGAACAACCACATATACCTGTTCATCCTGGTGGCGGTGTTGTTGTGTTTTACCCATGCCGACCACTTCGTGTCGCTGCGTCCGCGGAAAAACCGCGTGCAAGCGGTGGCGCGGGGCGAGGTATTGCTTTTGCAGGCACAGATCGTGCTCGTTTACTTTTATGGCGGGCTGACCAAGATCAACCCCTATTGGTTGTTTGAGCAGGAGCCGGTGCGCAGCCTGCTGGCTAATCTGCCGGACACGCACGCCCTTGCCGGCCTGATCAAAAACCCGTTTGGCGTGCAGTTGCTGACGTACGGCGGTTTGTTGCTCGACCTGGCCGCGCCCATCCTGTTGTGGAAAAAGTCGGTGCGGAACTGGGCGATATGGCTGTTTGTCGGTTTCAACCTGGTCAACTCCCGTATTTTTAACGACATTGGGGTGTTCCCCTTTGTGATGCTGGGTACCGTCGTCCTGTTTTATGATGCAAACGAACTTTGGTTCACCCGGTGGTTGCCCGGCAAAATGCCGTCCACGGCGCCTGCCGCGCCCCCGGTGTCGCTATGGGCCCTGCGTTTGTCGGCTGTATACTTCGTTTTCCAGTTGCTTTTTCCATTTCGGGGGCATTTATTGCCCAACCCGCTGGATTATACCACCATCGGCAACCGATTTTCCTGGCGGATGAAGGTGGACACCCGTCTGCCGGAAGAGGTGAGTTTTTTGGTGATCAATCCGGCTGCGCACGACACCATACCGGTGGATATCCGGCCGCTGATCAATCCGATGCAAATATGGGCGCTTACCTACGATCCTCGTTCGGTGGCAGACATGGGCCGCTACCTGAAAAAGGAGGCCGCCAAACGCGGCATCCCCCATGCGGTGGTCCAGGCGCGTATCCGCATCCGGTACAACGGCGGCCCAAGCCAATATTTTGTAGATCCGGAAGCTGATCTGGGCGACGCCTCGGTGAGCCCGTTCCAGCGGGTGCCGTGGCTGGTACCGCCGGCACGGTAGCTGCGCCGTACGGGCCCTGCGCGCCGTGTTGGCCTCGGGCCTTCAGGCTTAGTCCGTTGCAGACTAGGGAAGCGCGCAGCATGACTGAAAAAAAAATGTTAATGGGTTTGTTCCAATCGAAAATATGTCTCTATATTTGTGGGCAAATCCGTAAACAGTTTCCTTACGGGTTGAAAGCATCCATTTTAATCCTTTCCTGCCGACTACTCAGAATGGTGTAAAATGTTGTTGAGGCGGATGTGAGCAGGAAAAATTGTACAGTTGGGCAAGGTTTTTGTTGAATAAGTACTATTCGGGAAATCCGAGCCAACCCTTTTGGTGAAGTAGTTTAATCTCATGAAAATAAAAAGTACATCAACGAACCGGGTGTTCTGTCTTTGCGCAGTATGCCCCTCTTTCGAGAAAAAAAAGGCACTGAATGAGTATGCACTCGCGTACTCATTCAGTGCCTTTTTTATTGGGCATTTTCTCCAGAGGTTAACAACATTTTTCATCTCATTTTCACACCTAAATTTCATCACCATGTTTAAATCGCTCGCTAAGCGTGGCCTTTTGGCCTTTTTGCTTATTTGCAGTGGACTGTTCCTCGGATTTTCAGCCCAGGCACAATCCAATCCGACCACAGGTGCCACGAATTCTCAACTGAACTGGTTGACAGAACAAGATGCCATGGCTACCCTGAAGAGTACGATTGACTTGCTGCACCAGTCCATGCAGGGGTTTACTCCCGGCACGTCTAACTACCTGAGCCTGTACAACCACGCGGCTTACTACAAGGCCATCTACCTTGAGTTGGACAACGGCGCCACCACGCCTACTGCCGTAGTTGAAGGGTTCTCCAAAACCCAGTTCGACACGAATGGTTCCCCCAGCCTCACCGCCAGTTCCCAACAGAACGAACAACTGCGCCAGGCTTACTTCCAGGACGCTGTTGATCTCCTGACGTACTAATTCAACCTCCTTCGTTTCATTTGTAACCCAATTTTCATCTCACAAATATCTTCTCATGAAAAGGAAAAATTTAACTCTTTTCGGAATGGTATTGGGTTGTTTGTTCACGCTTCAGGCCTTTGCCCAGAACGTAAACTATCCCGTTACCGGTTCCCAAACATTTCAGTTGAGTCCTGCGGGGATTTGCCAGTACAACTTCTACGACAATGGCGGTCCCGGCGGTAACTACACCAATGCGATCAACGTTGCCGCTCTGAACAATGCGGTAACCTTTGCGCCTTCTTCTGCTGCCAAGAAGGTTCGCGCTCAATTCACCCAGTTCCAGACGGAAACCTCTTTTGACGCCCTTTATGTGCGCGACGGTGACCTGGCTACGTCTCCCCTGATTCCTTCCGCAAACGCCGCCGGCTTCACGCCGCTTGCAGGCGGCTGGTGGGGCACCCTGGCGCCCTGGAATGCACCCTTTGCCGCCGGCTCCGGTACCGTACAGGCTACCGCCGGCAACGCTTCCGGCGCCTTGACCTTCCAGTTCACTTCCGACTTCTCGGTAGTGTTCGTCGGTTGGACGGCGGTTATCGGCGAAGCCACCTCGGTGGTTTGCAACATGACGGCCCCTGCTGCCCTCTCGGTGAGCACCGGTCTGGATGATTGCACGGCCGACGTAAACACCCCGCTGCCCTCTTTCTCTCCGGGCGGTTGCAGCGTAGGCAACGAATTGCAATACAGCGTAAACGGCGGTCCGTTTGTGTCTTTGGGCACCAATCCGCCGGCTTCGGTATCGCTGATTGACGTCCCTAGGGGCATCAACGTTATTACCTGGCGCTTGTTGGAAGCCGGCAGCTGTTCGGTTATTTCCAGTGCTACACAGACGGTTACGGTAAATGACCTCACGCCTCCGGTGCTTTCCTGCCCGCCCAACGTGACCCTGAACCTGTCGCCCGGCGAGTGCTCCACGTTCTACAGCTACAACGTAGGTGTGACGGACAACTGTCCGTTCATCGTGCCCGCTGCTCCGGTGCAGTTCCCGGCTTCGTTTGCGGCTCACGGCGGCGGTCTGGCCTTCGTCCTGAGCGGCAACAACCTGCCAGGCGGTCTGTACTTCAACCTGACCAACAACGGCGGCGTTCAAGCCATCATCACCGGCTTCGGCGTTCGTTTCCCGAACCCCGCCTTTGGTGTGGTGACGGTTCCCAAAACACTCGAAATCTGGAGCACGCCGACCACGTATGCGGGTAAGGAATTGACCCAGGCGCAGTGGACGAACGTAGGCCCGGCCACCATCACGGCCAACCCGCCCTACTTCGCTACCGGCACAGGCCCGCTCGCTCAGGCCAACTTCACGCAAAACGTAACCCTGAACCCGGGTGAAACGCGCGGTTTCTACATTTTTGGCCCCAACTGGTGCCCGGTGTTCAACTACACTTTCGGCATCCAGCCGCCGATCACCAACGGTCCGTTCACGCAAACGGCCGGTTCGGTATCTTTTGGCTTCTTCAACAACCTGTTTGCTACGGGCGCTTTCAACCACCCCAACATCCAGGTGAACTACCTCACCGGTGGCGGTGGCGACATCGACCAAACAGCCGGTCTGCCCTCGGGTAGCGAATTCCCGATCGGTACCACGCAAAACTGCTTCATCACCAATGACGCCGCTGGCAATACCGGTACCTGCTGCTTCACAGTAACGGTGAACGAATTCCCGAACCCCATCACTTCGCTGGTGTGCAACGATGTAGTGAACATCTCGCTTGATTCGAGCTGCACGCACACCATCGGCGCCGACCAGGTGCTGGAAGGTGGCCCATACCGCTGCTACGACAACTACATCGTACAACTGGATCGCGTTCCGCCGTTTGGTGGCAACCCCGGTGGCCCGTGGACGCCTGCCGTCCTCGGTCCCAGCGACGCGGGTAAAAGCTATGCTTACCGGGTAATTGACCCGGCTACCGGCAACACCTGCTGGGGTATGGTCAATGTGGAAGACAAGATCAAACCGAAATTGGACTGCCCGTCGGTAACCATTCCTTGCTCTTGCCCCACGAACCCGTGTCCGGTTGACCTGTGCGACACTGTTATCTCCGGCAACACCCTTCTGGAGCAAGACGTACCCTTTACCAACTTCTGGACGGGCTAC
>JBGSTG010000103.1:0-29950 GCA_041736625.1 Saprospiraceae bacterium | reverse complement strand
GAGCTAGGACTTCGATCTATTTACACGGAAATGACCCGCCGGAGAAACTGACGGAAACCGCCGTGGTACGAAGAGTATGCCCGGTGGTGTGGGGGGACGGCGGCGAAAGCCGCCTCCTACCCGATTTCGCGGGTCGGAATGTCGAACAAACGTTAGGCCTCTCCGAGGCCCAACGACATACGCTTGGCATTTCTACCAACGTTGGGCCTCTCCGAGGCCACTAAAAAACCTTAGGTTGACGACATTGGACTGCGAGTCACCCCGACACGCTGCTGTTTATTAATTGTCGTCGTCGTCGTTGCCGTCGTCGTCGTCATCATCGTCGTCATTTCCTCCGCCGGTTCCTCCGCCATTGTCGTCGTCGTCATCATTGCCTCCGCCATTGTCGTCGTCGTCGTTGGAGCCGTTGTCGTCATCATCATCATTGCCTCCGCCATTGTCGTCGTCGTCATCGTTGGAGCCGTTGTCGTCGTCATCATCATTGCCTCCGCCGCTGTCGTCGTCATCATCGTTGGAGCCGCTGTTGTCGGATTTTTTTACTTCACAGACGTACACGTTGTTGCCGTCGAAATAGACTTTCAGGTCATCGTCTGTGCCTGGGCCCTTGATTTCCACTTCGTAGAAAGACTGGCCGTATTCGATTTCAATTTCAGCGTCGTCGAGTACAAAGCCCGGGTAATTGTTAGCGATGTAGGTTACGACATCGGCGGGCAGCGAGCCAATGGAAATTTGCTGGTCGTCGTCGTCGTCCGGCCCGTAGCTGACCAGTTGCCCGGCGTCGGTGAAGAGGATGTCGATTTCATCGATTCCTTTTTCGATTTCCAGGCCGTAGAAAACTTGTCCGTTTTGGGTGTATTGGATCAGTTTGTCGATTTTCCAGCCTGGGAAAAGGTTGTTGATGGAGTCGGCGATGGCAGCCGGCACCTGGGCGAGGGGTAATTCCTGCCCCTTGTCGCAAGGCGAGAAGGATGCGATGCCCGGCGGCAATTGCGGCGGCGCGATGGTGAGGGTGTTGTCGTCATCGTCATTGGAGCAGGCGGCGGCGAAAGCGAGCGCGCCTGTGATGAGCAGCATTTTGAATAATTTCATGTTGGATGAATAAAATTGATTAGTGAAGAATGATGGTTTGTGTGACAAGGTTGCCGTTTGGTCCGGCACACCGCAAGGCGTACCAGCCGGCCGGCGTATGGGCGGGCCAACGGACACCCCAGCGGGTGTCGGATTGTTGTTCGATATCCGCTGGAACCGTTCGGCCCAGTGCGTCGGTAATGCCCAACGGTATCCAGCCCGGCAGGGTTCTGATCCAGGTCGTTTCGCCCGCGCGGGCCGGGCTGGGGTAGAGGTGGGCGGGTGCGGTGTGTATGGCGCCGTTTTGGGTGGATATGGGGTTGCTGACAATGATCAATACGGTGTCGGGCACCACCGGATATACGGCGTTGGTGTGGTCGATGAGTCGAACGCTGTCGATTTGGAGGATGAAGGTGTCGATGGTGAGTCCGACGATGATGTCTTCAATGATGATGTAAAAGGAGCCGACGTGGCCGAATCCGTTGGAAACCGGGATTTGGTTGGTGCGCACCAGTCCGACTTCGGTTTCGCCGGCGGGTATGTCGCGTTTGAACAGGTGTTCGAAGGGCTCGTCGGGTTCGGGGGCCATCCAGTCGTCGTCTTCGTCGAACGTGATGGCTTGCCCGCCGTTGTCCACCAGCTCCGTGCTGTAAGTGGAGGTGAACGCTACGCCGTAAAATTGAGGCACAGGTTGGTCGGCGTCGCCCAGGTCTACGTCTACGGTGATGACCTGTCCCGGAACGGCGTTCAGGGTGGATGGCGTGAAGGTCAGCCGCGGGTTGTTGCCTCCCGGGGGTGCGTTGGCGTAGCCGTCGGGTTGCGCCGTGCCATGGGTCAGCCGGAAATTGGGGTCGATGGCGTCATCGAGGTCGTCGTCGTCCACCTCGCCGTCGCCGTCGCAATCGGCGTACGCGTAGTTGAGTCCGCCCGGAAAATTCTGTGCCCAGGGCGCTCCCAGCGGTTGGGCCTGCCAGAGGGTGGTTGCGTTGGGTCGCTCGGGTCCTTCAGCGTTGTAGGCGAGGCCCAGCCACAGCAGGTCTACGGCGTTCACGATGCCGTTGTTGTTCACATCGCCCGGCCAGAGTTGCTGGGCAGGCGCGGTCGGGACAGCGCCCAGGAGCGCCAACCACAATGGTAACCAGAAAGGGAACCGTTTTTTTTGTTTCACAGCTTGTTTCTGTTTGATGAGACAAAGATGGGTGGAGAAAGGGTTTGTAAAAAATACATTTTTCATCGTTTGTCAGATTATTGGTGTCCATTCGGAGTAGAATTTTTTTGAAAAAATGCGAAAATAAGCGCAATTTAATCGAATTTTTGATGATAATTTTATTTTTTATTTAATTTGTTCGGTGTATTTGCCATAAATTTGTCCTTTGTAGGTTACCTGCTTATGCAAAGGGGTAACCGGCAAAGCCGGATAAAATGGCCGTAAAGTGGATGCAGACCAAAAGGTAATACAATTGTTGCAGGCGTGCCGGGTGGACGAACTGCCGGGTTTGCGGCGTTTCGCTGCTTCGCCTTATGTGAACCGACAACCGGTGGTGGAGCAGTTGCTGGACCTTCTTTTGGCGTACTGGCCTGCTTTCGAAGCGCCGCTTCCGGGCAAAACGGATATTTACGCTGCGCTTTACCCCGGGCGGGCGTTCGACGACAAAGACTGGCGGTACCTGTTGAGTTCGGTTTGCGCCCTGATTGAGGACTTTTGGGTGGATGGGCGCCAGCGTACGCACGTGCGGGACCGGCTGAACCACCGCCTGGCGGCACTTGCCGACCACGGCGTAGACAAGGCGTACCGGCATGCTTTGCGTCAGGCGGAAGCGGCCAAGCGGGAGGCGCCTTTTCGGGATGTGTTTTTTTTCCTGGATACCTACCGATTGTACGACCAGCAGCACCGGTCTTTTGCGCAAAAGCGCCTCCGACAGCACGATGAAACCTTGCAGCAGGCATCCGAATACCTCGACCGGTTTTATTTTCTGGAAAAGCTGCGGTACGCGTGCGCCATGTTGGAGCGGCAGCACATTTTGCAAGGGGTATTTCAGGCAGGTATTGGAGACGCGTGGCTGCGCCACCTGGAGGAACAGGCCTTTTTTGGCGAGCCCCTGATCCGGCTATACCACCACGCCTTGCAAATGCAGCAGGATGAGGCGGATGAAAGCCGGTACAGGGCGCTGCGGGAGGCTTTGTTGCTTCCAGCGCAAACCTACCCGCCCGACGACCGCCAGGCGGTGTACCAAATGGCCATCAATTACTGCGCGCGCAAGATTCGCCAGGGCATGGACCGGTACACCGAGGAAGCGCTCAGCCTGTACGCGGCGGGTATTCAGGACGGGGTCTTGCTGGAAAAGGGGCGGCTCTCGCCCTGGACGTTCACCAACGTGGTCAAGCTGGCGTTGCGACTCCGGCGCTTCGACTGGCTTCGCGAATTCATGAACCACAACAGCCATCTGCTGCCCGATGAGCACCGGGAGCACGTGCTCCATTACAATTTGGCGGAACTGTATTTCTACACCAACCGGCTCAAAGAAGCCCAGATGGCGCTGTTGCAGGTGGAGATGACCGATCTGAATTACTATCTCGGCGCGCGGGTTTTGCTGGCCAAAATTTATGCGGAAACGGGCGAGGATGAGGCGCTGTTGTCGCTATTGGCTGCGTTTACGGTTTTTCTCAAACGCAATAAAGAAATTTCAGCCGAGTTAAAGCAGACTTATCTGAATTTTTGTCGTTTATTGTGGCAATTGATGCACGCCAGACCCGGCAAGACACAGGTCGTTGTCGAATCCATTCGTATGGCCCAATCGCTCACCGATCGGGCCTGGCTGCTGGAGCAGGCCACCAAAAAAAAGCGCTGATGGCTGCCTGAAGAAGCCATTCCACGGCCTTTTTCAGGTTTGTGCGTAATGTCGGCCGCGCGTTCGAACATTAATAAAAGATAAACCTTTGGTGAGCCCTACCCCATTTGGAATATTTCGGCACTACTTTTGTTCTAGCAATAAACCGTAGGCTCGCCAAAATTACCGTTTCAAAGGTATAAGGGTGCGATGCCTCAATCTTTTCCCGAAGTGCTTCCGGCACTCCGAATAATCGAAACAATACTTACACACATGAAACAGTTCGGCAGGGGGCGGTGCACTTGTGACGCCCTCGCCGGATGTTTTATCTTTGTGCCACGACTATCCTTTTGTCATTCGGATCCCAACTCCGGTAAAACTTGCGATTACCATTATGAACCTCCGTTATCTGTTGAGCATGCTGATTCAGCGCCTTTGGCTCATCGGCGCTGTTGCCTTATTGGCGGCCCTGTTGGCCTATTGGCTCGTTGGGCGCCAAGCCGATACCTACCAGTCTGAGGCCATCCTGGCCACCGGGATCATCAACTACAAAGGTATCTCGACCGACAAGGAAGAGGGTTTTGTTCAGGAGTACATGATCAACAACGCCTTTTCCAACCTGACCGACTTTGCGGTATCGCGTTCCACACTCAAGCTGGTGCAAATCGCCCTGACGCGCCGGGAACTCGAAGCGCAATACGAGGGTATGGGAACCCCCATGCGGCAGCCCAACCGGCGGCTCTCCGACTTCAGCGATGCAGAGGGGCGTCAATTGCTGGAAGAACTGAAAAAGATCAATCTGGACAGTATTACCGAGCTGTCTTTCGACACCGACCTGAGTGCTTTGCTCACCAAGGTAGCCATCGCTTACGGCTACGACCACGACGCCTTGCTGCGGCAGAACACCCTGCTGCGCAGAGGGCAGACCGATTATCTGGTATTGACCTCCCGGGCGGAATCCCCCGCGCTTTCGGCCTTTATGGCCAATACCTACGCGGAAGTGTTCATCACGTACTACCGAAATCTCTACCTGAAGGAGCGCCGGCAAAACTATGAGTTTTACAACCGTTTGGCCGACGATAAACGCAAGGAGATTGACTCCATCCAACGGCAGAAATTTGCTTATCTGTACAACCAGGGGTTGCCTGCGCTGGGGCAGCAAAGCCAGGCAGTCATTGCCTCGCTGACGACCCTGGAGGGGCAGAAACGGGAACTGGAAGCGGAAAAGCAAAGCGCAAAGGGCACGATCATGCGCCTGGATCAATACCTGACGGAGTTGTCGAACTCGACGGATAAGGAGTCGGTGACCCGCATCGGCCAGAAGGTAGAGGCCGAGCGACTGGACCGGCGAATCAACGAGCTGAGCCAGCTGGACGCGGAAGCCAAGGGTAGCAACCCGGAGGTCAGGAGCGAGTTGGACCAGACCCGAAAAGAGATGGACAACATGCTGAGCGCCAACGCACGCAGCATTGGGGCAACCAGACCGTTAACGCGCGACGCGCTGATGGATGACTTGTACCGCGACAAGATCAACGCCGACCTGCAGAAGGTGCAGGCGGAGAGCCAGATCAGCCGGATCGACCAGGAGATTGCCGATATGCGCAGCAAGCTGGGTGGTTTTGTACTCAACGACGCGGTGGCTACCGGTTTTGAGGAGCAACAGAAACGCGCAGAAGACGAGTTTGCCCGCCTGAACGAAGAAATGATCAAGGCCAAGCTCGAGCTCGAAAATGCCGACAGCCCGTTGGCGCTCGTCGAAAGCGCCCAAAACTTCGGCTATCCGGAACCCAAAAACCGCGCCCTGATCAGCGCCCTGGCGGGCGTGGTAGGCGCTACCGTCTCCACCATGGGTATCCTGTTGCTGGCCTTCATGGACCGGAGCATCCGCACCCCGGATGTCTTCCTGCAAAAAACCGGCAACATACACGTGCTGAGTTCGGTGGCCCGCGTAACCGATTCCGGATTCGATGTACGCAACGCCTTTCACGGCAAAACAAAATCGCCCAACCTGACCATCTGGCAGGAGCACGTGCGCAAATTGCGCAACGCCGTCAAACCCTATGAAAAAAGCGTTTTCCTGTTCGTAAGTCCACACGAAGGGGATGGAAAAACCTTTATCGTTACTTCCCTGGCCTACGCCATCACGGCCAACCACCAGCGCGTATTGATCATCGATGCCAATTTCAAAGCGCCGATGCCGGCTGTATTGACCGATGCGCCCTCTGAAAACAGCGAGATGATCAACGGACTGCTCAAAATGCACCGGCTGGATCAGGTTTTCATTTCCAAGACCTACGGCAACACAGGTGGAATGCTTGACGTGTTGGGCCACCACCCGACGGCGCAGTCGCCCAGTGAAGTGTTGTCTGAAGCGGATATCCAATCGTTCCTGGAAGCAGCAAAAGCGCACTACGACTACATTTTCATAGAGGCCTCCGGTATGAATGATTACGCCGATGCCCGGGAGTTGCTGAATTTTGCAGACCAGGTTATCGCCGTGTTCGACTCCCGGAAGGCATTCTCACGGAGTACTTACGAGACGATAGCGTACCTAAAAACGTTGGATAAAAAACTGATCGGCTCCGTTCTCAACCAGGTTGACCCTCGCAATATTGCCTGATTCATGTCTTTCAGCAACAACCAGAGTGAAACACAAGTCCAGGCGGATGAACGCCGCTATTGGGTGCGTTCGGGCTTCCTCACCCTGATGGAGCGCGCAGTCGGGTTGTTGTTTGCTTTCGGCACGGCTGTTATTTTGCTACGGGTACTCAGCAAGGAGGATTTTGCGACGTTCACCTTATTTTTGCTGATCACCTATTTTGTGGAAATCGGGCGTTCCGGGCTGATCCAGAACGGGTTGGTGCGTTTTTTATCCACCACCCGGGACAACCCGGACGAATACGCCTCGTTCACCACCGCTGCGCTGGTGCTCAATCTGGCGTACAGCCTGGTGGCGGTGTTGTTGTTGTGGTTGGGCGAGCAATGGATCATCGATACGTGGCATGCGCCCAAGCTGGCTGGGATGTTCCCGCTGTACTACGTCATTGTGTTTATCATGGCGTTTTTTTACCACTTCAATTTTGTTCAGCAGGCCAATTTCGAGTTCAGGGGGATTTTCTGGGGAACGTTTTTTTTTCGCGGAGCGAAATTCTTTTGGGCCATCCTGTGCCTGTTTGCCGGTATGGCCATTCGGCTCGACCATCTGGTCATCGCCAAGCTGGTGGGCGTATCCATTGGTTGTGTCGCTACGTGGCTGTACGCGTTTCCTCATCTCCGCCATGCCTTGTTCGTAAACTGGAACCGCGTGGGTGATCTGCTGCGTTATGGCAAATACGTGTTGGGTACCAACCTGAGTACCATGCTGGCAAAAAACATCGACAAGCTGTCCCTGGGCCATCTGTTGGGCCCGGCAGCGTTTGCAGTGTACGATGCGGCAGGAAAAATCACGCAATTGGTGGAAGCGCCTTCGTTCAGCATCGCCGCGGTGGTTTTCCCCAAAAGTGCCGAGCAGATGGAAAAGGACGGGGCTGTCGGGGTGGGGGAGCTGTACGTGCGCAGCGTATCGGTCATCCTGGCCATCATTTTGCCGGCGCTCATCCTGGTTTTTGCGTTTGCCAAACCGATCATTGTCCTGTTTGCCGGGCCGGCGTACGTGGAGTCGGCGGGCGTCCTGCGTCTGACGGTTTTCTTCGGGCTGTTCATGCCGTTTGCCGTTCAGTTCGGCACGATTCTGGATTCTACCGGCAGGCCGGCCTTGAATTTCGGGATAACCTTGTTGACGGCGATCATCAATTTCTGCCTTAGCTACCTGTTTGTGCCGCTGTTTGGGCTCACGGGAGCGGCCCTGGCCACCCTCACGGGGTACTTCATCACCTTTTGGGTCATGCAGTATTTGCTCTCGAGGGATTACGGGGTGCGCTGGTGGAGGGCTTTTGCGTATTTGCCCCACTTTTATCGTTTGGCGTTCCATATTGTCCGGCATCGCCTGTCCATCCGCACTACATAAAACGGCAACCCATGCAGCACCATACCGACATCGTCTTTTTCACCCTGTTTCGGAGCGACAACGTGTATTCCTCTGTTTCGCTCAGCATGGCCAAGGAACTGGCGAAGCGCCACCGCGTATTTTACGTCAACCATCCGTACTCCGTCAAGGACGCTTTTTCGGGTTGGCGCGCAGGCGACCCGGCGTTGCGGCAGCGGCTGCCGGCTATGTTGAAAGGACAGGTTCATGTGGAGCATTTGCAGCACAACCTGACGGTTTTCCAGCCCCGTATGACCCTGCCCATTAACTGGATGCCGCCGGGCAAGGTGTATGATTTTTTTAAAAAACAAAACGACCGGCGGGTGCTCCAGGCCATCCGGGTTGCGCTGCAATCCTTTGATGTGCACGATTTTGTTTACATCAATTGTTACGATCCGTTTTTTGTAGGCAGTCTGCCGGATTCCTTTGGCGCGCGCCTCGGCATTTACCACTGCATCGACGACATCAGCCAGAACCCCTACACCGCCAAGCACGGCGTACGGCTCGAACGGGCGGCGGCGGCGGAAGCCGATCTGACGTTTGTGACCTCAACCAACCTGAAAAAACTGCTCCAGCCGTATGCCCGAAACATCGAGACGTTTTTCAATGCGGCCGACATTTCGGTTTTCTCCCGTGTCCGAACCGAAAAGTTCCCCCGGCCACCCGAGCTGGCAGGCCGCACAGGCGCCGTGATCGGGTTTGTTGGCAATATGGATGAACTGCGCGTTGATTATCCGCTGATAAAAGCGGTCGCGGAGGCCCACCCCGACAAAACCCTGCTGCTGGTCGGACCGGTGAACTCGCCGGAGCCGCACACATTGGGGCTGGACCGCATGCCGAACGTGGTGTTTGCCGGTCCCCGGCGCCTCGACGAGTTGCCGCCCTTGCTCCAGCACATGGATGTGGCACTCATCCCTTTTCTGCTCAACACCCTCACAAGGAGCATTTATCCACTGAAAATAAACGAATACCTGGCTGCGGGAAAGCCGGTGGTGTCCACCAGCTTTTCCGACGACATCCGCAGTTTTGGCGACGTGATCTACCTGTCGGAATCACCCGACGCATTTGTCCGGAACATAAACAGGGCCATCGCCGAGCACAACCCGGAGCGGGAAAACGCCCGTGTGCAGGTTGCCGAGTCCAACACCTGGACGGCGCGCATAGCCCAGTTGCGGGACATTGCAGAACGATACGCCGGAAAAACCGGGGTTGCGTCACAGCCGGCGTAATGCTACACCATCATCCAACCAAAAACGCACCATGACCGAACCCAAAGTCCCCATAACGCCTGCTGAACAGTTCTCGGAAATTGTCGTCACCACCTTGGTTGTGGTAACGCTGCTGGCCATTTTTTTAAAAGTGTTATTTTTTTAGACCATGGCAAAGGACCAGTATACCATTCAACCCGCCGGTCGCACCCTGAAAGAATACCTGTGGCAGCAACTGGTGGACCGGCGCCTGGCCAGTCCGCTGGGGTTGGCGCTTTTGCTCCTGTGCGTCTTGCCGCTGGCCTGGCTTTTTTCGGTGACCGACCTCGCGGTGGGCTTCGTTGTGATCGCCTTGTCCATCGGGTTGCCGCTGGTATTGTTTGCCCTGTTCAACCCGGCGATCAACCTCGGGCTGATGCTGGGCACGGCCGTTATGGTTACGTTCATGCTGCGGTACGTCAACGTCCCGCTGGGCCTCTTGAACGACGGGCTGATTCTCGTAGGGCTGATGAGTGTGTTGTTGGGCCAGTTCAGGGATCGCGACGGCAGGTTTTTACAGAACAGCCTGAGCTTTATGATCATGATCTGGCTGTTCTACAACGGCTTGATGGTGTTGAACCCCGTGGCGTTGTCGAAGCTCTCCTGGTTGTACACGGTGCGAACGGTAGCGCTTCAGTTGCTGGTGTTTTTCATCGGGGCGTACGCCTTGCGAGACAACAAAAAGGCTTTGTACAACCTGTTGTATTTCATTTTTGCCATTTGCTTTGTGTGTGCTGCGTACGGCGTCAAGCAACATTATTGGGGGCTTACGGCCGGTGAAATGGCCTGGATTATGAGCGATCCGAACCGGGCGCAGCTCTACATCCAGTGGAACATGGTGCGGGTTCCCTCGTTGTGTTACGATCCGACCACCTTTGGCAATTTGATGGCCTTTTTTGCCGTGATGTGTGGTATTTTGATGGCTGCGACGCGGAACCTGCTGGCCAAAGGGTTATTCCTGGTGATGATCGTAACGGCCATTATGGGCATGAGTTTTTCCGGTACCCGCACATCGGTGGTGATCATACCGCTGGGATTGTTGTTTTACATGTTGCTGACCATGAACCGAAAGATACTCATCGCCGGCGGCATCCTCCTGATGCTGGGCGGCGTACTGATGGTCAAATCCACCACCAACGGGGTCATCTTCCGCCTTCAGTCGGCATTCCAGCCGGAAGACGATTCGATGCAGGTGCGCCTGAAAAACCAGGCACGCATTCAGCCCTTTATTCAAAGCCACCCGATTGGCGCGGGATTGGGCAGCTGCGGGGCCTGGGGTGCTCGTTTTGCGCCCGGCAGCTGGTTGTCCACGTTCAACCACGACTCCAGTTTCGTGCGCATGGCCGTCGAGCTGGGCTGGATCGGGCTTATCCTGTACACCATCTTGCACTTTGTGATCATTCGAACCGGCATTTATTATTATTATCGATGTCGAGACCCCTGGATAAAGGCCACATACGCCGCCATCTCCACCGCGTGTTACATGCTGGCAGTTGCCTGCTACTCCCAGGAGGCGATCCTTCAGCAGCCCATCAACATCGTTTACAACATCTTCCTGGCCATGCTGGTCACCCTGAAAAACTTCGATCCGGCATTTGCTGCGCCGGCGTCAGGCAATCCATCATCTAATACCCAAAACTGAATCCGCCATGCGTATTTTCCCTGCACTTTTGTTTGTCTTGCTGATCCCCGCCATGGGCATTGCCCAACGCATCAACTTCGACTCGGTTGTAGCCCCACTCGATACCATCGCCATTGATTTCCGGGAATATCTGGTTCAACTCGCCTGGATGAATAATCCGGAAAATGCCGCGGTGCATCGGGAATCCAAAATCGCGCGACTGCAGTCCGCCAATACCCGCAAGGAGTGGATGCGCGACATCGCGTTGTCGTTCAACGTCAACGAAGCCAACATTGAGTCGTTTGGACAGCCCCTTACCGAGGCCAACAGCTTTTTTCCCCGCTGGAACTTCGCCATCGGCATCAACCCGTACAACATCTTCACCCAGCCTACCAAAAACAAGATCACCCGAGAGCGTGAAATGGTCGCCAAAATAGCCATTGACGAAAGGATGCTGGCCACCCGACGCGAAACCCTGCTCGCGTATGAACGTTTCAAATCGGCCTACGAATCGCTCACCTTCCGGGCAATCTTTGAGAAAGACGCGTACAACAACTATGTGCTGGTTAAGCAGTTGTATGAGAAAGATGAGTTGAATTTTCAGGAATACAGCGCCGCCTCCACGGCGTACTTCCAGGCCCAGGAAATGCGTCAAAAAAGCGACATTGACGTTCGGTTGGCCCAGTATGAACTGGAGGCGCTCATTGGGGTGCGTTGGGAGCACGTGCTTCACCCGGCGAAAAATCCGCTGTAAGTAAGTCTGGTTTGCGCCCGCCCCTCTGTGCTCCTCTGCGAGATCTCTGTGCTCCTCTGCGGTTTATTTAAAAATGAACCACAGAGGAGCACAGAGGTATCACAGAGGATTGCGGAGACCAAAAAACTTATTTACACAGGATTTGTACGGCCAGAAACGTACTTTTGCCCTTTATTTACGGATGAACGGTTACCGACGTCAGATAACATGAAACAACTCCCCCTCGTACTCAGCATCATCGCCCTTTTGGGTGTAGCCCACCAGTATTACCTGCATTTTTCTTCCCAAACAGCGCCGCAGGAAGCTATTCTCCCTCCCCAAGGACAGGAACGCGGTGCAAAGATCGCTTACGTCAATGCCGACACCCTGGACGCGCGTTATGAGTGGATCAAACAGCAAAAACAGGCGATCGAAAACCGGGTAAAAAACGCCGAGAACAGCTTGCGCGGCAAACAGGAGTCGCTGATCCGCGACATGCAGGCCTTTGAGCAAAAAGCCCAAACCGGCACCGTGCCGCCCGCTGAACTGGAAAAGGAGTACAACGGCCTCATGCAACGCCAGAAAAAACTCGCCGAAGAGGAGCAACGACTGGGCAAGGAGCTTGCCGAAGAACAGAAAAAAGCGCTGGAAGAACTTTACGCGAACGTAGAAGCCAAGCTGAAAACCCTTCAGGACCAGATCGGGTACGATTACATCCTGTCGTACTCCCGTGGCGGACAGGTATTGCTAGCCAACGACAGCCTCGACATTACAGACGAGGTGTTGCGTTTGCTCAATGAAAAAACAGAGAAACAATAGCCTACAGCCATGCCGGTTGCATTGGTTAAAGCTACTCCTGAAGATGTTCCTCAGATCCGGCATCTGGCAGATCGCATCTGGCGCGAACATTACCCTGCCATTATTTCCATGGACCAGATTGAGTACATGCTGGACTGGATGTACGGCGCGGAAAAACTCATGGAACAAATCCAGTCGCCTGCCTTCACCTATTGGTTGATTATTCCTTCGGGCGCCGAAGACAAACAACAGGCAGCGGGGTTTGTCGCCGTAGAAAGTCAGGGTGATGGCCGGTTTTTCATCCACAAGTTCTACATTGACCAGCGCGGCAAGGGTGTAGGTACCGATGCCTTTCGCCAACTGCTGGACCGCCTGCCCGATGCGCGCATCATCCGTTTGTACGTAAACCGGCGCAACTTTAAAAGCGTAAATTTCTATTTCAAGAACGGCTTTGTTATTCGGGAATGGGTTGACCAGCCCTTTGGGCCGAACTATGTGATGGACGACTTCCTCATGGAACGCAAAGTGCAGGCGTAAGATCCCGTGACGTTTCGGCAGAAAATGTCGCAGCTGAACTTCATTCAACCTAATCAACTACCGCCACTGCTCGCTTACCTTTCGCTTGGCGCCATTTGCATCATCTGGGGCACCACCTACACGGGGATCAAGTTGGCTATTCGCGATTTTCCGCCTTTTTTGCTGGTGGGGCTTCGCCAGGTTTTAGGCGGCCTGGTACTGCTCGCGCTGGCGTGGGCCATGGGGCGGTTTCAGGTGCCCGGGTGGGCGTATGCAGGCAGGCAGATGCTTATGGGGCTGCTGACCATTACCGGGGGGAATGGCCTCATCACGTGGGGTATGCAATCCGTGTCGTCCGGCCTTTCGTCGGTAATCGGGTCGCTCACGCCGGTGGTAGTCGTGTTGATCAATCTCATGTGGCGGGGTGGGGAGCCGGTATCCTTGCGCGTGGTCGCCGGCGTGCTGATCGGCTTTTTGGGTTTGGGTGTGGTTTTTCAGGATGGCTGGCAGGATTTTCTCGATCCGCGATACCGGTGGGGGATTGCTGCGGCTTTCGGTTCGTGTTTTACCTGGTCTCTCGGCACGGTTATGGCCAAGCGGTACAATGCACCCGGCGTATCGCCGGTGCTGAATGCCGGTTTACAGGTGTTGTTCGGCGGTTTGTTTGCCTTTCCGTTGCACTTTATATTCGACCCGGTACAGCCGGTGCGACACACCACAGAAGGCTGGGCGGCGTTGCTTTACCTGGCCATTTTCGGCTCTGCGGTAGCGTTTAGTCTGTATATGTTTGCCTTGCAGCACCTGAGCGCTGCGGTGTCGAGTTTGTACACGTACATAAACCCCGTTGTGGCCATTACCATGGGCTGGCTTTTTTTGGACGAGCGCCTGAGTCCGGCAGCCATGACCGGAATGGCCATCACCATTTTCGGTGTCTGGCTGGTCAACAGCGGCATTCGGGTAGAGTGGCGCAAACGCATGATGTATGGCGTGTTCAAAAAAAAGGCGCCGTAAGTGCCGGCGGCTCCTGCCTGGCCATATTTGAGATCAAAAATGGCGAACTTGACTCTACGCTTCTTCGCGTGCGTTGTTTATAATACCACGCCTACGGCGTTCCAACGCACGTTTCTCCCAATGCTACCAGATGGCCGCCCCTACGGGGCTTATGTGGGCTTTTCCCATGTTTACGGGGCAATGCGTTGGTTCAAAGCGGGACCTGCTGCCCATTGCACCAACTTTCCTATCTTCGCATCCTATTTCCGACTACCAACAGCCGACTACCGACTACCGACTACCGACAGCACCAATTTTCCTATCTTCGCATCCTAAATCAATCGCCAATACCTATGAAGCGCAGCAAAATTGCAGGAATGGGGTTCTACGTGCCCGAAAAAGTGGTCACCAATGAGTACCTGACCCGCTACATGGACACCAGTGACGAGTGGGTTCAGGAGCGAACGGGCATCCAGGAACGCCGTTACGGGATAAAACACGAAGAAACACCGACAACCATGGCTACCCATGCCTCCCGTATCGCTTGCGACCGGGCCGGGATTGCGCCGGAGGAGATCGACTTCATCGTGTTCGCCACCTTGAGTCCGGATTACTATTTTCCCGGATGCGGCGTCCTCCTGCAACGCGAACTGGGCATCACCCGGAGCGAGGTGGGTGCGCTGGACGTCAGAAACCAGTGCAGCGGCTTTCTTTACGCGCTTAGCGTAGCCGATCAATTTGTAAAAACCGGCATGTATAAAAACGTACTGGTGGTGGGCTCGGAGATGCACTCCATGGGGTTGGATTACAGCACCCGCGGACGCAATGTATCGGTCATCTTTGGCGACGGCGCCGGCGCCGTCGTCCTCCAGCCCCATGATGAGCCTGGGAAAGGCATCCTGACCACCAAGCTGCATTCCGACGGCACCTACGCCGAAAAGCTGGCTTTCATCAACCCGGGCAGCCACGGCGGCTACCACCACCACAAAATGGGCGAGGAAGCGGATTTCGGCTATCCGGCCCCCGAGGTGCCCGGAGAGATATTCCTCACCCAGCATATGGTGGACAACGGTCAGCTTTACCCCCAGATGGACGGCCAGTTCGTGTTTAAAATGGCGGTACAGAAATTTCCGGAGGTCATCGAAGAGGCGCTCCAGGAAGCCGGCTTGAAAACCGGCGATATCGATATGCTCATTCCCCACCAGGCCAACCTGCGCATCAGCCAGTTTGTGCAGAAAAAACTGGGTCTGCGCGACGACCAGGTGTGGAACAACATCCAACGGTACGGAAACACCACAGCCGCCTCGGTACCCATCGCCTGGTGCGAAGCCTGGGAGGCCGGCAAAATCAAGGAAGGCGACCTGGTGTGCCTGGCCGCCTTCGGGAGCGGCTTCACCTGGGCGTCTGCGCTTATCAGATGGTAATGTTGGTCAAGTATTCTTGCTACCTTTGCTACTCCGCTACTTGCTCAACGACATGCGAAAACTCTTTACAATCTTCTGGCTGGTTTGGACCGCCGCCGCCGCCGTGCAGGCACAGTCGAACGACAACGCCCGAATCACCGGGAACCTGCAAACCAACGCCAACTTTTTTATCCGCGACTCAGCCATTGGCGCGGCAAACACGCCCCAATACGACAACCAGAAATTCGGCGCCGAAAGCTGGCTCAACCTCAACTACTCCAACTGGGGCTTCGACGTCGGCGTGCGCTTCGACCTTTTCAACAATTCCAACCTGCTGAACCCCACCAGTTCCTACAGTGGTGAGGGCATTGGCCGCTGGTTTGTCAAAAAATCCATCGGTCCCCTCGACGTGGAAGGCGGCTATCTGTACGACCAGATTGGCTCGGGCATCATTTTCAGGGCGTATGAAGAACGCGCCCTGATGATCGACAACGCGCTCTACGGGGTAAAAGCCGCCTGGAACATCAACGAGAACTGGCGGGTGCGGGGTTTTACCGGACGCATGAAGCAGCAGTTCGACACCTACGGCGCGGTGATTCGTGGCGGCGCCGTAGACGGCTTCATCCGGCCCGACACAGCCGGCAAAATCACCCTGGCCCCCGGGTTTGGCGTGGTGGCCCGCACGTACAGCGACCAGACGATCGAAGACATTGTGAATACCATTGCGACCTATCCGCCGCAGGATAGCATCGGCGCCCAATACAATACGTATGCTTTCTCGCTGTACAACACCCTGTCTATGGGCGCATTCACCTGGTTTGTCGAAGGCGCGTACAAAACGAAGGACGTCATGTTCGACCCTTTTGAGCCAACCGCCGACGGCGGAACCGGCCAACTGGTGAATCGGGAGGGTTACACCATTTACTCCAGCCTGTCGTATGGAGCCCCCAAGATCGGGGTGACCATAGAGGCCAAACGCACCGATGATTTCTCGTTCCGCAATACGCCGTTCCTGACCAACAACCCGGTACAGGGGCCGATCAACTTTTTGCCGCCCATTGCCCGCCAGAACACGTTCCGGCTGCCGGCCCGTTTTGCTCCTGCTACCCAGGAACTGGGCGAACAGGGCGTACAGGTCGATCTGCGGTACAAACCTTCCAAAAAATGGGAGGTGGGCCTCAACGTCTCCGAAATACAGCGCCTGAACGGCGATGAACTCTACCGGGAAATCGCACCGGAGGTCGCTTACAAAAAAGACCGGAAATGGCAGTTGCTCGTGGGTATGCAATTCCTGCACTACAACATGGCGGTTTACCAGGGGAAAACGGACCCCGAGGACCCCGAAGATGTGATCCCGTGGGTGGGAACCGGCGAACAGGATTACGTAGACGCGTACACCCCGTACGCCGAATGGTTGTACAAGTTTACCCCAAAAAAGTCGCTCCGCCTGGAAGCGCAATACCTGTTGACCGACGATGAGTTCGGCTCCTGGATCAACGCCCTAGCCGAAGTGGGGCTGGCGCCGCACTGGCTTTTTTATGTGTCGGACATGTACAAGATCAAAAAAGGCGAAGATACCAACGCCGATCCGCGTTACGACGGCTTGCACTACCCCAGCCTGGGCGTGGTGTACACCCTGAAAGCAACCCGCGTGTCGTTTGCATACGTCAAGCAAGTGGAAGGCATCAACTGTGCCGGCGGTATTTGCCGTTTGGAGCCGACCTTCAGCGGCTTCCGCTTAAACCTGAATACATCATTTTAACCGCGTTCGATGAAAAATAAACTGCTCATTACAAGCTTTTTACTGCTGGGCCTTGTTGCCTGCGAGGAAAAACCGGTGGTTATTCCGGATCTGGTCGTAGGCGACCGCGTCGTGCTGGTCGAGGAGCTCACCGGAGTGAACTGCCCCAACTGTCCCGACGGCGCCAAACAGCTTCAAGGGCTTCAGGAAACATTTGGCGCAGACAAACTGGTGCTCGTGGCTATTCATACCCACCTCACCGGCGCTTTTTCCAATTTGTTGTCGACCAGCAAGGAGGACTTTGCCACCCCGGAAACCGACGCCCTCGTTGCCGGCATCAGCACCCTCGAAGCGGTGCCCTCCGCCGCCGTCAACCGCGTGGAAAAAGCCGGTGAAACCACCCTTTTCCTCGGCCCTACCAACTGGAATGCCCTGATCAACGAACAGATACAGCAGCAACCCACCATCGGTTTGTTCATGAAAACCACCTACAATACCGACGCCCGGACGCTGACCATCGATATTGATCTGGCGCCCGACAACACCCTTGCCGGCGAGCATCGCCTGACCGTGTACCTCACCCAGGACAGCATCGTGGATGCCCAAAACATCAACGGGTATAAAGAGCCCAACTATGTGCACCGCCACATCCTGCGCGACGTGGTGTCGTCCACCAGCGGCGACCTGATCACCGAGCCACTCACCGGCGGCGACCTGATCCGGAAAACCTATCAGGTTGTGCTGCCGGCTGCCTGGGACGCCCGCCACTGCAGCGTCATCGCTTTTGTGCACCGCGGTACCGGGTTCGACAACAAAGAGGTTTTACAAGCTGTTGAAAAGCACGTGGTGGATTGACGGGAACAGCGTATTTTCGCCGCGCCAAATCACCACAGCGTTCTCCTGCAAATTTACACACCAAATTAGTCTTACCATGTTTCACCTGACCGAAGAGCACCTGGCCGTTCAACAGGCAGCGCGCGATTTTGCCCAAAACGAACTGAAGCCCGGCGTGATCGAGCGCGACAGCAAAATGGAATACCCGCGCGAACAGGTCCGCAAAATGGCCGAACTGGGGTTTCTGGGCATGATGGTTTCACCCGAATATGGCGGCGGCGGCATGGACTCGCTCTCCTACGTGATCGCTATGGAAGAGCTCAGCAAGGTGGATAATTCCTGTTCGGTCATCGTTTCCGTAAACAACTCGCTGGTGTGCTGGGGCATCGAAACTTACGGCACTGAGGAACAAAAGCAAAAATACCTGCCCAAACTGGCTTCCGGTGAGTGGATCGGTTCCTTTTGCCTCTCCGAACCCGAAGCCGGTTCCGACGCCACCAGCCAGCGCACCACGGCCGTGGACATGGGCGACCATTACGTGATCAACGGCACCAAAAACTGGATCACCAACGGCGGCACGTCGCAAGTGCATCTGGTGATGGCCCAAACCCACCAGGAACTGGGTCACCGCGGCATCAACGCCTTTATCGTAGAGACCAACTGGCCGGGCGTGGTTATCGGCGCCAAAGAGGACAAGCTGGGCATCCGCTCCTCCGATACCCACACCATCATGTACAACGACGTGAAGGTGCCCAAGGAAAACCGCATCGGTGAAGACGGGTTCGGGTTCAAATTTGCCATGAAGACGCTCGCCGGAGGGCGTATAGGCATCGCCGCTCAGGCGCTCGGCATCGCTGCCGGCGCTTTCGAGCTGTCAGTGGCCTACTCCAAAGCGCGCGCCGCCTTCGGCAAACCCATCAGCGAGCACCAGGGCATCGCGTTCAAGTTGGCCGACATGGCGACGCAGATTGAAGCCGCCCGCCTGCTGGTGTACCGCTCCGCCGTCATGAAAGATCAGGGAATGGAATACACGCAGGCCGCCTCCATGGCCAAACTATTCGCGTCCGAGGTGGCCATGCGCCAGAGCGTGGAAGCCGTACAAATCCACGGTGGCTACGGTTATGTGAAAGAATACCACGTGGAACGCCTGATGCGCGACGCCAAGATCACCCAGATTTACGAAGGCACTTCCGAGGTGCAACGCATTGTTATCTCCCGCGCTATTCTGCATGGGGAGCTGTACGTGCCCATGCCCATTTTGGCCGGCGCATGATGAACGCCTTTTTTTGCCGCTATGAACCACATCGATGACCCAATAACCAAAATATGGGACAGATAGATGCCTATACAGTGATATTCCTGGTTTGCGGCCTGATCGTCTTGTCCTACCTGTTTTCGGTCATCAACCGGGCGACACGCATTCCTTCCGTTCTGCTCCTGCTGGGTGCGGGTATGGCATTCCGATTTGTAGCCGATACCTGGGGCGTACCCATTTACTTTCCCAAAACACTCGTGGAAATACTGGGTACGGTGGGGCTGATCATGATCGTTCTGGAGGCGGGCCTGGATCTGGAGATCACCCCCGACCGTCTGGGAATGATCCGGAGGTCTTTTTTTTCGGGGCTGATTATCTTTTTGGTCTCCTCCCTTTCGGTATCTGCTATCCTGTATTACTGGATCCCCGAGGCGCCGTTTATCCATTGCCTGGTATACGCCATTCCCCTGAGCATTGTGAGCAGCGCCATTGTATTGCCCAGCGTACATCACCTGAGCCATGAAAAACGGGAGTTCCTGATCTATGAGGCTTCCTTTTCCGACATTATAGGCATCATGGTGTTCAATTACTTTACTTCGGGCGAAGGCATCAACCTTCAATCGGCGGGTTGGTTTCTGGGCAGCATCCTCACCGCCATTGTCTTGTCGGTGGTCGTATGTTTTGTATTGATGCTCATACTGGTGCGCAACCGGATCAACATTAAGTTTTTTCTGTTATTTGCTGTGCTGATCATCGTGTATGTGGGCGGAAAAATGATGCACCTGCCCTCCCTGATCACCATTCTTATTTTTGGTTTGGTGGTAAACAACTGGGAGTTGTTTCGCTGGCGGCCGCTGTACACGTACTTTTCGGAAGAAGCCGTCAACGATGTGGCCGTTTTGCTGAAATCCATCACGGCCGAGTCCTCTTTCCTGATCCGCACGTTTTTCTTTGTCATTTTCGGGTTCAGCATTGACGCGACCTTTATCCAGAATCCGCAGGTGTTGATGCTGGGTTCGGTCATTGTCCTGGCCCTGTTGGCCCTGCGTTTCGTTTACCTCCGTATCCTGCACGAATACACCCTTATGCCGGAACTGCTGTACATACCGAGGGGATTGATCACCGTACTCCTTTTTTACAAAATTCCGGAGGCCCAACAGATCGAGTCCTTTGACGAGGGCGTTTTGTTTTTTGTCATCCTGTCAACGGCCCTGATCATGATGATCGGCGCGTTGGTTTACAAGGACAAACCGGTGGAGATGATGGAGGAGCAACGCCTGCCGTAGGCGTTCCTGACTCAGATCAGTCCCCTGGACTTCAATTCCAGATACTTGTTGATCGTGTTCAGCGTCAGGTCTTCCGGGCGGGTGAGTACCGACTGGATGCCGTATTGCCGGAGCATGTACACCATCTCCTTTTTGTCGTGCAGGAACTGGCGGGCGATGGTTTGCCGGTACACGTCGGCCACCTGATTCACTTCTTCCTGGGCGAGGCGCCGTATCTCTGTGTTTTCAAAAAAAATGACCACGAGCAGGTGCTGCCTGTTGAGTCGGCGCAACACGGGCAGGGCGCGCTCAAGGGCGTACCGGCTTTCAAAGTTGGTGAATAGCAAGAGCAGCGAGCGCATGCCGATCAGGCGCCGCACGGCCTGGTACAGCAGCCCAAAATTGGCTTCTACCGGGCGTTCCTTTTCCCGGTAGAGGGCTTCGAGGATGCGGTTGAGTTGGTTGCCGCTGCGCTCGGCCTTCAGGGTGGCGCCGATGACGTCGGAAAAAGTCAGCAAGCCGGCTTTATCCTGTTTTTTGAGGATGATGTTGCTGATGGCCAATCCGGTGTTGATCGCGTAGTCCATCAGGCTCAAGCCGGCGAACGGCATTTTCATGGTGCGGCTTTTGTCGATGACCACGTACACCTGCTGGCTGCGTTCGTCTTCGTACTGGTTGACCATAAGCGTTGCGCGGCGCCCGGATGCTTTCCAGTTGATGCTGCGGTAATCGTCTCCCTGCACGTAATTTTTGATCTGCTCGAACTCGTAACTGTGTCCGATGCGGCGCATTTTTTTGATGCCGGTTTCGTGGGCAATGTGCTGCATGGCGCGGAGTTCGTATCGTTTCATCTGCACGATACTGGGATATACGGACACGGTTTGTTCCTGCGGTATACGCAGGCGGCGTTGCACCAACCCGATCTGTGTGCTGACGAACAGGTTCAGGTTTCCGAACCGGTATTCGCCCCGGGTCAGCGGGATGAGCTCTCTTTCGAGTGTGCGTTGCTCCCCCGGCCTGAGCATCAGCGAGGTGAAATATTCCCGTTCCTGAAACTGAAAAGGCAGGTCGTCGTACACCTGAAGACCGAAAGGCTGGGCGCCGTTGTGCTTCAGGTGGATGCTCACCGAATTCGGGTCGCTGAGCGACCACGCACCAGCCGTTTGCCGCCAGGCGCCGACGGGCGGTTTTTCAGCGTACAGCAACGCAGCATCGGCCAGGGTGAGCGCCAATGCCAGCACAAAGGCCGCTTTGGCCGCCGGCAACAGCAGGGGGAACGGGTAAGCCAGGGCGAACAAGGCCGCCAAAGCGCCGAACGTCCAGAAAAAGCGGTTGGTCAAAAAGGCGTTACGCATCTCTTAGGCGTCCCAAATGTATAAAACAAAGCGTAAAAAAAAGATAAAATGCTGCTCCAACTGCCGTTTCCAGCGTGTACTCCACCAGAAAAGACGTCCAAAGTACAACCTGCATTACCCAAAAAGGATACAGGCGCCGGTGTGGACCGGTGAACCAGCAAGCCGTCATGCCCGCCAATTGGAAAAAAAGACCCAGCAACCCGGTGGCTGCCAGTAAATAAACAAACTGGTTGTGCGGCAGCTTGAACTGCTCCGCATAAAGCGGGTGACGGGCTTCCAGATACGCCTTGATTTCTGCCGGCAGGTCGCCGAAGCCGGCGCCGAGCAGCGGATGCTTGCGCCACACCGCTACCCCGGCTTCCAGGGATATCCAGCGCTGCGCATCAGAGTACAAATTCCCGGCGCCACGGCGATACTCTGTCCAATCGTACATCATGTAATGCACCCGTTTACGAAAACTGGGGACTGTCTGCCAGGCGATGACCGGCATGGCCACCAGCAGCACCATGGCCACTACGCCGTAAACCCGGGAATGCTCCCGGAAAACAAGCCAGAAAACGGTCAGCAGCAGACCCGCATACAACACCGCCATACCGCTACGGACAGCCAGGATATGCAAGGAAACCGCCAGGAGCAACACGGCCACGCCTAAAAAGTATCGCTCAAACCGGTGAACCCAAAAATAACGATCTGCCCAAAGCCACCCGCCCAGTAAAACAGCCGACGCGCTCATCATGCTGAACCGGATGTGGTTGCGCGGAACGGGTACCGGCAGTCCCTGGCCAAGGCCCGCCATAATGTCGTCGTAATGCAAAGCAAAGTTGATCAAAACACCGGCATGGGTGAAAAACAACACCCAGAACAGGAGGTAGATCACCCCCTGCACGTACCGGCGCGGCAGCACCGGCACGTTCGCAAAGGCCATGGGCAGCACAAAAAACGGGATACGCACCCGGGTGCGCACCCACCAGAATGCGGTGTCCTCCGACCACAAACCGCTGAGGGCCGGAAACAAAAACAGCAGGCTGAGTAAAAACAGTTCGGGGCGGCGAAACCAACGCTCGAAATACAAAAAAAACATCCCCGCCACGGAAAACCGCTTCTGGTCATGCTTCGCCCGGGCCTCCAGGGCCGCCTGCCAAAGCCCGGCCACCACAAAGAGCCACATGCTGATGGACAGCAGGAAAGGCGAAAAAACCAGGCTGCAAACCATCAACGCGCCAGCAAACAGCGTGAGCGCTAAAGGGTGAAACCCGGTAGCCCGTATCGGCATATTTCCGGTAAGATTTGAGCGGTTGTTTAAATCATGCACACGCAAAAGTACGTCCGGCGGCGACTAAGAAAAGAACTTCCCTACCTTTGTATCGTTTACTGTTGTGAAATGAACCATACCGCCTTTGTTGTCCTGATTGTCCTTTCCCTGTCGGCTTGTCGAAATACCGCCAACCAGCCTTACGAAGAGGGCCCCAGCCTGATGAACCCCGGACCCGACGCGTCGGCGCAGGATCCGTATCCGCAGGCTGGCGAAGGCACCTTTGACCATTTGGTTGCCGATTACGAGAGCAAAGACAGGGTCATCTGGCAAAAACCCGATATGGTCATTTCCCTGTTGGGGGAACTGTCGAAGCAAACCATTGCCGACATTGGCGCAGGCACAGGCTATTTTTCCTTCAGGATGGTGCCCAAGGCCCGCAAGGTAATCGCCATAGACATTGATGCCCGGTTTATCGACTTTATGGACAGCATACGCGTGCGCCTGCCCGAAACCTATCAGGCGCGTTTTGAAACCCGGCTGACCACGTCCGACGATCCGATGCTGAGGCCGAACGAAGTGCAATCGGTCATTATGGTGAACACGTATGGCTACATCGGCGACCGGCTGGGGTATTTGCGGAAGCTGTCGACGGGTCTCAGCCCCGGCGGCCGCCTTCTGGTCATCGATTTCAAAAAAACGCCGCTGCCCATCGGGCCGGAAGAACAGTATAAGATCGCCGTGCGGCAAGTGGAGTCCGAGCTGATGCAAGCCGGTTTTACCATTGCCAAAACGGACAACGAAACCCTCGATTACCAGTACATCATCCTGGCTAAAAAGCCGGAACAACAATAACCCTCCAACCCTGCATATGGGCGGCTCCCTCAAACTCTTTACCTGGTTCGGTATTCCGGTTCACCTGCACTGGACCTTCGGCCTGATCTTCCTGTACGCCTTTTGGCTGGGATTCAGCAACGGCCTGACCCTGATCGACACCTTTTGGCTGATGGGCTTTTTTATTGCCCTTTTCACTTGTGTGCTGTTGCATGAATACGGCCACTCGCTTACGGCCCGCCGATACGGCGTTCAGACGCAGGACATCATCCTCACGCCCATCGGCGGCATCGCCCGGCTGGAGCGCATGCCCGAAAAGCCCATACAGGAATTCCTGGTGGCCATTGCAGGCCCCATGGTCAACGTGGTCATCGCCATTGTCCTGCTGGCATTGGGTTGGCTGATCTTTCAAAACGAACGCTGGGAAATATTCAAGTGGTTTTTGGAGCAGCAGCTCACTTTTGCCGACTCGGAGGAGACCGCCGAGGCCATTTCAGAAGCCGGGTTGGAAACAACCGGTTTCCTGTTTTACCTCCCGGTGCTCATCGCCACCAACATTGCACTCGTGGTGTTTAACCTCATCCCCGCTTTTCCGATGGACGGCGGGCGCATCTTCAGGGCCTTGCTGGCCATGCGCATCGGACGCGTGCGCGCCACCCGCGTGGCCGCCATCGTCGGGCAGGTGATTGCCGTCGCTTTTGTCGGGGTGGGCCTCTACACCGGCGCTTTTACCCTTACCCTCATCGGCATCTTTGTGTTCACCACCGCCCGTACCGAAAACAACATGGTGCAACTCGACGACCGGCTCAAAAACCACAGCGCCTCCGAGATCATGCGCCCCCTGTTCACCCGCCTCAACATGACCGACTGGATGCAAACGCCCATCGAT
This sequence comes from Saprospiraceae bacterium, assembly GCA_041736625.1. Classification (GTDB taxonomy): domain Bacteria; phylum Bacteroidota; class Bacteroidia; order Chitinophagales; family Saprospiraceae; genus M3007. The sequence continues at coordinate 5,297 of JBGSTG010000103.1, read as the reverse complement.
ATGTTGCGCAACGGCCTGGAACGGCACTTTCTGGTGTACGATTTCAACAACAACCCCGTGGGTATACTGGAGGAAGAGGACATCCTGCGCGCCCTGAAAAAGCAGGACATCAGCTCGCCGGTAGCCCAGTACATGAACGATCAGATACCTGCTGTAAGCCTCAAGGAATCCATGCTGTACGTGTATTACCTCATCCGTCAGCAAGGATACGGCATCCTTGGTGTGCAAGACGCCTCGGGGCAGATCATCGGCGTCATCGACGAAGCCGGGCTGACCAACTTCCTGAAAACGAACAAGCTCTAAGCTAAATTGGGCTGCCAGCCGGCGTGAGGCCCATCAAACTCCGTTCGATGAACTGGGGGACCACGGTGTCAAACGTGCGCTGGATCTTGCCCGGGTTTCTGAGGTCGCGGATCATGTGGTGATAACGGGTCTCTCCGTGCTCTACCACAATGGCCTTTTTGCGTTCGGGTTCCTGGAAATAGGCGAGCATGCCCTCCGGATCGGCTTCGGGGTGGAACTGGGTGCCCACCATCCAGGGACTAAAGCGCACCGCCATCAGCGCGCGGTCGTAATGGGTGTGCGGACGCAGTTTCTCCAGGCACAACACCTTGGCGCCCATGCTGTGCAACTTTTCCTTGTTGGGGTGCAACACCTGATACCGGCGAAAATCGGCGATGTAAAAAGGATCGGGCAAACCTTCAAACAGGCGCTCGCTTTTGCCCTCAGCCGTTTTGTACACCGGATAGGTGCCGAACGACATCTGGGCGCGCTGCAAAACCCGGCCGATGCCGAAGTGGTGGCAGGCCATCTGGAAGGAATGGCAAATAAAAAGACAATAACGCTTTTTGCCGCCAACCTGCGCGTTTCGTTGATAAAGCTCCTCTATCAGGGCAAAATACCGGTCGAACCAGGGACCGTCGTTCAGCAGCGGATCGCCCGGCCCGCCTGAAAAAATGTACAAATCGTATGAGGCATCGGGCAATTCGTTCTTGGCGCGTACGTCGAAATGATCGTAACGCAGTACGTTGGCGTATCGACTCAGAACCCGTTTCAGCATGCCGATGCCGCGATTCGATTCGCCGTTGTACATATCCAGCAAGGCAGCTTGTTGCATATCTGCTTTTCGTTTAAACCCGGCGCCGGGCGCCAGGCAGGCAATTGCCGTCAAATGTCGGTATTGACGCCCAGATTAGAAAAAAAAATGAGGGCAGGTACAAAAAAAAAGTTTCAACCCTTCCCCGTTATGGCTAATATTGTGCCGTTTTTTTCAAACCCAAGCACATGCAACCCATCTCAGCCGATACCATAGATCGCGTAATCGACGAACTCGACAACCTCTCGGAAGACCAGTATGACCAGCGCATGCGCGCTTTCGCCGAATCGCAGCCCATGTTGCTGGCCTGGCTGGACACCGAGTCGTTCGACTTGCTCACCGAAGACGAAAAAGGGTACCTCGAATACCTCGCCCTCATCATCTGGTCGGCAGTACAAAAGGGCGGCGGTTCGCCCGAACCCGCCGAGGAGGAGGCCATCGGCGAAGCCGAAGAGGCCAACTATGGCATCATGGAACAGTCGGCAGGCCAACCCTTTCGGGACCGGCTCGACCCGTTTTTTGAGGGGTATGCCCAGGAAGACCTGCTGTCTTTTGCCGAAGAAGCCGTGCTGGAGGACGAAGAAGACCCGGAGTCGCTCGTTACCAAAGAAGGACGCGAGGTGATCTTTGTTTCGCTGAAAACGGTTATTGACGTGTTGACCCAGGATTCCGTTTAGACCTACAGATCAAACCAGGCATCGACCGATTCGGCCCAGCGATGGTCGGCATCCCGGTGCAAAAAGTCGTTGGTGTGCGGATCGTACCGGTAGTCGGTCAACCAGCGTTTGTGGTTTTCGGCGACAGCCTGCACGGCATCGCACAAGGCGTGTACATCGGCATCGGTCATGGTGGGGTGTATGGACAGGCGGATCCAGCCGGGTTTGTTGCTCAGGTCGCCCTGGCTGATCTGGCAGGTGAGTACGTGCGACAACTGCCGGTCTACATGCAACAGGTAGTGTCCGTAGGTGCCCGCGCAGGAGCAGCCTCCGCGGACCTGCACGCCGAAGCGGTCGTTGAGCAGGCGCACCCCGAGGTTGTAGTGCAACCCCTCGATGATGAACGACATCACGCCGAGCCGGTGTTTGTGTTTGCCAGACAAGATCGTGAGCCCCGGAACGCGCTCCAGGCGATCGAACAGGATGGACACCAGATGCTCTTCCCGTTGGAGGATGTTGTCCACGCCCATTTGTTCCTTCAGCCGGACGCAGAGCGCCGTGCGAATGGTCTGCAGGAAGGGCGGAGTGCCGCCGTCCTCGCGCTCCTCGATGCTGTCGACATAGTCGTGTTCGTGCCACGGATTGGTCCACTTCACCGTGCCGCCGCCGGGGTTGTCGGGTACGCGGTTGTGGTAGAGGGCGGTATCAAAAATGAGGATGCCGGCGGTGCCGGGACCGCCCAGGAACTTGTGCGGGGAAAAGTAAATGGCGTCGAGTTTTTGCGCCGGGTCGGCCGGATGCATGTCGATCGGCACGTACGGGGCCGAGCAGGCGAAGTCGACAAAGCACAAGCCGCCGTGCCGGTGCATGATGGCGGCCATGTGGTGGTAGGGCGTCTGGATGCCGGTTACGTTGGAGCAGGCGGTGACAGCGGCGATGGTCAGGCGGCGGCCGGCAAAATGGTTCAGGCGCTGCTCCAGGTGGTCCAGGTCAATGTCCCCGTCCGGCGTAGGCGGGATGACCTCCACGTCGGCAATGGTCTCCAGCCACGAGGTCTGGTTGGAATGGTGCTCCATGTGGGTGACGAACACCACCGGCCGCTCTTCTTCCGGCACGATGCCCGCCTGACGCCACCGCTCGGGCAGCTTGAGCCCCAGGATGCGCTGGAACTTGTTGATCACACCGGTCATCCCCGACCCGTAAGAGATCAGGCAGTCGTCGGGGCCTGCATTAACGTGCGCTTTGATGATGTCCTTGGCCTTGTGGTAGGCCATGGTCATGGAGGTGCCGGTGATGTTGGTCTCCGTATGGGTGTTGCCCACGAAGGGCCCGAAGTCGTTGAGCATTTTGGCTTCCAGCGGGCGGTACAGGCGGCCGCTGGCCGTCCAGTCGGCGTACAGGATGCGTTGGGGGCCGTGCGGGCTATGGAAAGGCTGATCCACTCCAACGATGTTGCGTCGGAAAGACGCGAAGTGGTTTTCGAGCAGTTGGGGTTCCAGTACCGCAGTGTCGGTTATCATAGGGTAAAAATTTTTAGAAGGGCTGCAAAATTCGATTAAAACGCCGACTTTTGGACGTATTTTACCAAAAAAATACCCATGTGGACTGAACACAACAACCGGCTGGAAGCCGAATTCGTTTTTGCCGATTTTGCGCAGGCATTTGCTTTCATGACCGAAGTGGCCCTGCACGCCGAAAAACAAAACCACCACCCGAACTGGAGCAATGTCTGGAATCAGGTGAACATCCAACTCGCCACCCACGATGCCGGCAACACAATAACAGACAAAGATCGGAAGTTGGCCGAAACGATCACGAAAATTTTTGCGCGATTCCAGCGATAAAGACCGATTTACCGCGCGCCGGGATAGTGTTTTTTCCACAATAACAAAAAGTTAAAACGTCGTCAGGCGTTTTGCCCGTACCTTAGCGCACCTGAATCGGGGTTCCGCTCGCGGAGCCCGGCCATTTACAACAAGCTCAACGATCCTATGATAGGCAATCTGACGCACAACGCCGCCCGCCTCAAGCGCATCTACATCGAACCCAAACTGCCACAGGAACTGGCCCCGCTGACCGACCTGGCCTACAACCTCTGGTGGTCGTGGAATCACGAGGCAACTGCCCTCTTTCGTTCCATTGACCCGGATAAATTTGCCTCGCTGAACCACAATCCGGTCGCTTTGCTCGATAACCTGGACATTGCCAAGGCGCGCGAGCTCAGCGAGAACAAGGACTTTGTAGCGCGCATGCGCCGCGTGTACGCGGCATTCAACCAGTATATGGAAGCGCAGCCGGAGGATGGGCAGCCCCTCATTGCCTACTTCTGCATGGAGTATGGTCTCCACATCAGCCTGCGCCTGTACTCCGGCGGCCTGGGTGTGCTGGCCGGCGACTACCTCAAGGAGGTCAGCGACCGGAACGTGAACATGATCGCCATCGGCCTGCTGTACCGCTACGGTTATTTCCAGCAAGGCATCTCCCTGCACGGAGACCAGATTCACCACCTCGACCCCGCCAAGTTTACCCAGCTGCCATACCGCCCGGTGCGCAACGCCGAGGGAGAGTGGATACGCGTCAATGTTACGCTTGGCGAGCGGACCGTGTGGGCCAAAGTGTGGGTGCTGCACGTCGGCCGCGTGTCGCTTTACCTGCTCGACGCCGATATTGAGGACAATCTCTGGGACGACCGCTCCATCACCCACCAGTTGTACGGCGGTGACAACGAAAATCGCATCCGTCAGGAGGTGCTGCTCGGCATCGGCGGGGTGCGCACCCTGAAAGCCATCGGGCTGAACCCCGACCTGTACCACCTGAACGAAGGGCACGCCGCTTTTCTCGGGCTGGAACGGCTGCGCAACTACATACAGGAAAAAGGAATGCCGTTCGACGAGGCCATCGAGATCGTGCGCTCTACCCAGCTGTTCACCACCCATACACCGGTGCCCGCCGGCCACGACGCCTTCTCCGAAACGCTGGTGCGCGAATACCTGTTTGAGTACAGCGACCTGCTCAACCTCAGCTGGGAGGATTTCCTGGCGCTGGGCCGCATCGACCCGAAAAACAACCACGAAACGTTCTCCATGAGCCACCTCGCCATCCGCCTCTCCCAGGAGGTCAACGGCGTGAGCAAACTGCACGGAGAGGTGAGCCAGAAAATGTTCAACGAGCTGTTCCCCGATTACAATTACGCGGAACTGCACGTCGGTTACGTCACCAACAGCATCCACTACCCCACCTGGATCGCACCGGAATGGGACGAGCTTTACCACAACACCATGGGCAAGCAGTTCTGGGCCGACCAGACCAACCACAAAGTCTGGGGAAAAATTCATCAGGTGCCCGACGAGCAGATCATGGCCATCCGGAAAAAACTCAAAAAAAGGCTGCTGGACTGGGTGCGCGTGGAGTTGAAAAATGAACTGACCCACCGGGGCGAAGGGCCGCGCTCCATATTCGGTATGGTAAACGCCATTGAGGACAACGCCCTGGTCATCGGGTTTGCCCGCCGCTTCGCCACGTACAAACGCGCTACGCTGCTGCTC
>JBGSTG010000080.1:0-22128 GCA_041736625.1 Saprospiraceae bacterium | reverse complement strand
TCAACGGTATTGTCTGGTCGACAGGGGCAAATACGCCATCCATCAGCGTCTCTGCGCCCGGATCGTATTCTGCTACCGTGACCGACGCCAACGGCTGCACGGGCACGGCCTCCGCCAATCTGGTGGTGAACACCAACCCCGCGCCGCAAATCCAGCAGGCGCCCTACGCCTGCGACGGACAGATCGGCCTGGACGCCGACCCGGGATTTGCCGCCTACCAATGGAACGGCGGCCAGACCACCGCTTTCATCAGCGCCACCCAGACGGGTGATTACACCGTGACCGTGACTGATGCCAATGGTTGCACGGGCTCGGCAACGGTCACGGTGGATGTGCCCGCACTGTCGCAGGTGAGCATTGGCGGCGACCTCCAGTTTTGCCAGGGCGCCGGTACGAGCCTGAATGCATCTGCCGGTTTTACCGGGTATGTGTGGTCCGGCGGACAAGTAGTGGCGAGCATCACGGTGAGCCAGCCGGGTACGTACAGCGTCACCGCCACCGATGCGCTGGGTTGCACGTCTGTTGCCCTGGTGGATGTGCTGGAAATCCAGTCGCCCCAGCCGGCCATCAGCGGCCCGCTGACCGTTTGTCCGGGAACCACGGCCACGCTGACCGCCCCGGCCGGATTTGTTACCTACCAGTGGAGCACCGGCGCCCTTACGCCGGGCATAACCGTGCAGCCGCCGGTGTCGGTGGCGCTGACGGTGACCGACGCCAATGGTTGTACGGGCGCCGCCACGGCGAGCGTGGGGGTTTCGAATCAGTTGACCCCGGTGATCCTATCCAGTGCGCAGGCGTGCACCGGACAGGTGACGCTCGACGCCGGCAGCGGCTTTCAGCAATACATCTGGAGCACGGGCGAGGTGAGCGCGCAGATCACCGTCGCGCAGGCCGGGACTTACAGCGTCACCGTGAGCGACGGTCAGGGCTGCTCGGGCGAAGCGATGATTGATGTCACCCCGCCCACCGTGCCGGTGGTGTCGGTCACCGGCGCTGACCGCGCCTGTCCGGGTCAAACTGTGGCCCTTGAGGCCACGCCGGGTTTTGTCTCCTACCTGTGGAGCAGCGGGCAAACCGCTCCCGTTGTGGATGCCTTGCCGGGTACGTACGGCGTAACGGTCACGGATGCCGACGGCTGCACGGCCCAGGGTGCGTTTACGGTGGAGGCCCTTCCGGCTCCGGTTCCGGCGATCAGCGGGCCTGGTTTGTTGTGTGGCGGCGCATCGGTCACCCTGACGGCTACGCCGGGTTTTGCCGCCTACCAGTGGTCCAACGGTGGCGGCGGCGCGGCGGTACTCGTGTCGCAAGCGGGCGCCTACAGCGTCACGGTGACGGATTTGAACGGGTGCACGGGCGCCGCGCAAGCGCAAGTTGCGGCCGGATTGGCCGACACCACATTGCTGCAGGCGACCACCTGCAACCCCCTGGGGGTGGGCACCTCCGTGCAGACATTCATCGGCGCCGGCGGCTGCGACAGCGTAGTGATCACACAAACCACACTGGCCGGCGTATTTGGCGCAGCGGTTGAGATAGACAGCGACTTCAACGGCTTCGGCGTATCGTGTGCCGGCGCCACCGACGGTTTTGCTACCGGCATCCCCCTGGGCGGCCAGGCCCCCTTCCAGTACCAATGGAGCAACGGCGCCACCACGGCAACGGCGGCCAACATCGGCGCCGGGGCGTACACGGTGACCATCACCGACGCGGTGGGGTGCAGCGGCACGGCCTCGGCCAACCTCGCCCAGCCCGAGCCTGTGCTGCCGGTCATACAGGCCCTGGGGCCCACCTGCTCCACACCTGGCGCCATCACGGTGCAAAGCGTCGGCGGCGGCGCCGGCCCCTACACGGTGCGCCTGTTTCAGGACGTAGGTGTGACCAACGGCAGCCAGGTGCTGAGTTTTGAAGACCTGGAAGAGGGCACGTTCACCGTGGCGGTGACCGACGCCAACGGCTGCACTGCCGAAGAACTCGTGGTGCTGGCGCCGGTGGAAGTGATCAACGAGTTTGTGGGCGACACGATCGAGATATTCCCGGGCGATACCGTCACGCTCAATGCACCCATCACCATTACGCCGGTAGACATTGCGTGGACGGCCCCGCCGAGCGTGGACCTGTCGTGCGACAACTGCCTCAACCCAACCCTGGCGCCCGTGCTGACCACCACCTTGCAGTTGTACGTGCAGGGTTACGGCGACTGCACGGCAGAGGGTCGGTTTGTCATTTTGGTCAAAACCGGCAAACAGGTGTTCATCCCGAATGTGATCGCGCCGGACAGCGGGAACGAGAATGCCCGCTTCACCCTTTATGGCGACGAGAGCGTGGTGAACATCCGCAGCTTGCAGATATACGACCGCTGGGGCGGCAAGATGGCCGTTTTCCAGAACATTCTGCCCAACAGGCCCGAGCTGGGCTGGGACGGTACCTTCCAGGGTGATGTGATGATGCCGGGCGTGTACGTGTACTGGGCGGAAATTGAGTATGCGGACGGGACGACGGAGGTGTTTCAGGGGGATTTGACGCTTTTGCGGTAGGGGGATGCGGGATACAGCGTGCCATGCGGGAGGAGGATATCTTGCATTTAAAAAAACCGGTTATACTACCCGGGCGGCTTCAAGCCTGACGAGGGCTTGAGGCTGCCTCATATCCCTGTGCTATTACCACACAGTTTTCAGGTTTGTGTGCCGGCAGGTGCGCCTTTGGGCGGGTTTTCGGTAGCGGCGACGAGCTTGACGGATGGGTTTTGTACTTGTTTTTGACAGCGTTGAGTGTTAGAAGAACATTATTGGTTTTTTCCAGCACGATTCAGCATATTTTAAATACGATTTTAAGAAACATTGAATGTCTACGTTTGTAAGCAACTTTTCAGGTAAACAAGTAGCCATTTTGCTGATATGCCTGATGGCCATGATCCTTCCATCGTCATTACGAGGCCAATACGCATACGGAATTTCGTGGCGAGGCCCCGGGAACGTAGGAAGTCCTTTTATTGGTCTTTTCGATCTGGACGACTGCAATATGTGTCTGATCAAGGATTTAGTTTTTTTCCCCCAAGACCTACTATCCTTGCCCAACGGCGATGTTATGCTGTTGCTGGCGTCGCAAAATGCCAATCCCAGATATTCCTTCTTTGAAACCTACAATTTTCCAGATACGACACCGGTGAGCACCTCCCCCAATTTGATGGATCGGTGGTTCAGGAGTATTCTGTTGTTTAACGGACAGTATTATATGACTTATCTGGACTCTCTGTACACGGTTGATTTAAACACTTTTCAAGTTACACCCGTTCCGGGCGCCATTCCACTCCCGGCCCCTCCCGGCGCGGGCACCATAATTTTTCGTTTGTTTGAGTATAACGGCGGTCTGTATGGGGTGTACAGTCCGAATGGTTCGGGAAGCACTTTTATCGTGCAACTTGACCCGTCCGACGCTTCTGCCTCAACTTTATACGGCACGGTAAATGGATTGACCAACTATTTGTTCGTTGATGTGAGTATTTTGGGTGGGCAGTATCACATTTCCGGGGCGGGGTTGCCTCCCTATACGAGGGGCGTATTTGTTTTCGAAATGGCGCCCCCAACAGCAACGTCTTTTGTTTGTGGCGCAACTTTTCCGTCCAATCCTCCCTATCCATCGCTTCCTTTTCCGATAGCCCCCTACGGCATGGTGGATGCGCCCGCCAGCCATCCATTTTTCCCTTGTATTTGCGCGAATAAGGCCGGTGAAATATTCATATCACCGAGCAATCGTTGCATCGGCAATAATCAAATGACGGTCAATGTGCTTATTCCCGGTGTGCCGGCCAATGGCGATATCATCCGATACCTGGTTGTGACGGACACCAACGACCTTTCCGGTAGCTTGATCGTCAGTTCCAGTAGTCCTACCATTACTGTTCCTCCGGCGCTTATTGGGCCTAACGTTCCTTACTTCGTTGTCATGGCAGTAGGTGAAAATGTTAGCGGATCGGTCAATCTGGCGGATCCGTGTCTGAAACTGTCCAATTTCCAGGTAGTCATCTGGCGGCCGATACCTTCCGTTGCACTTTCCATCGCTAATCCGGATGTGTGCGCAGGCGACTGCACAGAGGTGACTGCGGTCTTCACCGGCACGCCCCCCTTCACCCTCACCTACACCGCTCCCGGCCTCGGCCCGGTTACGCAGACTTTCCCGGGCAATACGGGTACTTTTCAGGTTTGCGTGCCGGCAAATGCGCCGTTGGGCGGGTTTTCGGTAGCGGCGACGAGCTTGACGGATGGGTTTTGTAGTTGTCAGTAAAATAATGGTCTAATACGCTGGATTGGCCGAAACATTTTGCACCTTTAACTAAACAAAAAACCGTATTTTGGTTATGCATAAATGGATACAACAAATCGGTTTAATGGCGATGCTGGTTTTGGGATGCAACTCATTGCAGGCACAAAACCTGTATATTTCAGGGTATTACTTTCCAAGTAACGGGAACACATCCTATATTCTTGGGGTGTATGACATAGAAACCTGCACTTTTTGTCCGGAATTCACCATCCCAATAGCCACGTTTCCCGGAGTGATGAAGGACGTTGTGCCTCTGCCAAACGGGCAGGTGGTCGTGATCGGATCCAATACAGCAGGCGTTTACGACCCTCCCGGAAATTCCCCTTTAGCGAGCCTGGATTTTCCGGGGGTAACAGGTTTAACCGGGGGAGTATTGGCGCCAAACGGAAATGTGTATATTACTGTATTGATTCAAGATGCTAATGGCATCTGGGATCCCAAGGTTTATGAATACAACCCGGTTAACAATACGGCAACAGTCGTTGGCACTTTGCCTGCGCCATCCAATCAACAACTTTTTCAGCCCTTTTATTGGAATGGGTTATTGCATGCCTTCATGCGTGATGTTACCAATGACGCTAACTATCTCGTCACTATAGACCTGGGTAATCCCATGGTTTTCAATATTGTCAGTAATTTTGGCAGCGGTTCGCTGTGTGGTGCGCCGGCTGCCTCGATCACCAGTGGTCCTTTTGCCGGAATTTACGGGGGCGTATTGGATCCGAATTGTTCCGGAAGTGATCTTTATGAATTGGAATTACCTGCCAACACCCTTACGTTTGTCTGTGACATACCACCAAGTTATACACATGGGTTGGGTGAGACGCCACCCGGCTACCCATTTTATGATTGTTTGTGCTTAACCGATGCCGGAACCGTGCCGACACCCAACCAGAGCCTTTGTGCCGACGATGCGCTTATTTTTTCAAACAGCGGAGGGTATCTCGAAGCGGGTGATGTCAAGCAATTCATTTTATTCACCAGTCCCGCCGATACCGCCGGAAGCATCGTGGCCACCAGCAATACGCCGACTTTTGACTTTGAACCGCCCCTGCAAACGGGGGTAACCTATTACTTCGCGGCGATGGCGGGCGATGAACTGAACAGTTCGGTGGACCTGAATGACCCCTGTCTGGATTTTTCCAATGCCAATACGGTGATCTGGAATCCGCTGCCGACGGTCGCTTTGAGCGTCGGCAACGGTGATGTGTGTCCGGGTAACTGTATTGACGTGACCGCCACTTTCACCGGCACCCCCCCTTTCACCCTCACCTACACCGCGCCCGGCCTCGGCCCGGTTACGCAAACCTTTTCGGGCAATACGGGCACTTTTCAGGTGTGCGTGCCGGCCAATGGGCCGTTGGGCGGGTTTTCGGTGGAGGCTACGGTGTTGACGGATGTATTTTGCACCTGTGATTAATTGTCCAATTGAAAACAGGGCAATGCATCCAAAGCAAATTAACTTTTTGGCTTTCAATCAAAATTTTAAAAATAACGGAAATCGATTTAATGTTTCAAATCGATTGGTTTCAAATCGGGTGTTAAACATGAAAAAAGCTGCATTTTTCTCGCGAATGGTCGCCATGATCATGGTTCAAACGTTTTTCTCCAACCTTTTTAGTCCATTTCAAGTGCATGGGCAAATCATTTATGCATGGACACTTGACGACATTTTCATCAAAATAGACGTCGCCAATTGCACCGTTTGCAAAGTTGGGCAGTTCAACAATGCGGGTAATGGCGACCTCGTGGTGATGCCCGACGGAACGGTGCTCACCTCGGGTGCGGCCAATCAAATACTGATTTACACGCCGCCGGATCCGAACCTCAGCCTGTCTGTTTCCGGGCCCGGAAACCATTATTACTACACCATGTCGGAACCTTTGAACGGCATTGTATATGTGTACACCAGCATCATTGGCCCTGGTATAACGGGTATTACGGCCTATGACCCGGTTGCGGGAACGTTGACATACGTCGGAAATTTTCCGAACAATTGGAGTCTGGGTGGTATGTGGGTGGAGAACGGCATGTTGTATGCCACTGCCCTCATTGGGTCTACTTGGACGATTATCGAGATCAATTTGAGTAATCCGGCGCTTTCAACGATCCTGTTGCAGGGAAATATGCCCCTGCAGAATGGGAGTTTGGGCGGAGATGTCTGCTCGGGGGTGTACACAACGGCGGTTCACAATCACAGAGAGATATTGTATCAATACGATCCGGCGACCAACGACATCACCCTTCTGTGTAATTTTCTGAATGTTGGATACATTAACCAAATCAGGGGGTTGTCGGTTTCTCCGCCCGGACTACCGGAGTTCCCATGCCTGTGTGTCACATTTGCCGGTATATTGGATTCTACGCCGAAAAACCCCTGTATTCCTGCTTCGGTGAGCGTATCTGCCTTGACTGCCCCGGTGCTCGATTCGGGCGACGGCGTCCGGTATATCCTGTTTTCGGATATAAACGACACATTAGGCAGTGTGTTACAAACGAATACCGCCCCGGTTTTTACATACAACCCTGCGGTCATGCAGGCGAACGTCACCTATTACGGCGCCATAATGGTCGGGCCGCTGTTGCCAAACGGCACCATTGATACGGAAGCGCCGTGTTTCGATGTCTCCAATGCCGTAAGTATAACGTGGCGCGAGAAACCGGCCGTTTCCCTGAGCATCGTAAACCCTAATGCCTGTGCGGGGGAATGTTTCACCCTGGAGGCGAGTTTTACAGGAACGTCGCCATTTGAGTTAAAAGTCGATGATCCATTTGCGGGTCTGCAAACATACACTTTCGCAAGCGCTACGGGTTCTTTTGAAGTGTGTGCACCGTTTGGAACGCCTATGGGTGGGTGGAATGTGGAGGCAGTGTCGGTAAAAGATCTATTTTGTACTTGTCAATAGTCAGGATCGCACGGCTTTTATAGAAGTGTTGCTCAGGTCACCAGACCCACCGGCGCCAGTTCCACCTCCAGCCCTTCCAGTTCGGGCACAATTTTGATCTGGCAGCCCAGGCGGCTGTTGTCCTGAACAAAAAATGCGGAGTCGAGCATGTTCAGCTCGTCGTCGCTCGGGGCGGGCAGTTCATGGTCGCTCAACACGTATAGGTGGCACGAGGCGCAGAGGGCCATGCCGCCACAGGTGCCCTCTACGGGCAACTCGTAGCTCCTGCACAGCTCCATCATGTTCATGTTCATATCGGTGGGCGCCTGCAGGGGGTGCCGGACGCCCTTGCGATCCAAAACGGTGACTGTAATGTCCATCAGACGGAGATTCCTTCGATACCGGTTACGGTGGTGTATTTAAACGAGCGTTTTTGCCCGGGGAAAACAAACTCGAATGCCGACTGGCAGGCCAGTGTGGCCTCGTGGAAGCCGCAGAGGATGAGTTTGAGTTTGCCGGGATAGGTGTTGATGTCGCCGACGGCAAAGATGCCCGGCACATTGGTGCTGTAATCGAAGGTATTGACCTCGATGGCGCCTTTGTCGATTTGCAGTCCCCACTCGGCGATGGGGCCGAGTTTGGGCGTAAGCCCGAACAGGGGCACGAAGTGGTCGATGTCCAGGTCGATGGCGTCGGCGTTATCCTGCGCGATTTGCACGCCCTGGAGCACGCTAGTGCCGTGCAAGCCCACCACCTGGGCGTTGGTGATCAGTTTGATGCGGCCGGCGTTGGCCAGTTCGAGCACCTTTTCGACGGAGTCGGGCGCCCCGCGAAAATCGGTGCGACGGTGCACGAGCGTGAGTTCATCGGCTACATCGGCGAGAAAAATGGACCAGTCGAGCGCCGAGTCGCCGCCGCCGGCGATCACTACGCGTTTGTTGCGGTACAGTTCGGGGTTGCGCACAAAGTACTCCACGCCACGGTCTTCAAATCGCTCGATGTTGGCCAGCGGCGGTTTGCGGGGTTCGAAGCAGCCGAGTCCACCGGCGATAAACACAACCGGTGCGCGGAGCACGGAACCCCGCTCGGTGCTGAGTTGCCAGCGACCGTCGTCGAGCCGCTCGAGTTTTTCGGCGCGTTCGCCCAGGGTAAAACCCGGATGGAACGGTTCGATCTGCTTCATCAGGTTTTGTACCAGATCGCCGGCCAGCACACTGGGGTAGCCGGGGATGTCGTAAATGGGTTTTTTCGGATAAATCTCCGAAAGTTGGCCGCCCACCTGTGGGAGCACATCTACCAGATGACAACGCATTTTCAGCAACCCGGCCTCGAAAACGGCGAAAAGGCCGACGGGGCCGGCGCCGATGATGAGGATGTCGGTGTCGATCTGCCCTGCATCGGTTGCATCCGACGGCGGAGGGGTGGCCGTGGGAAGTAAGACATTACTGTCGTGGGTTGAAGATGACATTTTATGTGCAAATAGCTACTGAAAACAACATTTTGCTGCATGCGGTTCATGAAGCGCCGGCGGCATGTACGGGAGGCAGACATGCACATGTTTGCAAATGTCGGTTGTGTACGGCTTTATTTTGGTTAATTGTGGTTAGGTATGTTCATGATGTTGGTCATAATTAATGTCCAGCATGAGCAAACAATGATTTTACAATGCGTTATTTGCCTGTTAATCAGTATTTTTATTCGAAAAATCCGAAAATATGAAAACTTTTTTTATTTCTTTGTGCTTGCTGGGAATCGGACTTCCTGTTTATGCCATGCACATCGTCGGCGGTAATTTTCAATACACCTGGGTGGAGGAGGTCAGCCCCGGGGTGAACCGATATCAATGCACGCTCACGTTGTACCGGGACTGTGCCGGTGGTGGAGCTGAGTTTGACAAACCGGCCTATCTCGCTGTTTTTGTTGGAACGCAACAGGCCGCCGACCTGTATGCGGAGCTTTGATTGCCGGACCTGCCGGGGGGAATGTACCATTGGACGATTCGTTCAGGCGTTTCCGAATGGCGCGGTTCTGTTTTTATAGACCGCTGAACTGCGCCGGAATCACCAGCGGTCACTCGCGGACAAACGCCAACTCCAGGTGTTTGTCCAGCCGCGCAACAGGCGAGGGTTCCTGGGGTACTTTTTCATCCTGGCGGTACTTGACCACGTAGTCCACCCCGCCGAGTATGGTGCTGCTGATGGCACCGAAGGTTGGCGGCCAGGGCTCTCCCTGCACACAGGCGGCGGTGGCCAGCAAGGGGCGTCCCAGCAATTTGAGCAGGAGCCGGGTGAACTCGTCCTGCGCGATGCGCAGGGCGGCCGTCCTGTCTGGGCCGTACACCTCGGGCGCCAGGCCCATCACGTTTTCGTACAGTATGGTAAGCGGCCGGGTGTGAAACGAGAGCAGGGTCTCGAGCCGTGGGTGGATGGAGGCGTGGAGCGACCGGAGCATATCCATGTCGGATACGAGGCACACCATGCCCGATCCGGCTTTCAGTTGCCGGAGTGCAGCCACCCGGGCGACTGCTGCCGGGTTGGCGGCGTCGCAGCCGATGCCCCAGATGGTGTCGGTCGGGTAACAGATTACGCCACCATCCCGGAGGATGCGCGCAATGTCGTTGATATCGTCTCGAAGGAGAAACATGCAAGTGATGATTTAGGAGGCCGGGTCTTCAAGAGGGAAGAAAGCCGGCAGGAAAGGCGTCGAAACTGCCAGTAATGGCTAAGTGCGGAAATTTTTTACACAAAGGTGGGCAACTTCTTGTTTACCTTTACTATCATTATACATGGCAACGAACCAATTTCCTTTAAATCGCACTGCGCGCATGTCTTATTCCGTTTCCAAACACGTTTATCTGATTCTTTTGGCCTGGCTAATGGTTTTGCCGGTGTGGTTACAGGGCATGCACATCATCGGCGGAGACATCACCTATGTGTGCGAAGGGGAGATCAGCCCGGGCGTGAACCGATACCGCTTCACCATGAAGGTGTACCGCGATTGCTTCGGGGGAGGAGCTGATTTTGACAAGCCGGCATACCTGGCCATCTACCGGGGGTCGTACACGGTCAATTCTTTGTATGCCGAGTTCTGCCTTGCCGGTACATCCCCCCAGTGCAGCCAGGGCGAATACGAACAATTTCTGGTTATACCGGATACGCCGGATTGTGTGGCCCGGGTGCCCCGGGTGTGCGTTGAGCAGGCGGAGTACGTGTTCACACGCGACCTTCCGATCAGCCAGACCCAGAGCTATTACGTTGTTTATCAGCGTTGTTGCCGGAATGTAACGATCAACAACCTCATTGATCCGGGCGATATCGGCGCTACCTTTTATGTCGAATTGACCCCCGCCGCCCAGCAGGTGTGCAACAGCAGTCCGACGTTCAACGAGTCCCCGCCTGTTTTCGTCTGCAACAATTTCCCACTGAATGTTGACCACAGCGCGACCGACGTCGATGGCGACCAATTGGTCTACAGTTTTTGCAGTCCCCTGAAGGGTGGCGGTCCCCTGCTTTCTCCGCAAGCGGTGTTGTTCTCTTGCGACGGCGCTGCGCCGCGTCCGCCCTGCGGCCCGCCGTTCGACAATGTGCCGTTTGCCGTGCCGGCGTTCACGCCGGGAAACCCGATGGGCGGCAATCCCGTGGTGAGCATCAACTCCGTTAATGGGCTGATCAGCGGAACGCCCAACATCCTGGGCCAGTTTGTGGTGGGCGTGTGCGTGCAGGAGTTTCGCAACGGCGTGCTGTTGTCGACCACCCGCCGCGAATTTCAGTTCAATGTCACCGACTGCAGTCCCTCGGTTGTCGCAGGCATCTCTACCGATTCCTTTCAACTGGTGGGGCCGCAGCGTTACCGGGTAAAAGCGTGCGGCGACCGGACGGTCACCTTCCAGAACCAAAGCGGACAGATGCAGTTCATCGACGATTTCCGCTGGGAGTTCACGTTCACCAACGGCGATGTGTACGTGGATTCGGTCAACTGGAACGCCACGGTTACCTTTCCGGATACCGGATTCTACCGGGGGGTACTGGTGCTCAACCCCGGCAAGGTGTGCAACGACACGGCGTTTATTGAAGTGGACGTTTTTCCTCCGGTAAACGCCGACTTCAGCTTTGTTTACGACACCTGCGTCGCCGGTCCGGTGAACTTTACCGACCTGTCGTCCGGGATAGCCGGCATACGGGAGTGGAACTGGGATTTCGGTGTGCCGGGCGGCGTCTCGTCCGACCAAAATCCCGCGCACCTGTACGCCATACCCGGAAATCATCCGGTTCGTCTCCGGGTAACCGACAACAACATTTGCAGCGATGTGTCGACCCAGACCATCAACTGGTTTCCGGTGCCGCCGCTGATCATTCTGAAGCCGAGTTCGTTCATCGGGTGTATCCCCACGGAGATATTTTTCGACAACCTGTCCACGCCCATCGACAGCACTTACGAGATTATCTGGGATTTTGGCGACGGGACGGTGCAGAACGGCCCCATCAGCCCCACGCATACGTACACTGTGCCGGGCGTGTACACAGTTCGGGTGGAGATCACCTCGCCCATCGGTTGTTTCACGTCCGATGATTTCCCGAATCTCATTCGCGCGGAACCTTCGCCGACCGCCGGTTTCACGTACGTGCCCGACACCCTGCTGAGCAATTTTAACCGGACGCTGCAGTTCATCGACAAGTCCATTGATGCCAACCGTTGGTACTGGGACCTTGGGGGGTACGACACCAGCATCGAACAGAACCCTTCGTTCACCTTCCCCGACACCGGGGCGGTTTGCGTCACCCAGATCGTCACCCATCCGGAGGGCTGCAAGGACTCCCTGACCCGCTGTTTCGACATCCGGCCCGAGGTGCGTTGGCACATGCCCAACGCCTTCACGCCCAACGGCGACGGCACGAACGACACCTTTTTCGGGAAGGGCTTTCTGGAGGGCGCTACCGGTTTTGTGATGACCGTATGGAATCGCTGGGGCGAGCTGGTGTTTGAGACCAACAACCCCGACGAGGGATGGAACGGGCGCTACATGAACACCGGTGGCATGTCGCCCCAAGGCGTTTATGTGTACCTGGTCTCGTTTAAAGGGCCCCGGCAGGAGCCTTTCGAGTTCAAGGGATTTGTGACGTTGTTGAACTGACCACGCACTTTACCGGAGCAGGGTAATGTTCCCTTTGCGTTCGCTGAGCAGTTCGCCCACACAGCGCACGCGCAGGTAGTACCCGTATGTTTCGGCGGGCAGGGGGTCGCCCTGGTAGGTGCCGTCCCAGGCGTCTTCGAGGTTGTCGGCTTCAAAAATCTTTTCACCCCAGCGATTGTAAATTACCCAGTAGGTTTCTTCCACAAAAAGGCCCTCGAGTTTAAGCACGTCGTTTTCACCGTCGCCATTGGGCGAAAATGCGTTGGGAAAATAAATATACGGTTCTTCGCAGGAGGCGGCGCGCACCGTTACGATCACGGTACCCAGCGCATCGCAATCGCCGGGCAACTCGACGCGCACCGTATAGGTAGTGGTCTCGGAAGGGTAGGCGAGTGTGGATGCACTGGTGGGGTCGGTGAGCCCCTCTGCCGGAAACCATGCGTACCCTTCGGCGCCGGGGAAAATGGCGGTCAGCTCGGTGCTCAACCCGGGTACAATCAGGCTGGGGTCGGCGGTGACGACCACCGAATCGGTGCTGTTGACCAGTTGCACCTCCACGGTGCCGGTGCGGACACAAGGCCCGTTGCCGGAGATGGTGACGCTGTACATCCGGGTGCTGTCAGGCGAAGCCAGGGGGTTGGGGGCGACGGGGTCGCTGAGGTCGTCCGGCGGCGACCATACATATTGGAAGGCGGGATCGGCGTCCGGAAACAATCCCAGCGTATCGCCTTCGCACAGGATCACCAATTGTTCGAGGGCATTGATGGGGGGAATGGGCGCATCCAGGGGCATGAGGAGCGTATCGGCGCACCCGTTACCGCCGACAGACACCAGCCGGAGCAGGTAATCGGCGGCATCGGGCAACAGGAAGCTGGGCGCTGTTTCGGTGCTGGAGGCGATGGCGACGTTGTTTTTGAACAAGGTCCACTGTGTGCCCGACAGACCGGAAAGGGTGTCGGCGCTCAGGTCCTGGGCGTTGATCACCAGGCCGCTGCTGTTGCAAGGGCCAAGGGCGTAGCTGAAATCGGCCGCTACAAACCGGTTGGTCAGCAAGATGGTCTGGTAGGAGGTGTCGGCGCAGGGGTCGTTCGGCTGAGCGATGAGGGCCACCGTGTAGGCGCCGGTGTCGGGGTACACAAAAAAGGGCGATTCGTTGGCGGAAGAAAGGTCGGGATTCGGCCAGTCGAAATACCACAGAAACTCGTCGCCATTGGGGCTGTTGTTGACAAAATCGACGCGAAGGGTGTCGCAGCTGACGGCCGGGGCGAAAAAAGAGGAATAGGTTTTTCCGCAATCGGACACGTTGTACTGGAAGTCGCGCCGGGTAGTGGAGATGATCAACCCGTCGCGGTATTCGTCCACGCAAACGCCCACGACAAAGTTGCCGATGGTGTTGGGGATGCCGGTCATGAAGCCGGTGTTTGCGTCGATGGTGAGGGGTATGCCTCCCAGCATGTTGAACAGGCTGTAGGGTGGGTCGACCCACACGATCTCCTCGTAGGGCCCCGGAAAAGGCGTGAGCGGGCGCGGGTTGAGCGAGTCGGGCCCGTTGAGCGGGGTGCAGAGCCGGTAGGCGAGGGAGTCGCCGTCGGGGTCGGTGGCGGCGTGGTCGAAGTCGATGGGTTCGTTGATGCAGATGGCTACGGGTGGCCAGGAGTTGAAGTTGGCGCCTCCGTTGCACTGCAGGAGCGCGTCGTCGCGGATCTCGGCCACGATGGAGATGCCCGTGTTCAGGGGGTCGGGCGTGTTGCGAATCAGGTTGTTGCGGCAGCAACGTTGGTAAACAAGGGTGTACCCGCCGGGCGAATAGTCGAGCGTAATGGTGCGTTTATAAATGGTGCGGTGCACACAAACGTCGGGCGGAACGGTCAGGCAGGGGTTGTCCAGTGAAATGGACAGGGTGTCGTTGGAGGCGGCATTGAGCGTAAACGAATAGGTGGGGCCCACCTTTTTCCAGTCGGCGTCGTACACCGCCACGTATGCCGGGCTATCGAACCAGGGCACGCCGGTGTAACAGTCGCGGTAAACGGTGAGGGTGATTTCGTACTGGTTGTTGCCCAGGCACCGGTACGTCATTTCCCCGCCGACGATGTGCGTAGCGAGTACCCTGACGGGCGCGAGTAGGCCGACGAAGAGCAGAAAAGAAAGGATAAATCGGTTCATGCCTCAAAAACGGAAATATCCAGCAAAAATAAGCCGTTCAGCCGGTAAACTTTCGCCAAAAGCAGCGGTTTCCCCATTATGCGATCTTTTTATACCGGCAATACTATCTGTAGGCATTGTAGTGGCCTGTTTTGGGGACTGCTGCTGACTTGCATGGCTTGTTCCGACGCGGAGTCCGAACTGTACCGGGCGCCCTCCCCACCGGCGCCGCAACCCCGCGTGGACGTGCTGGCGCTGGGCGACTCGTACACCAAAGGGCAGGGGACGCCTGCCGAACAGGGCTTTCCGTACCAACTCGCCGACTCCATCCGAAGCCGGGGTGCGGATGTCGCCGGCGTGCGCGTGATCGCCCAGACCGGCTGGCGCACGGATCAGCTGGAGGGGGCGATCCTGGCCGCCACCGATATTCAGGACAGTGTGTTCGGCCTGGTTACGTTGTGCATCGGCGTGAACAATCAGTACCAGAAACGCGACACGGGGGAGTACCGCATGGCGTTTGAGCGGCTGCTGCAAAAGGCCCTGGCGTTTGCCGGCGGCAGCGCCGATCGGGTGATCGTGCTCTCCATTCCCGACTGGGCCTATACACCCTACGGACAGCAGTACGGCACCCCGGCTAAAACTTCCGCCGAAATCGACGCCTACAACGCCATCAACCGGGAGATCGCACAGCGATTCCACGCAGTTTATCTGGATGTGACCGGTATTTCCCGACAGGGGCTGGCGCAGCCCGGTCTGGTGGCATCAGACCAGCTGCATCCGTCCGGTGCGCAATACACGCTTTGGGTGGAAGCGATGCTGCTGCTGCTGCCGTTTTAGCGCCGGTGCAGATTTTCATAACCCTTAAAATGGGAGCAGGTGGGGTAGTGTAAACGTACCTGTAATTTATAATACGGGCAGTGTGGGTTGGGAATATATTTGGGTAGCTATATTTGTGGCAAAAAGACATGGCCTCAAGTAATAATATTTCTAATGGCCCCCTTCGTTCGGCATTTTATGTTTTATCATTAAGGCTTTTAGCCATACTTATTGGGCCCCTGCTTCTTTTTGTTGTCGGTGAATTGATTTTCAGATTAAACCCCGGCTGGACGGCCGACCCGCCGGCCACACCGCCTTATAACTATCGTGTACCGGACAAAAAAATGGGATGGTTCGTGCAAGCGGGATATGCATTTGAAGGGACCATGAACGATTTTAAGGGTAACCCATACGCCGTGAAGCTTACGTTTGGGAAAAATGGATTTCGAACCTATGGCGATCTCAACGCGTCGGGTCGCAAACGGGTGTTGTTTATTGGAGACTCTTACACGGCCTGCGCCCAAACTTCCGACGATAAAACGTGGCACCGTCTTTTGGCCGATTCTTTACCCGTAGAAGTATTTGCGTACGGGGCTGCCGGTTTTGGTACTACGCAAGAGTACCTGATTGTGAAAGAGTATATGGACGAGATAAAGCCCGATCTGGTAGTAATTATGTTCTGCACCAACGATTTCATCGATAATTACTGGGAACTGGAAAAACGGGCGAACTATCATGTGCGTATGCCCAGGCCATATACCCTGGAAGACGGGAGCATCGTCCGTCGGTATGCAGCAGAATGGCCCCGCAGCGTAAAACCCTGGTCTCGTTTTCTGTATTGGATTATTCGCCGTATTCAATTGTCGAACGGAACCTTTGACCTCCCGCCAAAGGAGCCCGCCGAAAAGTTCATTGCCGAACAGCGGGAACAGTATCCGTTGTTTGCCCGATCGGTGCGCATGACGGATGCCACGTTGAAAAACTTCCAAGCCCTGCTTCCGCCCCAAACGGCCTTGTTGGGGGTGTGTGTCGACGGCTTTGAGGCGCCGTATGTTGCATTTGAACAACTGTGCGCCGATAACCGGATTCCATTTGCCGGCAACATGCCCGCGTACATCCAACGTTTCGAGTCGAGCGAATGCGTACGCACGGATGACGGTTACCACTGGAACAACCGGGGGAATCAGTTGGTGGCTTCTTACCTTAAGCCGTTAATAATAGATATTTTAGATAAAAAATAGCGTGTTTATCTGGACAAAACAAACGTTCTGAACTCTTCGAATTCCTTGCGTTCCTGTTCTACAAAACGGTGAAAAATTTTTTCGCCCACCTGCTGAAGGAGGGCAGAGATGCCTACATCGATCAGTCGAAAGCCGGTGGGTGTCAGAAATACGTTGTCGAACCGCTCACCCGGCATGTCCGAGGGTCTTTGCAGGTCGCGGTGGGCAAATCCTGCCTGATGCAACTGATCCAGTTCGGCTTCCAGTACATCGAGCCACAGTTCGCGTTTTTCGTATTCGTATGCCCTGAAGTCCATGGGATATAAACGCTCCATGACGAGCATTTCAGTGTCTTCGTTCAACTGGTCGAGCCGAATGAAGCGTACCACCAGGCCATTGACGGCGTTTGCAAACTTCATTTTTTCGGCTTCCGACCCGATATCTGATCGCGTATCGCCGGTAAACAGTTTCCCGGCTTCGGTCTCCGACAAGGCGATCACCGTATTGTTTGCGCCGGAAGAAAGGGTGCGGGGGTAGCGTTTTTTCATGAAGGGCCGTACATTTGAGCAAAAGTACCCACATTCGTCCTACGAGTATACTCGTAGGACGAATTTTAAAGCCGTGCTGATGGCCCGAAAACACATTTTTTCCGGTTCTGCTTTTGAGGAGCAGATTGGTTACGCCCGCGCGGTGGTCGACGGGGAATGGATTTTTGTTTCCGGCACCACCGGGTTTGACTACGCCACCATGACCATTTCGAACGATCTGGTGGAGCAAACCGAACAATGCCTGCGCAACATTCAAAGCGCGCTGGCGGAAGCCGGCGCCGACCTGCGCGATGTCGTGCGGGTGTTGTACATCTTGCCCAATGCCGCCGATTTTCACGTCTGCTGGCCGGTGTTGCGTAAATATTTCGGCGAGATTCGCCCGGCGGCGACTATGATCGCCGCCGGACTGGCCGATGAGCGCTTGCGCATTGAGATAGAGGTGACCGCGCGTCGTCGCGAACCGGTCGGATAGCAACCCTGATAAAACACCTGAGAAGTTCTATCTTGCGCCCTTCCTCATCCTGTCGACATCATGAAACTGCAAAAATCGCTGACTTTCGCGCTCATCAGCATCGCCATTGTGGCGGGTATCCACCTGCTGCGGCATTACCTGCCCTTCACCATTGACCCCAACATCCTCATCGCCCTGCGCTGGTGGGCCATCGGCGCTTTGTGTTATTTTGGTTGGCAGAACAACAGCCTGACGACATGGATTTTGCTCAGCATGATCATTGGGATGGAGTTTGGCGTCGATTTCCCCCGGGCCGGCGCGCAACTCGAATTTCTCAGTAAAATATTCATCCAACTCATCAAAACAGTCATCGCACCTCTGCTCTTCGGCACGCTGGTGGTGGGAATTGCCGCGCAAAAGGACTCCGCGCAGGTGGGGCGCATCAGCGCCAAGGCTTTCACCTACTTCATTCTGGCCACCTCCATCGCCCTGGTGGTGGGCCTGGTGGCCATCAACTGGACCCGGGCAGGGGAGGGCATCCACGTCGCCGCCATCCCGTCGGATCCGATGGTGGTTCCCGGCGACGCACTTACGGTGAAGGTAGACTCGGCAAAGGGCACGTACCAACTGTTGTACGGCGAAAAGGTGCTGACTCCACCGGCAACCAAGGTCAAACAGGACTGGAAATACGTCGTTTTGCACATTTTTCCGGAGAACGTGGCCAAAATGATCTTCGAAGGCGCGGTACTCCAGATCGTGGTGTTCAGCCTGCTGTTCGGGTTTGCCCTGCGGCAGGTGGACGAGCCTTACCGGCAGACGATGCTCATGTGGACGGAGTCGCTCACCGAGGTTATGTTCAAATTTGTGCACCTCATCATGTACGCAGCGCCGTTGGCGGTGGGCGGCGCCATGGCGTACACCATCGGCAGCATGGGTTTCGATGTGGTGTGGAACCTGCTGAAATTGCTCCTGACCCTGTACGTTGCCCTCATCGTTTTCATATTTCTGGTGTTCATCCCGGTGCTGTGGATCATTCGGGTGCCGGTGGGCAAATTTTTCAAAGTGGTGCGCGAACCGGCGTCGCTGGCGTTCGCTACCGCCAGTTCGGAGGCGGCCCTGCCGCTGGCATTGGAATCCATGGAAAAGTTTGGCGTCCCGCGCAACATCGTTTCCTTCGTGCTGCCCACCGGGTACAGCTTCAACCTCGACGGCTCCACGCTCTATCTGTCCCTGGCCTCTGTTTTTTGCGCACAAGCTGCCGGCATCGAACTGTCGTGGGGCACCCAGCTGGCCATGATGGGCACGCTGCTGCTGACGTCCAAGGGCGTAGCCGGTGTCCCGCGCGCTTCCCTGGTCATTCTGGCCGCCACCGTCAACCAATTCGACATCCCGGAATGGCCCATCGCCGTCATCCTCGGCATCGATGCGCTCATGGACATGGGGCGCACGGCCATCAACCTCACCGGCAACTGCCTGGCCTCCGTGGTGGTGGCGCGCTGGGAAGGGGAGCTGGACGACGAAGCCGTGAAAAACTTCTGATCCAATGCGGAATTTTATCCTGAGCAAAGCGAAGGACCTTAACGGAATACGAAATGCGGTCATCGTAGCGGCCCTGGGGTATTTCGTAGATATTTACGACCTCTTACTGTTCGGGTTTGTGCGGGTGCGCAGCCTCCAGGATCTGGGGTTCAGCGGCCAAGGGCTCACCGATACGGGCATTTCCCTGTTGAACTGGCAGATGGGGGGCATGCTGGTCGGCGGTATATTCTGGGGCGTGATGGCCGATAAGCGGGGCCGGGTTTCGGTCTTGTACCTGTCCATTGCGTTGTATTCCATCGCCAATTTGCTCAATGGGTTTGCCACATCCGGTACAGATTACGCTTTTTACCGCTTCATAGCCGGTGTCGGGCTGGCCGGTGAGCTGGGCGCCGGCATCACCCTGGTCGCTGAAGTGTTGCCCAAAGAAAAACGCGGGATCGGCACCATGATCGTGGCGGCGGTGGGCCTGTGCGGCGCGCTGCTGGCCTGGGTGGTCAACCAGATGTTCGACTGGCGGGTTTGCTATTTCATCGGGGGCGGGTTGGGCATTGCGCTGTTGTTGCTCCGCCTGAGCGTGGTGGAGTCGGGTATGTTCCACAACGTACGCCACACGGAAGGCGTGAGCCGGGGCAATTTTTTGGCCTTGTTCACCAGCCGGGACCGCCTGATCCGTTTTTTACGGTGTATATTTATCGGCACGCCCACCTGGTTCGTCGTTGGCGTGCTGGTCACCCTGGCGCCGGAGTTCGGTCAGGCCAAAGGCCTTTCGGGGATCACCGGCGGAAACGCCATAGCAGCCTGCTACACCGGTATCATCCTGGGCGACCTGCTGGCCGGCGGGCTCAGCCAGTACCTGCGCAGCCGGGTCAAAGTGATGTTCATTTTCCTGACAGCCGACGCGCTGGCAACAGCTTATTACCTGTACGCCGGCTTCGGCAGCCCGGCAGCTTTTTATCTGGCGCATTTTCTCCTGGGACTTTCCGTCGGCTTCTGGGTTATCTTCGTCACCATCGGCGCCGAGCAGTTCGGCACCAATCTGCGCGCAACCGTAGCCACCGCCGTGCCCAATTTTGCCCGCGGCATGCTCGTCCCCATCGGTGAATCGTTCAAATACCTGAAAAACAGCGCGGCACTCGGCGGCGTGCTGCCGGCCGCCTGGATCGTCGGGGCGGTGTGTCTTGCCCTTGCTTTTGTGGCTTTATGGGGCATGCGGGAGACGTTTGATGCGGATTTGGATTATTCGGAAACGTTGTGACGGGCTTTTAGCGGTCGGTAGTCGGTAGTCGGTAGTCGGTAGTCGGCCGTCGGTAGTCGGTACTTATGAGGGGGCTGTTCCGGCTTACTTTGTGGTATTTTCCAGCACCAAAAAAGGGAGGCCACCGTTCAGCCAGCGCTGCACCTCTCCGCCGTCGGGCACCACTTCGAAGGTGAGCGGACCGAGCACGAGGTCCAGATCGCCGTCGCCCTCCAGATCGCCGGCGTCCATCACGATCCAGCGCCCCTGGGTCACTTCCGGAAAGGAGAAGGCCTGATAGCGGCCCTCGCCCTGGTTTTTCAGCCAGATAAAAGCCTCCTGGGGCCGGTTTGGGAAGTCGGGAAAAAAAGAAAGCGCGGCCAGGTCGAGGTCGCCGTCGCCGTCGAAATCGGCCGGAATGGCGTCGTACGCCCCGTTGAGCGGGTAAAAGAAAGATTCCGTGTAGTTGCCCCGTCCGTCGTTGGTGAAAAAGCGGATGCCGTGGTAGGGTTTGCGGATGGGCGTGTAGTCGGCATTGTCGCCGCAAGTGTACACGATGTCTTCGTGGCCGTCGGCGTTCACGTCGGCCAGCCGAAACCCGCTCGACCCCCAGGAGGACGGGAAGCGGAGCACGCGCTCCTCGGTGAAGGCGCCCTTGCCGTCGTTCAGGAACCGGTAGATACCCTCGTCGCCTTGTCCGAACAGGGCGATCACGTCGGGGTGGCCGTCCCGGTTCAGGTCCCGGATGTAGCTTTTAATGGCGCCGGGCCGGTTGCGCAGCACCGAGCGGATGAACGAACCGTCGGGCTGCTGGAGGTGCAGGGTAAGCCCGCCGGTCCACTTGGCGAACTCGCACACCACGGCGTCGGGGCGCCCGTCGGCGTTCAGGTCGGCCCACGCGCTGTGCACGGGCCGCTGCAGGTCTTCGAGCAGCACCTCGGCGCGCGGCGAATCGTCGGGTATGTAAATGACCGCGCCCACCGGCGCGTCGGTGGGC
Organism: Saprospiraceae bacterium; assembly: GCA_041736625.1. GTDB lineage: Bacteria > Bacteroidota > Bacteroidia > Chitinophagales > Saprospiraceae > M3007. The sequence continues at coordinate 848 of JBGSTG010000080.1, read as the reverse complement.
GAAAACGAACCCATGATGGTCACGTAGGCGCCTCCAGCGTCGCGTTGCAGGTGCACCACGCCCTCGGCCAGGTTGGCCGCTTTTTCTACTTTCAGGTTTTGATCGATCCAGTGCAAGCGGCGGCTGTTGGCGTCGCCGAGGTATAGTCCGCCGCCGGGACGGAACTGCACGAGCGTGGCGCTGGGGGGCGACAGCCTGAGTTCCGGAATGCGGGTGATGAAGTTTTTTAGCCCGGTTGCTATCGGCGGCGGATCGGGCATGGTCAGGCTGTCGGGCGCCTGTTTCAGGTAAAAAGCCTGTATTTTGGCCCAATCTTCGGCGCTGATCTGCGGTTTTTCCGGGAAGACGCCCGCTGCCAAGACCCTCTCGCCGCCCGGACCCTGTTCGATGAGACCCAGGCGTGTGGTGTCGTTCGGGTACACGCCCATCTGGTAGCCCATTTGCGGGAGCACCGATTCGCGCCAGATGCGTTTGGGCAGCAGGCCCGGCTCGGGATAGGCGTGGCAGACGCCACAGCGGATTTTGGCGAGAATCTCACCCTCCTCGGGCGGCGTGTCCGCAGCAGGGGTGGGGTGGTGTGCGGTGAGCAGGGCGACGGCGAGGAGGAGGGTTGCGAGTCTTGCGATCATGGTTGTTGTTGGCGTAGGTAAAGTTTGATCCGGCCTCGGAGAGGCCCAATGTTTATAGCTAGGTTGCATAAATTTTTGGGGCCTCGGAGAGGCCTAACGTTTGGTGTGCCGGGCATGTCATCATTCACAGAGGTGCAAAGGTGCGAACCTTTTAGTCCTTTGGGAGCCGTTGTGACCGGAATCTCATAGTCAAAGGCAAGGGTGTCGCTCGCGAGGGCG
>JBGSTG010000079.1:0-3536 GCA_041736625.1 Saprospiraceae bacterium | reverse complement strand
CACGCCGACACTTATCCGGCCGATTTTAGAAATTATATTTTGAATATTTCGTTTTATTGCAACTTATGAGACAGCCTCTTACCCCCGCACCTCCTCAACCACAACCACCATGCGCCACTTCCTCCTGTTCGTCCTGCTGGCTGGCCTGATCGCCTGCAACCGCGACGACAACACCCCCGCATACCCCGATGTGCGCTTCGAAAAACCCGCGCACTTCCCCGAACCGGTGTACCGTTTTGAGAACAACCCGGTCACGGGCGCCGGCTTCGCGCTGGGCCGAAAATTGTTTTACGACGCCCGGCTGTCGCGCGACGGATCCATCAGCTGCGGGTTTTGCCACCTGCAATCCGCGGCGTTTACCCACCACGGGCACGACCTGAGCCACGGGATCGACAACCAGCTTGGCGACCGGAACGCGCCCGCCGTGATGAACCTGGCCTGGCACCCTACATTTTTCTGGGACGGCGGCGTGCACGACCTCGATCTGTTTTCCATCAACCCTATTGAGAATCCGGTGGAGATGGACGAAACGCTCGACAACGTGTTGGCCAGGCTCCGCCAGGACCCCGAGTATCCGCCGCTTTTCGAAGCGGCTTTCGGCGACCGGGAGGTGACCACCGCCCGTTTCCTCAAAGCGCTCTCGCAATTTATGCTGATGTGCGTTTCTGCACAATCGCCTTACGACCAATACGTACAGGGCAACACGGGCGCCTTGAACGCCGAACAGATCGCCGGACTGCAGGTGGTGCGCGCCAAGTGCGGGCAATGCCATGGCGGGGAGCTGTTCTCCGACTTCAGCTTCCGGAACAACGGCCTCAACCACCAGTACAACCCCGACGAAGGGCGGTTCCGCATCACGCAAAATGCCGAAGACATGCACAAGTTCAAGGTGCCCTCGCTCCGCAACCTGCGCTGGACGGGGCCGTACATGCACGACGGCCGTTTCAAGACCCTCGACGCCGTGCTGGATCACTACGCCATGGGCGTGGTGGAGAGTCCTACGCTCGACCCCGCGCTCCGGCAGCCCGGCGGCGCACGCGGCATCGCGCTGAACGAGACCGAACGCACGCAAATCAAAGCTTTTCTCGACGCCCTGAACGACGAAGATTTTATCCGCCGCAGGGACTTGTCGGAACAATAACCAACCCATGAAATACTTCTTCCTTTTGCTCGGTTTGCTCATCGGGCTGTCCAATGCCGTCGCCTGCGACCGCTGCGGATGCGGCGTCACGAACTACTACCTGGGCATCATGCCCCAGTTTACCCGCTCGTTTGTGGGCGTGCGGTACCGGCACAGCGCCTTCGAGAGCACCGGCCACGAGTACCTGACCACCGAAACATTTCAGACCGCCGAGCTCTCGGGGCGTTTTTATCCCCACCGCAAATGGCAGGTGCTGGCCTTTCTGCCCTACCAGTACAATGAACAAAACAACGGCGTGGACGAACCGGTAAAGCGCACCGGCATGGGCGACGTGAGTTTGCTAGTGAATTACAACTTGCTGAACACCAACAACAAACAGGAAAAACACCGCGTAAAGCACCAGCTCTGGCTGGGTGGCGGCGTGAAGCTACCCACCGGCCGCTATGAGGGCGACACAGGGGAAGAATCGGCCCATTTTTCGCCCAACTTCCAGCTGGGCACCGGCAGCTGGGACGTGCTCACCAACGCCCTGTACACCCTGCGCGTGGATCAGTTTGGCGTCTCGGCCGACCTCAACTACCGGATCAACACCACCAACCGGGAGGAGTACCGTTTCGGCAACCGGGTCAGCGGCTCGCTGAACGTGTTTTACGTGCAGCAGCTGTCGTCCAAACTCGCCCTCATGCCCTGGGCGGGGGTGTACGGCGAAAACAGCCGGCAGGACACCAACCGCGGCTACGCCGTGGAGGAGTCCGGCGGATACCTGCTCGCCGGACAGGCCGGCGCCGACCTCTACCTCGGCAGCAACTGGGCGCTGCACCTCAATGGCGGTATTCCGCTCACCCAGGACATGCAGGGCGGGTACAGCGAGGCGCAGGGACGGTGGATGTGCGGGGTGACGATGATGTTTTGAGAGGGTCGTTTTTTGGGGGGGGGTATTTGGTGTGTTGTTTTGTTTGCTTAACTTTGAGCTAAGGAAATTGGCGGTTGTCCCGCACCTGAAGGATAAGTAAAACACGAAGTGCGGGATAAGTGCCGAAAGGGGGGGGGAAAGACGAAGTTCGTGTTTGGGTTATTCGTTGGGTGCGGGAAAGCGGTAGTTATGCGTAATTAGAGACAGAATCAACTCATGGTCCAAATAGACCCAAACGAAAAAAACGTAGACATTGAAAAGGATTTCTTTTCAGAGGATGTGCCAGTTGAGAAAAGAACCGCAGTTTTCAATAAACTATTCTTTCACTACAAAAAAGATTGGAAAACATCCTTTCTTCTCATGCTACTATTGAGTATAGGACTAGCTTCTCTTGGACTTTCAGAAAATTCATCAGCAACAATAATTGGCGCAATGATTATAGCTCCACTTGGTCAACCAATTGTAGCTTTTGGCGGTGCTGTTGCATTAGGGTGGAGGATTCAATCCTTTAGAATGTTAGGAATAATTATTCTTGGATCAGTTAGCTCTATTCTAATAGCATACCTAATAAGCTTGATTTTACCCGATATTACTCCCAATAAAGAAATGCTCATTAGGACTTCACCTGATTTGCGAGATCTTGGAATTGCTGTATTTGCCGGTGCTGCGGGTGCATGGGGTTATTACCGAAGTGAATTTTCCACAATATTGTCAGGTGTTGCAATTGCCGTAGCTTTAGTGCCCCCACTTTGCACATGCGGAATATTGCTTGAACAGGAGCATTTTATATTGGCAAGTGGCAGTATTCTATTATTTCTTACCAATTTCTTAGGAATAACATTTGCAGCAATCTTAATCTTTTTTGTGCTTGGAATAAAAAATGCTCAAAGTCGAAAACGGTTTTTCAAAGGAACGGTTACAACCATTATTCTTGGAGCAATCATTATTTTACCTTTATCATTAAATTACAGAAAGTTTAATTCAGGAATTTTATTCTATAATTCTATCTATGAAAAAGCAGGTAAAGTTTTTGAAATATCAGTAAATGCTCCTGTCATTAAGAAGTTATCAATTGAAGGAAAGGGAGTTATCATAAAAATTGACCCATTTCCAAGTGATCGGCAGGAAGAACAAAGACTAAAAACTGAATTAGAACGGGCAACAGGGTTACAGGTTTTTCTTCAAAGCTCTTCTTTCGGACAATGATCAATGAATAAAATAAATACGCATAACAAAGCGCAGCTGTCCATAGCGGGCAAAAGCCCGCTACGTCAGCTACGCAGACCGTTCTCGCCAACCCAAAAGCCCGCCCCTTGCCCATCGCCCCCGTTCGTGTGAGGGGTGTAGCCTTCCCAAAACGCGATACCACAATTTAGTAGAGAATTTTACGTAAATTCACCACCACTAAATTGCGAACACATGCGAAAGAGTAATTTCAGTAACGATCAAAAGTTGTCGATCCTGGCAGAGCACGACGCTGGG
>JBGSTG010000064.1:0-48948 GCA_041736625.1 Saprospiraceae bacterium | reverse complement strand
CGATGTACTTGCTGAATTGAGGCGGGCCAATGTTGTACTTTCCAAAATACGTTTTTACCCTAAAACCGTTTTGCACATTAAACACTTTTGCCATAATTTTGTATTTTTAAAAATACAATTATGGAAAACCTTCGTCTTCGCTCCAATGAACGCATCGCTCGAATCTCCCTTCACTTCGAGCGCGATGAAGTAAAAAGTTTTCCCTGGCAAACCCGTTTGTTGGGCATACGCGGCGCAAGAGGTGTTGGGAAAACAACACTCATGCTTCAACACCTGCGCAAAACCCACGGGTTTAGTGAGGCTGCCTTGTATGTTTCCCTGGACGATTTCTATTTCACGGGCAAACATCTGTCGGAGCTAATAGCCATATTTGTGCGCAATGGGGGTAAATATTTATTTTTGGATGAAGTGCACCGTTATCCTACCTGGGCAGTCGAGGTAAAAAATGCGTACGATTTGTACCCCGAGTTGCAAATAGTTTTCTCCGGATCTAGCATCATAGAAATGCATAAAGCCAATGCCGATCTCAGCAGAAGAGCGTTGATTCGAGAGCTAAACGGCTTATCCTTCAGACAGTTTTTGGGTTTAAAGTACAACGTAAGCGTCCCTGTTTTTTCATTGGAGGACATCCTGGGCAAAGCCAACGACGTCGTTGCTGTTTTTCCATCGGAGATAAAGCCCTACACTGCATTGAAGGTATATTTGAAGGAGGGCTATTATCCGTTTTTTACGGAGGGAGACGGTGAAATTTACCGGGAACGGTTGAACAATGTGGTGAGGGCTGTGGTAGAAAACGATCTGGTATTTTACAAAGACCTGGACGCGGGGCATTATCGTAAAATTTACCAGTTGCTTACCATTCTGGCTTCTGCTCCTCCTTTCAAGCCCAACATCCAAAGATTAAGCGAACGCAGTGGCATCACCAGGACAACGTTGTTGAATTATCTCCACTATTTAGAAGCTGCTCGCTTGTTGTCTTTGCTTCAGCACAAAGATCGAGGCATAAGTTTGCTTCAAAAACCAGAGAAAATTTTTCTGGACAACCCCAACCTGTTGTTTGCACTCAGCCATGACGTAGGGGTGAACGAAGGCGGACTTAGGGAGACATTTGTATTCAACCAGTTACGCCAAAAGCATGCCGTGTATGCCCACGATAAGGCTGATTTTGAAACAGCAAACGGGGTGGTATTCGAAATTGGCGGAAAAAACAAAGGCAGCCAGCAGATAACGGGGCTGTCCGACGCATACATTTTCTCCGACAACCTGGACTTTGCCACCGGCCGCCAAATACCCCTTTGGCTTGCGGGCTTATTATATTAAAAAACCGTCTGCCACTACTCCGGCCGCATTTGCGGAAAAAACAGCACTTCCTGTATGCTCACCTGGTTGGTCATGAGCATGGCGAGCCGGTCGATGCCGATGCCCAGTCCGGACATGGGCGGCAGCCCGAACTCCATGGCGCGCAGGAAGTCCTCATCGAGGCGCATGGCCTCTTCGTCGCCGCGGGCGGCGAGTTCCAGTTGTTCCTCGAAGCGGGCGCGCTGGTCGAGGGGGTCGTTCAACTCGGTGTAGGCGTTGGCTACCTCTTTGCGGTTGATGAACAGTTCGAAGCGCTCCACCAGCCCCGGTTTTTCGCGGTGCTTTTTGGCCAGGGGCGTCATCTCCACCGGGTGATCCATCACGAAAGTGGGCTGGATGAGGTGCGGCTCCACGAGGGTGGAGAACAGCTCGTCGATCAGCTTGCCCCGGCCCATGGAAGGGTCTACCTCGATGTGGTGTTGCCCGCACAGGCCGCGCAGACCGGCCTCGTCGAGTTCGGTCACGTCCACGCCCGTGTAATCGCGTATGCCCTCGTAAATGGGCAAACGTCGGTAAGGGCCTTTGAATTCGATTTCGTTTTCACCTACTTTCACGCGGGTGTCTCCGTGCAGTTCGCGCACGATATAGGACAGGCATTCTTCCACCATGTCCATCATCCAGTAGTAGTCTTTGTAGGCTACGTAAATTTCCATAGAGGTGAATTCCGGGTTGTGCGTCCGGTCAATGCCCTCGTTGCGGAACATTTTGCCGATTTCGTACACGCCGTCGAACCCCGCCCCGATGAGTCGCTTGAGGTACAGCTCGTTGGCGATGCGCAGGTAAAGGGGCATGTCGAGCGCGTTGTGGTGGGTGGTAAACGGACGAGCCGCCGCGCCCCCGTGGATGGGCTGCAGGATGGGGGTCTCCACCTCGAGCCAGCCTTTTTGGTCGAAAAACCGGCGCATGGCGCTCACCATGCGGCTGCGGGTGATGAAGGTGTTCCGGAATTCGGGGTTGACCGTCAGGTCGACGTACCGCATGCGGTAGCGCTGCTCCGGATCGGTGAACGCATCGTAAATATTCCCCTCGGCGTCGCGTTTGACGATGGGCAGGGGGCGCAGGCTTTTGGCCAGCAACCGGAACGACTGCACGTGTATGGTCACCTCTCCGGTTTTGGTGCGGAAGGCAAACCCCTGGACACCGGCGTAGTCGCCCAGATCGAGCAGTTTTTTGATGGCTATGTCGAAAAACGACGTGTCCTCGCCGGGCGCAATCTCGTCGCGGCGCAGGTACAGCTGGATGCGGCCCGAGCTGTCCTGCAAGTGCATAAACAACGCTTTGCCGGCCTCCCGGATGGCCATGATGCGGCCCGACAGGCTGACCTCCTCGAAATTGAGCGGTTTGCGGGTGCCGTCTTCCAGCGTTTCTTCCTGGAAATTCGCCACGATGTCGGCGGCGAGGTGACGCACGTCAAAACGACCGCCCGGATAGGGGTCGACGCCCATGTCGATGAGTTGCTGGAGTTTCTCGCGCCGTATTTGTTCTTGTTCGGACATGTTGTGGTTTTGAAAACGCAAAAGTAACTGACCAAACAATACCGGACGCCTGTTTTGTTCCTTTCGTGGTTTTTTCCCTACCCCGGATTTCATCCGGGGCTATTCAGTTTTTTTGCCGTTGTCGGCGTCCTCGCCGACAACAAACGGCGGCGTGAGGGGCCAAACAAATGTACCTAAGCATTGCCGTTATCGGCGTTTACGCCTGATCGCTCGCTCCGCCGTATGTTGTTGGCGAGGACGCCAACAACGGCAACAAATTTTTTTTGCCGCGAATTAGCGCGAATTCGCGCTAATTCGCGGCAAAAAAATCTGGTTTCGTTGTAAACAACTTTGTTTTGCCGTTGTCGGCGTCCTCGCCGACAACAAACGGCGGCGTGAGGGGCCAAACAAATGCACTTAAGCATTGCCGTTATCGGCGTTTTTGCCTGATCGCTCACTCCGCCGTTTGTTGTCGGCGAGGACGCCAACAACGGCAACGATCCCGTACAACCGAACGTAGATATTCCGCATTCCGCAATCCCCATTCCGCATTGCACAATCCCCATTCCGCATTCGAATCACCATTTCAGGAGGCGCATTTTTTCCACGCCCGTTTTGGTCTGAACGATGAGGGCGTATACACCGGGCGGCAAACCGGCCGCATCAATCTGCAGCTGGTAAGTACCGGCAGCGGTTATGGAGCGGCAGAGTCGTCCGTCGAAGGCGAACAAGCCGGCCGTTTCGATGGGGTATTCCGACTCGATTACCCAGGCGTCCCGGGTCGGGTTGGGCCATGCTTGTATGCGCGACGGGGATGGTTCCGGCTGGTGGGCGTTTACGATGTTGCAGTCCAGCCGATTGAGGTAGTCCCACATGACGTTATCGAATATGACAGGCACATTGCCGCCACCGGGGCCTGTGTATCCGGCCTCCCCCATGCGCACGATCACCCAGCCCCGGGAGGGCACGATGTGTATTTTCTGGTCGTTTTTGCCCAGGGCGGCGATCATGTCGTCGGGTGCGTTGGGCACAATTTTGCCGGGGAACACGAATTGCACGTCGGGCAGCATAAATGAAGGCTGGCCGTTGAGCCACCAGAGGTAACCGTAGCTATTATTGATTTGCTGGGATGGGTGGGTGGCGTCGAAGAGGTACTTTTGGTCGGCCAGGAGGGTATCGCCGTCCCAGACACCCCCGGCTTGCATGAGGAGCCCGAAGCGGGCCATGTCGCGGGGGCGGCTGTAATACACGCCGTCGAACCAGAACCCGATCATGCCGGTGCGCGATTTCACCTGCGCGGTGGTGAACTGGTTGTAGGATTGTCCGGAGGCGGCCTCGATCACATCCTGCAGGAGCAGGTAGGGCGCGTTGTGGTAAGCCCAGCGCGTGCCGGCGTCGGCCAGGTAGCGCAGACAGGAGTCGGCTTTGCAATTGTCGTTGGGCACATTGTCTTGCAGGCCGGAAGTCATGGACAGTTGGTGCCGGACGGTAATCAGGGTCTCTTTGTCGGGCGGGCAGGTGGTCCACCCTTGCCCCAGGTAGGTGCTGGTGGGCTCCCCGATGTCGAGAAGTCCCTTTTCCTGGGCTTGACCGACGAGGAAGGCGGTGAGGGTTTTTCCGGCGGAAGCCCAGTACCAGATGGAATCGCGGGTGAAGGTGTCGAAGTATTTTTCGAGCACGATGCGTCCGTCCTGGAGCAGCAGGAACCCTTTGGTGCCGCGGTCGTCGAGGTAGGCGTAGAGGCTGTCGATGCGCTGTGGGCAAAAGCCAAGGCTGTCGGGCGCCAGCGTTTCCCAGGCGATGCCGGTTTTGGGCGGAAAATACAAGCCGGGCTGGGCCTGCAGGGCGGTGAAGGGGAGAAAAAACAGGGCAAACAGGCGGAGGCGACGGTTCATGGATGTGCGGTTTTAAAACAACATGCCCGGATTAGACGCCTGAAGCCTTCAGGGGTTTAATGAACCTTGCCGCTCAGTTTTCGACAAAATACATATCAATTTCGCCCTTGTTTTTGGCGGCGATTTTCCCGCGGTAGGTGCAGGTGTAATAATCGCTGACGATTTTGAACACTTCTCCGGAGATGTTGATCTTGCCGCCTTCGCCGGCCTGCTCGATTCGGGCGGCGATGTTGACCGTGTCGCCCCAGATGTCGAAGGCAAATTTGCGCGAGCCCACCACGCCGGCGACCACAGGTCCTCTGTGAATGCCGATGCGGGCGTCGTAACGGGGCATCCCCTGTTTTTCGCGGTCTGCGTTCCAGTGATGCAGCCAGTTCTGCATTTCGATGGCTGCGGCGACCATGGCTTTGAGCTGTGCGCCGCCGCCGTGGGGCAGTCCGCCTGCGCACATATAGGCGTCGCCGATGGTTTTGATTTTTTCCAGGTTGTGCTTGCTGATGATCTCATCGAACGCGTGGAAGCAGGCGTCGAGCTCACCCACGAGCTGCTGCGGGCTGAGTTTTTCGGCAATTTTGCTGAACCCGACAAAGTCGGCGAACAACACGCTCACGTCGTCAAAAAAGCGCGCTTCGGTGCGGCCGCGTTTTTTGAGTTCGTCGGCCACCAGCGCGGGCAGGATGTTGAGCAGCAGTTTTTCGGAGCGGTTTTGTTCTTCCCGGATGATGGCGTTTTTGGTGCGCAATTCGCGGGCGTGTTGGCTGGCGCGAATAAAACTGAAGGCAAGTCCGCCGGTGAGCAGGAAAAGCGCCAGTGCCGCTGCGATGTAAAAATTGCGGTTGGCCTTCATGACATTCAACTCGGCGTTGGTTTGTTCCAGCGCCAGGGAGTCGAGATCCGATTTGTATATGAGCGAGTCCAGGAGGCTGCGTTGCTCCATGTACATCAACGCGGCCTTCATTTGCTCCTCGTTCATCTTGTTGATGAGCTGGTTTCGGGCGATGAGCTCGGCCTGCAACTCCTTTCGTTCCATGAGCAACTGCGCCTCTTTTTCATAGTTGGCATCGGAGCTGTGCGCAAGTCGCTCGACCTTGTTGTCGAGTCCGGCCATTTTGGACCGGAACTCTTCAGACGTGAGTAGTCCCTCCGGCAGTTCGGAGGCACCGGAACCGGCAGATGACTGGAGATTTTTCTCCATGCCGGCCATTTCGTTTGTTTTTCCGACCTTGGGCGCCAGCAATTTCATGCCGGCCAGGTTGTCGTAGACCACATCCTGCTGCTGGGCAGGCAGTTTGGCGGCGATTTTATTGCTTTCTTCGTAGCGTTTCCATGCCTTGGCGTATTTACCCTCCTTTTCCAGCACGCGCGCCTGTCGGTTGAGAGCCATGGCCTGCAGTTTAAGGTCGCCGTTTTTCCTGGCCAGTTTTTCCGCCTCCTCGGCTTTTTTATCCGCCTCTTTGGTATTTCCTTGCGCCAGATACGCGTCGGTGAGCTGGATGAGGATTTCAATCTTATTTTTGCCGGAAGTCGCCTGAGCGGCGGCTTCCATCGATTTGATGTCGCCCGTTTGGCCGGACAAGATCATGCCGGTGCATAAAAAAACAAGTACGCTCAACAGGTTGGCGCGGAAGTTCATAACCGTTAATAATTGTTGGTGCACAGAGTGGAGAATACCGGATTATGGATAAAAGTCCACAAAAGTAACCCTTTTATTCATAATCTGTTTTAAATTGGTTGCCGGGCATTTTTTTTCATCCAAAAGCATTCCAAAATTCATCTGCTTGGATCCCTTTCGCGCATTTATTGACGCCCACCTGCAAGAGAACGACCTCACCCGGATGTTGCTGCGTGCGGATCGGTTCCCGGGGATTGATGTCTCGCGGGCGGTGCGGCACATCCAAGCCATCCGCAAGTTGACGTCGAAGGCGCCTGCATGGGCGCGCAGTGATCTGCACTTTGGCGATGCACTCAGTGTCGAGCAGGCGTCGTCGGAGGCTACGGCTTTGTTCAAGGCCGGGCTTTTCATCGGCCGGCGCATGGCGGACCTGACCGGCGGGCTGGGCATGGATGCCTGGGCCTTCAGCCACCGATTTGCACAAGTGGATTACGTGGAGCCCGATTTGGCCCGCGCCCGCGATGCCCGGCATAATTTTGATGTCCTGGGCGCCCCGAACATCACCGTGCATACGGCAACGGCAGCGCAGTTTCTGGCTGAATCCGACGGGGAGCATTTCGATCTGGTTTACCTGGATCCATCCCGACGCGACGAACACGACAAGCGGGTTTTCCGGTTTCAGGATTGTTCACCCAACGTCGTGGAACTGTTGGACCGGTTGCTGGCGGTTTCGCCCCGGATATTGGTCAAGGCGGCGCCGATGCTGGACATCCGGGAGGCGCAGCGCCAACTGCCGGCGGTGAGCCGGGTTTGGGTGGTGTCGGTAAAAGGCGAAGTACGCGAGGTGCTGTACCTGCTGACCCGTGGGGATGCCGGGGGACAGCCGGTGACCGTGGATGCGGTGCTGTTGGGCGACCGCCAACAGGTTTTTCAATTTACGGCTGCGGAGGAGTCGGCGGCAGTGGCCGAGTTTGGGCCGCCGGGCCGTTGGCTTTATGATCCGGATGCGGCGCTATTGAAAGCCGGCGCGTTTAAGTGTGTTGCCGCCCGTTTCGGGCTCACCAAACTGGCTGCGGACACCCATCTGTACACGTCGGATATTCCGGCGGACGATTTTCCCGGCAGGCGATTTCAGGTGAAGACCGTGGTGCGTATGGATAAAAAGGACGTTTTGGCGGCCTTGCCTGAACAGCGGGGCAACGTCGCGGTGCGGCATTTCCCGATGGCGGCGGAAGCCGTACGCCGGCGGCTGGGGTTGGCGGATGGCGGGGAGGACTATTTGTTTGCGGTTACGCTGGCCGACGGGTCGAGGCGCGTGGTCATCGGACGCAAGGCGTAGCGCCTACTGCAGGGTGTCTATCGGATCCACAAACGTATCCGGCGGCGGCAGGGGCACCGGCGCCGGCTCGCGATAGGGCACTTCGCGCGGGTACTCGACGGGTGTTTTTTCGTACGCCGGCGGGTTGCGCATCAGCCGGCGGTAGGCCCGGGGCGCACACGAGTTGATGAACCAGTTGCCGGTGGAGAACAGGATGAGAAAAACCACCAGCCAGCCGGCCCAACCGGGCAGCGGCACGAATCGCTCGTGGGGCGGGGCGGATGGCGGGGCCGGCTTGTGGAAGCTGTCCAGCGGAAGGTCGAGGCGTTTGTGTTCCTCCATCCAGTGGCGGCGCAGGTGCTCGATCACCGGCTCCAGGGTTCGGGCGATTTGCAGGAAGGCTTCCTCCTGAGGCTGGGTTTCCAGGATCGACTTTTTGACGCCGATGGGAGAAAATTTGGCCAGCCGGGAGTACTGCATCCACATGGACGGGGAAACCGGAACAGGGTAGATGCGGATGTAGTTGTCGCCATAGCGCTGGTAGCGCTCTACGGCTTTCGGGACTTCTAAATTTTCGATGTAGTTAACGGCGTAGGAATGGTGGCTGACCAAAAAGAGGTAGATATGCCCGTCGGCCACCTTGCCCGGCAAGTCGGGGTGGTATGGGGTAGAAACCACCGGCGGTTTGTACCAAAAAAAAAGCAGGTTCCAGGGCTCGGGCAATTCAGGGGGTCTGGGTGGCGCCCGGTTGTACCAGATACGGAGGAAGTATTTCTCCTCCAGGGGCTTGAGCCAAACCAGCAATTTGGCCACATAGGCCGCATCCTGGGGAGCGTATGAGATGTAGACGTTGAGCATGCGACGTGCGCGTTTTTTTCCTTTCGGGATATGCGCCAGATCAAACGGAAGGGTAAATGTAGTTTAAAATTTATTCCGAAGGCCGCAGTCGGCAGCAATTTCCGAACGCGGCCGTGCATTAACGCACTAAAATCCGGGCGCTGGAAGTCACCATTGATCAAGGTCAGATACCCCCCTGACGAAGGTCATCCAGTGCCATACCTGTGTAAACCGACCTTTGGGCCATTCACGTATTTAGTGGCACAAAACGCATGGAAATCATTTTTCTCCTCATACTCATCAGCCTGATTGTGGCCGCAGGGTTTCTGCTGGCCTACTTCTGGGCAGCCCGAAATGGTCAGTTCGACGATGACTACACCCCTTCCGTACGCATGTTGTTCGACGACGAGTTGCGCCCCGGACGAGCCGAGCAGGAAAAGGAAGAAGCACCTTAATCACATCATAATTGTCCTCCTGGGGACTCAAACTAACCTTAATACATTACAACAATGAGTCGAATTGAACATTTTCAGTACGACAACCGGATAGTCCGCGCCTTCGGTGTAGCGGCGTTCGTGTGGGGGCTGGTCGGCATGCTCGTAGGGCTTATCCTGGCGTTGCAGCTTATTTACCCTGATCTGAACTTCAGTCAGTACGGCATTCCGTACCTGACCTTCGGGCGTTTGCGCCCCCTGCACACCAACGCGGTGATTTTTGCTTTTGTCGGTAACGGTATCTTCACGGGGATATATTACTCCCTGCAGCGGTTGCTCAAGGCGCGCATGTTCAGCAACGTGTTGTCGTGGACGCACTTCTGGCTATGGCAAGTGGTCATATTGGGCGCAGCGCTTACCCTTCCGTTCGGTTTTACGACCAGTTCGGAATATGCGGAACTGATCTGGCCGCTGGACATCCTGATCACCCTCGTGTGGGTCATTTTTGGGGTGAACATGTTCGGCACCATACTTCTGCGCCGGGAGACGCACCTGTATGTAGCCATCTGGTTTTATATTGCCACATGGGTAACGGTTGCTGTGTTGCACATTGTGCGCAGTTTAGAATTGCCCTACTCCCTGACGGCCAGCTACCCCTTGTTTGCCGGTGTTCAGGATGCGCTGGTGCAGTGGTGGTATGGCCACAACGCGGTGGCGTTCTTCCTGACCACGCCCTATCTGGGCATCATGTACTACTTCCTGCCCAAGGCCGCCAACCGGCCCGTGTACTCGTATCGCCTGTCGATCATCCACTTCTGGGCGCTGATCTTTATCTACATCTGGGCGGGCCCGCACCACTTGTTGTATTCGTCTACGCCCGACTGGGTGCAGTCGCTGGGCACGGTGTTTTCCGTCATGCTGATCGCGCCGTCGTGGGGTGGTATGCTGAACGGGTTGCTTACGTTGCGTGGCGCCTGGGACCGTGTGCGCCAGGATCCTGTGCTGAAGTTCATGGTGGTGGCGGTCACGGCTTATGGTATGGCAACTTTTGAGGGGCCCATGCTCTCGATCAAAACGGTGAACGCCATCAGCCACTTTACAGACTGGACGATCGCCCACGTACACGTCGGGGCGCTGGGCTGGAACGGCTTCCTGACGTTTGGCATGCTTTACTGGCTCTGGCCGCGCATGTACCGCACCACCCTGTATTCCACCAATCTGGCCAACATCCACTTCTGGCTCGGCACGCTGGGCATCATTTTTTACGCCGTTCCGCTGTATTGGGCCGGCTGGACACAGTACTTCATGTGGCGCGAATTTACGCCGGAAGGTACCCTGGCCTGGGGTAACTTCCTGGATACCGTGCTGCAGATTCTGCCCATGTACGCCCTGCGGGTGCTGGGTGGCACGTTGTTCTTCGTCGGGGTGATCATCGGCGTGTACAACCTGGCGAAAACCGCCGCCCAGGGCACTTTTATGGCCAATGAAGACGCCGAAGCGCCTGCGCTGGAGCGCCGGGTCGTTCCGGCCCTTGCCGGCGACCACTGGCACAAATGGATCGAAAATCGTCCGATGCAGATGCTGCTGTGGAGCACCATTGCCATTTCGATCGGCGGCATCATACAGATCGTCCCCATGGTGCTCATCGAAAGCCAGGTGCCGAAAATCAGTTCCGTGACACCCTACACGCCGCTTGAGCTGACGGGTCGCGACATCTACATACGCGAGGGCTGCGTTGGTTGCCACTCCCAGCAGATTCGCCCGTTCCGCGCCGAGACCGAGCGCTATGGTGAATACTCCAAAAGCGGCGAGGCCATCTACGACCGCCCGTTCCTGTGGGGTTCCAAACGCACGGGGCCTGATCTCGCCCGCGAAGGCGGCCGCTATCCCGACTCCTGGCACTACAACCACATGATTGATCCGCGCACCATGTCGCCGGGTTCCATCATGCCCCAGTACCCATTCCTCGCCGAAACACCACTCGACCTGAGCTTGCTGCCCAAAAAGATTACGGCGTTGCGGATGCTGGGCCACCCTTATCCCAAACATTTTGAGGACAAGGCCATCCTGAATGCCCAAAAACAGGCGAAGGCGATCGCAGACAACCTGAAATCCCAGGGTATCGAGGACGAAGGCATGGAAAACACCGAGATGATGGCCATGATCGCTTACCTCCAACGGTTGGGTACGGACATCAAGGCCGAAAAAACAGCCACGAAAGAATAAACATCCGGGTTCAGGGTTCCCACGGGGATCCTGAACTTGGAACAACCACCAACATATGTACAAGTACCTCCTTCAATCCATCGACGGCCTGCACTGGTTCGGAACCGTGGCCTTGTTGCTGTTCTTCACGGTATTTTGCATCGTACTGTGGCGCTCCTTCACCGGTCGCAAGGAAGAGATGCAACGCATGGCCGAACTTCCGCTAAAGGATTAAGCCGGCTCATTTCCTTCATTGTCAACCCACTTTTTTTCAATATGAAACCGGGAAAATATTTTTTTACATCCCTGCTGACGGTCTCCGCGCTCACCCTGTGGGGGCAGGATGCCACCACTGCTGCGGCCGCTGCTGATGCCGGCGCCTCGGTAGACCTGCTGCCCAGGATCATGACCTATGTGCTGGTTTCCTGTGCCGCACTGCTCTTCATCGCCACGATGTACTTTGTCGTTCGGGTGAATCAATTTTTATATAGACGCGTCATGACGCTGGAGGCCGCCAAAAGCGGTGTCACGCTGGCCGAACTGGCCACTGTTGCCGGGGCGCCGACGGAGTCTTTCTGGACCCGCATGCGCAAGCAATACTGGGAAAATGCCGTGCCCATTGATCGCGAGCACGAGATCATGTCGCACCACGACTTCGACGGCATCCGGGAACTGGACAACAGCCTGCCGCCGTGGTGGGTGAATATGTTCATCCTGACGGCCATCTGGGCAGCCATATTCATGTTCTACTACCATTTCGGCGGAGGCGGCCCGACGCAGCGCGAATACTACGAGATGGAAATGGAGCAGGCCAAAAAACAGCAGGCCATCGCGCTGGCCGGCCAGTCCAACGCCGTAGATGAAGCCAACGTGACGGTGCTCACCGACGCTTCCGCCCTGGGCGAAGGGGAGTTGATTTACAAAAACAGCTGTGCCTCCTGCCACGGACAGGGCGGAGAGGGCGGCATCGGCCCCAACCTCACCGACCAGCACTGGATACACGGGGGCGGCATTAAAAACGTGTTCAAAACCGTCAAATACGGGGTACCGGAAAAAGGGATGATCGCCTGGTCGGCCCAGCTTAAACCGGCCGACATGCAAAAAGTGTCCAGCTACATCCTCACCCTGGTGGGCACCAACCCGCCCAATGCCAAGGAACCGCAAGGGGAAATCTGGAAAGAAGAAGGCGCAGCACCTGTGACCGACTCCACTGCGGTGGCCGCTCCGGACAGCGGAGCCATAGGGTCGCTGTGAATAATACGCAATTGAAGATTCGGGTTCAGGATTCCTGCACAGGGAATGCTGAACCTTGAATCGTTTTTTTAATCAGTTCACCCTTTTTTATTTGTTCATCCATGAAACAAGAATCGCCACTCTTCTATGAAGAGGTGATTGACGACACCGAGGAATACCGGGACAAGATAGCCACGGTGGATGCCGAGGGCAAACGGGTATGGTTGTATCCGAAAAAGCCACAGGGTCGCTTTTATTCTGCGCGAGCCGTCATCAGTTTCCTGTTTCTGGCGGTTTTTCTGGTGATGCCGTTCATCAAAGTGAACGGGGAGCAATTTTTACTTTTTAACGTCCTGGAGCGCAAGTTTGTACTCTTCGGCATCTTGTTCACGCCCCAGGACTTCCACTTGTTCGTGCTGGCCATGCTCACGTTTATCGTGTTCATCATCCTGTTCACGGTGGTTTACGGGCGGTTGTTCTGCGGGTGGGTGTGCCCGCAAACGGTGTTCATGGAGATGTTCTTCCGCCGGATTGAGTATTGGATCGACGGCGACGCCAACGCGCAGCGCAAGCTGGACCAAGCCCCATGGAGCGCCGACAAGATTCGCAAGCGGGCGCTGAAATACGGCATTTTTTACGTTATTTCGGTGATCGTGGCCAATTACTTCCTGGCCTACATCATTGGAATGGACGAGGTACTCAGCATTGTTTCCGAACCGGTGACCCAAAATCTGGGCGGTTTCATCGCCATGCTGTTGTTCTCCTTTGTTTTCTTTTTTGTATTCGTCTGGTTGCGCGAACAGGTGTGCACCACCATCTGCCCTTACGGTCGCCTGCAGGGCGTTCTGCTCGTAAAAGACAGCATTGTGGTCGCCTACGACTTCGTGCGCGGCGAACCCAGAGGGAAACTCCAAAAACAAAAAGCCGCTTCTACTGCGGTGGAAGCCCCAAACGGCATGAGTCCGACGGTAGCCGAGGCAGACAATCCGGTGGAATCCATACGCAATGCAGCCAAACCCCAGGGCGATTGCATCGACTGCAAGCTCTGCATCGCGGTGTGCCCCACCGGCATCGACATTCGCGACGGCACCCAACTGGAGTGCACCAACTGCACCGCATGCATAGACGCCTGCGACGCGGTGATGGACAAGATCAGCAAACCCCGGGGCCTCATCCGGTACGACTCCATGACGGGTATCGAATCCGGAAACCGCCGTATCTTCACCCCACGCGTACTCGCGTACACCGCCATCCTGATCGGCCTGTTGTCGCTCGACGTATTCCTGCTCGCCAACCGGGGCGTGGTAGAGTCCATCATTCTGCGCTCGCCCGGGCAGATGTACCAAAAACGCGACGAGCAGCACATCAGCAACCTGTACACCTATCAGATCATCAACAAAACGACGCAGGAAATGCCGATTGAGCTCCGGACAACTACCCCCGGCGCGCAACTCGAGGTGGTGGGGCAAGCCATAGCGCCCATTGCCAAGGGCGCCAAAGCGCAAGGCGCGTTTTTTCTCATCCTTCCGACCGAACTGGTCAAGGGACAAAAAAACGCCATCGTGATCGAAGTCTATTCCAACGGGAAAAAGATTGATGAGGTCAAAACGAATTTTATGGGACCCAGGTGAATGTGGAATGTGGAATGCGGAATAACAACACGCTTGGGTTCACTGGGTAGCAAGCAAGAAAGACCGCGTAGCGGTCAAACATGAATAACCCCGGATGAAATCCGGGGACACTGACCGGATGAAATCCGGGGATACTATCCGGATTTCATCCGGGAACACTAAAAAAACAAAAAAAATGAACTGGGGATACGGAATAGCCATCGTCTACGGCGTATTTGTGGTTGCCATGCTGAGCGCGGTGATCGCATCGACGCAGCACGACCCGGGATTGATAAGCAAGGACTACTACAATCTCGATTTGAACTATCAGGCGCATTACGACAAAAAACACAACGCTGCGCAGATGGCGGTACCCCTCGCCGTGCGGTATGACGCGGCCGGCGAGGAGATCGTCGTTGCATTTCCGTCCGATATGCCGGTGGAACAGGGCAGCATCCAGTTCCGGCGCACGTCCACCACCAAAGACGACTACCTGTTCACCCTGCCCGCCGTTCCGGCCGGCCGGGAGGTGCGCATTCCGGCGGCCGACATGGCGATGGGGCGCTGGCTCATGGATGTGGACTGGAACAGCGCCGGCAAGGACTATTTTTTTGCCACTTCGGTGGCTGTTTCTCCCCATTCACCAGATAAATAGCCGCACAGGGTGTTCTGGTCTGCTTTCGTATTGGGATTGGCCGGCAGTATGCACTGCGCAGGTATGTGTGGCCCGCTGATGCTCGCCATTCCGATGCCTGTTTCGGCCCGGTGGCAGGCGGCTGGCCATGCGCTCACCTATCAAACGGGACGGGTACTCACCTATACCCTGCTGGGCGCTTTTTTTGGCCTGTTGGGCAAAGGGATTGCGGTTGCGGGCTTTCAGCAGGCGGTGTCGGTCGTTGCCGGTCTGGCCATGATTGCGGCTGCCTTGTTTGCCCTGAAATGGGAGCAAGCAGTGCTCCGGATTCCCGGTTTGGAGGCTATTACCCGGCGGGTACAAACTACCATGGGTCGGTTGCTGCGCGATCAACCGGGGCGTTCGGCATTTGCCCTGGGTTTGCTTAATGGACTGATGCCCTGCGGGCTGGTTTACGCGGCGGTGGCCGGCGCCATCAGCACATTCGGGGGTTGGGAGGGCGCCTTGTTCATGTTGCTCTTTGGGTTGGGCACCCTACCCTTGTTATTTGCCCTGATGCTCAGCGGCAGCCGGCTTGGGCCGGGGGTACGCCGCAAGTTTCAGATGGCACAGCCGCTGGTGTTGCTGGTGGCCGGCGGATTGCTGCTGTATCGGGGCCTCAACCTGGATTTGTCCCTTTTCCTGTCGGCGGTGCCGCCCGCAGAGATGGAGTGCCACTGAAGGGGTTTATGTGATTTTGCCGCACTTGAACGGCGACCGGGTATGGGTCGAAGGGAAAAAAATGGAATGGGTCGGTTTTTCTGTGCCGTTGGTCGGTTGTCGGTTGCCTTCGATGCCAGCTTTTTTCATTTTTGCAGTTCACATCGTCAGGCATACACCAATCACCCACACGCATGCTCACTACCAAGTCGCTTTTTTCGGCCGACGGTCTCGACGACCGCAGCCTGGAGTTCTTAGTTGCCGCCATTGAGCGGAACAACCTGCCGGGATTTGACTACTTCGAGTTCAAAAGGGCAGTGGTCAATCTCCTTCAAATGCAGCTCGATGAAGCTACTGCTTACAAGAGTGCATTCACCACTGCTGCAACCGTCGGGCTGACCAAGGAAAAACTGGTTGAAACCGCCAACTACTACAGGGATCTGTTGTTGAAAGAAAAAGCGCAATTTGAAGAAGCCCTCGCCGGTCAAAACCAGTCGCGGATACTAAGCCGCCAGGCAGATATCCAGCGTTTACAGGATCAGGTGGAACGCCATAAGGCCGAGATCAGCCGGCTGCAGGATGAGATCGGCGGATACCTGAACGAAATGGAGTCCGCCCAGTCCACCGTCAAAAACGACTCGGAAAAACTGGAAAAAGCGCAGAGCCAATTCGAAAAGGCCCATCAGGCGGTATTGCTGCACATTGAAAGCGACATAGAGCGCATTCACAAGCACCTGTAGTGATTACATTTGCAGAAAGGACGAACGACACCCACATGAACACCAAATCATTTTGGCAACGACCGGAAGGCATCACCGGGGCGGTTTTTATGCTGGCCCTCGCGGCGGGCGGCGGGTATCTGCTGTACCGGGGCCTGCCCGTGCTGATCGAGCTGGCCCAAAACACCCTTTATCTGGCAGGCCTTATGGCAGCGCTGGCCGGCGTGGTGTACATGGCGCTCGACCCGAACATGCGCAACCTCATCTGGTACCTGTACAAGTCGGCCATGCGGAGCATCACCGGAATATTTGTCAAAATTGACCCCATTTCCATCCTTAAATCTTACATTAAGGACCTGGAAAAAAACCTCCGCAACCTCAGCAAGCAGATTGGCCAGCTGCGCGGCCAAATGCGCCAGTTGAAGGGGATCATGGACACCAACAAGGAGGACATCCGGAAAAACATGCAGCTGGCCCAGCAGGCACAACAGACAGGAGACGAAAAAACACTGACGCTTTCCGCCCGCAAGGCCGGACGCTTGCAGGAGGCCAATGCCAAATACGAAGTGCTGTTCGGCAAGATGGAGGGCCTCTACCGCATGCTCACCCGCATGTACGAAAACTCGGAAATCATGCTGGAAGACACGCGCGACCAGGTCATGATCAAAGAGCAGGAATACAAAGCCATACATGCCGGACACAGCGCGATCCGGTCCGCGCAGTCCATCCTGAAAGGCGACCCCGACCAGCGGGCCATGTTCGACATGGCACTCGAACAAATGGCAGAGGACGTGAGCCTGAAAGTGGGCGAAATGGAGCGGTTCATGGATACCAGCAAAAACCTCATGGACAGCATCGACCTGCAAAAAGGCGTGTTTGAGGACGAGGGCATGCGCATGCTGGAGGAGTGGCAAGGCTCATCGCCCCTGCTGGCCAAACCAGACAGGAAAAAGGAGGAAAAACTGGACCTGAATGCGCCGCGCAAGGAGGCACTGCGGGATGAGAATGACTACGACAGGCTGTTTGATTAGCCAGCCCTCGTTTGTTTCACAGGTTTACATTCCGGTAGATTAGTTTGGGTTAGCTTGCGTGAATTGCCAACTTTGACGCGAGAAACAGCCCGGCCACTCCTTGGTACAGTTTGATCAGGTTCATTCTTTCTAGCTTTTTGTTGTACACGTTGAAGGTATGATGGATGCTTTTCGGCTAAATATGACCCCTGTCATAACATATAATGATTCGCCTGCCTGGTTGACAGGATACATCTTCGTTCGCCTGCAGCAATTACAACCTTTGAGCCTATATTATATATTTACACATGGCTAATATTAGCCAAAATAGACCGGGTTTCAAAAATCTACCAGGCCTTCGGGTGCGTTATCTTTGGACTGCTGCATTTAAAACCAGAATGATCTTCCTTTATGGCCATTATTTTATCCTACCTCAAACAGTTGTTTCTCTTTTCAACTCTGGCTTTTTTGGCCGGTGTGATTTTTTCACTGCTTTTCACCAATCCCGCAAACAAAGCGGTGGGTCAGCTTCCAAACGATGATCAGTACATTATTCGCCGGATTGAAGGCCGACAGTTTGTCCGGCCGGTTATTTCTGTGATGCAGGCGGAGGAGTCGCCGACTTACACGCCCCTGAAGCAAAGACTGGTTGCCACCATTGCCGACCTGAAAAAAAACCAAGGCGTATCGCACGTTTCCGTTTTTATGCAGGACTTCGACAAGGGCCGATGGCTCAGCATAAGCCCTGAGGAGCGCTACAGGCCGGCATCCCTGCTGAAACTCGCCTTGTTGCTCGCTGTTTTGCAGACGGAATCGGAATCGCCCGGTTTTCTGGACAAATCATTGACCCTGCGCCCACAGGACACCGTTGGCAGTCAACACCAGGTATTCGAAAGCGAGGGCATACGGGTTGGCCGCCCGTACACGGTCAGGCAACTCCTGGAGTCCATGTCGATGCACTCCGACAACAACGCTGCCCGCCTGCTGGCCGCCAACATAGACCGGAATGCTATTGCGAAATTGTTTGGAGAGCTGGGGCTTCCGGACGTCAATTTCGACCGCATGCGGTATCTGCTCACTGCCGCCGAGGTATCCACGCTGATGAAAGCCATTTTCGACGGTCCACTGCTGGGCATCGACAAATCGGAATATGCCGCGAGCCTCCTGCACAACGGCCGGTTTGAAAAGGGCTTTGCCAAGGTCTTTCCGTCGGGCACCAAAATCTGGCATAAATTCGGCGAATGGAACGACGTTTCCGGCGTTTTTGAGCTCCACCAGACCGCCATTTTCTACATCGCCGACAAGCCTTACCTGCTGACCGTCATGACCCGCGGCAACGACCCCCAGCAACTGGCAGAGGCCCTGGAGGCCCTGGCAGAAGTGGTGTACAGCATGCTGTCGGCCTGAAAGTTGGGCGTTTCGGACGCATTATTGCATTGGGCAGCGCGGCTTTTTGGCAGCCGGGAAAAAATTTTTCTATTTTTGGGCACTCATTTGTAATGCATAAACCAATGAATAACCCGCCCAAATACCTGAGCGATCAGGAAATTGTCGACTACCTCCGTTCGGCAAACGACACGCTCAGGCAGGAGGCGATGTTCGTGCTGTTCAAAAGCACGGACTTGCGCAATAAAGTGTTCAAATACGTGCTCGATCACCGCCACGACGCCGAGACCGCCAAAGAGGTTTTTCAATTTGCCCTGGAGACCTTTGAACGAAAGGTCCGCACCGGCGCCTTTGAGGCCCGGTCGGGCGTGCACACGTACATCCTGGGCATTGTCAAGTGGCATCTGTTCAACGAACGCCGCAAACAGGGGCGACTGACGGCGTTCAATCCCGAGGTTCACCTGGCCGGCGAAACCGTGGCGCCGGTGGAGGACGAGCTGGCGGATGACGCACGCAACCAAACGCTTTACCAGGTTATCGAACAGCTCGGTGACCGATGCCGCCGATTGCTGCCCCGCTGGGCCCAGAATGCCTCCCCGGACGAGATCGCCGAGGAGTTTGGCTTCAGCAGCCCCGAGATGGCCAAAAAAGAAACGTACCGCTGCCGGCAAAAAATGATCGCGTTTGTCGAACAGCATCCCTGGTTGAAAGACCGGCTCAAACCGTAAACGCATGCACACGCAAGACACCATAGACGCCTACGTCAAAGGCCAATTGACACCCGCCGAAAAGGCGGCCTTCGAGGCCGATCTGGCCCGCGATCCTGCGCTGGCCGACGCGGTCGCCCAGGCCCGGCTCGATCTGGAGGTGGCCAACCTGATCATCCGCGACGAGGTGCGCAGCTGGATGTCGACGTGGGCGGAAGACGACGCGTGGAGCGAGCTGGATCAGGCGGCGCCCCATTCTTCCGGTTCGCCCTCGTCGCCGCCAACCCTTTCCAGCCGGCGCTTCTACCTTTGGATGGCCGCTGCAGCCGCACTGACCCTGGTGCTGGCTGCGGTGTGGTTTTTCAGGCCGGTAAAACCCGGAGCGGAGCCCGTCATCGTGGAACAAAAAGACAACCCTGCGCCACCCACTCCGCCGGAAGATCCGCGGCCGGACAAATCCGGGGAGCAGCCGCCCTCCCTCCAGGACGCCAAACAGCAACCACAGGCGCCTGCGCCACGGCCCTTGCCGAAAACCGATCCCAGGCTTATCGCCATGGCCGGGGAGGGATTCCAGTATCGCAACACCGAAACGTTCCTGCGCAAGGGCGAACCCTCCCGGCCCGCAAAGCCCTTGGACTCGGTCAGCCTGGCCGCCGAAGCCCTGCGCAATAATCGGGTTGCCGAAGCCATCCGCCTGGCCACAGCGGTGCCGCAATCCGATGCGCGGTACGCCGACGCCCAGTTGCTGCTGGGGCAGGTTTACTTCGAACAAAAGCAGTATGCCAAAGCAAGCAAAGCCATTCAACAAGCGCTGAACACCGGGAAAATCCCAAAAGACCAGGCCAACTGGAACCTGCTCATGACCCTGGTGGCCCAGTACGGGGCCCGGAAGCAGGAGGCGGATGCGTTGCTGAAGGTTATCTTGTCGGACAAGGATCACCCGTATTATGAGGATGCGGAGGCGTTGGCGGAGCGGTTGCGGGAGTGAGCGCTCGGGGATTACGCAATAAAAATAGTTGGAAACGCCATCTTTATCTTTTTTTCCTGAGCGCTGCCGTCCTCGTGCATTTTATTCCGCAAATTTGATCAATGTAGTCGATTCCAAACCACCCAGGGTGCGGATGACTGAGGTGTACACCCCGGCCGGCAATGCAGCGCCGTCAAAATGCAGGTGATGCAAGCCGGCTTGCAGGCGCCCCAGATTCCGCGTCATAACCACCTGCCCTTTGCTGTTTACTATGGACGCTTGTACCTCATCGGGGTGCTGCAAGGCAAATTGCAACACTACCTGCGCGTAGAAGGGGTTGGGCGCCGCGACAATCTGCACGATGCCCGAGGGCTGACGGGTCGCCGTGCTGATTTGAGGCGCTGACGGCGCAAGTGGCGGATATACGGGAGGTACAGATACCGTACCCGGCGATAATCGACGCGAGCCGTGCAATGTAGCCCAAACCGGCCCCACCTCAGCGGTATAGGAAAGGGCCTCAATGTCTGATACGAACACGTATTCGGCTTGTGCCCGGTCTGACGTGAGGTCCAGCACAAAATAACCGTGGTCTTGCAGTTCTACAAACTTGATGTGCGGATTCAACAACTGGATCAAAGCCGGGCCCACAGGAATGGATCCATTGGACGAGGTGATGCTGGTGGTAACAAATTCCACTCCGGCAGAGCTGTCGCCCGTTGCCGGCGCGTAGTCGGCCAAAGGCAGATCGTTGGCCCAGGCGGTATGGATATCGCCGGTGAGCACCACCGCGTTGTTCACGTTTTCCTGTCCAAAAAAGTCGTACAGCCGCTGCCGTTGCGCAGGATAGCCATCCCACTGGTCGGTGTTCAGCACCGCGCCAAATGCCTTGAGGGGCGCCATCATCACCTGTTGGCCGAGCACAATCCAGCGTGCAGTGTCGGCCTTAATACCGCTGGTCAGCCAGTTAAACTGATCTTCACTGATGAGGGTGCGATCCGGATCACTGATTTGCGGATCACTGGCGCCAAGCTGTTCATCCCGGCCTTCCAAACGGGTATCAAGCATGTAAAGCGAGACCAGATTGCCGAAGCCAAACCGGCGGTAGATCTCGTCCGTCGCCACAGCATCTTCGCGGATGGGCATCCACTCCATATACACTTGTTTGCCCGCTTTTTTGCGCGTTTGCCAGTCCCCTTCGGTAGCCGGCTGGTGGTTTTGTGCCCCGTCGGCCCAGGCATTGTTGGCGGTTTCGTGGTCATCCCACACGGCAATAAAAGGCAGTTGTTGGTGCATAGCCCTCAGATCCGGGTCCAACTTATACAATGAATGCCGGAGCCGGTAATCGGCAACTGTGATGATCTCGGTGGGCGGTTCGTGTTCGCGGTCCAGCAGCATGGACGATGCGCCGTACTCATAGATATAATCGCCCAGGTGCACTGCCAGATCCACCTCGTTTCGGCGGGCCAAGTCACGATAGGCATGGTAATAGCCGTTTTGATAATCGCTGCACGACATTACCGCCATCCGGATTCGGTCTACCGGCCCGACAGGCAGGGTGCGCGTGCGACCGGTTAGTGATTTTACGCCTTGGTAATCAAACTGGTAATAGTACCAGGTATTGGGTTGCAAGCCTGCGACGTCCACTTTTACGGTAAAATCGCGGTCCATGTTGGTCGTCGCGGAACCGCTGTTGACTACATCCTGAAAAAGGGTATCTGCGGCGATGCGCCAGCTCACCAGCGCCTGGTTATCGGGTGTAGGCAGGGTCAGGCGCGTCCAGATGATTACCCGGTCGGCAAGCGGATCGCCGGAGGCCACCCCGTGGTAAAATGGCGCCAAAGTACTATCCGGCATAGAACGAAGCTGTTGGCCCGCCAACTGCAGCGAGGATAGCATCAACAGCAAACAGAGAGAGACAGGAGGTCGCATTTTTTACATTATTTTGGGTAAAAATAATGCACTGGCGGGATGCAGGGATTATGAGATTGTTAATTTAAAAGGTTTGACGTAAAAGAGTAGCCAAAGCGCTTGGCGTATTTTGTCGTATTGCAATATCGTTATTAAGAAAAGCGCCAACGACCGGCAGGGATAACGAGTCAATGATAAAAGCTAAAACGTATTTTTAGTTAAAAAACTAAAAAATAGTTGTTCAACTAAACATTAGTTGTATCTTTGTCCTGTGAATTAAGAAAACTTTTCATGGCATGCGACAATTGACACAAAAAGAAGAGGAGGTGATGACCATTCTGTGGAAGCTACAGAAAGCGTTCATCAACGATATCCTGAATGACATGGAGGAACCCAGGCCGCCCTACAATACCGTATCCTCCATCGTGCGAAAATTGGAATCGGAGGGTTTGGTCGGCTATGAAGCCTTTGGTAAAACGCATCGTTATTTTCCCATACTTCGCAAGGAAGCGTACCGCGTTGGTGTGATGGATCGCGTGCTCAGCCATTTTTTCGACGACTCCCCCGCCGCCCTGTTGTCATATTTTATGAAAAAGGAAAAAGTGGATGAGGAGGATATCCAAAAGCTATTGGAAGAAGTGAAAAGGAGAGAGGAAACTGAAGGAGAAGAAAACAGAAACGCCTGACAGCCCGACAACCCACCCGCATGCAATACCTGATCGAATCTGCTTTTTGCCTGGCCCTTTTTTACGCCTTCTACCTGCTGGTGTTGCGCCGGGAGACTTTTTTCCAGATCAACCGCTGGTACCTCCTGCTGACCCCCGTGTTGGCCTTCGGTATCCCGGCACTGAATATCCGGATGGAGCAACCTCCTGCACCGGTAATGGTGGATGCGGAGAAGTTACCCGCGCCGGCGCCTATGGTGGAATGGCCGTCTGTAGTGGAGCGGGTGCAGACAGCGCCGCGGGTGGTAACCCATGTGATGGAGCGGCCGGTGTGGTCTCTACAGCTGGGCGACATACTCTGGTGTATATATGGTGCGGTGGCTGCTTTGCTCCTGTTGCGGCTGGCCTGGCAGATTATAGCCATGATCCGGTTTATCCGCCGCTGCCGTAAAGATTCCGACCAGAGGCTGGTGATGGCAGATGATGACCATGGCGGATCCCCGGCTTCGTTTTTCGGATATGTATTCTGGCAGCCGGGTGTTTTGCCGGAGTCCGAACGCCTGCTGTTGCTGGAGCACGAAATGGTGCATGTGCGTCAGTGGCACAGCCTGGATCTGATCCTGATCGAAATCCTGATTGCATTGCAGTGGTTCAATCCACTGCTTTACCTGTACCGCCGCAGTTTGCGGGAAGTACACGAGTTCATTGCCGACGATTACGTGGTGTGCCGGACGCGGCAGCGCTATGCCTACGCCGGTTTGCTGGTTCAATACCAAACAGCGGGGAACAGGGCCCAACCCGGTTTGGTCAACACCTTTCATTCACTCATTAAAAATCGTCTGATTATGCTGGCCAAACGCCCATCCGCCCCGCTGCGCCGGGTCAAATACCTGTTTGCGCTCCCGTTGCTGGGGGCCCTTATGCTGCTCTTCTCCTTCCGCCTGGTAGAACGCCTGCAGGAAGTACGCCAAACCACTGAATTACTCGAGCAATATGCCGCCGGTTTGTCGGAAGTCGTCATTGCGGCAGAACGCCCGCACGGGGTGGAACCGACGCCCTATATCTTTTATTGGGGGGCCTTTCAGGCAAAGTTCAACTATGCGTCGGCGACGAATGAATATTTCGCAGAAATTCACATCTCCCCGGATGAGTTTCGGGAGGCGATAAAACGGGAGCCCCGGCTCTGGACGGGCGAAACCTTGCTGCAACGCCTTTCTATGGTGATCAACGGACAAGAAATCAAAAGCGATTACTACAACCCGGAGATCTATAAAACGACCTTGCCGGCGATTCAGTCCATGGCGGAGAAATTGTCGGACACCGACTACATCAAAGCAGGCAACATCAAGCTGCCCGAAGGCAAATCAGGCGAAATATTTATTTACCTGGACGGTGCCCAACCGGGTTGGATACCGAAGGCTAATGCGGAGCCGAACAAGCAGGGTCCTGTCATCACAGAAGTCTTCTGGGGAAAACAAAGTTTCGCGCCGATGGAAGACCGATATGTGACGGTTGGCGAATTTTGGGATATCATCGGGTCGCAACCGCTCATCCGGTACAAAGACGCGCCAGATCGTACGCCCAGGATGTTTAATCTGGCAATTTCAAATGCCGGAGAACCCATTCTGCGATATAATGGAGGAGAAAAGGACGCTTACGACCTGGAAGCACTGCGGGAACGATTGCGGGCGCACGAACAAAAGATCAAACCAGGCGCCGTGGTGCATATCGCGGCATGGGACGCTCACGACATTGACATAGCACTGCGACAGGCGTCAATGGATACCATCATTACGTTCGATCCGGTCACCTATCAACAGACTACCACGTATGTCACCAGCAACGGCAGCTTGCGGCCCGCGCCGGCAGCCTCCGAATTGATTGCGCTCCGATTGGTAACAGATGCCGACCCGCGCCGCCTGATGCGCGAATCGGGCGCCAGAAGCTTCCGTGTTGAATGGGGGCCTTATTCCGCCTCTTTCCCCAACCGGATGTATGGAGAATCCTATGTGCAGTCCGGAACCGGCGAGCATTTGTATGTCGACCCCAGGGTGGAAAGTCATTCCAACAAACTGACGAAAAAGGATATCCTCCAGATGTTGCGCACACCGTTGACATTATTCATGGGAAATGTAGCTTTAACCGATTTTAATTTCACATTGGATTACAAAGGCTACGGCACGCTTATTACAGATGGTGTAGTCCCGGAGGATCTGATTCGGAGGCTCGAACGCGACTTGCAAGCGGGCGAGTCCATCCGCCTGACCGGCTTCCAGGCGCGCACCGGCGCCTCCCGGAAGGCAATCGCTACCCAGGCGGCATTTCAGCATGTAACCCGCGAGTATACCGCAGAAAAGTTCGAAATGATCCCTATTGACAGAAGGTCCGGCACCGAGGCACTGATTAGTCTGCTGATGAAGCCGGAAGACTTCAAAGCCTTACAGGAAAAGGTCGCCGGCAAACCTGATATCTGGTTCCAGTACGGTGAAATAGACCTTTCACCCGTCACTTTTGTCCTGGAGATCCGCAATGAAGACCCTAAACCAGCCCTTCGTCCCCTTGTTCAACGGGATACCCCGGAGATCGGCGTCCGCATAAGTCCGAATCCGGCAAGCGAGGTGGCCACCATTCATCTTACCTTGCCCAGGGCCGGCGAAGGACTTCTGACCGTGACGGATCTGGAGGGCAAGCTGCGCTTTTCTGTTCGAACCGAATTTGCTGCGGGGGATACGCCTTTTCAATTGCCCCTGCATTTTCTGAAAGGCAAAGGACTGTTTATGGTGCAGATTGCTATGCCGTATGGGTCGGCGGGGACGAAGATGGTGGTTGAATGAGGCAGCGTTAGAGGCGCTGGATGTGGACTTCCCCACCCCACATCCAGCGCAAAAAACGTATCTTTACCCCATGAAACGATTCTTCAACACCACCGGGCTGTGCAATCCGGAAAGGCACTACATGGTGAACCCGTTCCGGGATTTGTATGCAGATGTCCTGCGCCTGATTGAAGATCAACAGTACTTCGTTATACACGCCCCTCGGCAAACGGGCAAAACAACTTTCCTGCACGCCCTGGCGCACCGGTTGAATAAAGAGGGAAATTACGTCTCCGTGGTGTGCTCCCTGGAATCGGCCGGCTATCCCAGTATTTCAGTGGAGGATGCCAATGCGGTATTTATCCAGTCGCTGTACCGCATGGCCGATTTTTTCCTCGAAAAACAGTACCTGCCGCCGGAACCAGGACTGTACCCGGCGAGCGAATCCCTGCTGGGGAAATACCTCACCGACTGGTGCAAGGCCCTGGAAAAACCCCTCGTCCTGCTGCTCGATGAGGTGGACGCGCTCTACGACGACGTGCTCATTTCCACCCTTCGCCAACTACGCGACGGCTTCCAGACCCGCCCCCAAAACTTCCCGCAGTCGGTCGCCCTGGTTGGCCTGCGCGACATCCGCGAGTACCGCCTGCGCGCACGCGCCGACAACCCCTCCATTGGCGCAGGGTCGCCTTTTAATGTCAAAGCGAAATCATTCTTCATCCCGATTTTTTCGCGCGAAGAGGTACGCGGACTGCTCGACCAACACACCCACGACACCGGTCAGGCGTTCTCCTACGCTGTTTTTGAAAAATTGTACGCATACTCCGGCGGTCAACCCTGGCTGACCAATGCCCTGGCCAATGAAATCGTGGCCGAAATGCTCAAGAACGACTATACCCGCGAGATCAGCCCGGACATGGTCGAAACCGCCAAAGAGCGCCTGATCGAGCAGCGCCAGACCCACCTCGACAGCCTCACCGATAAAATCAACGACCCGCGGGTGCGGCCGATCGTCCTGAGCATCGTCACCGGCGAAGCACCGGCGTTCGACGGCTTCGACGATGCGCTCCGCTACTGCCGGGACCTGGGCATCATCACTCAGGACAACCCCATCCGTTTTGCCAACCCCATCTACCGGGAGATCGTTACCCGCATCCTGAACTCCATCCTGCAGGCCGGCATCAACGAGGATATTGCCCATACCGCCTGGTACCTGCATCCCGACGGCACGCTCGACATGGACAAGCTCCTGGGTGCTTTCACCGAGTTTTACCGCTGGAATTCGGAGTCCTGGCTGGAGCGCTTCGAGTACAGGGAAGCCGGCCACCAACTCCTGCTCATGGCGTTTTTGCAGCGCATCATCAACGGCGGCGGACGCATCGAACGGGAAATGGCCGTCGGAAACGGCCGCACCGATCTGGCCATAATCTGGAAAACGCAGGTTGTCCCCATCGAAATCAAAATGCACCACGATGCCCGCTCCGAGCCCCAGGGCCTGCAACAGCTCGCCCGTTACATGGACAAACTCGGTCAAAAACGCGGCTACCTCGTGCTCTTCGAGAAGAAAAATTCAGAAGAACTGCCGTGGGAGCAGCGGATTCGGCGGGAGGAGCACACGGTGGAGGGTAAGGAGATTGTTTTGTTGGGGATGTAGGTGTGGGATGTGAAATGCACGAACAATCCCTTGAGGATTTCGATGTCTATTTCTCTGCTGACTATCCCGGATATCTTCATCATTGCTTGCTTTATGTCGCGGAAATAGGCAGATAAAGCGAGTAATAAAAATTTATTGGCCGCTATAAGCTGGCGGATAAAGTGTGGTTGGGTATTTTGGCAGATGCAGACGGAGATCAATCCGGCAACAGAGGTGGCCCTCTAAAGCTTCCGCATATCCCCCACCGGGATAAATCCTGACCAGAAATACGGGTGGGCGCCGCCGTCCTTTTTGTGCTGTTGGATGAAGTCTTTTTTGGCTTGCCAAAGCGCGGTATCCTTGTCCATGCCTTTGTGCAGATTGCGGTAAAACAAGCGCATGAGTTCGCCGGTGCGGGCGTCGTTCACGGGCCACAGGGTGGTCACAATGCTCTTGGCGCCGGCGTAGGCGAAGGCGCGCGCCAGGGAGATGATGCCTTCGCCGCGTTTGAGCTGGCCGATGCCCGTTTCGCAGGCGGAGAGGGTAACCAGATCGGCATTCAGGCTGAGGTTGTAGATGTCTTTGACGTAAAATTTATCGAAACCAAGGGTGTCGCCGGGCTGCGCAAACGCGAGCCAGGCGTAGTCGCCCACGCGGTCGTTGGCCTTGCCGTGGGTGCTGAGGTGCAGGATGCGGTATTGGCCTGCGTGCCGTTGGAAGGAGTCGATGGTGGCCTTGGCGCCGTACCAGGTTTGTCCCTTGAACGGTCCGGCCACGACTTTGATCTCCTGACCGCTGGCGGGCAGGGCCGAGATGCTGTCGCGCGTCCCGCTAAGCCCAAGGGCCTCGGCCGCAGCGTCCGTCCAGGTGAGCAGGGCGTCGGGATTGCCCTGAAAGAAGGGGGCTAAAGCCAGCATAGGTTGGCCGGGCGGGTTTTTGTGTTGTTTATCGCGCATTTCGCGCAGCAGGGTAGCGGAGTAGGCGTAGCTGATGGGGTGGTGGTTGCCGAAGTAGTCGTGACTGTAATACCGCTCCGGATTTTCGGGGCTGCCGGCCAGCAAGGCGTCAAAAGGGACATAACCGAGTACGCCGTCGGGGGCAATGATCACGTTTCCGTTCTTTGGGATCAGCGGGGCCACAGGGGCGATGAGCTTTTCGTAGAGGACGTGGGCGGCCTGTGCGTATGCCCGGGCCGTGCTCAGTTCGTAGGAGGGCAAAGCCGATTGGCTCACATAGTAATCGGTGAGCCCATGGCGCATTTGCCGCACGAGAGAATCGAGGGGGAAGTCGGGGCCGCGTTTGATCTGGTGGACGGCGAAGGTATCGGGACGGACGGCGAAGATGTATACCGCGCTGTCGCCGGTGAAGAATTCGATGAGGGTTTGGTCGGGTTGGAGCAGCGTATCCTGAACGTAGGCAAGGGATAGGGTTGAGCGGTCGTATTTGAGTTTATGGTATTTTGGGAAAGCATAGGACAGTGAGTCGAGGAATAAGCCGTACTCCACATTAATGGCGGAAAAATCGGCAAACCGGGTAAGTGTGAGGCTATCTGACGGTTGGAGTCCTGACGTCGATGATTCGAAAATAGATTTTTCTACTTCACCGATCCTCTTCCGGTAACGCCCGTACTTTTCTATCGTCTGAGGTGGGATGCCGGCAATGACCATGGCCTCCTGGTTATTAATGAGTTCCTGGAGTGCAACTCCTTTATTTTTTTCCATCAGGTCAAAAATTTCCATTCCATATTCCGCAAACTTTTGGCCAGTCTGAAATAAAAAACAAAGCTTGCGTTCTGTCAGAAAATGCCGGACAGATAAGAAGTTTAACCTCGAACCTTCAGAAAAGGACGACCGCAATGAGTCGCTATAGCGCATTGCATTTTCGAGGATGTCTATGGATTGGAACAATGAATCCGGAGCAGACCCAAACAAGGCGGAAGCCTCGCCGGCGAGCGCGTAAACAAAGTTTGGATTTAGTTTTTTGGAAGGAAAAAGTGAATTGCTGCCCGGCTTTACATCATAACTGTTTACGGCGGCGCGATAATAATACAACGCGGTGTCAAATTTCGTCAGCGCATAATACGTATTTCCCAATTTTACATAGTCGAAACTGTTGGTATAAAAATAATTTGTGCCGGTTGCATTCATGGTTTTCAGGCATCTCAATGCATAGTGCAACGCCGAATCGTACTTTGCCTGTTCAAAATAAGCCTCATGAAGGTACTCATAAATAATATATTGGTAGTAGCCATCTTGTGTAACGAAAGTATCTGGATCTGCGATGGCGCTGAGAATATCATGCAGTACCAAAATAGCATCTTCGTATTTACCGTTACAAATGTAAACAGAGGCTATATCCTCCCGAACATTGAATAATAAATGGGAGAATATATTCGGATTTTTACGGGCAATTTCCAATATTTGTTTCACATATATTTCAGCCTGGTCACAATCTCCAATATGGTAATAAGCATCCGCCAGATCATCCAACGCAGTTATGGTTTCATTTGACGTTTCACCAAATACCGCGATGGCATCCTGAAGATTTTTCATGAACAAGGCTATGGTCGTGGTGTGATCACCTGTAAACCGGGACTTCATACCTTCATACTGATTGAAAAATATTTGATCCGCAGCGGTCTGCTCCGAATACTGCCTGGCCTCTTCCATGGCCGCATCCGATTCCTTAAAATTTCCTTTGATCCTGTAAATCAGTGAAAGTATGCGAAGTGAGGTACTCAAATTCGGGGCATCTGGAAGCGCCCTGAAGGTAACAATCGCTTCATTTGCCATTTTTTCAGCTTCATCGATATTCGACTGGGCGGTATATACGATCGCTAAACTCGCATTGCACCTTGCTACGCCAAACCGATCGTTCAGCGCTTCAAAAATACGCTTGGACTTATTCAACCACATTTCGGCTGAAGAAAAACGCAACATCATGGCTTCAATGGCACCGATTTGGTGCCCGGCATCCGCGACAATTTTGTGAAGGGTGTCGTACTGTTCGCCAATTTCGATTGCCCTTTGGGCGTATACAAGCGCACTGTCCGATTGCTGCTTTTGTACCATAATGTATGCTAATTCCAGGTTTGCCCAACCGGCTCCAAGGTGATTCCCCTCGAAATATTGCAACGTATACCGGGCTGCTTCGTGAAAACAATCCCCGGCTTTTTGCTGATTACCTTCCATTACATACACTTTGCCCATGTACAACAGGGTTCGCCAACGACTGCTGTTTTTACCATCCATTTCGGCATGCAGCAGAAGCGATTTTTCAAAGTTTTCCAACGCTTTCCCATATTCTTTTAAATCGCGGAAATACAGGCCATACCCATCGTAATAATTGACGAATTGAAGGTGTGCGTGGGAAGTGTTTTTCAGTATTTCTTCCGATTTCTGGAGGCACTTCCATGCGAATGCATATTCTCGTGATCGTGTTTTGATCAATCCGATGTAGAGCAACGAAATACCTGTCTCGAAATGTTCGTCGGACAAAAATTGCCTTTGAATACGCAGGGCATTTTCTACCGCTTTTAACGCTAAATCCGGTTGATTGATGAAATAATAACAAAAACTCTTGTATTGAAGGGCTTTGGCTAAAAGCAGACTGTCTGCGGGAGCACCTGTCACGAATTGTTCCAGGTATTGATCCAACAACACGATTGCCCGTTCGAAATGGTCGCGACTTATCATTTCTTCAACGCTCCTTAATGTCGTGTCGGTGTGAAATTGCGCTTCGTACTGGGCGATCACATCTTGCCCTAAGACTACGATGCAGTTTGTACAACAAGCGAAAAGGAAATAATAACGGAAGAAAAAGGGACAGAGCATCAGGCTGGTTATTACGTAAAATGCATATGGGTACGGTGTAAAGGTATAACAGTTGCACAAAAAAAAACCGGACCCCCAATCAAGAGGCCCGGCTTTTCCAAAAACGCAATGGGAGTGTTTTGTCAATGCAAAACCTGCATCTTGCAAGCCTTCACCTCATCGCCCAATAGCATCCGTACAGTGTATAAACCATTGCCCCAGGCGGCGACGTCGATCGTTTCCAGCTGTTCGCCGGCTGGGCGCTGTTGGGGCGCCGATGCGTATACTACCCGGCCGATGGCATCGTAAACGGACACCTGAATGCGGGCGTCTTGAGCAAGCACATAGCGCAAAGTCGCCTCCTCGGTGGCCGGATTGGGTGAAATGAGCAGCGCGTTGTTCACATCAGCTCCGGCCGCATAGGTATTGCCCGGGAAATGATTGCCTTTGCCCTTCGGTTTGGTTTCCAACGGTTCCAGGCCGCCGACAGCCGGCTGGTCGATGGCCAACGCTTCGCTATCGGGTTGAGCAGAAATCGCGGTGAGTTGGCCTTCGCCGCCAAAATCGGCCGAGTTGTAGTTCAAAGCGCATATCCGGAAGGTGCCGGTGGCGTTGCCATATCCCCACACCCGAATCCACAGTTGGGTGCCCGGCTGGCCGGTGATGCCGATCACGGGCATGGGGTTGCCGTTGTAATTGTCGTCCTCACAGGTAATGTAGGTCGGACTGCTGCAGGTTCCGTAGTACACGGCCATCATGGCGTCGGTGAGCGTGCCGGCGGTGGTGCGGAAGGTCACGTACCCACTGCTGGGTATCAGGCATTTGAACCAAACGTCTTTGGGGGCGCTGGTGTTGCAGGTGCTGCCCGAGTAGGAGGGCGTGGCGCCCACGTTGGTGCCGTTGGTATTCGAGCAGGAGCTGGACGGTGTCAGATTGACGGCGTTGCAGATCTGATCGTTGCTGGGCCCATTGCCCGAACTGCCGGACGTATTAAAGGTGGCTGTTACAGAAAAATTACCCGGCGAAGCGCCGCACACGGCGCGCACCTGCCATTGGTAGGTGGTGTTGGCCGACAAGCCGGTCAGGTTGGCGCCGGTGGAGGTTACGTACCCGGAAATAGTCCAGGAGCCGCTGGTGCTGGGTTTTGCCTGCACGTAGTACTGGGTGGCGCCCGATACGGCGTTCCAGTTCACAGTAGCGCTGGAGGTGGTGATGTTGGTGGCATTCAGGTTGGATGGCGTACCGCAACCTTGTATGGCCATTGGCTTGAGGCTGAAAATCGCTACCTGGCCGTTCACAAAGCCGACACCACCGCCGGGGTTCATGGTGGAGAGCAGATAGTAACCGTTGTTGTGCTGCCCGTTCCAGCCCCAGTTGAAGTGAAAGTAGGATTCGCTATACCCGTCGCACACGAATGCGTGTCCGCCTTGCGAGGGCGACTGGCCGCCATACAGCACCGGGCGGCCGGCGTTGATCTCTGTGCGCAGCATATTTTCCCAGGTGGACGTGGCGTAGCTGCTGCGTTTGCGACCTACTGCCGAGGGATCGTACCGAAAATAATCAACAAGCGCTTTTTCGGCGCACGGTTGTCCGGACGGCACCTCGGCTTTTATGATGAAAGCGCCGCTGAAGGTCAGGCTGTAGTTCATTTTTACGGCTACCCCGCAGTGGAAGTTGGCGCGGGCCAGCTCGGTGTTGCTGCTGTTGGAGCTGTTGGAAAGCGGCATGGCGTTCCAATTGTACGTAGTGGCGCCGAAATTGGCCGAAATGGTGCCATAAGGGGATTGTGAATAGCTGTAGGAACCGTTGCCTTGAGCCGGGTACTTCCAAAAGCGCATGATCTGCGCCATAGCCGTAGCCACGCAACCCACCAGGGTGCGCTTGCCGTTGTTGAGCGGACACATCGCGTTGTAGGGCGATTCCTGTCCCCAGCTGGACTGCAACAACGGGCCGACGCTGGGGCTGCGATCGGACGCTACCGGACCCTGCCGAAAGGCCGCCCAGCGGCTGCTGATGTCAGCGGACGGCTGCACGTCGGCGTCCAACCCAAACTGCATTTCGTCTTCCACGTCCTGAAACCAGGCTTCCGTGTTGACGCCCATGTGCTCGAGGGAGAAGGTACTCTCGGTGGAGTAAGCCAGCACCGGTTCAAAACGGTCGTCGGCCGCGACAATGACGAACGCAGTTTGATCTGCCGCGTTAAACACATAATAGAGAGGGTTTTCGCCGAGCACCGGCTTGGTGTTTACCCGAATGAGGGCGGCCGGCTTGGGGAGCTTGCCGGCCATGAAATGTTCGGCGACGCTTTGGGCGGTTTGGGGGTCAATGGGTGCCGCCTGGAGGAGGGCAGGAAGGAGGAGGAGTGCGAGTAGAATGTTTTTGATTTTCATGGTTGAAAAGTTCTTTTATGTGATGGTTGCCCGTTTGTTCACCGGGTTACTTTGGGTGCCCATCGCGCTCCGTTTTTTTTATAAGAAAAAACGCCACGCGGGAGAACCCGGTGGCGTTTCAGCATTATCTTTTATGGGCTAATTGACTTTTATTATGCCGCTTGGCATGCACTCAACCCCTGCGGCTTAGCCTAGAATGTTATCAAAGACGGCTTAAGAGTTAGGCCTATTGATTCTTATTAACGTATTTTTGAAATCGTCGTCAGAAAAATTCGCAACGGCCTCGTGTATTCTTTTTGCCAGCGATAAGTTATCTTTATCTTCTGTGCAAACAACTATCCCCCAATGCAATATTTCCATTTTATGAAACTTTATAAAATGTTTCCTATTAAATGTTAGTATGATTCGTCTTCTCATAACGGCAAACTGGATAACCGCGTCATCGGAAAATCCAATGTTGGAATGTCCCGCCTGCGAGGATGTTAGAACATCATGCCCCAGCCTTCTAAGTTCATCAACTACCGATTTTCTAAAGTTCTCATCCGCATAAAAGTTTGCCATCTTTTACGCTGTTTCATTTTCCAAAATATCTTTTTCGATTTCTTCTTTGTGCGCCCGGTAGTAATTCCACGCATTCATCAGGTCTTCGGCACGCAATCCTGGGTACTCGTTCAGGATTTCCGCTTCGGTTAAGCCCAAATTGCGTTGTTGTACCACCAGCCAAACCGGAATTCGGGTTCGTGCAATACAAGCCTCCCCCCCGCATACTTGCGGGTTCTTTTCTATACCGGGATAAACGCCGCCCAAATCACTTACCAACCACTGAAGTGCCTGGGCTTTTTCCCCCGGTGATAGTTTGCCAAGAAGTTCCTCTAAAGATTGTAAAGCCGTTGACATAATCACACACAAATTTACGCAAAAATCAGATACCCGAAGCATGAAGTTGTTCCACTTTGCGACTTTTCCGTTCGTTCCTACATGAAAAACGCCACCCGGGAGAACCCGGTGGCGTTTCAGCGCGGCATAAGAACAACATTTTTCAATCCACCAAGCGGATGCCGCCTTTTACCCACCGCACCACGGCGCGGATTTGCTTGCGCTCTTCAGCGTCCATGTTGGTATAGGCATTAATGGCGGCGGCAGTTGAGGTTGGTTCAGGAAAACATGTCCTCGGCGCCGTCCAGGAGGCTGTCCTGTACTTCTTCCGGGAGCAGGCCGAAGGTCAGGACACTCAATCCGAAGCCGATGACCGATCGAACAGCGGTTTTCGTCATAGGATCAAGCTTGTCGACGGTAATGCGGTTGCATTTGCGGCAGCTGTAGGTGTCTTTGGCGGTAGCGTCGCAGTCGGCGCTCCCGCAGTGTTTGCAATAAATGGCACGTGGCATGGTTGAAAGCGTTTGGAAGGTGAAATAAGTTGGGTGATGTGATGCTCATTGGTTCACGGAAGGGCTATTGGTGACCTGCCGAGCGCCCCTTTTTTACTGAGTAAGCATTTTTTGGGCATCACTCAGCCGCTTTCGGATACTGATATGCCACCAGGCGGTGTTGCGACGCACGTAACCGATGGCGAAGCGGAAATCCATAAGTTCGGTGCGCAGCGGCGTCTGTCCGGTCAGGGCCAGCAGTTCGGGGCGGTTGAGGGCGTTTTTGATCTCGGCGGAGATTTCGAGGAAGGGCAACAGGTCGTCTTCGATGAGTTCGGTTTTGTTGTCGAGGTACACCCAGGGCCGACGCCGGCGTACTGGAAAAAGGAGCCGATGTACTGGAGGAGGAAGGTTTCGCATGCGGCCTTGCGCGCCTCGCGCGCCTGGGCGGCGTCGTTTGCCTCCTGGGCGTCGTACAGACGGTTGAGCTGGGCGTTAAGTTCCTGTTGAAGGTTAACGATAACCGGCACTGGCCTGGACGTTGCGCATGGCGAGCAGCTCTGCCAGCAGTTCCTGGCTTTTTTTGAACACTTTCTCCATTCCCTCCTGGAAGTCCGGGTCGGCCATGATGTTGCCGGACTCATTGTCGACATCTACTTCCCGCACCAGCATCCATTTGCGCACACCGTCTTTCGGATCATCTAGGTACAGCATTCGGCTTTTCCACCGGTAGTTGGCCTGGGCATTTTCGATGGTTTTTACCAACGCGGGCATGTGGTTGAGCAACGGCCCGAGGTCCGACCACGACTGATCCCAACAAGTGATTATCAGGCCCGAATCGGCGTCGGTAGGGATGTAATAGAGGAAGTAGCTCATGCTGTAGTCGTGTTGACACGGCACTTCAATTTCGATGTACTGCTTTTTGAAGCGGGTCTGTATTTCCGACCCTCTGCCGGCTTTTGCCGGCGCACAGAAGTTTTTCATGACTGATGTTTTAAAGAGGTGATGTGGTTGATGTGAACATTGGTTCTCAGCATGACGAGCGGTAACCTCCCGGGTAGATTTTTTTTTAAAAAAAAACGGGCTCCCCGTTAGGAGAGCCCGAACCATCACCCAATCATTCAAGCTGAAAAATCAACGCTGAATCACCAACGGCCGGGACAAAACCCCACCCTGGGTTGTGAAGCGACATCCATAGACACCAGCAGGTAATGTCGGCAACGACCATTCCATCGTTTGCTCTCCGGCAGGAAAATCTCCTTCAAACAGGCGATGCACCAATCGACCCTCCATGGTAAACAGCTCAACAACCGCATGCACGCCCTCCGGCATGTCCACGGAGAGGAACAACCGGTCGGTTGCCGGATTGGGGTACAGGCGCAGGTGCATCGCCGATTCCGGTTCTGTGGAGCTGCTCACACATTTTTCAACAAACAGGGGGTCGGACTCGCCCGGGCAATTCACTGTGTTTTGCATACGAACGCCGTAATAACCCGTCTCTGCGGCAACCCAGAATTGACCGGTAGCGCCCGGTATATCAACGCCGTTTAGCTTCCATTGGTAATCGTTACCCGATGGCGCTGCCAAATAGCAGGTGCTGTTTACCTGTATTACCGGTTTGAACGGCGGCTCAACGGTCACGCTCAGTGCGTTCGACGCCGGGCTTTGGCCACAAGCGCTGCTCACGTTGGCGGTGTAAATACCGGCGGTTGACACGGTGATGCTACCGCCGGTTTGCCCGTTCGACCAGGACACGGTACAACCCGTGCAGACGTTGCCCGCGCTGAGCGTTACGCTTTCACCGGCGCACAGGCTTGTCGGGCCGCCCGCCGTGATGGCCGGGGCCGACGGCGCCTGTCCGGTGGTTACGGTTATCGCGTTCGACGCCGGACTCTGCCCGCAATTGTTGCTTACCCTTGCCGTGTAGGTGCCCGCACTCAAAACAGTGATGATTGGGCCGGTTTGACCGTTCGACCAGGACACCGTGCAGCCGGAGCAGACGTTGCCGGCGCTGAGCGTTACGATTTCACCGGCGCACAGGCTTGTCGGGCCGCCCGCCGTGATGGCCGGGGCCGACGGCGTCTGTCCGGTGGTCACGGTTATCGCGTTCGACGCCGGGCTCTGCCCGCAATTGTTGCTAACCGTGGCTGTGTAGACGCCCGCGCTGGATATGGTGATCACCGGGCCGGTTTGACCGTTCGACCAGGACACCGTGCAGCCGGAGCACACGTTGTTGGCAGTCAGCACCGTGCTTTCGCCGTTGCAGAGATTAGTAGGGCCGTTAACACTGACGGTGGGGGTACCTATTGCTGAGCAACATGAGTAATTCAAACTCCATCCGGCTTGAACATCCGAATCATCCGTATAAAAATGAATGTATGCCTTCCCGGAATTGGCAGTCAATACCGGAGGTATGGTTGTTCCGCTGAACATTCCCAACAAAGGGTCGTTGGCACTCTCGCCGTCGTAAACTTCAACAAAATCGTGGCCTTCTTCCGTATGAAATCCCGTAAACGTCAATTTTAGAGCGCCGGCGCCTGGTGGGGCTATTATCCAACGACAATCAAGGTTGTTGGCATAGTTATCAGAACCACTTCCATCTTCAATAGTCCCAGTACAAGTGGTAAATGTAGTGGTACCAAAGCAGGAAGGAGGGTCTACTACCCCGCTGATCATGGTGGAAAAGACTTGCGATCCGAAGGCGAGCGTATTTTTATGGGAAATACGAATGATATACAGGCCTGGCTCCAAATTATCTTCCAAAATTTGCTCCACATTATCCCGGAAGTTATCACCCTTAGTAGCCGGCGAAGCAGGGTTGGCCGGGTTCAGTCGCCAGGGGAAATATACCAGATTGTTATCCCAGGCAGCTATCAAGCGAACATCCAGGTCATTTACCAATCGAATGGTGGAAGGATTCAGGGATGCCGGAGAAACGGGTCCTTCAGGGTCGGTCCATGCGATAGTGACTTTCAGGTCGCTATTCCCGTCGTGGTATACCAAAAAAGACACCTCTTGTCCATCATACAAAGAGTCCCTGGATCGCCAGACGTTCCGCTCGTCCACATCGTTGATCATATCAAGTGCTGCGAGTGTATTCATGCTGCCCCAACCGGTTTGATAATCAGGTCCCGGATTAGAGGGGGTGAAATCGTCGGCCGTGTGGATAAGCAATGCCCGCATAGCAGAAGCCCGAAGCGCACTACCCGGGAACAGGAAATCGATTTCCTCGTTGATCAAGGCCATCGAACCGGCAATTGCGGGGGTTGCCATGGAAGTGCCT
The DNA here is from genome assembly GCA_041736625.1 of Saprospiraceae bacterium. Taxonomy (GTDB): domain Bacteria; phylum Bacteroidota; class Bacteroidia; order Chitinophagales; family Saprospiraceae; genus M3007. Next base: position 10,977 of record JBGSTG010000064.1, on the reverse strand, counting down.
GAATAAGTATCGTAGGCGCTATTGCTGGATGCTACGCAAGAAAATACATCTGTGCCGCGTGCTACAAGGTCAGGCTTGATTCGGCCGTCGTCAGTGGGTCCCCAAGACGTATAATCACTCACACCCGATATAAATAAGCCGCCTGAAACCTCAATGTCCATGGCGCCTACGGTCAGGCAATTTTTGGCCGTTTGTGCCGGCGTAATGCAATCAAAACCGTCGGATCCGCCATCGCGATCCCTGGAAGCCGAACTCATCACCCAGTTGTTGCTGCTGTTACGCACCCAATGTGTTCCCGAATAAACATCGTTGCGGTCGTTGCCGGCTGCCCAAACCGGTAAGGTAAAAGGGGCGTTATAAACGATGTAATCAAGCGCCTGGGCATCTTCATCGTAAAAGCCAAACTTATAATCTTCCGTCGAACTAATAGCGGTATTGCCCCACCATTCCCACCTGTTTAACGCCGGATTGTTTCTCCATCCAGCGTTTTGTCCATATGAATGGTTGGAAGCCAACATAAATCCGGCGGCTTCGTTAGCAATCTCGCTGATGTCGTTGTTGTAGTCAAAAGCGCGCAATTGGGCTTCATAAGCCATTCCGGAGGCGCTTACATTGTAGCCGTAAGCGCACATGGTGCCGGCCACGTGGGTTGCATGATCATCTAGTGTGGCTGAGTTGTCAACCTGCACTACCCTGTTGTCGAATTCAGTATGCGTCGTGCGTACCCTTCCGCCGTCCCATATCTGTAGTATCTGACCCGCACCTGACAGGCCATAATCATTCCAGGCATCTGTAGTGCCCAAGTAAGCCGCCGAAATGAGGTTTTGAGTTGAGTAGTACTTCAATTGGCCGCTTTCGTCCAACCCCTGAAGGGAAAAAGAACCCCCGTCTGAAGTTTTTCCCTCAACCGGGTAACCGGTAATCTGAGCGATTCGTATGGCTTCTGCTCGTTCGCGTTCGTAATGCAGGCTGTCTTGAAATGCAAATGCACGCAGGGCATCACTTCGAGTGGCCCGCGAAACATCGCTTTTGCTCTCTACCACATTGGTCGGAATAATCTGGGCCACTAACGCACCCGAAAAGAAGGCGGTAGTTGTGAACATCAAAACAAATGTTCGCAGGCGGTTGAAATGGTTCTTCATAATAAGAAGTTTAAGAGGTTAATGTGTGTTAAATTGGCATCCAACAATGACTAAAACCGATACGATGGCTTGAAGCCATCGTATCGGTCTGCCTGTTTCACCATTTAATTCCCGAACAAAGCCATCAAACTGGCGCCAATCAAGGCCGCTCCAATAAAGTCCTCGGGCGTACCTACGTATTTCAACCGGTAGGTGCTGTTGCCGTCGGAAAGGATCAGTGCGGTACGGGTAGAGGAGATGCCGCATGAGGCCGTCAGGCGCCCGCGGTTGTTGAAGAAGTAGATCATACCGCCGTCCAACTCATAAGACCCGGAGAAGGACTCGTCGTTGTTGAAATCAAAAATGTGATACTCGCCTTCGGAGGTGAATACATGGTACTGCGATCCGTCGGAGTAAGCGCCGTTTATCTGGCCATACAGGGGCGAAAAACCCATCAGGGCGATCAGGGCGCAGGAAAGCAGGAAAAAGCGGGGAACAAATTGGAAAGTTTTCATGGTGAAACTTTTTTCAGTGAACAATTTTGGTGAATGATTTACCCATTTGTTCATGAATCACCCGACGGTGACCCGTCCCCATGAAAATATATTTCCCCGATATCTTACAGACGTCTCATATCGCCTATCGGAAGAAAAGACGCCCAGTAAAAAGGATGCGCCTTGCCATCCGTTTTATGCGACCGGATGTAGTTTTTCTTGGCTTGCCACAAGGCGACATCCTTATCCGCTTCCAGGTGTAGTTGTTCGTAAAAAAGCGTCATCAGCTCCGCTGTTTCCCGGTCGCTCACCGACCACAAAGTGGTCACCAGGCTCTTTGCGCCGGCGTAGGTGAACGCCCGGGCCAGCGAAAGCACCCCCTCTCCGCGCTTGAGTTCGCCCACACCGGTTTCGCAGGCGGAGGCAACCACCATGTCGGCATTGAGTCGCAGATGGTACAAGTCGTTGATGTAAAACTTTTCAAATCTGCCCGAATCGCTGGATGGTGCGAATGCCACCCAACCAAAATTTCCGGAGGTGGAATCTGCCCAGCCGTGGGTACTCAGGTGAATGATTTTGTGTTGCCCGGCCAGTTGTTCAAAAACCGTTTTGGTGGCGGTGCTGCCCAGGTAGGGTTTCCCGCCAAACAGGTCGCAGATCCGCTCGACCTCCGGGCCGGAAGCCGGCAGGGGCTTTGGCGAGTCGTCCCGAATGCTGTTTCTGTTGCGCCCGGGTTCAGCCCCCACTCCCGTCTCGTAGAACGGGGCCATGGCCAGTACCGCACCGGTGGGCTTCTTCGGGTGTTTTTTGCGCTGCATTTCGGCGAGCATGGTGGCCGAATAGTTGTAACTGAGCAAGTGTTCCACGCCGAAGTAGGCGTGGCTGTGATAGCGCGTCGGGTTTTCGGGCATCTGGCGCAACAAAGCGTCGAAGGGCAGGTAGTTCAGCGCGCCGTCGGGCACCATAATCACGCGCTCTTTTAGCCAGGGCGATACCGGAGCAATGAGTTCCGCGTACAGTGCCGATGCGGCAGCGACGTACCGGCGGGCATTTTCTTCGGATTGCACCGCTGAAAGGGTTGGACTGAAAAACTCGCTGGTCAACGCCAGACGCATTTGCCGGATCAGGGAGTCCAACGAAAATGGAGGGCGGCGCTCAACAACCACGCAGGTGTCGGCCGTGATGGCAAAAATGTAAACAATGTGCTGCATATCCACGAATTCCAGCAGCACCGTATGCGTGTCTACCAACGCGCGTTGTACGCCGGAAATATCGATCAGGCCTCGGTCGGCTTCCAGGTAGTAGGGTGTCTGATCCTGGACAGCCTTAAAAGCCTCCCAGGTAGCACGTCGTTGTAGTTCCAGGTCAAAGATGGCCGCCTCCCAGCGGATGATGTCCGCTTCCCTGGCCTGGCTGTCCTGGCGCGCGTCAAAAATCTTTTTTTGGTAAAACTGTTGGGCTGCGACCAGGCGTTGCAGGCTGTCTAAAACCGACCCTGCTACAGGCATTGCCGATTGGCGGAATCCCTCGCGCAACAGATAGGCTTTGCTTTTTTCAGACAGGCGCCACATGGTATTCAGGTCATAGGTGGCCAACGTTCCTTTATAGCCCAAAGCGAACATGGCATTTCGGAAAAAACCGGAAGAATACGTTTGGTAGGCGAGCTTGTCGTCAGGGCTCCTGTCCAGTGCAAAAATGGTGTCCAGACATTGCTCGTACCGGCGATAATCGGCCAGCGCACTGTCTAAAGTGGCTACGCCCAACTGATCCGTAAGATAATAGAGCGCTTCGGCCCGGTAGCCGAGAAGCGCCAGATAGGCATCCCGGTACACCTGCCAGGCATTCGGATCCGGGTGCTCCTGGAATTTCAGCAACCCCGCATTGGCGTAGGCAACAGCTCGCCGGTACTGCTTTCCATGCAGGCATACAAATGCTTTTTTGCCTGTTGGCCTGGTATGAATGAGGTGTTCCGGTGGGTAGTTGGCCAGATAAACAGCAGATGCTTCGTCCAGATATTTCAATGCCGCTTCAGTGTTTCCACTTTTGTGCTGGTTATCTGCCATACCCTCGTACAGCAGCGCCATTTGATAATTCTCCGGCCCCAGGAGCGGCCTGGCCATTTCTTCCAATTCCCGGTAGATGCTGTCGGCTTGTTGATATTCGCCCAGTTCATTCAGTGCCATTGCGAGGCCGTGCTTGACAGAAAATTGTGTGTTTGGATCGAGTTGATCGTAATACGCCATCGCTTTATTTGTCCACTCCAGCGCCTCCGGATACTGGTAACGATTTTGCGCGATAAGGCCAAATCTGGAATACAACATGGCAAAATACGGGCTCTCCGGCGGAAGAACCTGCTGGAATAACGCAAAACACTTTTGATAATACCGCTCGGCTTCTTCCAAATCGCCCATGTTAAAATAGGCAGCTCCCAAATTGCCGTACAGGGGCGCGTCCCAGGGGCTGTCGGCACCGAGGTTGACCTGGTGGGTGAGCGCCACGGCTTCTTTAAACACCCCAACCGCCTGTGCGTATTCGCCCCAGTAATTGTAAACGGTTGCTTTCGACATCAGGCTCGTTACATACTGACGGGACACTTTCCCGTAATAACTGCTGTCTTTTCGCAAGCCTGTTTCTATTTGTGCAAGCCCCGTTTCGAACTGACCGAGCTCACCCAGGGCGTACCCCTTGTCGGCATAATACCGACCGCGATTCCGGCGTATACCCCTGGTGTCTTTTTCTGCCAATGCAATGGCCGTGTCGAAAAACGGTATGGCTTCCTGCGCGCCGCGCAGCCACCAGGTATTGTTGGCCAAAAAAAGATAACAATCCGCCCGGCCGCCGTATGCATCATACAACTGATAATAACGGTCGGACTCCCGCAACTTTTTCATGGATTCGGCAAACTCGCTGAGGTTATGCAACACGGTGCCTTGCATAAAGCGCACCTGAGCCCACAGGGAATCGGGCGCATCCGGCGCGGCGACCAGCAAACTGTCGGCACGGTTCAACGCCGTCAATGCATCCTCGTATTTATTGGATACATTGTTTAGCTGCACCGCTTTCTGATACACCTCATAGGCTTGTTGGGCTGTGGGAGAAAGTTGAGCTAACAAGGATGTGGGTAGCCCGCAACACAAAAGCAGGATAAAGGCAAGGACAGTCGTTTTCATATAAAAGAATTCAGGTTTACAAACGATTGACATCCCCCACCAACAAAAACCCCGACCAATAATAAGGATGCGCCTCTACCCCCTTCCGGCCCTGCACATACACGCGCCGGGCTTCCTGCAGCGCGGCGTCCTTGGTCATGCCGGCGCGCAGGTTCTCATAAAAAAGCCGCATCAATTCCGCCGAGTGCGCGTCGCTCACCTGCCACAGCGACATGCAGATGCTGCCCGCGCCGGCAAATGCGAAGGCGCGGGCCAGGGAGACGACGCCTTCGCCGCGTTGCAGGCGCCCCAAACCGGTTTCGCAGGCAGACAGGGTCACCAGATCGGCGTGGATGCGCAGGCCGTACACCTCGCGCAGGTACAGTTTGTCAAAAACAGCCGGGTCGTTTTCTGCTGAAAAGGCGATCCAGGTATTGTCGCCCACGTTGTCATCGGCATTGCCGTGGGTGCTCAGGTGTACAATCCGGCAGTTGGGCGCTTCCTCCAGAAACACATCGCGCGTGGCGGATGTGCCGTAGACGTCTTTTCCGCCGAACAAGCCGATGATGTCTTTTACTTCATTGCCGGAGTGCGGCAGGGGCTCCAGCCCCTGGCGATTTACGGACCCTTTTACGCTCATCGCCCCGGGTTGCTCCCGCTCGCGCAAGGTGTCGGGGTTGCCCCGGAAGAAGGGCGCCATGGCCAACACCGACCAGGCGGTGTGCCCCGGCGCCGTCCGGTGTTGCATGGCGTGTTGCAGGGTGGCCGAATAGGCGTAGCTGATCTGTTTCTCCAAACCCCAGTAGGCGTGGCTGTTGAAGCGGGTGCTTTCGGTGGGGCGTTTGGTGAGCAGGGCGTCGAAAGGGATGTACGCCAGGGGGCCGTCGGGTATGATGGTCACCCGGTCGGTCAGCCATTTGGAAACGGGCAGCACCAGCTTGTTATACAGGTTTACTGCGGCTTCCGCGTAGGCGTCGGCGGTTTCCTGATAAACAACCTCAGACTCGGCTCCCCGATAAAAGTACTCCGTCATGCTGTGGCGCAGGGTATCCACCCAATGAGCAAGTGGGAAATCAAGGGGCAGTTTCAGGACGCGCAGACTGTCTTTATTGAGCACAAAAGCGTACAGGGAGGAGTCGCCGGCGTAATAACCCAACTGACAGGCGCCGGAGTCCAGCCTGTTTTGCACATCCGACAGCGGCGCCACGTAAGGATCCCTGCTGAGGGCCCAGTAGTCCGGGTAGTCGTCTTTGATACCGGCCCAAAACCGGGTTTCCAGCCTGCGCATAGAGATCAGCGAGTCCTCGGCTGCCTGCAGCACGCTGTCCTGCCCACCGGCCAGCGCAAGCATTCGCCGACGCTCCCACAAGCCAATGTCTTTGGCAATAGCCGCTTCCTGCTCCAGTACCGTTGCAGGGATGCCGGCAATCTCCCGGGCACGCGTGCGCTGAAATGCTTCCCGCAAGGCATGGCCACGCGCGCGTTCGGACATCCGCCAGGCCAAACCGGCAAAGTGCCCATTGCCGCTCAGCCCTTCCAACGCATAGGCGGTTTGGATGTACCCTTCGTATGCGGGATATACGGCAGTCAGGTAAGTGCTTCGGGTCATTTGGTCCAGGCCGGCGGATTGCCACAGAAAGTCCGCCCCATCGCAGGCTTCAGCGTAAATATCCAGGGCCTTCAGCAGGTTTTGTGCCCTTTCTTCGTCTGGGCGGTCGGCCCATACAATGGGATAAATCGCCGTCAGGTAGGTGCTTGGGGTCATTTGATCCAGGACGGCGGATTGCCGGAGAAAGTCTGCTCCATCACAGGCTTCATCGTAAATATCCAGGGCCTTCAGCAGGTTTTGTGCCCTTTCTTCGTCTGGGCGGTCGGCCCAAACAGCGGCTTCCTCCACCAGGGTGACTAGTAAGGGGTACAGGTTGCGCACGGACTCAAATTGCCTTTTCTGATAGCGATTGGCGGATTTAGCCCGATCCAGAAACGATAGCGCCTCCGCAAAACGCCCCTGCCGGTGCCGGCAACGCGCCATACCCAGCAAGGCGGTAATTTCGCTGACGGCGCCGCCGGCCGAGACGTTTGCGGAATACGACAAAGCCTGCTGAAGGGCGGTTTCGGCGCTGTCCAGGTGCCACAGGTTCGTGTAGGCTACGCCCAGATTGGTGTACAACATGGCCTTTTGACTGGTATTTTCTTCTGTCTGACCGACCAAGGCAATGGCCTGCCGGATTTGCCCCAGAAAGGCTGAATAATTACCCTGACGTTCGTACGCAACGCTTTTGTTGTTGTGCAGGTTAATCAGGCCGGGGATGGCATTTTTTCCGCCAAAATTATAGTACGCCTGTGCTTTGTCGTATTGCGCCACGGCCTCATCAAATCGCTCCATAAGCACATAGGTGTTGCCCAGATTGATGTGCGGCATTGGCAACTTGGACAGGAATTGCATGATGTTTTTATTGTATATAGAAATGGCTTTCAAGCCGCAAGACTCTGCCAGTGCGTATTCTCCCAGTTCATAATAAATGCCGCACAGGTTGGTATAACTGTCCCCCAGATCTTCCACAAAGGTTGGCGTTTGCAGTTCCCGGATGGCGATGGCCTTGTGGGCGTACGCCAGCGCAGCATCCCGGTCGCCCAGGGCGAGCTCGATCATGGACAGGTTGTTGTAAGCCATGGCGGTTTCCGGATGATCGGGCCCGTACAGGTGCATTCGTACGTTTTTTGATTTTTCGGCCGATATTTTAGCTTTGGGGAAATCGCCCAGGGTGTAATAACCCCAGCTGAGGTTGTTGTACGTCCAGGAGGCATCGAAGCCCACCTCTTGGCCGGTTTTTTCGTAATAGGCAATGGCCTTTTCGCTGTACTCGACCGTTTGTTTGAACGTGCCGAGGTTAAAATGGCAGACGGCCATATTGTGGTAAATATCCGCCAGCAGGGTGTCGCAGTCGCCGCCCCAGGGTTGCAGAATATTGACAGCCTGTTGGTAATGCCCAAGCGCCTCAGTGTATTGGGCCAGGAACTGAAGCGAAACGCCCCAGTTGTATTGCAGGTAGCCGATTTTCCAGTGTCCGGCGCCAAACTGGTTCTCTCGCAACGGCAGGCAAAGGCGGTAGACCTCAATCGCTTTGGCAAATTTTTCCTGCTGGCGGGCCACGAATCCGCGTTGATAGAGTGCTTCGCTGAGTAGCGCCTGGTTGCCGGAGGGGGTTGACTGGAGAAAAGTGATCGCGGAATCCAGCAGGAGGGCGGCCTCTGTCCAGTGCGTACTGTCGCAAGCCGTCATCGCCTCGTCATACAACTGCTTGGCGCGCAGACTGTCCGAGGATGTTTGCGCTCCAATTGCGGTAGAAAAAAAGAGAGGCAAGAGCAGAAAAAGGCAGTAATCAAGTTTCATTTGGGTGTAGCAGGGGTGAAATGGTTACGTAAATAAGTATACCGGTTACAAATTCATACTGTTTGTTAAATCCTTGGGCAAAAATAAAAATATTCGTCCTGCAACAAACCGCGCAGGACGAATAACCTTTCAAACAATTACTGCTTTACGCAAGTGGCCGTGCACTGCACAAAAAAACCATTGCTGCCGGTAGCCTTCCAGTTGATTGTCAGGACGCTGCCCGAGCTGTTCAGGGTGCCCAAACCCTCAAAATTGGCGATGATGGCGTTCCCATCGACATCGAAAAGGGTAGCGCTGTCGTCGATTTCAACTACGTCGCCCGAAACGATGCCTTCCAGGGTCACCATGCTTCCGCCAAGGTTGTTGATCAGGATGACATCCTCACTTTTGGCGGATGTGCTCACCGATATGCTGTAATTGTACTGTTGGGGGCAGCTTTCATTTACGCTGTAGGTGCCCAGAAACCGCTCGCGGGCCAGTGGGGCCTCTTCATCCTGGTCGTTGCAGGAGGAAGCGGTGAAAAGGCTTCCCAGCAGGAGCGTTCCGACGAGGAAGGAAACGGAGAAACGAGAAGTGATTTTCATGGTTGTCATTTTTTTTAAATGGTGAAAAGTGTTGTGCACATTTATTCACCTACCGCTCTTCAGTGCCCATGACCGGTGAAAAAAATGCCCCAATCCCGCTACCTTTGTTCGCGTTCCGGTCGTACCCAACACGCCCGCCCTTCCAACCCATGCCTACCACCCTACCCGACCTCCTCGCCCAGCTGCAGGCCCTCGAAGACCGCCTGCGCCGGCATACTGAAAACATGAACGGCCGCCTCGCTGCCGTTCACCCCGACCACCAGGAGAGCGCCCGCAACCTGGCCCAGTACCTGGCCCTGCGCAGCGAGGACATACGGCCCCTTCAGGACGACCTGCACAACTGCGGGCTGTCCTCCCTCGCCAGCTCCGAAAGCCACGTGTTGTGTCAGATCCATCAAATTCGCAAGCGCCTGGGCGACACCATACCCGCCGAACAGCAAGCCGCCGTCAACAGCCCCCAGAGCCGCGCCCTGCTGCAACGCAACGCCGAACGCCTGTTCGGCGAAAAGGCCCTGCCCGATTTGCCCCACCTCATGGTTACCTTCCCCAGCGAGCTGGCCGAGGACTACCCCAAGGTGAAAAAACTCCTGGAAGCGGGCATGAACGTGGCCCGCATCAACTGCGCGCACGATCACCCCACCGTCTGGATTCAAATGGTGGAGCACATACGCGAGGCCATGGTGCATACCGGCATCGAATGCAAGATTTACTTCGACCTCGCGGGCCCCAAGATCCGCACCACCATCCTCGGCAAGGGCCGCAAGAAAGGGCGCGCCAAGGTGCAGGAAGGCATGCAGTTCCTCCTGTGTGAATCCTATGTGCCTTTCCCCAACGATGAGGTGGTGATCGGTTGTACGCTGCCGGGTATCGTCGAGCAAATCAAGGCCGGCGACCGCGTGTTGTTCGACGACGGGCTCTTCGAGGCCCGCGTCCACAAAAGCGTCAGCGGCGTGGCCCAGCTCGAAATGACGCGCATCTCGTCCGCAAAGCCCCATCTCCAGGCCGAAAAAGGCATCAACTTCCCCGACACCCCGCTGGTGGTGGAAAACCTCACCGAGGAGGACCGCAAGAACCTGCCCTTCTTGTGCTCGATGGCCGACGTGATCGGGTACTCCTTCGTTCGAGGGCCCGAAGACCTGCGGCAGTTGCAGGAGTTGCTGCAAGGGTGCGGCCCCAAGGGCAGCACCCCTCATATCGTGGTCAAGATCGAAACCCCCCAGGCCGTGCAGTGCCTGCCCGAATTGCTGTTGCAAGGCATGACCCAGCCGGGTTTTGGCGTTATGATCGCCCGGGGCGACCTGGCGGTGGAGATCGGCTTCGAGCGCCTGAGTGAGATCCAGGAAGAAATCCTCTGGATCTGCGAGGCGGCCCATGTGCCGGTCATCTGGGCCACCCAGGTGCTCGAGTCCCTGAACAAAAGCGGCATCGCCACCCGCTCCGAGGTCACCGACGCCGCACTGGCCGGATCGGCGGAATGCGTGATGCTCAACAAGGGCAAATACATTCTGCAAACCGTCAAGTCCCTGCGCGACATCCTCATTCGCAGCGGCGGGCACCGGCGCAAAAAAAGATACTACATGCGCCCGCTGAGCATCGCGCGGGCGTTCTGGGAAAATCCGCAATGACCGATACACACCTCCACGAACGCTGGATCAGGCGCTGCTTCGAGCTGGCCAGGCGCGGCGCCGGGAGCGTGTCGCCCAACCCGCTGGTGGGCGCCGTGATTGTGCACGACGGCCGCGCCCTGGGCGAAGGATGGCACCGCCGCTACGGAGAGGCGCACGCCGAAGTGAACGCCCTGAACGCCGTTCGGCTCGAAGACCGTCACCTCATACCACACAGCACCCTCTACTGCAACCTGGAGCCTTGCTTCCACCACGGCAAAACGCCGCCCTGCGTGGAGCGCGTACTGGCCGAACGGCTCCCCCGCGTGGTGATCAGCAACACCGACCCCTATCCGCTGGTGGCCGGGCGCAGCGTAGCCCGCATGCGGGAGGCCGGCATCGACGTGGTCGACGGCGTGCTCGAACACGAAGGCGCCACGCTGAACCGCATCTTTTTTACTTCCGTCGCCCAACTGAGGCCGTACGTGACGCTCAAATGGGCGCAAAGTGCCGACGGGTTCATCGGCCGCAGCGGCGAACGCACGCCCATCACCGGGCCCGTCGCCCAGCGTCTGGCGCACCGCCTGCGCAGTGAGCTGGACGCCGTGCTCGTGGGCGCCCACACCGCCAT
>JBGSTG010000073.1:0-96732 GCA_041736625.1 Saprospiraceae bacterium | reverse complement strand
CGATTCTAGGATCCTTGACCGAACGAAAAGATTCTAAAAGGCCACTGAGTCGATTCTGCGTACTTTCCATGACAAGCTTTTTTTATTGGAAAGGTAGCATTTTTGATCGCTTTTTTGATTATTTTGATGCGTCTGCCCTGGGTGTACCCCCCCCCCGCTTGGCCGCATCGGTGTGCTTTGCGCAGAGGCGGTGCAGACTTTGGCGATTTTCCTGCAACTAACGAATAAGTAAAACACGCAATACGCGGAATAAGTGCTTTTTGGGGTGGTTATAGGCAATGCAGGTCTTGGGTTAGTCGTTTGTTGGGGTGAAGCAGTAGTTCTACAGCCTAAAAAAAAATGAAAAATCAAAAAGAAAATACAGGAGTGTACTTGCTTACAATATTGGCTTTAACCCTTACAAATTGTAGCAAATCAATCTATATTCAATCCGACGAATTAGGAACATCAAAATATGTGATTTATAAAGATAACTATAAGTACGTAGAAAAAACAAAACATACAGGATTTAAAATATGGGGGAAATATTATCTAACGGACAGTACAATAGTTTTTGAGTTGAGAGATATGGATAAAATTCCGTACAACTATTTAGTAGAAAATATAAAGAAGTATCCCAAAAATGCAAACTCCGAATTGATGTCAATTGCTGTAATTGATAAACAAACCAATGAACCTGTACCATTTGCCTCAATTGGTGCAAAAAATAAAATGGGTGGATATGTTACTAGGAATGTAACAAATTTCAAAGGTTTAGTAGAATTAAGAAAAAACGAAGAAATTGAAGTGGTGGAAATTGAATCCATTGGATATGGATATCCAAAGCAAATAATTGATTATAAATCTCATCAAGACTATAACTTGTTAATCGAAATGGAAGAATTGAAATCCGGGGGAAGAATGAGTGGAGAATGCCTTATTACATTTCTTGATTTTTTATTGGAATATCGAATCCAAAATAAGTCAGACTTTGATGAATTTGAAAGAAACGGTATTGTATTTATGAAAGAAATAAATACGCCATAGTATGTACACATTTTCAAGAAGTTGTAAATTACCCCTAAAAACCTTGCAATCATGAAAGGAAAACTACCCGACCAGGAACAGACCAGTTTACTTGAACCCAATTTGCACCAAATGGTGAACCCGGCGCATGAATTGGTTTTATTGGCTGAAAAAATAGCGTGGGAATGTTTTATATATTCGCTGGAAAAATGAAGACCTGGACACGCTAAAATGTCATTTTTTGAGAAAAAATAATGGCACTAATGCGTCACTGCACCAACAAAATAGAATTCAAATTACCCGACTCATCATACTCACTCAGCGGGTTGTGCGGATCCACAATCCACTGCCCGTCGACGATGAATTTGTAGTAGTGTTTTCCGGGGGTGAGCTCCAGCGTGACATTCCATCCGTTTTCGGTTCGGGCCATCGGCTCCCGGTGGGTGGCCCAGTCGTTGAAAGAACCGGTGATGAGCACCTTTTTGGCCGACGTGTACCCATCCAAATGGAAGACAATGGTTTTGGTGAGCATCAAAACTGAGTTCAGGGTGCCGTGTTCGTTGGGCACCCATTTGGCGTTGGCCGGGTCGTGCGTCCATTCGCCGTCGACGATGAATTTGTATTCGTACCGACCCGCCGGGAGCTCCAGCTCCATGGCCCAGCCCTCCCCTATCCGTTCCATTTTCAGGGCGTGTTCGTTCCAGCCGTTGAACGAACCGGTCAGGATGACCTTCCTGGCGTTGGGGTAACCCCGGAGAAAAAAAACGGCGTTGCCCTTCGACACCGGTTGCACGTGGTACACATCCAGGTTGTACACGTCCTCCCAGATGTCCACCGGAATAATTTTCTGCTCAATCGACGGCACGTTGGGATCAAGCATGTAACGCCCGTTGACAAGAAACTTGAACTCCCAGGTGAGCGCGTCGTTGAATTCCGCGATCTTTTTGCGCAGCTGGAAGGTGTACGGGCCGGTTTGCTTCATGCGCCAGCCTTTTTTCGACCAGTTGTTGAAGGTGCCGGTGACGGCCACCGTGTGGATGTCCAGGTCTTCAAAGTCCATTTTTGACAGCGTGCCCTCGTTTTGCGCCTGTAGGTACGCGCGCACGTCGAACTCAAACACCACGTCGTCTTCCTGGAAAAAGTACGTTTTGTACTTCTGCTGGGCCTGCAGGAGCGAAAGCCCCGATACGCCGACCAGGGAGATCAGGGCCAGTAAGGCGTACACGCGCAAGCGAACGGTATGATATGCCTGCATGGATTTATGCTCCATCGTTATGGCTTTTGCGGTTCAAATAAAAACAATTTCCGCCGCTTGTAGTTTATAAGCACCTTTCGCGGACGGAGGTACTCGTAGCCCAGCACTCCGTCTACGCGGGTGCCGAGTATCAGGCTCAGGTCGTCGAGGCTGGTCAACAGGGTGCGCATGGTGTCGCACACGGACTGGTTGATGGTGACGCCCGACAGCGTGCCGGCGAGCACTTCCACCTTGTTTTCGCCGGCCCCGAGCAGGTTTACGCGTTTGATGATGGTAAACCGGTTGAGCACTTTTTTGGGGGCCAGGCGATCCAGGAGGTTGATCTCCGCGCCGGAGTCGAGGTGCATTTTCAGGGTTTTGCCCTCCACCTGCGCTTTGATCAGCACCCCATGCCGGGCCAGCTCGATGTTCAGGCTGTCGATGGGCGGGTCGGGAAAAACATTGGGGTCGAGCCGGTATCCGTTTTTATCCAGGCGGGTGAGCACGATAAGCCGGGCGCCGTAGTCGAGCAGCACCTCAAAATCCTTGAACACATCGTATCCGATGATGCCCACCACCGGAATATTGCGCGCCCGCTCGATGTGGGCCAGGCTGAGTACCCTGGCGGAAACGTTTTCGAGGAAAAAGTTTTCCCAGTTCAGCGAATCGACCCTTCTGCTGAACACCTCGTCGTTGCCGCCGGTAACGCCGTACTGGGAGGAGCCGACAACCCGCACCTGTCCTTTGAACAACCGGCTGTTGAGCAACAGGCACTCTGCGCCGGTGTCGAAGAAAAACGTGCCCACGGTGGTGTCCACCTTGGCCGTGACGGCCGGCAGACGCCCCACCCACGTGAACGGGATACGGTAGGTGTTGTTGCTGCTGCGCACGGCGTCCGGGAACGACAAATCGGCTGTGGCATCCGCTGTTTCAGGCGTCGTCACGGCGCCGGCGAAGAGCGGTATGCAGAGCCCCGCGAGAACGGCCAGACAGTTGCGAACCATATTTTCCGGAATGACGGGCATGCTTCTTTTTGGGTGTAGGACAACGAAAGGCGCAGCGGGGTTGCGAGATCAAGACAAAGATATGGGCGTCAATCCGAAAAACCCGCCAGCAGGCGCCGGTAAGTTTCCGCCTCGTCCGGCAACTGCTCGTCCGGGTGCTCCAGCCAGGCCAGCAGACCCACTTTCAGGCGCACATTGGCCCGATACGCTTTAAAATACCGGAAGATGCTGTGATCTTCAGCCTTTTCCATGCAATTCCAGTGCCGGCAGTATGCCTGCATAAACACGGTTTCCAGTTTCGCATGCCCGCGCGCCTCCAGGTCCATGCACAGGAACGCCAGTTCGTTGAGCACGTCGATGCGTCGGAAGTGCTCGCTGAACTCAATGCAGTCGAACACCAGCGGCGGGTTGCCCGCAGGCAGGAAGATGTTGCGCGTGTGCAGGTCGCCGTGCCCGTCAATCCAAAACCCGCTTTCGGCCCTTTGCCGCATGCGTGTGGCGTGGCGGTCCAAAAACCGATCGGTGCGCGCTTGTACCGCCACCAGCTCCTGCAGGGAGGCTTCGCCCAGGGCGGAGCGGATGGCGTCGGTAAGCCGGAAGAGGTCGTTAAAGTCCGTGCGCATGGCGTCGACGTCGAACAGCGCCTGATCGGCGGCCAGCACATTTTCCCGGTGAAAGGCCGCCAGGATGCGCGCCAGCGCGACGACATCGGCGTCCGTCACAGCGTCGTCTGCCAGCAGGCGATCCATTTGCCGGTGGCCGTCCATGCGTTTCATCCAGACGGCGAAGTCGATGGGCGGAGAGTCGTCGAGTCCGATCACGCGACGGTCGGCGGCGTCCCGGGCCACGGGCACGACCCCGAGGTACAGGTCCGGCGCCAGACGCCGGTTCAGGCGCACCTCTTCTGCACAGTAGAAACGGCGCAACGCAAGGGTGCTAAAGTCGAGAAACGACCATTTGACCGGCTTTTTGATCTTGTACGCGTATTCGGGGGTGAGGATCACGTGGGAAATGTGGGTCTCTATGTGTTCGACGGGTCCATCCCACCCCGGCAAGCAGTACGGGTCGTCGGGAATGATCATGCCAATCCGAGTTCCTTGCGCACGGCGGCCACCATTTCCTCCGGGGTTTCATCGTCGCTCCACACGGTCAGGTGCGGGTCTTCCAGCGGCTCTTCAGCGTCGCGAATGGCGATGTACACGTCCATGTCGGCTTCGCTGTCGGCACGGGGTGTTTTCAGGCGTTCGAGAATCGATTGTTCACGGGCTTTTACGACCACCCAGAGCAGCCGGGCGCCGGTGGCGTTGGCGAGGCGCCGGAACGGCTCGCGGATGGAGTCTTTGTAAAAAGTACTGTCCACCACCACATCCTGTCCGTCGCGCAGGGCTTCCCGGGCGCGTTCGAGCAGGGCATGGTAAACGGTCTCTTTGTCTTCGGGGCTGTAGCGGCCCCGAAGACCGAGGGCATCGCGCACGTTGTCGCTGTTCAGGTGGCGTGCTCCGATGGATTCGGACACCGCGCGGGCCAGGGTAGATTTTCCGGTGGCGGGCAATCCGGCAATGAGGATGAGCATTATCTGTTATGGTTTGATTGAGCCAAAATTACAGTAAATATGCAAAACCACGTACTTTGCGGCAATTTTACACGAAGTCAACAACTATGAAGCACTTGATCGGTATTTTTTTCAGCCTCCTCCTGGTTGTTCACCCCCTGTCCGCCCAGGTTACCCTTTCGCCGGGAAAACCCGGCATTACGGACAAGGTGACGCTCTTTTTCAACGCCGGCGAAGGCAACAAGGGGCTGGCAGGCTACGACGGCGATGTGTACCTCCACACCGGACTCATTACCGACAAGAGCGCGCATGCCGGCGACTGGCAGCATGTGGTGGCCGATTGGGGCAAAAATACAGACCGTTGCAGGATGTTGCGCACCGAAAATAACCAGTACCAACTGTCCTTCAACATCCGCGATCTGTACGGCGTCCCGGACGATGCCGAGGTGCGTGCACTGGCCTTTGTTTTTCGCTCCGCCGACGGCAGCAAGGTGGGCAAGGCCGCCGGGGACCAGGACATCCTTTACCCCCTCAAAACGCTGAATTTCCGCATCCCCCAGGTGTACACCGAGAGCCGCACCCCGGAACCTGAATGGTCGCGCTATGCTTCCATTTACGAGGTGAACGTCCGCCAGTACACCGAGGCGGGCACCTTCAACGCTTTTGCCGAACACCTGCCCCGCCTGCACGACATGGGCGTGGACATCCTCTGGTTCATGCCCGTGCATCCGATCGGCGTCGTCGAACGCAAGGGCCCGCTCGGCTCCTATTACTCCGTCAAGGATTACCGTGGCATCAACCCGGAATTTGGCACGCTGCAAGACTTTAAGCGAATCGTCGATCGCGCCCACGGGCTGGGCATGAAGGTGATCATCGACTGGGTGGCCAACCACACCGCCCGCGACCACGCCTGGGTAACCGACCACCCCAACTGGTACAATCGCGACTCCACCGGAAAGATCATCGCGCCGTTCGACTGGACCGACGTGGCCGACCTCAACTACGACATGTACTACATGCGCAAGGCCATGATCGAAGACATGCGCTTTTGGCTCACCGAAGCCGACATCGACGGGTTTCGCTGCGATGTGGCCGGCGAAGTGGCCGTCGATTTCTGGGAAGACGCCACCCGCACCCTGCGTGAAACCAAGCCCGATATCTGGATGCTGGCCGAGGACGCATCTCAGCTCTGGCTGCTCAATCAGGCGTTCAACGCCAACTACGACTGGGAATTTCACCACCTGATGAACGCCGTCGCCAAAGGGGAAAAGCCGGCCTCCGCCCTTTTTGAAAGGCTGGAAAAAGCCGATCGAACCTTCCCCAGGGGCGCCTATTCGATGCAATTCATCACCAACCACGACGAAAACTCGTGGAACGGCACCGAGTACGAACGGCTGAAAGAGGGCGTAAAAGCCTTCTCCGTGCTGTATTTTACCATTCCAGGCATCCCGCTGATCTATTCCGGGCAAGAGGCCGCCCTCAACAAACGACTGAAATTTTTCGAAAAAGACCCGATCAGCTGGGGCGACAAGCCGCTGGTTCCTTTTTACACCCAATTAAATACCCTTAAAGCCGAAAACCCCGCGCTCTGGAATGGCACACACGGCGGCCCGGTGCGCAAAATTGAGCACGACCAGTCCGCCTTTGTCGCTGCGTACAGCCGAAACAAAGACGGCAACAAAGTCGTAGTCATGGTGAACCTCTCGGGCCAATCCCGCACCGCTGAGCTGCGCGTAGCGGACGATGCCGGTGTGTACCGCGAGTTTTTTACCGATAAACAGACCACGCTGGCCGCGCGCACCAAAATGACCCTGGAACCCTGGGCGTACAAGGTTTTTGTGTTTGAAAGCGCCTTGCCGGCCGACACCCGCGGGTTTCGTTCCCTGGAGAAAGACGGCCCGGGGTTGCGCATCCGCACCACCGACGGGCAGCTGCGCATCACGCCCCTGACCGAAGATGCCGTGGAGGTGGCGTTCGAACCTGAAGGAGACACGAACCCTCCCGGACACGCCGTGGCATCGTATGCCGGTAAAAAAAAAGTCCCTGCCCAAACCACTGAACACGCAGACCGCATCGAATACACGGCCGGCAACCTGGCCCTGACCATCCACAAGTCCCCCTTCCGCATCGAATACCGGTATTTGAACCGGCCGCTGCTGGCTGAGGAGACCGGTTTTTACGACCGCGGGCACCAGCGCGGATTTCGCTTCCGCCTGCCCGACACCACCGAGCAGTTGATGGGCGGCGGAGAACGCGTGTTGGGCATGAACCGCCGCGGCAAACGGCTGCGCCTGTACAACAAACCCAGCTACGGATACGAAACACAGGCCGACCTGATGTACTACTCCTTACCGGTGGTCGTTTCCTCCAAAAAATACATGCTGGTGTTCGACAACGGCGCCGACGGGTTTCTAGACCTGGGCGCCTCCGAGCCCGCCGTGCTGCAAATGGAAGCCAAAGGCGGACGCATGAGCTACATCGTCGTCGCCGCCGACACCTGGCCCGCGCTGGCGGAACACTACACGGAGGTGACCGGCCGGCAACCCCTGCCGCCCCGCTGGGCGCTGGGCAACTTCGCCTCCCGTATGGGCTACCACAGCCAGGCCCAGGTGGAAGACGTGGTGCGTCGATACCGCCAGGACAGCATCCCGCTGGACGCCGTCGTGCTCGACCTGTTCTGGTTTGGGCCCGACATCAAAGGGCATCTCGGCAACTTCGACTGGTTCCGCGACTCCTTCCCCCAGCCGGAGCGCATGATGAGCGATCAGGAAAAAAACGGCGTTAAAACTGTGCTCATCACTGAACCGTTTGTGCTGGAAAAAACCCAAACGTTCGACGAAACCGTGCAAAAAGGCCTGCTCGGCAAGGACGCCTACGGCAAACCGTACCTGTACGAATTCTACTTCGGCCACACCGGACTGCTCGACATATTCAACCCGGACACCCGCGCCTGGTTCTGGAATATTTACAAAAAGCACACCCTGGCCGGTGTCGACGGCTGGTGGGGCGACCTCGGCGAGCCCGAAGTGCACCCCGACGACCTGCTCCACGTAAACGGCCGCGCCGACCACCTGCACAACCTGTACGGGCACGTGTGGGCCCAAACCGTGTTCGAGGGTTACCAAAAAGATTTTCCCGAAAAACGCCCCCTCATCCTCATGCGCTCCGGCTTTGTCGGCTCCCAGCGCTTCGGCATGGTTCCCTGGTCGGGCGACGTTAACCGCTCCTGGGGCGGCCTCCAGCCACAGGTGGAGATCGCCCTGAGCATGGGCATTCAGGGGCTGGGGTACATGCATTCCGACCTGGGCGGGTTTGCCGGCGATTACCGGGACAGCGAGCTGTACGTGCGCTGGCTTCAGTACGGCGTTTTTCAGCCCGTGTTTCGCACCCACGCCCAGGAAAGCGTGCCGGCCGAACCGGTTTTTTGGGAAGAACAGACCAAAAATCACGCGCGCCGCGCCATTCAGCTGCGCTACCAGTTCCTGCCCTACGTGTACACCCTGGCCTGGGAAAACCACGCCCGGGGTATACCCATGATGCGCCCATTGTTTTATGAAAACGACACCCCGGCCCTGCTGGGCAATACCCGCACCTACCTGTGGGGCGACGCATTTCTCGTGGCGCCCGTCACGCAAAAAGGCGCCGTCACCCAGACCGTAGACTTCCCCAAAGGCAGCAACTGGGTCAACTTTTACACCGGCGATGCCTACCCGGGCAACCAAACGCGCGACGTGCCCGTAACCATAGACCACATCCCGGTTTTTGTGCGCGCGGGCGCCTTCGTGCCCATGGCGGAGCGCATGGCGCACGCCGGCGACTACGACCCTGCGGATGTGGCGATCCATTACTTTCACCATCCGCTGGCCCAAACCGGCTCCGGTGTATGGTACGACGACGACGGCTCGACACCGGACGCCTATGCGAAAAACCAGTATCGCCTCACCGTCTGCAAGGCCACTTTCGAGGGTGGAAAACTGACCTTGCGGCATGAAACGGAGGGCAAGGGTTACAAAGGAGAGTCGAAACCCAACGGATGGACGTATGCGGTGCACGGATTGCCGGCAGCGCCCCGGAGCATTCAGGCCATAGAAAAAAATGGAAAATTACGCCCGGTGCAGGGAGAATGGAAAGGAGATGTTCTTTGGGTCCGCATCGAAAAGGGGGACTTGGGTTTACAGATTAATTAAAGAGAACAGGGTAATTTTGACCCTAATCGCCAAATTTGGATGAATAAATAGCAAACCTATGGACAGTATCCGTTTTTTTCGAATAGTCGTCTTTTTGCCGGTATGCCTGGCAATGAGCAGTTGGGGAATCATGGCCCAGCAATCCTTTTCGCCCTCCCAACAAAAGGTTTATGAACAGTGTCTGAAGGACGCCAATAAAACCTGGATGTTCGATTGCGAATGCATTGCCGGACAATATCCAGTGTTTGCGGAAAAATTAAAGGTCGAACAATACGACCGGCTGATGGGTGAAGCGAAAACGGACTGTCAGCGCGGAAGCACCATGGTGGATCCGTACATGCCCTCCAGCGGCAATGCGCGAGCCGACGCCCATGTCAACAGAAAAGATGCTTGTACTGTACTCGAAACACTGAAAGCCAAGGGCGCCGGGGCGCTTCCAGACCCGCCTGCCGACCAGTTCTGGCAGGCGGTGGCAGCTGACGTCACCTGTCGCAGTCGGGAAAAAATTTATCAGTACGCCCTAAAGAACTGCCCTTTCGGATCGCAAGTCACCGTACCCAGGGAAACATTCTGCCCGTGTTATGCCACCGAATACGCCGATGCCTTCATGGATCCGAAAAACAAGCCCGATTCAAAAAGCAAAACCCAGGTTGGCAGTCAGGCTATGACTAAATGCGGGAACAAATGAACAAACCACCTTACATAAGCCTTTCTGGGCCACCGTTCGGGTAGTGTTGGTCAAACAATATGCAGCAAACTATCCCTTACCTTTGCACTCCGGACCAAACACACAAGAACGACTATGTCCATTTCGACCCGATACAATCCCGCAGACATCGAGACGCGTTGGTACACGCACTGGGAGGAGCGCGGATATTTCCGCAGCGTGCCCGATGAGCGCGAGCCGTTCACCATCGTCATCCCGCCGCCCAACGTGACCGGCGTGTTGCACATGGGGCACATGCTGAACAACACCATCCAGGATATTCTCATCCGCAAGGCACGCCTCGACGGCAAAAACGCCTGCTGGGTACCCGGCACCGACCACGCGTCCATCGCCACCGAGGCCAAGGTGGTGCGCTGGCTGCGCGAGGAAATGCAGCTCCGCAAGGCCGACCTCACCCGGGATGCGTTCATAGACTACGCCTACCAGTGGAAAGACAAATACGGTGGCATCATCCTGCAGCAATTGCGCCGCCTGGGTGCCTCCTGCGACTGGGAGCGCACAGCCTTCACCATGGACGCAGGCTACTACCGCGACGTACTGCGGGTGTTCGTCGACCTGTACCGCCGCGGCAAGCTGTACCGCGGGCGGCGCATGGTAAACTGGGATCCCGAGGCCCGCACCGTGCTCTCCAACGAGGAGGTGCTGTACAACGAGGAAAACGCCCAGCTTTTTCACATTCATTACCGGCTGGAGGATGGCGCCGACGGTGTGGTGATCGCCACCCAGCGTCCGGAAACCATCTTCGCCGACGTGGCCGTGGCCGTGCATCCCGATGACACCCGGTACGCACACCTGCACGGCAAACGCCTGCTGGTGCCCCTGATTGACCGCCCGGTACCGGTTATCTTCGATACCTATGTGGATCGCGAGTTCGGCACCGGCGCCCTGAAGGTGACCCCCGCCCACGATCCAAATGACTACGAACTGGGCATCAAGCACGGGCTGCCCGTGATTGATACCATCGCCGACGACGGCCGCATCAACGACGCCTGCGCGTACGCCCCCATCGTTGGCCTCGACCGCTTCGAAGCCCGCAAACGCATGAAGGGCATTCTGGAAAACTCGGGGCACCTGGTCAAAACGGAAGACTACCGCACCAACATCGGCCGCTCAGAGCGCACGAACGCGGTGGTGGAGCCCCGCCTCTCCCTGCAGTGGTTCGTCAACATGTCGTCGCTCGGCGAACCCGCCCTGCGCGCCGTGCTCGATGAGGAAGTGCGGTTCTTCCCGCCCTCTTTCCAGAACCTCTACCGCACATGGATGGAGAGTTTGCGCGACTGGTGCATCTCCCGCCAGCTGTGGTGGGGACATCGCATCCCTGCGTGGTACCTGAACAGCGAACCCCTGCACCAGGAAACGCACGTGTTCGTGGCCACCACTGCGGAGGAAGCGCTCGACATCGCCCGACGCGAAACCGGCAACACGGCCCTCTCCGCCGCAGACCTGCGCCAGGACGACGATGTGCTCGACACCTGGGCCTCGTCCTGGCTTTGGCCCATCAGCGTGTTCGACGGCTTCGAAAAGCCCGACGGCGAGTTCTCGTACTACTATCCCACCAGCGTGCTGGTGACAGGCTGGGACATCATTTTCTTCTGGGTGGCGCGCATGATCATGGCCGGATACGAGTTCAAGGGCAAGCGCCCCTTTCGCGATGTGTACTTCACCGGCATGGTGCGCGACAAGCAGCGCCGCAAAATGTCCAAGTCCCTCGGCAACTCCCCCGACGCCCTCCAACTCATAGACGACTACGGCGCCGATGGCGTACGCTACGGCCTCATGTCGAGCGCCGCCGCCGGCAACGACATCCTGTTCGACGACAAACTCTGCGAAAACGGTCGCAACTTCTGCAACAAGCTCTGGAACGCCTTGCGCCTGGTGAAAGGCTGGGAGGTAAGCGACGCACCCGCCGACACCGACACCGCCCGCCGCAACGCGCTGGCCGCCCGCTGGTTGTCGGGCAAGTTCCAGAACGTCCTGCGCGACGTGGAAGCCAACTTCCAGTCGTACCGCCTCAGCGAAGCCCTGCTGGGCCTGTACGGGTTTATCTGGGACGACTTCTGCGCCTGGTACCTCGAAATGATCAAACCGGAGTTTGGCAAGCCTATCGACCGGGAAACGCTGGAGACCACCCTTGACCTGTTCTCCCGATTTATGGTGGCCCTGCACCCGTTTATGCCGTTCATCACCGAGGAGCTATGGCACCAGTTGGGCGAACGAGCGCCCGGCGACGACTGCGTCGCCCAGCGCTACCCACAGGCCGTTGAGGCCGACACCGCGCTTGTCCGGCGCGTGGAAACCGCCAAAGAGATCATCGCTAAGGTGCGCGACCTGCGCAACCAGCACCAGATCAAGCCGAAAGAAGCGCTCGAACTGTGGGTGCGCCGCAACGACAACACCGACGAATTGCTCCGGGAACCGGGCCTGCAGGAGATCGTCCGCAAACTCGCCGTGCTCAAAGCGTTCGAGCCCTGCACCGAAGAGCCGGCCGACAGCCGCGCCTTCATTGTGGGCGCCGACCAGTACCACGTGGTGATCGAACGCGAGATAGACGCCGAGGCCGAATCCCTCAAACTGCGCGAAGAGCTGGCTTACCAGGAGGGCTTTCTCCGTTCCGTACAGGCCAAACTGCAAAACGAGCGGTTTGTCAGTGGAGCCCCCGCACAGGTTGTTGAAAATGAGCGAAAAAAAGAAAGTGACGCGCTGGAAAGGATCACCATCATCCACGCGCTGCTCGAGAAATACGCCAATTCCTGAAATTACCGGGCCGCGGCCTCCGGATATGCGCAACGGGGTGTACATTTGTGATGTTTCTCCGCATTGATCTGACCACAACTCATCTAAAATCCTAATTTTGATAGCATGAAGCAATCGTTCTGCATTTGGGCATGCCTGATTGGCGTCTTCATTGCCCTGCAGGGATGCAAACAGGATAAAAAGGCCGGAGAAACCTTGCCGGCAGGAGACCCCGGCTGGCCCCGTCAGATTGAGCTGGATGACAAAACAGTCATCATTCACCAGCCCCAGATTGAGGAATGGACCGATTACCTGCGCCTCCGCGCCAACGTCGCCTTCGAGGTCATCCTGAAAAACGAGGCGAAAACGCATTATGTGGGCGCCGCTTCTGTGACAGCCGAGACAGAGACCGATTTCGACAACCGGCAAGTGCTGATCTTCAACAAAAAGGTGGAATCCGTTCGCCTGCTCAACGTCGATCCGGCCGAGGCAGCGCCCATCGAACAGGAACTCCTGGCCCTGCAAACCAGCCCGGAGGTCATATCACTCGACCGGCTCCTGCCGATGGTGGCCGACCTGGCGCCCCAAACCGCCCAGAGCGGGGGGAATAACCAGCCACCGCCGATCTTTTACAGCCCGGAACCGGCCATTCTGGTCGTCCTCGACGGCGCACCCTATTGGGCGGTGGTGAACGACAGCTCCTCCTTGCTCTTCGCCGTGAACACCAACTGGGATTTGTTCTACGAACAGGCCGACTCGGCCTACTTCCTCCTCAACGGAAGCCAATGGCTGACCGCCCGCGCCCCGGAAGGCCCCTGGACCAGCACCACTACCCTGCCGGCTTCGTTCGAGCAACTGCCCAACGACGAAAACTGGGCCGAAGTGAAGGCCAACCTGCCACCCAAAAAGTCCGGCCCTGCACCCAAAGTGTTTTACGCCGACAAACCGGCCGAACTGATCCTCACCGAGGGAGAACCCCAGCTGGCGCCGATTGCGGGTACAGGACTCCAATACGTAAAAAACACCGACTGCGACCTGTACTTCCACCCTGCTACCAACCAGTTTTACTTTCTGGTGTCCGGTCGCTGGTTCCGCGCGGCATCCCTTACCGGTCCGTGGACGTTCGCCACGCCCGATCTACCGGAGGACTTTGCGAAAATAGCCGAAGACAGCGATCAGGGGCATGTGCTGGCTACCGTACCTGGTACGGCACAGGCAAAAGAGGCGGTGGCTCAGGCCAGCATCCCGCAAACCGCAGAGGTCAGCCGGGAAACCAAAGCGCCGGATGTAAAATACAACGGCGAACCCCAGTTTGCGCCTATTGAAGGGACCGACATGTCCTACGCCGTGAATACACCCAACGACGTGATCAAGGTAGAAAACAACTATTACATGTGCAGCCAGGGCATCTGGTTCGTGTCCGCCTACCCTACCCACGGCTGGACGGTGTGCCTGTCGGTGCCGCCTGCTGTATATGGCATTCCGCCCGCTTCCCCGGTGCACCACGTCACCTACGTGCACGTGTATTCCTATACCCCTACCACCGTTGTTTATGGCTACACATCCGGGTATTCGGGCATTTACATATCCTTTGGTGTGCCTATGTACGGCACCGGATTTTATTATCCACCTTATTATTACCCTGCGTACCGGCCCATCTATTATCCCTATCCTTACAGCTACGGGTGCCGGGCTTACTACAATCCGTACACGGGATACTACGGGCGCAGTGCTTATGCCTATGGTCCTTATGGAGGCGCCGGCTATGGGGCAGCTTACAACCCGTATACAGGCACCTATGCGCGGGGGCGATCGGTTTACGGTCCCTATGGGTCGGCAAGCAGCGCTGTGGCGTATAATCCCCGCACGGGCACCCATGCTGCTGCTCAGACCGTACAAACGCCTTGGGGAGGAGGCACCCGCGCCGGCGGCTACAACCAATACACCGGCGCAGGAGCGGCTACGCGTCAGGGACACAATCCGTATGCCCAGTGGGGTGAGTCGGCCGTAAAAACCAAAAACGGCGAATGGGCGCACACCGCGCACTACACCGATGCGAACGGTACGCGGCGCGCATTTGAGACCTCTTCAGGCGCCAAAGGCATTAGCTACCGCGGCGACCAGGGCAATGCCGGCATCTACAAAAACAGTGAAGGCGATCTGTACGTAGGCAAAGATGGCGACGTGTATAAGAAGGAAAGCGGGGAATGGCAAAACGCCAGAGGTGGCAACCAGGCACAGAATACTGCCCAACAAAACAGGGGGCAACAACCCACTGCCGGCACCATGGACAAGCAGGCCGAGGGTACGAAACCCTCCACAGCCGACCGCAGTGCCCCGTCGGCGCAACCAGCGCCGTCTACCCAACCGGCCACCCGCCCTACCCCACCACCGCTTGCCGGCACCCCGCAGGACCGCGCAATGTCACAACCAAACACTCGATCCGGCCAGTCGTCGTACCAGGGCAGCGGGGCGTCGCCTTCTTCCCGGCCGGCAGCCTCCGGCGGATACGATCTCAACCAACAGGAAGCGGCCCGCCAGCGTGGCGAGTCGCGCGCAACCAGCAGCCAGAGCTACCAGCACAGCAGTGGCGGGGCCAGCAGACCGAGCGGCGGCGGTGCGAGGGGCGGCGGCGGGCGAAGGGGCTAACCCCTTACATAAACGTGAAATTTAAAAGCTTTTCAATATTCAAAAAAAGTACATGAAAGTCACCTTCAAATTGTTGTTGCTGTTTTACTTGCTAATTGCCGCTGTAGACGTTCCGGTCTGTAATTTCACCCTCAACATTTTTTAACCCTCTAATGGCTCCCCACATGAGAATACTTTGTCTCACTACCGTCCTGGCGCTTATCACCGTCTTGTGCTCCGCACAAAAGGAAGATGATGGCCGCTTCGATCTACCCAACGGCTTTCGAATCGGATACCAATATTCCAACCTGAACAACAACGATGAAGATGCTGCCGACCACCTTGACCGGGGATACATCGGCTATGTCCGGAAAATCAAGATCGTTCCACTCATCCACATTGAAACCGGTCTGGAGTACATGATCGCCGGCGCTCAGCAGTCGGACGACGTGCGGCTGCAGCTCCACTACCTGACCGTGCCGGCCCAGGGGGTGCTCAAACTCGGCCCGTTTGTGGGTGTGGCGGGCCTGAACGGCAACTTTCGGATTGCGGAGGATTTCACCGTTGACGGCGAGAAAGTGGATCGCGACGATGACGACCGCGCCGCAGCCTTCGATCTGGCTGTCGACGCCGGCGCTGGCTTCAACATCCTGTTCATGACCATTGAAGCCCGATACTATTGGGGATTACTCGAGGTGGACAACGGATGGTACAACCGCTACTGGCAGGCAGGTTTGAAATTCCATTTTTAGACGGTATCATGCATACGACCGAACAAATTATTCGGAATATTTTTCATTCAGGCATCTTCTTGTTTTGCTTGGGTACAGCGGCCGGTGCACAGGAGTTGGAAGAGAACAGAGACTTGACCGACGAGGTCCGGGAGTGGCGTCACGACACCAGCACGGTAGCGACTTCGCCCGATCTGGTCGTGGGCAAGAACTACATTTCGTTTCTTCCGGTGATCGGCTATGCGCCGGCCAATGGTTTTCTGCTGGGAGCCGCCCTGAGTATTTCTCACCAGACAGCGCCCGCGCCAACCAAAATGTCGTCGGCCCTGATCAATGCACAAATCACCTCGAAAAAACAGTTCATTGTCAACGCCCGCAGCAAGGTTTATCTGCAAAATAACGAGTGGTTTCTGCAGGGCGACTGGCGCATCATGCTCTTCGCCCAACCCACCTATGGCCTGGGCATTGTGAACTCGGACGTGGGCGACTACCTGCTCGGCACCAACAACCTCAACCAAACCACGCTTCCGGATGCTGAACCCATGCGTTTCGATTATCTGCGTATTTATGAAGATGTGGTCAGGCAGGTTGGCGATAAACCGCTGTATGTGGGGTTGGGTATTTCCATTGATCACCACTACAATATTGAGGATGAAAAACTGAACACCGACACCAGCAGCGAAAATTATTACATCACCCAACACTATGCGTACTCGGCGAATAAAAAGTTTAACGCTGAAACCTACATCACCAATGGTTTTAACCTGAACATACTGACCGACACGCGCGACATCGTTTCCAACCCCTACTCCGGTTACTACGGCTCCTTCTCCATCCGAATAAATCCGGAAGTGTTCCGCAACTCGCAGTACAGCATCATGTCCAATTACGATGTGCGGTACTACCTACCCTTGTCGCAAACAAAAAAACGCAAGGTGCTGGCCTTCTGGAGCTGGGGGACGTTTGTGGTTGACGGCAACGTGCCCTACCTGGCCTTGCCGTCCATTGGATGGGATACCTACAACCGCTCCGGACGCGGCTATATTCAAGGACGTTATCGGGGCATCAACATGATATACATGGAAGCAGAATACCGCTACCCCATTTCTGCCAACGGCCTGTGGGGCGGCGTGGTGTTTTTGAATAACACCTGGGCATCCAGTCCTGATCAGGGGCTGTTCGACGAAGCGGCCCCCGCCATGGGCGCAGGCTTTCGACTGAAAATGGACAAGCGCGCCCGGGTAAACCTGACGGTCGACCTTGCCGTGGGCCTGGACCGCTCCAGTGGCATTTATTTTGGTTTACAGGAGGCGTTTTGAAATGAAGTCCCCCAATTTACCTACTTTGCTCCGCCTCAAAATCAACCACATGCAACGAGGGAATCCGGAAAGAAAAGACAGTGCGCCCCTCCATGTTGGTGATTGACAAGTCGCCTTGCGTCATTATGTCCATGCCGATGATGAGGTCGCAATCGTCGTCGGCATAGGTAAAGCCTATTACTTGAACACTATGGAAAACAAGACGGTTGAGCAAAACCAGATGAATAGTATAAACAGCAAATCGCACAATGCCGGTTGCAGTGGCGACATCTACAAAGCCGTCTACTTCTAATGCTAATTCTTCTGCTAGACGGTCAGAAATACAGGACTGTGTAGCGCCAGTGTCCCAAAGCGCCTTGTGCCAGCGAATCCGGCTATCATCCGGCGATAAATTTTCACTTCCGACTAATTCATCTGGAGAACAAACACCAGCTCCAGTATAAATGGCCGGGGCAATAAATTCATGCTCTTTTGTTAGTGCATAAACGGTTAAGCTGTTTTCATTTTTCATCAACGGTGATAAGTTTGTGTCCAAAGAGGCGCGGAGCCCAAAGAGGATCTCGTTCTATACAATGTTGAATGATGAAAGTGCCTGGCTTGTGTTCTTTAACGCTTTGTTGCCTTGCCAGCCTCCAAGACCCATAATCCCCAATCACTTTTTCATCTTTGATCACGATATACCGCCCATAATACCGTTTCATCAGTTCCTCCTCGTTTTCCTTGAACCAGAGGTACTCCTTGAAATTCGGATATTTTTCAGCGTCGTATTGAACCTTTTCCTTTTCCATGGTTGCTAATTTTTTACAAAAATACCTTTTTTTGTAAAAACATGCAAGTGGGTGAACAGATTGGTAAGTGACTGACCGGCAACATGGCGCAATCCTTTTCTACATCGCTCACCCAAAACGTGTACAAATGCCCCCTCTCATTTCAAATTACGGTAAATGCGTGTACTTGCTTAATTTACAATGCATTTTGCTTTGCTTTCTTTAGGGGTAACAACTAATGCCTATGAATCCTAACGGCCGACGACGGCATTTCGTGCGCCCAGTCGTATGTTGATGAATTCTACGCCGACAGCAAACAACATGGACACGTATACATACCCTTTTGGAATGTAAAACCCGACTCCTTCGGCGATGAGCGTGGTGCCGATCATCACCAGGAACGCCAATGCTAATACCTTTACCGCCGGATGCCGGTTTACAAAATCGCTGATGGCCCGTGCCGACAACAACATGACGACTACAGAAACAACGACGGCGCCAATCATGATACCGATCTCCTTTACCATTCCCACCGCAGTGATGACCGAATCCAGCGAAAACACCAGGTCGACCATCAGAATTTGCGCAATTACCAGGTTATAGGTTACCTTGCGCTCCATTGCTTCATTTGAATCCGCGCCGGTCTGCTCAAACTTATTGTGAATTTCCTTGACCGCCTTGTAAATCAGGAACAACCCGCCCAATATCAGGATGAGATCGCGCCCACTGATGGATTGCTCCAGAATGGTGAACAAGGTAGCCGTAAGCCCCATGATCCAACTGATCGAGAAGAGCAACGCCAAGCGCAGGAATAATGCCAGCGCGATGCCGGTTTGCCGGGCTTTGACTTGTTGTTTTGGTGGCAGCTTGTTGCTAAGAATGGTGATGAAAATGATGTTGTCTATGCCCAGTACAATCTCCAGGCTGCAAAGCGTCAGAAAAGCTACCCAAGCGCCGGGGTCGGTGATCCAGTCGAACATGTGAAAAAAACATTGCTATATAAAAAAGAAGCTCTACTTTTATAACCAGGTTCTGTATTAAATGTTTAACCCACATGCGTCTTCTTCCCCTTTTTCCGCTTTTCCTGTTCCGGCACCTGCCCGCCGCCTGGTTTATGGGCATTCGGCCGGTAGCGGTCACAGATGCTGAATGTCGGGTGCAGCTGCCCTATGGCTGGCGTTCTAAAAACCCGTTCCGCTCGATTTATTTTGCCGCCCAGTGCGCGGCAGGCGAAATGGCGTCGGGCTTGCCCGCCCTGATGGCCATGCGCAACCGACCACCTTGTTCCATGCTGGTACGGCATGTGGAGGCGGAGTTTCTAAAAAAGGCCGACCGCACGTTGGTGTTTACCTGTTCCGATGTGTCGCTCATTCGCGACGCCATTGCGCGCGCCTTCGACACGGGAGAACCACAAACCGTTCGCGCCCTTGCTGTTGGCGCTTTACCCGACGGGACGGAGGCGGCCAGGGTGTGGGTAACGTGGTCGTTCAAGGCTAAACCGGATGGTGGCCGCTGATTCGCGTGGCCACCCCCGATCGCGATACCCACCAGGCCTCGTCGGCCATTGCCAGCATTTCCCGGTCGCCCTTGCTGTTTCCGTAGGCAATTACCCGCACCGTTCCGCGTTCGTTATTTTCCTTTTGAAAAACGTCGCTTAAAATTCTTTCCCGTTTTTCCGGCCCCCGGCAATTGGCCGTCCGCCACGCGCCCCGAAATACGCCGTCGTCGTAAGCCGGCTCGGTGCACAGGCACCCCACCCTTTCCTGCCGGGCGAACGGCGCCAGCCAGACGTCCAATGCCGCAGAAACTATGAACACGCGCGCGCCTTCGTCGCGAAGCCGGCGCATAGCTTCCAGCACCGGCGCATTCAGATATCGGGGCAGCACTTTGCTTACAAATCGTTCGCCCAGTTCGCGGAGAACCACTTCACTTTTTCCACCCAGAAATGCCCTGATCAGCGCTTTTTTCACCGCCTCCCGATTGGCTCCGTATCGCAATACCACCCGGGGCAGGACCCACAGGAAGTGCAGCCAGCCCACACCGGAGGGGTCGACCATGCGAAAAAACAACAGCATGGAGTCCCGCGTAGTGAGCGTGCCGTCGAAGTCGAAGAGTGCGATGGTTGGTCGGCGGTGGGTCATGGACGAAGTCGGTAGACGGTAAAGTGATCGGAGGAGTCGATCAGGGTTGCACGTTGCACGATTTGCCGTGTGAACGCGAGTTCCGGGTCGGTGTCGAGGCGGTATCGCCACGATTTTTCGACCAAAAAGTACGGGTTTTCTCGCAACGCCACTTCTTCCAGCAGGTTTTGTCGCCCCCCGGTCTCCCGCTGAACCACCCAGTCGAGGGGCAGCAGAGGGCGACTGTCACACAAATAATTGGCCTGTGGAAACGCGGGAAGCACGGCGAAGCGATCGCCGTATCGTTGATGGAGCATCGCCAGGTCGCGATACAAACCGGCAGTTTCCGGCGATGAATAGATGCCCGTCAACCTGGGAAAAATCGCGCCCAGGTGAACCGTCATGTTGCTGCGCGGACCGTCGCGGTACACAAACCGATAAGCCACACCAAACACCACCAGCAGCGCCAACAAGGCGGCAGTATTCCGCACCCGCCATTCCGCATTCCGCATTCCACATGCCGCATTCGAAACGCCCCAAACCAGCGGAACAGCGAACAGCACCGGCAAGTTGTATCCCCAACTCACGGAACTGCACCAGGATACTGCCAGCAAGGCGACCGGCTTCCATATCCCGGTGTCCAATCGACGGTGTTGCCACAGTTGCCAACCCCATACGCAGGCAGCCAACCAGAAAAGCACCCTCGTTTGCGACTGCGGAACGACAAAATCCCGATGCTGCAACACTTGTCCGAGAAAAGTAGCGGCCAAAAAGCCCGACAGCACAGGCATACCCCACGGGCTCTTCGACCAAAACGCCCAGGTGCACAGTAACGCACTGCCGGCAAGCACAACCGGATGGAGGCGAAAGTAGTCCAAAATACCGTGTTGTACCGCTTCGCCTGCGCCGGAAGCGGCCTGGGTAAGCGTCCAAAACGCGGCAAGGGCGTGTTGCTGATGCAACGCGACCAGCACGATGGCGAAAGCCCCTGCCATACCGGCTACAGCCCACCGATTTCTGGAATCACGCCAACCGAAAAGCAGTGTTAGCAGCAGAAATAGCAGAATCAGCGGGTAGAAAGATTGCTTGCAAAGGGCTGAAGCAGCCACGCAGGCGCCGGAAAAAAAACCGGACGCTGTTTGTCGAACGCTGAAAAACAGATAAAAGCCCAGGGCGGCAAAAAAAATCCCGTCCACGGTGTGCCAGGCGGCCGCAGGGTAATGGTGTGCTGAAAGGACAAATGCAAAAGCGGTTGTCCATACCCTTTCGCGACCCTGCCACAGCACCCCGCAACCCCACCAGCAATACAACATCAACTTGAGGTAAAACAGCCAGCGCTCACCCAACATCGCCCACGCATCCGGCGCCAGCCACAGATACGCTGCGTGCAGCCAAACGGGTAAGGGCGGCCGGACGTACAACACTTCCGCGTACAACGTTTTTCCTTGCATTACCTGCCAGGCCAAACCGGTGAGAAAGCCGCCGTCCGTCTCGTTTATGCCGAAAGGGGCGTAGGCAAACCCGTAAAAAAGCAGCAATACGGCAAGGAGTAAAAAGGGTTTCAAGGCGCGCATTTTTAACTCGTCCTACGACTATACTCGTAGGACGAGTTTAATAGTCTCATTTTCAGCAAAGAACAAAATTTTTTTTCGCCGAAGCCATTGGGGTCCACCCGCCCCATTTCCGGCCGGGAGCAGGCGTCCTTGGCCAGGTAAATTTTGCCTTCCAGCGCCCACACCAGATCGTCCAGACGACGCACCAGTTCGAAGACGGTGCGGGTACGCGGGAAATCCAGCGCCAGCGAATAGCCCCGCAGCGGAAAGGAATGCAGCGCCTCCGGCGGGCGCTCGCCATGTCGCTTCAAAACGGTAAGAAAGGGCGTGTCGGCGCTGGAACGAATGGTTTCCAATACCCGCCGAATGCCGTCGAATGCGTGTATTTCGGGCAGACAAAACTGGTATTGCACAAATCCGCGCCGGCCATAGAGACGGTTCCAGTTGCGCACCCCGTCCAATGGATAGAAGTAGGCGTCCATGTCTGTCAAACGCTCGCCGGTGTGTGCCCGTGAAAAAATAATCTGGTTGTGCATTCGAATGCTCAATGGATTTAAAATCCACGAAGGTGCATAAAATGGTACGTTTTTAGCCTTTTTTTCTGGATAAACAAGCGGGGCATTCGTCCCGGTTGCGTGTTCGTGCTCCGCCAAAAACACCACGCCGCGGCCAAAAGCAGGCCCCGAGGAAAGGCAGTCGACCCAACCGGCGGCGTAGGTCGATTGTCTGTTCTCCGTGAAAGCCCGGAACACCCCTTCCAGATGAGGTGCGCGCACAGCGGTTTGCCGCATCATCACCGACGAGACGGGCATAAGTTGAAAGGTCGCTTCCAGCACAATGCCCGTCCATCCCATGCCACCACAGGTCTGCCAGAAAAGGTCGGCGTTTTGTGTTTTGGTGCAAAGCACCTGCGCACCGTTCCCCTTCAGCAGGACGAACGACGTCAGCCACTGAGAGAAGCATCCTTTCGACGGGTGGTTTTTTCCGTGCACATCACAAGCGATGGCGCCGCCCACGGTGATGTTTTTGATGCCGGGTGTTACGTGGAAAAACCAACCCCTGGGTACCGCCATCCGGATGATATCGGACAACAGCACGCCCGCCTCGCACCGGATTTGCCCGGCGCCGGCATCGAATTCCAGGATACGGTTCAGTGGCAGCATATTCAGCACCTCATCGGCGAGAGCCGCATCGCCGTAACAGCGGCCGTTGCCCCGTGCCAGGATATGGGTCTGCTGCTGCACAAATTCGGATAGCTCACCGGCGTTCTCCGGCGTGTGTACACGGGCTTCGGCGACCGGATAGTTGCCCCAGTTGGCGAGGAGGGTGGTGTCAGTTTTCATGTAGTATGGAATCGCGCGCATCGGAAGCCGGCGGGCCGGCCAGGAATAGAGAAGCCTGCAAGGTATCGCTCTGGACAAAAAAATTCAACGGGTTGGTGGTGCTGTGCCAAACATAAGGGGGCAACAGGGGGCCGGCTTTGCGCACTTCGTGCAAATCTTCCGGAAGATTGAGGGGCTCCCACCGAAAAAGGCGCAGTTCGACCGATGTGCTGTCCCGCAATAGCGTGAGCCGCGCCAATTCGAGCTTTCCGGCGCGCGTTTCATCGAAAAAATCGGCAAAGGGCCGCTCCCCGACGGGCAATACGGCACGAAGCCAGTCGCTGTTTTGTGCCGTTAACTTTTGTAGCATTCGGACGGTATCGCCGCGTTCAAATACCAGGCTGTCGACTGTCGACAGCTCCCAATCCAGGGCAACCCTGCTTCGAAACAACCGCGCATCCACCGCATAACGACTGCGCAACCGGCCATTGGCCAAAAATACCGCCTGCTGACCGGCCAGCTTCACCCACGTACCTTCGGGGGTCTCCCGTCCCAGGTACAACCGTTGTTCCTGCATCCCTGGGGTCGTCCACGTCAACAGAACAGACTGCCCCGGCCCGAGCCCCAAGGTATCCGGACGGCTTGTGTACATCACCCGCAAACTCGTAACTTGCGCCGCCGCTGCCAACAGCAGCTCCGCTTGGCGGGGCGTCATAGGCATCGACCGGTTGTCGGCCATCAGCGTCCAGCCGCCTTCTCCCCGATGCAAAGACCACGGCGGGTAGCCCGGGGCCAATACCTGCAAGGCCTCTGCTCGCGCGGTGTCCGCCTCCATTAACACCGCATGCAACGCCTGCCCCCGGCTCCACGGCCAGAATCGGCCCAGGAGCCAGCCGGAAAGGAGTACGAACAGGAAGAGGAAAATGAGGTGTTTGTTTTTCAAGGGCGGTCGGATGTCGGTTGTCGGCGGTCGGTTGTCGGTTGTCGGTAGTCGGCTTTCGGCTTTCGGTTGTCGGCTTTCGGTTGTCGGCGGGATCAAAGTTCGAGATTTCTTAAAAATTCAGATCAAAAAATGAATACACACAACCAACACCCCGCAACCGAACCCCGAAAGCCGACTACCGACTACCGACCGCCGACAACCGAAAGCCGACTACCGACTACCGACTACCGACCGCCGACTACCGAAAGCCGACTACCGAAAGCCGACAACCCATGAATAAAATCACCCTTACCGGCGACCTGGGCAGCGGGAAAAGCGCTGTTTCCAGACTACTTTGTGAAGCGACCGGATATGAATACGTTTCAACCGGCAACATCCAACGACAACTGGCCGCGGAAATGGGCATAGACACCCTGGAACTGAACCGGCGCGCCGACACCGACCCGAGTATCGACGAACGCATCGACTTAATTTTCATTTCCCTGGGTAAGGACCCCGAGGGGTACGTGGTCGACAGCCGGCTGGCCTGGTTTTTTCTGCCCCAATCGTTCAAAGTGTACCTCCAGACCGATCCGGCAGAGGCCGTTCGCCGCATATTCAACGACCCGAACCGCCGAAGCGAGGCCTACGAATCGCCGGAAGAGGCCGGCGAAAAGATACGCGCCCGCAAACAGAGCGAAAATGAGCGCTTCTGGAAAACTTACGGCGCCGACTGCGCCAACATGCAACTGTTCGACGTGGTGATTGACACCACCGCCCGAACCCCCGAAGCGGTCTCCACCCTCATACTACAAGCCAAGCAGGCCAAGGAAAACAGCATTCCCTTTGCCCGCTATTGGTAAAAAAAAACGCCGCACCATGAAAAAACTGGCAGCACTGCTTTTCAAGCCCGTCGACATCTCCTCACTCGTTTTTTTTCGGATTGCCTTCGGCGGCATCCTGCTGATTGAGGTGTGCCGGTACTTCCAGCTCAACTGGATCCATCGGTACTGGGTGGCCCCGGATTTCTTTTTCACCTTCGAAGGGTTCCACTGGGTAAAGCCATTCGAAGGCAACGGTATGTACATTTTTTTTACATTGCTGGGCATCTCGGCCTTTTGCGTCATGCTGGGCTTGTTCTACCGCATCGCCAGCATTTTTCTTTTTTTGGGCTTTACGTATATCTTTTTGCTGGATAAGACAAACTACCTGAACCATTTCTACCTGATCTCCCTGCTGGGTGGCCTCATGACCCTTGTGCCGGCCCATCGGGCACTCTCTAAAGACGCGCAAAATAATCCCGCAATCCGGAGCGATTACGTTCCCCTCTGGGCGCCCGCCCTGCTGACCTTCCAAATTGGCGTCGCTTATTTTTACGGCGGCGTCGCCAAGATCAACGCCGACTGGCTGCAAGGGCAACCCATGTTCATCTGGATGGCACAGGATACCGACTTTCCGGTCATCGGCCGCTATTTCACCGAACCCTGGATGGTATATTTTTTCTCATACAGCGGACTGCTGCTCGATCTGCTCATCGTGCCCGCCCTCCTTTGGAAAAAAACGCGTGTCTGGGCCTTCGTTTCCATCACCCTGTTTCACCTGATGAACCACAACCTGTGGAGCATTGGTATATTTCCCTGGTTCATGATGGCCGCCACCACCCTGTTTTTCGAACCGGACTGGTTCCGCAGGTTGCTCAACGCGCAACCCGTGGCCAAATGGCGCTTCCCCCTCCGCGCGGATGTACCCGTGCCGCAGTTCCAATACTCGAAGCCATTGGTGGCCTTCGTCGCCGTTTACGCAGCTTTGCAACTGCTTATCCCGCTGCGGCACTTGGCGATCGGCGGAAACGTCAGCTGGGACGAACGCGGGCACCGATTCTCCTGGCACATGAAATTGCGCGACAAAAAGGCCAGGGCCGACTTCAAGGTGGTGGACCTGGACACCCGGGAGGAGTGGCGTATTGACCAAAAAGACTACCTGTCGGCCCGCCAGCGTCGCAAAATGGCAACGCGACCCGATATGATCCTGCAATTCGCCCACCACCTCGGCGCGCAATTCCGCCAAAACGGCGTCGGCCGCGTGGCGGTGTACGCCGACGTGCAAGCCAGCCTGAACGGAAGGGCGTACCAGCAGCTGATCCGTCCGGATGTAGACCTCATGACCATCACCCGTTTCTCCCTGGCGACCGACTGGATCGTGCCGCTCAGTACGCCGTTGGGCGGTTCAGAAAAAAATGATGGAGAAGATGGCGATGCAGCAGAATAGATGGCACGGGCATCCCATAAATAATCATCTTTGCAACAGGAGAAAACGCCACCCTTCCCCACCCGCTGCCAAGGGTTGTAGCACCTCCGTGCTGCCATGAATGCGATCATCGTTGACGACGAAAAAAACTGCCATGATGTGCTGTTGGCGCTGCTGACCAGCTACTATCCGGACATTCGGGTGCTGCAGTCGTGTTTCAACGTGGCGGAAGGCGTTGCTTCGATACAAGCTGCGCGGCCGGATTTGGTTTTTCTGGATGTGGAGATGCCAGACGGAACCGGATTCGACTTGTTACACAGGGTCGGTGAGGTCGATTTTTTGATCATTTTCATCACCGGCTACCACAACCACGCCATCTCGGCTATTCGCGCCGGTGCGCTCGATTACCTCCTGAAGCCGGTGACGGCAGACCTGCTGGGCGATGCCGTCGATCGTGTGCGCAAAAGGATCGCCGAAAAGCACCTGGGCGAACAAATCAAACACGCCATCGACTCCTTCCGGGAGTTGCAGCAAAAAAAACTGCCCTCCAGGCTCATCGTTTCCACGCTGGAAGGGGTGCATTATATTCCCATAGCCGACCTCATTCGGCTGGAAGCCCGCGCCAACTTCACCGAACTGTTTTACGCCGGCGCCAAAAAACGCCTGCTGGCTTCCGTCAACATCGGGGCTTACGAAGAGCAATTTGAGCCTTATGCAAACTTCATGCGGGCACACCGGGCACACATTGTCAACCTGTTGATGGTCGACACCTATGTTAAAGGCGACGCCTATCTGATGATGAAAGATGGTTCGAAGGTGGACGTGTCGAAAGAGAACCGAGACTTGTTGTTGAAAAAGCTCAGAGAGATCTGATACGCTCCTACAGCCAATCCCGCAGTTGGTAGCCGTTGTCCGCCGCTTCGTTCATTCATCCTGAACAGCCCTCCAGGGTTCACTTAATTTTAGACCGGATCAGTCAAGCAACCTTTTACCCTTAAAATTATTTGATCATGGCATACGTCCATTATGATGCACTGGCCCCGGTATATACCGGGCTGGATCCGAGATTAAGAGCCTGTACGCCGACGGAGGAATCCACGCCCGCGTCCTTTTATCCGGAAGACATATTCCGGATACAGGCACAGGCGGGTTACTACGCCTGCCGGAAGTATATGGCCACTTTCTGGGACGCTGAGCACCCGGTATGGGTTGGAATAGCGGCGGATGGTTCGGTTCTACAAGAGGTCATCGCCTTGCGGTGCCCGCCCTATTACCCGCCGAACACATTTCCGGGTGCAAACGTCACTGATTCTCCCAAACCACCGGGGTTTGCCGGATAAACCCAACAATAAACCGTATAAAACCTCCTGAAGATGTCTGAACTGAATGAATTTTATCCTCGGCTATCCACCATTCCGCCGCATTCCAATGCAGAATTTGAAAAACTGTTGGGTAAATTACCGATTAAGGCTGAAATCCCGGAATGGATGCCGTTGCTCTCCGATCTGCAGGCCAACATTCTGCTCCACCACGGTAAAAAGTTCAGTCGTTTTTTTGCAATCCACTTCAAGTCGGGAGCGAATAACGTCGAAAAAGCACTGGCTTGGATCGAGCAGGTAGCGCCAAGGGTCACTTCTGCAAAAGCGCAGATGGAATACCCAAAGCTTCCCGTTTGCACTTTTCACCTCACCTGGCAAGGATACAGAAGCCTGATGCTGGACCACCTCGCCCCTGCTGTAGACGACAACTCGGCTTTCGCCGCCGGCATGACGGGGAGGACCCCTTTTCCGAATCCGGGTGAGCCATCGAATTCATTTCCTGGATTGGGTAAGGATGAAATACACGCCCTGGTGATGATTGCTTCAGACTTGCCTGATTTCGGGGATGTAGCCGGCCTGGATGACATTGCCGGGATAACCCGCCAGGTAGATTGGGCCGTTGTGAAGGCACACAACGGAATACTGAAAAAAAGGCAGTTCAACTACAAGGATGAACAGGGAACACTGGTCCCCAAGGTAGTCGAGTGGTTCGGGTTCCGCGATGGCATCAGCCAACCGCTGTTTTTCCCCGATCTTTACGACAAATCGTCGTTCACCGAAAAGGCGCTGGTGCCTTTGCGTGTGGTGTTGTTGAAAGACAAAGGCGGCGATCAGTGGTGCAGCGCCGGCAGTTTTATGGCCTTTCTCAAGTTGGAACAAAACGTGAAAGCGTTCAAACAGAATGCCGAAAATATTGAAAAGAAGATAACCGGGATTTCCCGGGAACAAGCAGAAGCCTACATGATGGGCCGGTTCCACGACGGCACGTCTGTTTCCCTGCATGATGCCCCGAAAAATTACATTGAAAAATCCCCGGAGAATGATTTTTCCTACCTGAATGTCCAGAAAGGCCCCGATGGTGAGATGCGCAGCGATCACGACGGCATACGCTGCCCGTTTGCCTCGCATGCCCGCAAAGCCAACCCACGAGACCCGAACAACCCGGTGACCATTGTGCGACGTGGGGTGCTGTACGACGACAGGATGCCCAACGGCCACGAAGAAAATGACGTTGATTGGCAGGACTGGCCGGATGACCCGAATCAACTACCTGAAAAGGACCTGGGATTGCTGTTTATGTCCTTCCAAAGCAACATCGGACAACAGTTTGAAAACATCCTCAACCGGTGGATGAGCAACGTATATACCGGCAACCAACAAACCGGGGTTGATATGGTGACTGGTTACGGGCTGAACCACCAGTTTTCTACATGGTTCCTTCCTGAGCAATGGGGAAAAGGAAACGCAGACGATAAGGTTCGATTTACAGCCGAAGACCTCAAGCCTTGCATCCGGTTCCTGGGCGGGGCCTATTTTTTCGCCCCTTCCTTGTCCTTCCTCAAAAACGTTCAGAAAAACAGCTACACGTTTGCGCGTTTGAAAAACGGGTATTCCGAACCAAGGGATGGAATGAGCCGGCACTTTGAATTTTAACCAAAAAAAGTAGCCATAATGCCATCCGGTTCCCCGCAATCCCGCGCAGTCTTTTGGCTGTGGCTGTGCATGCTGGCGCCGGCAATACTCCGGTGCCAGCATCCACAGACCCTGTGGTTCCATTCCCTGTCTGCCAAAGAAGGGCTGTCGCAAGGGTATAACTGGTACGTGCACCACGACAGCGAAGGGTTCGTCTGGATCAGCTCGGAATCCGGCCTCTACCGGTTTGACGGCCTGAATACGCGGGAATACCTGTCGGCCCGGGACGATACAACCTCCTTGTTGGGAGAAACCATTCACAGCCGTTTTTTTGAAGACCGGAACAGCGATATTTGGTTCAGCACCCCGGAAGCCATTCACGGTTACCTGCGCAAACAGGATCATTTTCGTCGTTTTTTTTTGAACGACGAACAAGGGCGAAAAATATCCGGGGATTACACGGTTCAATTCCTCGAAAAGGATTCCCTGCTGTGGGTAAGCACCGGATATGCCATTTACCGCATGGACAAAAACAAACCGGAGCAAGCGGCCACGCACATGCTGGATACCGAACATTTTCGGTACCGGTTCCAGATCCAAACGGACGGATCGGTGTTCAGAATGTATGCCTTCGGTTTGGCTGACGGGTTGTTGATCTATACGATGGAAAACGGGAAACCGGTATCCGGACACTCGTCCGGGCAAAAGAAAACCCTTTACTTCCCGAACGAACTGATCATAGATGTTTTACCGGTAAGTGATTCCCTGGTCTGGGTGCTGAGTGACAAGCGGGGACTGCTCGCCTGGAATCCCCAAAAGGATCGCATACGCAAGTCCTGGCCTGAATTTGCCGGGCATTCCGGTTCCCTGGCGCCCTGGAAACAAGGCATGTTTATTTTGGTATCAAGGGGCAAGGGCGTTTTTGTGGTCGATGGCCCTGCCTTCAACGTGCTGCCGGTCACCTGCCATTTCATCGAGGGAAAAACCCAGGCCATCCACGGCTATAAATATGCTTTGGTGGATGCCGATGACAACCTGTGGATCACAGACGAGACCCGGGGCGTACTTTTCGCCAACCTGCGCAAAACCAAATTCAACAGCCTGCCCAAGTTCCCCGCTTCCGACAACACGTTTAACTATAACTTCTGGGCCCTTCAGGAAGACTGGTCCGGCAATGTATGGGTGGCCACCGTCCCTGCCGGCCTTTTTCAGTTGAACACAAGCGGCGCGGTGATGCGCCATTTCCGAAACAGACCCGGCGACCCCGC
Source organism: Saprospiraceae bacterium (assembly GCA_041736625.1). Classification (GTDB taxonomy): domain Bacteria; phylum Bacteroidota; class Bacteroidia; order Chitinophagales; family Saprospiraceae; genus M3007. The sequence continues at coordinate 66,462 of JBGSTG010000073.1, read as the reverse complement.
GTCGTTGCCTTCCGACTGGGTCAGGGGACTCCTGGTGGACCACAAAAACCAACTCTGGGTGGCTACAGCGGAGGGGGTGGCGCACATGAACCCTGAAAAAGGCATTTTTTACCCGGTGGCGGACCAGGACGGCAAGTCCGACTTTATTATGAATTTTGTTTGTCAAACCAGGGAACGCGACATACTCGCCGTATCCGAAGAAAGCGGGGTTTTCGAAGTCGTGCAATCCGGAGGCAAGGACAAACTGATTAATCTGTTGCCGGGTGACCAGGTCAGCTACCAGTCCATTTTTCAGGGGACAGACGGATTGTTGTATTGCATCCGCAATTACAACGAAATGTGCGTATTCAGCAAACACGGCAATACGTTGGTGCTGCGCGATTCATTCCCCCTGAACGGCATGGTGAACGCCCTGTATGAGGACAAAACGAAAAACATTATCTACCTGGGTACATCGAATGGCCTGTTAAAATTTGCGCAAAACACACCTAGAACCGAACCGGCAGTCCTCGCAGAACCCGAGGGGCTGCCGGGCAAATTTATCAAGGCACTGTTGCCGGATGCCGCCCAAAACCTGTGGGTGAGCACCAACAAAGGGCTGGCGTTGATGTGGCACAACACCGACAGCATCCACGCTTTTGTCCTGGCAGACGGAATGCAATCGACCGAATTTGACCAGATGGTCGCCCTGAAACGAAAAAACGGCGAACTGTGGTTCGCCGGGAACAACGGGATCACCATCGTGCCGGCAGGGTTTGCTTTTTCCCCCACCACTCCCCTACCCAAAACCGTCATCACCGGGATAAAAATAAACGATAAGATCCCTGATAACGTCGTGTGCCGGCGGACCGGCGCCTCCAACATCACCCAAATCCGGGAATTGTCGCTGCCCTTCAGCGAAAATACCCTGTCGTTCGAGTTTGTGGCGATCGAGTACAGCGCCCCCGCGAACAACCGACTGCAGTACCGCATGGCGGAAAAGGACGATTACTGGCTGGATGTGAACAAAGGGGAAACGGGCTTTGCGCGATACCCCAAGCTCATGCCGGGCACCTATACGTTCTGGCTGCGCGCAGCCAACAGCGACGGCGTGTGGGGGCCGTCGGTACAGGCCCTGACCATCCACGTCCGGCCGCCCTGGTACCTCACCTGGTGGTTTCTGACCCTGTCGGGTCTGATTATGCTGGGTGGACTGTATGTTTTTTACCGCACCAGGGTCAACCGGATTCGCCGGGAAGCGGACATGAAGCGCCGGGAAGCGGAAATCAGGCAAAAAGAAGCCGAATTTAAACAAAAAGAAGCCGAGACAAAACAACAGATTGCCGAATTCGAAACCGCTGTGCTGCGCCTGCAAATGAATCCACACTTCATTTTCAACAGCATGAACTCGATCAATTCCTACATACTGAAAAAGGATATTGATACGGCCAGCGATTATCTAGGCCGTTTCGCCGGCCTTATGCGCACCATACTGAACCTGGCGGCCAAACCATACATTTCGGTCACAGACGAGATCCGGTTTCTCCGGCAGTACCTGCTAACCGAAGCCATGCGGTTTGAAAAAATATTTGATTTTTTCATTGAAACCGACGAAACGCTCGACCCCGAAGACACCATCATCCCCACCATGATCCTGCAACCGTTTGTGGAAAATGCCATCTGGCATGGTCTGAGTAACAAGGCAGAAGCCGGCATGATCCGGATACGGTTTGAACTGGATCAGCAACGGCTGGTGTGCTCCGTAGAAGACAACGGGATCGGCAGACACGCCGCCAGGCAACAGAATGAAGCATCAGAACATGTGTCGAAAGCATTGACCATTATTCGTCAAAGACTTCAACTGCTTGAAGCGGAAACCGGCGTGACTGCCGGTTTTGAAACCATCGACCTTGTAGAACCGGACGGGCAGCCCGCTGGCACTAAAGTAACGATGTCACTACCCTTGCTGTAGCGCAGACATTATAGGTTCCCTTGCTGAAAATGAAGCCTCGTACATCCAAACAACAGGTACATTCATCGCACCTGGTTTAAAGAAAGTATACACGTTATCTTTGAATTACAAACCAGATGATCACACCCAACACCCCGAAGGCCCCCCAAAAAACCAATTTTGGCAATAATCCCAAAAAACCAATATCCCCAAAAAACTAAGCCCTGTGGACCGGCGTCAGGCCAGTTCGCAGTTTTTTATTATTGGCATTTCGATAATGGTACAGTAAAACGAAAACAAAATTTATAGTAGATAAAACACACAAAATTTACAATATTTAAATTATTGTTTGGCAAAAATACAAAGCCCGCGATTTATAGGTTAAAATATTTGCAAGAACTATTTATAAAACACATCTTTAGGACGTCTTTTTTACGCAAATCATCCCATTATGCTGATTGAAAACGTCCTGTCCAACCTCACCAAATCCTATTCCGATAAATCTTACCGCCACACGGCCTTGCTCCGCCATAAGGGCGTGCTCATTGCCTTTACCATGGATGAGTCGCGGCGAATGCATTACGCCGTCATGGACCAGAGTCCGGCCAATGCCACCTCGCCCCTGGATGTCGGGTACTGGCCTGGAGGCCCGACCGAACTGGCATTCCCCGATGAAATTGCAGCAGTGGGTTTCGGCGTGGCCGATCAGGTGTTGCTTCCGGTTTTTCGTAAAGGCGCCGCCACCCCGGAAAAAAACGGTAGCAGGATTCCCGCACGCGACCGCGACCTGTTTTTGTCCTCCACCGCGCGATTCACGGCAGATGCGCCCTTTCAAACGCTGTCCGACGGGCAACACGTGTATGTTTTTCGCCAGGCCATCGACGCAAACCACCCCGGACAGGTCCACAAACTGGACAAGGATGGCGTGCCGGTCAAAGATGCCAACGGCAACCTGGTACCCCTGGTGGACGCCACCCTGCTGGTAGACCGCTTTGTGCTGATAGGCGCCGAGCTTCAGCCCAAACGGGAAGTCCGTTTTCAGCGTAGCCGCAGCAAACACCGACCGGCCAGCCGGAAGGACAGCCTCGGCCCCAAAGACCTCGACGGCAACCCGTTCACGGAGCCTACCCAGGAACTGCGCTTTGTCGGCAACCTGCAGTCCGGACGTTTTTCCGTTCTGCTCGTGCCCACCACCGTCAACGAACTGGAGCGCTGGCAGATATTCGCCCAAAACCGGCGTTCGGGACGCATTGACGCGTTCAGCGTCGAACGCGCGGCCGACGGGTTGTTCAACACCCGAGGCACTTCAATTTTTGCCCCCACGCGCGAAGGCCACGCCGAAACGGCGCTCCATTTGGCCAAACCAACCGACCATGTCGCCCTGCAACAAGATGTTTTTCTTCATAATCCATTTACTGTAGAGGCCTGGATCAAACCCGCGCAGACACAGAGCACCAAACCACAGGTGCTGATCGGCGCTGCCGTCAGTGGGCCGGACGCCGGCGGGCTATCCGTGCTGGTGGTGGCCCAAACCCGTCTGCGCGTCGACTTCGGCAGCGGCCAGGGCGACCGGTACACCTCAAAAAGCATGCTCACCCCAAATACGTGGAACCACATCGCCCTAACCTTCGACGACCTGGCTTTCCGATTTTACATCAACGGAAACCTGCGTGACAAGATAGAAGTACCCGCCGACGGCGAAAAGCCAACTGCAAAACCCGTACGCACCTTTGGCGCTGCGAAAGACGGGTTTACCGGAACACTGGACGAGTTGCGCTGCTGGAACCGGGTGCGCAGCGCCCGGGAACTGGAGACGGACCTGCACCAGCGCCTAACCGGCCTCGAACCAGGGCTCGTGGGTTACTGGCGCTTCGATGAAGCGCACGGAAGCACGGCCTTTGACCAAACACACAACGACGCAAACGGCGCCCTGATTGGCGGACAATGGGTCACTTCCGATGCGCCCGTGGGCGACAACAGCGGCGTCAATCGCAACAGCTTCCAGGTGGCAGAACGAAAAGCGGAAGCGCTGGAAATGCGCGCCGTAGCATCGGGCTTAACCTCCCTGCTTTACTTCCAACAGACGAACGTGCCGAGCGGATACGACGGACAGCAAAAACCCCTCAAGCAATCGGCCCGCATCATGCTGGCCTTCGCCGTCGCCAACGCATCCACACCCGGCCGAAACCACATTGCCGTGCTGGATTTCGCCGTGTCGGCCACCGGCAAAATCGCGCAGGTCCCCGACTACCTGCCCCTCGACAGGGTCAACCCCACAGACCACGCGTTGCCATCCATCAACGACCAACTGGAAGCCGCCCGAACGGCCGAGGAGGAAGTGCGTATCCTGAGTGAAGCCCTGGCCAAGGCCACCAAGACTACCGGTCAGCGCCTGCTGATCTGGCAAACACTCGTGACGGCCCGGGAGGAAGCCCGGGTAACCGTGTTCTCTGCCGTAAATTATGACGGCCGTTCCAGGCGCTTCGGCATACAGGAGGTGCCCTATTCGGAATTGAACAACCCGGATGCTGAACTGAATTTTAACGACTCAATCGCTTCTATAAAAATTCCGTCCCCGCTCCAAATCACCGTTTTTGAACACGATCTGGACAATGGCCAAAGCGCAACTTTCAAAGAAGACACCGCAGACCTCGGTGCGTTTTGGCGTGTGAATATTTCCGCATTCCGGGTTCAGACAAAACCCGAACTGTCGGCGCAGATCCTTCATGCCGAAAAAAACCATCAGCTCGCCCTCGCAGAACAACAAGTCCTCTCGGCAAAATTGCTGGCGGCCCAAAATACGCTGAACACCCTCAACCATACGCTGGCACATGGCGCAGAGGCCTACATGCCCACCGCACGGGTCGACGCCCAAGGGCTCTCCGTTTCGGGAGGCCTGCTTGGTTTTGCCTGGACCAACGATACGCCGTTCCTGTTTGACAGCGCCACCGGTTCGCTGGCCTTGTACTTCCGCGGGGCCGACGATCAGTTCTTCGCAGCCTACTACGCTACGTTTACGGAAAGAGCCCAATACCCGCTGGACGACACATCCGTTGCCGCGAAAAAAGCCGTCATCTGCATCGCCCGGTCCACCGATCTAGACATGGACAAGATCGTCCTCGAAATCGCCGACGGCCCCGACGACGCCACCTGCACCGTTCGCATCGCCGGGGTCGACATCGAAGAGACCTGGCGGAAGGTGCCGCGCGCGCCCGAACGGTTCGCCCGTGTATTGAACGGCGAAGCCGGACACGAGATCAACGGCAGGGTCGTCGGTTATCGCGAACGGGTCGGCGATGGTATCGTGACCGAAAACAACGGGCTGCTTACCCTGTCCGTGCCCAACGGACTGAAACGAGCGCTGGAAAAAGACGCCACCCTGATCCTGGGCAATACGCGACTGACCCTTTCGGTCCCTGCTGACACTGGAGCCACTATAATGCCGGTAACCAGCGCGTTTAACGGCGTATTTTCCGGCACCGCCCAACCGCTGTTTTTCCTCGAGTACGATTATGCGAAAAATGCGTCCACCACCAAGGTGCCCGGCGATTTGTTCGGCGGTTCTCTCCTGTTGCGGGCTGTGGTTCCGGACTATCCCGCAAATGAGGACCCGGCCGGCCCCGTCGCCAACCAGCGCGTCACCAGTGGCGCCACGCTGAGCAGCAAGTGGAGCGCTGCGCAACCAGGAAGCACGCTTTTCTTCGACGGCGGCGCCACCAGGGCCGTCCTCGGGCAGGAACATCCGCTGCGCTCGCTGGATATGACAGACGACCTGACGCTGGAAGCCTGGATTCGCCCAATCGGTGTTTCCGGACAGGCCCGCATACTACACCACCAGTCCGAACAGTCGGGATACACCCTCGGACTAAAGCCGGATGAGCTGCTCACCGCGCTTGTGCTCAACGGAACCGACGACTACGTTGAACTCGCCCAGGGCGTGCTCCTGCAAAACACGTTCACCCTCGAAGCCTGGATTTATCCCGAAGCAACCGACGATGCATACCACGCCATCCTCGGCGGCGGGGCCGGAAGCCTGAACATCGGTGTAAATCGGGCGCCTTCGTTGTATGTCTATCAGAAAAACCGGATTCATGGTGGTTTTGGCGACGGCGCCGCCTGGCACAGTGTAACCACTGAACCGCGCCTGATCAGCGATGCCTGGAACCACGTGGCTGCGTCCTTTGACGGAACCAGGTTCCGGATTTTCATCAATGGATTACAAGCGTTGGAAACCGACAGTTTTGCCGGCAAAACGCCCATCCAGGAGCCCATACGGCTGATTGGCAAGCTGGATAATTTTTTCCAGGGACGAATAGACGACGTGCGGGTGTGGAAACGGGCGCGTACCGAATCTGCCATTCGCGCCGACATGCACCGGCGACTCGTCGGCAACGAAACCGACCTGTTGGGATACTGGCATTTCCACGGTATGGAGGCCCGGGACTACTCCCGGTTCTCGCGCGACGGCAGGATCATGGGCGCTCCAACCCAGGCCGCCTCTCCCCTCCCTGCATTTGCCGTTTTCGCCGGTGTGAACGGCAAATTTGTGCAAAGCAAAGCCCCCTACCCTGCCGGAAACTGGATGCACCTGGCTGTTGTCTTTCAACAGGACTACGGCATACAGTTTAATGGATTTGGCGCCTTCCTGGATTGCGGCAACGACGAGACCCTCAACCTGAACGGCGATCTGACCCTTGAATTGTTCGCCGGAACCCACGATGTGGGGTGGCACACACACGGCCTGCTGGAGCGCAACGCCGGAAACGGCGAGAGCCCGTACAACCTGCTCATCGATTTCTCAGGCCGGCTTGTTTTTCAATTCGACGACGATAACGGCAAGCGCGAGGTATTCACCTCCACCATTCCCGTCCCCAACCAGCAGTCCACCGTTCTGTCCGTCACCCGCAAACGCGAGTCCGTAGACTACCGGATTTCCGACAACGAGACCAAGACCCTCGCCTGGTACACCATCGGGTTGCACATCGACGGTCATTCCGATTTTTTCATTTACGCATTCGACGAAGAAACCCGAAAAGCTGCCGAAGAAACCCGAAAAGCCAGTCCCGACACGGTAGTCATCCGCAGCGGCAGCGCAAAACTGCCGAATATCGGAAGGAGCAACGGCCATACCCACATAGGCCGAAATGAGTCGCGTTATTTCAAAGGCGTCATCAGCGAGGTGCGCATCTGGAGTGTGGCCCGCGAAATAACCGACCTGGGCCAGGAAGTTGCACAAGGGGTGACCGGGCTGGTGTCCTGGTGGCGTTTTGAAGAACGCGAGGGTACGCGCGCCAACGATTCAAACGGGCAAAACCACGCCCAAATAGAAGGCGCTGCGGTGTGGATCAAAGACCCCAACCCACAGCGATCGGGCCTGACGCTGATCGTAAACGACCAAGGCCCGGTAAACACTGAACCCCGGAGCGGGCTGCCCATGCAAACGGGCCTGTTTGCCCTGGGCGCGCTGGACAACAACGAGCACTACCACGGCGAACTCGAAGAGGTGCGCATCTGGAAATCTGCCCGCACCCGCGAACAGGTAGACGACAACCTGTTCAGGCGGCTCAACGGCGAATTCGACCAGATCATCGCCTACTACACCTTTGACGCCGAAAAAAACAACAAGCTGACGGACAACGGCTTGCTGGGCAACCACCTGGAGATACAGGGCCCGGCCAACTACGAACTGTCCACGGCGCCCATCGGCGACGATGCGCCCGTGGTGCGCAGCGCCCTGGCCGGCGTACGCACGCCATTCAGCGGCTTCATCCACGCAACGCCCGCCGTGCAGGAATACGGCGACATGCAGGTTGACAGCCGGGGCGACCTCATCGGGGTCTTCAAACGCTGCTACGGTTTTATCCAAAACAATGAACTCAAACTGCTCACCGGATACAAGGTCGGCGACCTGGCGGTGGAATGGATCGGGCAAGTGCAGTACGCGCCCCAGCTGATCGGCTTCATCGAGGGCGCCCCACCCGTGCCCAGCGAAAACCTCACCATGCCCAGCGTGGAAATGATCGGCGACCTCGACGACTACAACGAAACAAGCACGGTGGCCTTCTCCGAAGCGGAGGAAAGCACGTTCACCTATTCGGCCTCCAAAGAACAGGGGTTTGGACTGGAAGTGGAAGCCGCCCTTCAATTTGGCTTCAAATCGGGCACCAAAGCCGGCGGCGGTCTCGGATTCATCTCCCTCACCAGCATCGAAGAATCCAAAGTGCTGGTCGGCGTCCGCACCCGCTTCGAAGCCATGTGGAGCTGGATGGATCAGGCCAGCGTGGGCACCACCCGTCAAAAAGGAAAAAAAACCAGCCTCGAGTTGCGCGGCCGCTACACCACACCGGCAGAAAACGCGCAGGAACCGTTCGGCAGGCGCTTTATTCCGGACAACACCGGCCTGGCGCTCGTCCAGTCTGAAACAGCCGACGTGTTCGCCCTGCGCCTGAAGCACAACAATGCCCTCATATCCTTCTCCTTACAACCCAATCCGGACATTCCCAAGGACTGGAACATCATCCACTTCCCCATCAACCCGCAATACGTCAAGCAGGGCACCCTCGACGGCAAAGTTGGACCCCAACCCGACGTCGACTATCCCAACGCCTTAACGTATAGCAACGACGTCAGCTATTTCAAACCCGTAGAAGCATACGCACGGAAAAACGAGATACAAAAACAGGAACGAGAGCGGGAGACCTATTTTGCCCAGTTCGCCGCCAAGGACAAAGGCCGGGCGGCCTATTTCCCCGAAGACTCCGCCCTGAGCCTCACGGAACAGGAGGAAATGCGCAAAAAAGCCCGCCGTAACCTGGTGAACACCTACGTGTGGACGTCCGATGGCGGGCTGTTTGCCGAAACAAGCCAGGTGATGGAAACGCACACCGAAACTTCCGGCGGCACGTATGAGTTCAGGGGCGCGGCGGGTATCGACGTGCGGATCGGTTTTGCCATTGTCAAAGTAGCTTCCCAGTTTGAATTGAATGCCATGTTCGTCGGGCAACACAAGCTGGAGGTGAGCAAGACCCGGGAGTCCAGGACAGGTTTTGAACTGGAGGTATCCGTGGAAAAGGTCGAACGCGACATTTACAAACGGGATCCGGACAACCAGAAGATAGTCCTGCTCGACACCACAGACCCCAAGCGCCCCAAGCCCGTTAAAACACCTTACAAGGTAGACGCCTACCGGTTTATGTCGTTTTATCTGGAGCCCCAAACCGAACACTTCGACCAGTTTTTCGGCCAAGTGGTTGACCCCTTGTGGATCGCGCAAAGCGACGATCCTGCCGCCAACGCCCTGCGAGAAGCGCGCCAGGAGGGCAAAAAACCCGCTTGTTGGCGCATTTTGCACCGCGTGACTTACGTTAGCCGTGTGCTGCCGCCGCTCGACGATTCGGCGCCTCCATCCCTCGAAAAGGCGCTGCAAACCCTGGACCTGGAGAGCAATTACGAATTGATCAAGGCGCTCGAACCCTATGTGCGTCCGAAACTGGGCAGCTTCACCGACTTCACAGAGGCCGTGCGCAACACGTTGCGTCTGAACCTGCCCGAGCTGCAACCGCATGCGTCGGAAATCATCGGGTACATGAGCCAATACTTTGGCATCAGCGCCGGAGCGGATAATGAAAGCGGTCAGTTTGGAGAAACAACCCTGTCTGAGTTGGCGCCCAACCAGCCCCCCATCGTTTTCGCCGGTGCCGATCAGACCATAGGCCTCGACGGCGCCTCGGCAGACGCCGACCTGGAAGCTTCGGTGGTCGACGACCGACTGGAGAAACCCGAAGCCCTTTTTGTCACCTGGGAAAAAACAGCCGGACCTGACGATATGGCCTTCGGCAACATCCACGCCGTCGCGACAAAGGCCACCTTCCGCAAACGCGGCCGCTATCACCTTCAGTTGACCGCTACCGACGGGATATTGGAGGCCGCCCACACCACCGTGGTCATTGTTAACGAACGCCCGGTCATCAGCGCAGGTCCGCCGATAGAAACCAATGCCCTGAAAATCGACCTGATCGGCATGATAGCAGACCATGGACTCGGCGATCCGCAAACCGGATCCGTCACGGTCAAATGGCTCCAGTCGGGCGGCCTCGGCGCCGTCCATTTCGATGATGAAGATCAGTTGCAAACAAAGGCTACATTCGAAAAACCGGGCAACTACCTGATCAAACTGCTGGTTAGCAACGGCACGTTCGACGCCAATGCAGAAGTGGTGGTGCGCATCGCCGCGCGCGTCGAGCGCAACCTTCAGGCGCTCTACACCTTCGAGGAAAACAGCGGCCTGTTCGCCAACGACGTTTCCGGAACGGGAGAGCCCCTGCCGCTCCAACTGCCGGACGCCCAGTCGGCCTCATGGATAAAAGGAGGCCTGCACCTGAAAAAACCGGCCCTGCTCAAAGCTTCCGGCTCCGTCCACCGGCTGCTCGACGCGCTCATCGCCACCAACGAAATCACCCTGGAGGCCTGGATCAAACCGGCCAAAACCGCACCGACAGGCCTGGCGCGCATCATCACCTGCTCGGCCAGCGCGGGCGCCCGCAACTTTACCCTGGCCCAGCAAGGCGATCAGTTTCACTTCCACCTCCGAACCAGCACCACCAACGACAACGCCAGCAATAAAGTGCTCGCCGCCTCCGCCCCCACGGCCGGCCGGATGACCCACGTGGTGTGCACGCGCAACGCAGCCGGAATGGCGCACCTGTTCGTCGATGGTGTGGAATTGGCTTCCAGAAAAATCGACGGTCATTTCGGCAACTGGGCAAGTGCGTACGAGCTGGGTTTCGGAAATGAATTCGGCCCGTCAAACCCCGACAACGCCTGGTTGGGCGAACTGCACCTCGCCGCCGTGTATAGCCGCGCCCTTGCCCGGGAGGAGATTCAGCAAAACTTCCGGTTTGGACCAAACCAAAACCTGCCGCCCGTGGCCTTCGCAGGCGCCGACACAACGGTGCTGTGGCCGGAATACGACTGGTCTAAAAACAGCCTACAGGAAAAGTCCTTCCCGCTGAACGGGCGAGTAACCCACGACAGGCCAACCACCGGGACCATCCGGTGGGAACAAATCGGCGGCCCCGCCAAAGGCGTTGTTTTCGAAAACGAAAATAACGTCCAAACCAGCGTGCGGGTTACCCAAAAAGGCCAATATCGTTTCCGGCTCACCGCCCAGGACGGCGAGCTGCTCAGCAGCAGCGAAACGGTGGTGGTGGTGCACGTGCCGCCCCGTATTGCCCTCGAACAGCCCCTGCAAAAACTTTCGCTTACCGGCGCAATGGTGGAAACCGAATTGCGCGCCACATTGCTCGACGACGGTCGGGGCGATCAGCAGGCGGGACATCTCGCCACGTTCCAATGGCAGCTGGCCGGCGGTCCGGCGCCGGTGGATATCAGCGACACAGACACCCTGCAGGCGCGCGCCGTGTTCACCAAACGCGGTGTGTACCGCTTGCAATTGCGCGTGCACAACGGCGTTTTGGAAACGGTCGTACCCGTCGACATCACGGTCAACCAACTGCCCCTGCTGAGCGTGCCGGCGCCCCTGCTCATCACCCTGCCGTTGAACAAAGTGAGCCTGGGCGATCTGATCACCGACACCGGGCTGGGCAACCCCGCCGCCGATGCGCTGATCGTTCTATGGAAAAAACTGGACGGGCCGGGCAACGTAGCTTTTGCCGACGCCGCAAAACCTAAAACCACCGCCACTTTTGACGCCGGGGGCTTTTACCGGCTTCGGTTCGAAGTAAGAAACCCGGACGACGCCGCCCTGTACGCTTTCACCGAACTGCCCGTGACCGTGAACACCGCGCCGCTGGTGCACCCGGGCGCCGACCCCAAGCCCTTGCTGCTGCAAATGGGGCAAACGCATGTGTCCACCTGGCTCGACGCCACCGTCAGCGACGACGGGCTGCCCGACCCTCCCGGCGCCACCGCCTTGCTGTGGAGTAAAAAAAGTGGCCCTGCAAACCTGACGATCGTCAGCCCCCAATCGGATTTTACCGAGGTTCGTTTCAATAAAAAAGGCAAATACGTCCTCCAGGTGGAGGCCGGAGACGGCGCCGCCAAAACTTCCGGCGCCGTGACGGTGGTCGTGAACAGCGCACCGGTGGTCGACGCCGGCCCGAAACAACATTTTACCCTGGCAGAAGGCGCAACCGAAGTCATGGTTAACCTGGACGGAAAAATCGTGGACAACGGCTTGGGTGACAGCGACCACCCGGGCGCCCTGACCCTGGCATGGAAGCAGGTATTCGGTCCCGGCACGTCGTCAATCAATAATCCGGACAAAGCCGCCACCGGGGTCATCCTGCCGAACAGCCCCGGTGTGTACACCTTTTCGCTGGTGGTGTCCAACGGCTATGACACCGCAACAGATACCGTGGAGGTGGCGCTCAACCTGCCGCCCGACTTCGACCTGAATCTGTTTGAAAACGACCTGCCGACTCCCCTGCAAAAAGAACTGCGCGCAGAACTGGTGAACCTCAACCCGGGCAACCCAAATCTGGACGGCCTGCGGTTTGAATGGAAACAGTTGTCCGGACCCGGCGTGATCTCTTTTCAGCCCGCTGCCGGCAACGGCGCCGTTGTGGTGGCCACCTTCCCCAAGGCGGGCTTTTACAGTTGCTCCGTGACGGCTACCAACAACAAGGGCTTTTTAATCGGGAAAACGACGGCGTTCTTTGTGGATTGAGCAGGGGTGGTGTTTGGCATATCGCGCGAGAAAGTGTGAGCATTAAAAAAACAGCATACTTGAACAACCACCTGCTTTTTCAACAAAAACCCCTAACTTGCATAAAAAATGCACCCATGTCCGTATCCGCGCCCAAACAGAAAATGACCATCGTCCTCAACGGCTGGGAAGTTCAGGATACCCGTCCGGCTTTTACGGACGCGGAATTTTTTGATTTCTGTGCCCAAAACCCGAACCTGCACATTGAACAAGACGCACTGGGAAACACCATCATCATGCCACCCGTTTCATTGAATTCCGGAAACTATGAAAGTGAATTGTTGGGCGATTTAGTCCTTTGGAATCGCCGGACCCAACTGGGGAAAACCTACAGCCCTTCCACCCTTTTCATCCTCCCCAATGGCGAAAAACGCATGCCCGATGCCGCCTGGATCGCACTGGAAAAAATAAACGCCTTACCCGAGGCCGAGCGCGAGCACTTCGCGCATATTGTGCCCGACTTTGTCGCCGAAATCCGGAGCCCCTCCGATTCCCTTGCCAGCCTGCAAACCAAAATGCGCGACTCCTGGATCGCCAACGGCGTACGCCTGGCCTGGCTCATCGATCCGGAGGCGGGCTGCGCATGGGTGTACCATGCAGACGGCAGCACAGACATGGTGGAGGGCTTTGACCAGGTGCTGTCCGGTGAAGACGTGCTCGAAGGTTTTGAGCTGCCCTTGCGGTTGTTTGAGGCTTGAGCCGGTTGGCTGCCGTTTAATTGGGGGGAGTATTATGAGTCCTTGAAAATTGAAAATTGGGCATTGCAAATTGAACATTAAAAATTTTAAATTTTATAAATGTTCAATTTGCAATGCCCAATTTTCAAGGACTTACGATACACCCGCCTTAACCTACCGAAGTACCACTTTCCCCGTACCCAGCAGACGCCCGTCCTGCACCAGTCGGATCAGGTAAGCGCCGGCCGGCAATGTACCCCGCTCCAGCCGCCATTGGGTGTCGTTGGAGACTTCACGCAGCACCGGGCGGCCGGCAGCATCCACCATTTCAACTTGCCACTGGGCGCCGGGTTCGAGTCCGGACACCTGCAGTAAGGCGTAATCCACGGCGGGGTTGGGGGCCACGGTGAGTCGGATGCCGGGCGCCAGGGGCGTCCAGGTACTCACCGACAGGAAATTTTCGCCCACCCGGTGTACGGTGGTGTTGGTTACGATCGGGTCATTCCCGTCAAAATAGATGGACGCCGTATTGAAAATATTCGTTTCCAGCGGCACGCCCGCCTTTTGGGATACCCGGAAGGTGACAAATCCCTGGGAGCCGGCCACGTTTACGTTGCTGTCAGGCAGCAAGATCGGGTCAAACTCGAACTTCAGGTAGCCGTCGCCATAGTAGCGGAACGTGTAGGGGTGGCTGGAAGCGCCGGGCGCCACGGAGCCCGGATCGAGCCATTGGGACAAGGTGTCGCGGATCACCACCCGGAATGCCGTATCGGTGCCGGTATTCTGGAAGCGAATCATGTACTCGATGTCGGTACCCGGACGGATGTACCTGGCCGCGCCGTAACCGATCGGGAAGCCCTGCTTGTCGTTGGGGTCGTAGGAGCCCACGTTGTCGCGGCATTCGATATCGATCCACGGATCGTTGTCGTCGTTGGGAAACTGGTTGACAAAGCCGGTGGAGAAGGTTTGGTTGTTCGTGCAGCCCTCTACAGTGAGCGAGGGGCTGGAGAAGCCCGGGTGGTTAGGTTCCTGATTGCACTCCAAACGCCAGGTGGCGCCGTTGGCGGGTGTGGTAAACAGCACGCGTTCCTCACCGGCCAGCAATGGCGCGCCGGGGTCCATTTTCAGCATCACGGCGTCTTCGATGATCACGTAGTTTAGCGGAACGGTCATGGCGGCCGTGCCGGTATTTGCGGCGCGGAAGATCAGATCATCACCCGTGCACTCGGCAGTCAGCTTGACGCTGGCGCCCGACCAGTCGGGACTGGGCGCCGGGCACGGATCGTTCGGGAAAATAACGGCTTCGATGCAATGGGTTTGCCCAAGTTGCGCGTCGCAGCTCACCGATACCCGGAAATTGAAATTGCCGCACGTATTGAAGGTCACGTCGCCCAATTCAAACCGGTAAACGTTGGAACCCAGATCGATGTACGGAACGGATGCGCTCTGAATCGTCAGGAAGGCATCCAGCGTGATGTCGATGTAGGCGGCCGACGCGGTTGTAGTGCCCTGGTTGCAGTAGGACACGTAAACCCCGTTGTCGCCGATACAACGGCGGAGGAAGGACATGCTCACATCGACCCACATGGCCGGGCACAGCTCATCGGCCTGCAGGGGTACATCCTGGGTGACAGGCGTTACAAAAGGTACGGTCACGGCGTAGCTGGGCTGGCAGGGCGCCCACGGGCTGTTGACGAGCACCGGGGTCACGGTGTAATCGCCTGCGGGCAGGTCGACCTCATAAAAACCATCCGCGTTGCTGTACGCGAAATACTGATCGCCCGAGGCATTTTCGATCCTCAGGACGAAATTGCCCAGGCCGATATCGCCCGTTTCAAAAGTGCAGTTGGTGTTCTGGTCGGCAAAGATGCGCCCCTGCAGCGTACCGCAATCGTCGATGTCCGTTTCAACGAAAAAGCAGTCCGTGGCGGTGCAGCCATTGGCGTCGGTCGCGGTCACGCAGTAGTCGCCAGCCTGGTCGGGGATCTGCCAGTTGGTGTTCCCAGCATTATTGCTCCACTGGTAAGTATACGGCTGCGAGGTGCCCTGACCGGTAATCGAGGCAAAAATGCCCAGGGAGTCGGTGCAAATGTTGTTTCCAAAGGAAACAATTTCGACCTGCAACACGCCATTGGACTGAAAAGCCCGACAAGCCGTGGCGGTGCAGCCCTCCGGACTGGTCACCGTCACGCAGTAGTTGCCGCCGGTATTCACCAAAATAGATGGGTTGGTGACGCCGTTGCTCCACTGGTAAGTGGAAGCGGGGTTGTTGGTGATCGCCGTGAGCGTGGCCTGGTTGCATTGTGCGTTGGTAATGGCAATGGCCGCAGTTGGGAAGGAATTATCACCCGTCACTTGAATGGTGTCGAGGGCCCCGCAACCGTTGTCGGTGTTGATAACCAACAAGTAGTAAAACCCGGGTGCAAGGATGGTGGCCGTGGGAGTACCCTGCCCGGTGAGGAGCGGCCCGCTCCATTCGTATGTGTAATTAGGTCCGGAAGGCGTCACCGTTGCGGTGGCCACCACATCCGGGCCGTTGCAGGTCAGCGGACCGGAAAGATCTACCTCGATCATGGGTGTGCTCCGTATGGTGATGGTAATGCCCCCGGACACCGACAGGCAGGGGTCGTTCAGGTCCACCTGGCCACCACCCAGGTTGTTGCCCACCACCACGGCGGCCTGATAAGGAGTGCCGACGATCATGGACGGCGGAAAGGAGAACAGAAATGCCTGGGTGGAGCTCCAAAGAATATTGCCGATCTGGGTGGGGGTGCCGTCGTGAATGACGAACAGCTTGATGTCACTGGAGTCCAGGATGGCGCCCTGGTTGCTGAAAATAAACCCTTCGGTGCTGCAGGGTTGATAATTGCCGGTGTTGACTGTTCCGGCAGCACTGGTGCATTGCGCGGAGGCCTTTCCAAACCAGCCACCTGCCAGCAGCAGGATCATAAAAATCAGATGTCTTTTGTTCATGGCACTTAATTGGTTTTGTTACGAATTGCAGGTTAAAGGAAGACAATTGCCGCCGGATGTTTTCCGACAGTACAAAAGTGACCTTTATGCTTTTTGTAAAAAAATACAATTTTTCTCATTAATAGAAATTTTTCATGAGTTATTATTGCTTATTAATTGATTTTCTTTTTTTTAAGAAATAATTTATTATAATTTTTCAATAGCTTTGCTGACGTATCCCGGCTTTTTAAGCCTAAATTACCCTTGTTTGGCTACAACAGGACATTTTAAACGGTACGAAAATGGAAAAATCGGTCTTGTGGCAAAGTTTTCAAGTGCTGAGCAACCTGGAGCGGAAGCACCTGGGTCAATGGCTGGAGTCGCCCTTTTTCTGCCGGCGGGAGCAGCCGGTGCGCCTGTTCGTTTATCTGCAAACCTGTTTGTTGCAATCCAGGGCGCCCGTGCTGGAGGAAGCGATTCGGGAAACCGGTGCGGCCGACGTAAAAACAATCCGGCTGGTGATGAGCGAGCTGCTGCAACAGATCGAGCATTTTCTGGTGTACCAGGAAAAATTCAGTGCCGCCTCCGCTTTTCACACCCACCTGGCAGCCGCCTACCGCAAGCGGGGCCTGGAGAAACACTTCCACCGGGCGTTGCAGCGGGCCAGGCAGGAACTGGAAAGCCAACCCTTTCGGCACAGCGAATACTACCAGGCTCAGGCCGAAGTGGAATACGAGCTGTACCAACAAATCAGCAGCGCCCAACGCACCGAGGCGCTCAACCTGCAGGAGCTGGTGAACGCCGCCGACACCGCATTTATGACCGCCAAATTGCGCCAGGTCTGCTTCGCCCTTACCCACCAGGCCGTGTACAACGCAGACTACGACATGGGGCTGCTCCCCGCCGTGCTGTCCTATCTGGAGCAGCGGCCGGCAATACTCGGGCTGCCTGCCGTGGCGCTCTACTATCACTGCTTCCTTTTCCTGACCGAACCGGATGCGGAGGTTCATTTCACGCGCTTCAAGGTCATGCTGTTCACCCACGCCGACACCCTGCCGCCCGATGAATTGCGCAACCTGCACCTGCTGGCCATCAATTACTGCGTTCGGAAGATCAACCAACTGAACGACGCCTATTTCCGGGAGGCCTTTGACCTGTACCGATCGGCTTTGCAGGCCGACCTGCTGCTCGAAAACGGGGTGCTTTCTCCGTTTGCTTACAACAACATCGTGGCCATCGCCTTGCGGGTGCAGGAGTCTTCGTGGGCGGAGGATTTTGTACAACGGTACTCCGCCAGCCTGGAGAAAAAAGTGCGGGAGGCCAACTACCGTCTCAACCTTGCCCGCATCGCCTACCACCACAAAGCGTACGGCCAGGCGCTGCTACATTTGCAGGAGTCTGACTACAAAGATTTGATCAACAACCTCATCGCCAAAACCCTGCAGCTCAAAATTTATTTTGAAACCGGAGAGTTTGATGCGCTGGATGCCCACCTGCAATCCATGAAAAGCTTCCTGCGTCGCCACAGGGTCATCGGGTACCACCGGGACAATTACCGCAACATCATCCGCTTCACCCAGCGACTGATGCAGCATCCTTTCAAGGACCGTTCGGAGCTGGAATCGCTCAGAAAACTGATCCGGGATACTTCGCCGCTCACGGAAAAGGAGTGGCTGCTGGAGATGTCTCAAATGTAAGGCTGGAGGATTTGTACGCCTTTGTTTCCGATCCGCAAAAACTGATTTTTGGCCGGCGGTTGAAATCCTACGGCCGGTATTGAAAAACGCTCGACACGCTGTTGCCGGAAATTCGACTTGTTTTTTACCCGGCAACAGCCTGGCGACAATCGTCGCCGCTTATCGTTGTTGTGCCGCCAGCTTCATCTCCTTCGCCAGATCATGGCCGAGATACCGCTCGATGAGCGCATGGACTCCGTAGATCACCGGCGTGAGCAATATCGCCATCGTGCCTTTATACAGGTAGTTCATGACGCTGATGGACAATACGGTGACAAACGGTATCCGCTGGCCTATGTAGAGCGCGATGAACACCACCACGAAACTGTCGAGGAATTGCGACACCATGGTGCTGCCCGTGGCCCGAAGCCATATCTTGTCCTCGCCAGTCACTTTTTTGATCTGGTGAAACACCCCCACGTCAATAATCTGCGACACCAGAAAGGCGATCAGCGAGCCGACGATGATCCACAGGCTCTGCCCGAATACCATGCTGTACGCGGTGTTGTAGTCCGACACCTGGCTGCGCACCTGCTCCTGATACGCCAGCGTCCATTCCGGCTTGATGTGGGCCGTGCGCCAGAAGTCGGCCGGCTCCAGCCCGATGGCCCAGAACATCATGATAAATCCGTAGGAAATGAGTCCGGCGGTGAGGTACGACAGGAAGCGCACGCCCCGGCGCCCGTAATACTCGTTGATGATATCGGTCATGATAAAAACGGCCGGCCAAAGCAACACACCCGCCGTGAGGGTGAACGAGAGGTTGGGCTGTCCCAGCAACGTCCAGTTCACAGGTTCCAGACCCAGCGTTTTTTCAAGAGAAAATAATTTGACGCCCATGAATTCGGCGACGATCGCGTTGGTCAGGAAAAATCCCGACAAAACCATCCACAGCCGCTTGGGCCTGGACGAAAAAAATTCTTGCATCATGACGGAGTGTTGATCAATTTCCGGCGCAAAACTGATCATTTAAACTCAGAATGCACAGATCAAACTGACCGGGGCCGGGCGGACAGGCAACAAAGGCATACGTATTGCCGGCGCCGGTCACCTGCACCGGAGCCCCCACAGGCGATCCGGAGAGAAACCACTGCCAACTGAAGGTGAAAGGCGGCGTGCCGCTGAGGGTGGCGGTTATCTGCGTACAGTCGCCCTCGCAAATCGTGTCGTCGGCCGTCAGAACGATCGTCGGCGCCGGTCGCCATAAAACAGTTACGGCGTTGGAGATGTCAAAACAGGGATCGTCAAAGTCCACATTCCCGCCCACATTGTTCCCGGCGATAGCCGCCACGTAATACGTGACGCCGGGCGTGTACAGGGCCGGGTTAAACGGAAATACGGGCGAGTTTCCCGTAGCCACCACGCTACCCTCCGGATCGGCCGGGTTGGTGTACAGAATGAACTGCAGGAGGTCGTTGGCGTCGAGCACCTCGTCGCCCTGGTGAATCGTGGCGGCCGGGTTGGGCACACAAACGATGGCGCCCGAGGTCATCGTGCCCGCGTCGGTGATGCAGCACACCGGCCCCAGGCAGCGCTCCTCGGGGGTCATGGGCAGATCGTCGGGGCCACCCGAGGTGGCGGCCGCGTCCGGCAGTGTAGTCGCGGTGAAATTGGTGGCGGCCACAACAGGCGACACCGTCTGGGCCGAAACCCCTCCGGGCTGCGCGCAGCAGCCGGGGCCGATCTCTCCGTCCGCGTCGGTGCGCAGCACGAACAGATCCCGCCCGTTGCTGCCGCCGCCGCTCACAAACCCGGCAGCGATATACCCGCCGGTGGGAACGGGCTTGGCCTGCCGGAGCTTGCCGCTGCCCTCGAAAGGGTATGATTTCGACCAGGACACGTCGCCCGTGGCGTTGAGCTTGACCAATATGGCGTCGGCCAGCAAGACCGAGTTGTAAAACGGCGCAAAGACAAAACCGCCATCCGGGGCGCCCTCCACCACGGCCCGGCTGTTGACGCCGTTGATGCTATACGTTTTGGACCAGGATAAACCGCCGCTGGCGGTAAAACCTGAAATCCACGGCTGCATTACCCCGCCGCCGAACGACCAGGAGTGGTCGGACACCACGTAGCCAGGGCCGCCGGCCGATATGTGGTAAAAAGCCTCTGTGTTGGCGCCCTGCAGGCGGGTGTTGGCGGTGATGTTGCCGTTGGCATCCATGCGAATGAACGAGGCATCGCCGTTGATGCCGGCAGTAAGCAAAATCTCCCCTGCAGCATCCAAAACAGGCTCGCCAAAAAGACCACCGACATTGGACAGGTGCGACCAGATCACGTTCCCGCTGTTGTCGGTACGCACTGCGTACCCGTTCTGGGAGCCATTTTGTGTCGAGTAACCCGTAAAAATGAAATCGCCACCCGGCGCCTCCGTAAAATTCCGAAATTCATCGTTCCCACCCCCACCCCCGAAGCTGCGTTGCCAGGCGATGTTGCCCGCCCCGTCGAACTTCACGGCAAACGCGTCGGCGCCCCGGTACCCAACGGCCATCAGCCCTCCGTCGGACGTGCTTTTGACGGCATTAAACTCGTCGTTTGCGGAAGCCCCACACGTTTTCGCCCAGTCCACATTGCCGGCAGGGTCAATTTTAACCAGCAGGGCATCCCAACCGCCGGCCGGCCCATTGGATGAGCGTCCGGCAACCACCGCCGAGCCGTCGGCCAACACCTCCAGGTATTGCACTTCCTGGTCGTTGGGCGCGTCGTAGGACTTTTTGTAAGTAGTTTGTGCCGTCAATACAAAGGGCACAGACAGCCCGACGCACAAAAACAAGCCTGTATTCCACATGGTATCGGCGTTATTTGCGTTCAAAGATACACCTTACCAACAACCAAAGACTGGGCACACTGTTTAAACGACAAAATACGACAAATTAAACGCAGCCCCAACCAAGCGCCACCATTCCACATTCCACATTCCGCATTCGCCATGCCCATCATACCCATCAGCCTGAAAGACGGCGCCATCCAAAAACCCACCGACCCGATTGTCGGGATTGACCTGGGCACCACCAACAGCCTGGTGGCCTATATGCAGGGAGCGCACCCGGTTTGCGTGAAAGGTTCGGATGGAAAAAATTCACTGGTACCTTCCATCGTTCATTTTACCGAAGATGGAAAGGTTATAATCGGCGACGAAGCGCGGGAAAAGCTCGTCTCCCACCCTACCCGAACCATTTTTTCCGTCAAGCGGCTGATGGGAAAATCCTACCAGGACGTCGCCGGTTTTGGCGACTTTTTCGGCTACCAAATCATCGATGAAGACACCGACGCGCTGGTGAAAATCCGGGTCGACGACCGGTTTTACACACCGACAGAACTCAGCGCGCTCATTTTGAAAGCGTTAAAAGAACGCGTAGAGGCCGAATTGGGTACAGCGGTCAGCAAAGCAGTGATCACTGTACCCGCCTATTTCAACGACACCCAGCGCCAGGCCACCCGCGACGCCGGCAAGCTCGCCGGATTCGACGTGTTGCGCATTGTAAACGAGCCCACCGCCGCCGCACTCGCCTATGGGCTGGGGCTGAAACCCGATGAGCAAGAGACCATTGCTGTGTACGATCTTGGCGGCGGCACCTTCGACCTCTCTATTCTGCGCATCGAAGGCGGCGTGTTCGAAGTGTTGTCTACCCATGGCGACACGTTCCTGGGTGGCGACGACTTTGATAAAGCAGTGTTGGGTTTATGGACGCAACAGTTAAATATTGATGAGAAAATTTTACCTGAGGAAAAGGAATTATCGCAGGAGTTGAGACTCCTGGCTGAAAGGGCGAAAAAAACGCTGTCTGTTCAGGATCGATTTGAAGGAACGGTCGGCGAGCAGGTGGTTACGCTTGACCGCACGGCGTTTGCGGCCCTGGCAAAACCCTTGATCGAGCGAACGCTCCAGGCGTGTCGGGCTGCCCTGCGCGACGCCAAGCTGGAGGTAGGGCAGATCGACAAGGTACTTTTGGTGGGAGGCAGCACCCGCGTGCCGGCGGTCAAGGAAGCGGTGGCCGCTTTTTTTGGAAAACCTGCTTTCGACAACCTGAACCCCGACGAGGTAGTTGCCCTTGGCGCTGCCGTACAAGCCGATGTGCTGGCTGGCAACCAGCGCGACCTGCTGTTGCTCGACGTCACCCCGTTGTCGCTCGGCATCGAGACGGTGGGCGGGCTCATCGACGTGATCATCCCCCGCAACACCAAAGTGCCCGGCCGCGCCGGGCGCCAGTACACTACCAGCGTGGACGGACAGAAAAACCTGAAAATCGCTGTGTACCAGGGCGAACGTGACCTCGTGGAGCACAACCGCAAACTGGGCGAGTTTATCCTCCAGGGCATTCCGCCCATGCCCGCCGGACTGCCCAAGATCGACATCCAGTTTGCCCTCAATGCCGACGGAATCCTCAGTGTTCGCGCCCGTGAGTTGCGCTCCGGTCTGGAACAGGAGGTGGACATCCTGCCCAGCTATGGTATCTCCGAAGAGGAGATGGCCCGCATGTTGCTCGACAGCATTCAAAACGCGCAATCCGATATGGCCGCCCGGGCCCTGCTCGAAGCCCGCAACGAAGCCCGTATGCTGCTGCTCTCCGGCGCCAAATTCATGGAACAAAACACAGAGATACTCAGCGACGAGGAGAAAGCGCGTACAAATGATTTGTTAAACGCCCTGCGCGACGCCTCGGAGGGCGCCGATAAAGACGTTATTTTGTCCGCCATTGAGGCACTCAACGAATACACCGCTCCCCTCGCCCACCGGGCCATGGATTACACCATCTACGAAGCCATGCAGGGGAAAAAAGTGGAATAACACAAACAAACCGATATGCGTACCGCTGTTTACTGCGCTTTTTTCTTTTTCCTGGCCGCCGGTTGCGCTGTGGCGCAGCCCCAGCCCAAGCCGGCTTTTGTGACCTGGGATCACAAACAAATTGACCTCGGAACGGTCAAAAAAGGTGAAATACGGGAGATGGACTTCACGCTCACCAACACCTCGGGCGAAGACATTAAAATTGATCTCGTGGATGCGTGTGAGTGCACCACCACAGATTACCCTCGCGGCGTCATTGCGCCCGGCAAAACCGCCACCATTCACGCCGCCTTCGACAGCGCGAAAAAAGAGGAGAGCGAAACGATCAGTATTCGTGTGATTTTCCTGAACACGGATGAGCAGGGGAATCCCCGGGTCGAAACTGTGGGGTATTCATTTGTGCTGGAGAGCCGGTAAAATAGATACGAAGTGGCACACAGGCCGAATCGAAGCAACCGATCCGGCCTGTGCCATTCCGGGGTTGTAGGCCAGAGCTACCCTTTTGACTGGTACCGGCCCACCGGATTTTTCAGTACCGGTACTGTTTGCAGGTAGGCCCAAATGGCGTCCACCTCATTGTCTGTCAGCGTAGTGTGCGGGAACATAGGATAAGCCAGCAGGGTTCCGTCCGGTTTCTTGCAGTACCGGGTGGCGTCGCGGAACTGCTCCCGCGTCCAGTTTCCGATGCCGGTCTCCTTGTCCATGGTCAGGTTGGCCGACGGCACCAACTCGCCCTCGTAGTTGAGCATGGGGTTGCCGCCGCCGTAATAACCTGCCGACCGTTCAGGCACTTTGGTGTCCATGGTTTTGAAGTCCGCCGAATGGCAGGCGAAACAGCCGCACAGGTCGTTGGCCAGATATTTGCCGAAGGCGACCTGATCGGTCGAATCCGGTATGGTGATCGGACCGGCGGGCAGGGCCGGCGGGGTGAATACAGAATTGCAAAGGAACTTGACCAGAAAGTTGAACCGGTTCGGCGGATACTCCCGGGAATCGGGGGCGAGCGACGGGTCGTCCGAGCGCAGCCAGGCGATAACGGCCTTGACGTCGTCGTCGGCCATCAGGCTGTATCCGCCCATAATGGGGTTGTAGTGCCCGTCTTTACGGATGCTGCGACGCAGGTAGTAGTAGAGTTCGCCATCCGTCCAGGCGCCGACCCCGTGGTCCGGGTGCCGGGTGATGTTCAAGGAGGCGATGGTACCGAATTCTTTGGGCATATCGGTCATGATGTGCCCGGTCATCTTGCCCGTTTCGAAATCGCGGTGGCATTCTTTGCAGAGCAGGGAGGCAATTTTAGCGCCCCGTGCGACGGCTGCGCTGTCCTTCGGGACGTTGAGTTGCGCGATAGACTCCGGAATGCCGTACGGGTACGTAGGCACCCCTTTAAAGTTAATGTAAGCTGCGCCAATGCCAAGCACCAGCAGGGCTGCCAGGAGGGCGTAACCCAGGAGTTTGAATACCGTTTTCATACTTTCGCAGGTTTGTTTATGCAAACGTACGAAAAGAATCGAAAATCGGATTTATACAGGATAAAAGTTGTTTAAATACGAAAAACAACAATCAAAAATCTCAGCTTTTCTGCTCCCGGCGTCTGATCTCGTCTCGAATTCGGGCAGCAGTCTCATAATCTTCGGCATCGAGCACTTCGGAGAGTTTTTGCTGCAGGTCGTCAACCGAATACCGTTCGAGGGCGCCCAGGTCGATCTCGGCGCCGGTGACGCCGGCGGCTATATTCTGGACTTCTTTTTTTCCGCCCTCCTCCTGTTCTTCCAAGACCACGCCGGCGGCATCGAGAATGAAGTCATAGGTGAAGATCGGACATCCGAAGCGCACGGCCATGGCGATGGCGTCGGAGGTGCGTGAGTCGATCTCGAAGGTTTCGCCGTTCATCAGGCAAACGAGCCGTGCGTAGAAGATGCCGTCCAGCAGGTTGTTGATCACCACTTCTTTCAACTCGATGTGAAAGGTATCCAGGGTGTTCTTGAACAGGTCGTGGGTAAGCGGGCGGTTGGGGGTCATGCGCTCCATGGCGACGGCGATGGCCTGCGCCTCAAAACTGCCGATAACGATCGGCAAACGGCGATGACCGCGCCGTTCGCCCAGGACAATGGCGTAGTTATGCGATTGGGTGACGCTGTGGGAAAGCGCCATAATATCTAATTCAATGCGTTTCATGCAAGGGCAGGATTTTACCGGAAGCGTAAGCCGGGCAAAGGTAATGTTTTCCGGTCGGCATCATAACAACCAACCCACAACTTGGTTGTCGAACGCCTTTATTGCGCGTCTTTGAAGCGTTTGACGGCTTCGGTAAGCCTGGGCACCACTTCGAACAGGTCGCCCTGCACCCCATAGTCGGCTGCTTTGTAAAACGGCGCTTCCGGGTCTTTGTTGATGACCACGATCACCTTGGAGTTGTTCACCCCTGCCAGGTGCTGAATGGCGCCGCTGATGCCGATGGCGATGTACAGGGTGGGCCGTATGGCGATGCCGGTTTGTCCGACGTGTTCGTGGTGGGGCCGCCAGCCGCTGTCAGACACCGGACGCGAGCAAGCGGTGGTAGCGCCCAGGGCATTCGCCAGGTCTTCTACGATGCCCCAGTTGCCGGGATCTTTCAGGCCGCGACCGCCCGACACCACGACTTCGGCCTCGGGCAGGGGCACGACCCCTTCCTGGGTTTTGGTTTCTTTCACGCGAATGCGCGAGGCCTGCGCCGTTGCGCTTACCGTGTGAACCGGTGCTTCGCTGTCGTTCGACTCGGGTTTAACGGCGTTGCCCATCAGTGAAATCACTTTTACACCGCTGCTGATCGCGTAAGTGGCCACTGCCTTTCCGGAAAACACGCTTTTTTTCACCAGCAAGGCGTTGCCGCTTTGTTCCGGCAAGGCGGTTACACCGGATACCAGCCCGGCATCCAGGCGTATGGCCAGGCGGCCGGCGATGGATTTTCCGGTGGAAGTGTGGCACAAAATCAGCACGGTAGCGCCCTGTTGACGGGCGATGTCGGCGAGCACCGTTGCGTACACCTGGCTATCCAGGGTGTCCAGCGCCGGATCGTTCACGTGAAGCACTTGCGAGGCGCCGTATTTGCCCAACTCGCCGGCATTTTGCACTTTGGTGCCCAATACGACGACCTGACAACCGGTGCCCAGCAAATCGGCGGTTTTCTTGCCGTAGGTGACGGCTTCGAGGGCGGTTTTTTTGAATTGCCCGCGCGGGCTTTCTGCGTATACCAGTACCATTTTAGATGACTTTTGCTTCCTCGTGCAACAAACGCACCAGTTCGTCCATGTTATCGGGTTCAATTAGTTTCACACCGGTTTTGGCCGGTGGGAGGTCAAAACGCACGGTTTCAACGTGGGTTTCCACCGAAATCGGAGCGATCACCTGGAGCGGCTTGGTGCGCGCCATCATGATGCCCCGCATGTTGGGTATGCGCTGCTCAGCGAGCCCTTTGGCGGCACTTAAAACGAAGGGGGCATCCACTTCCAGCACCTCTTCGCCGCCTTCGATGTCGCGGGAGATGAGAGCCGTTTTGCCCTGCATGTCGAGGTGGGCGGCATAGGAAACGTAAGGCAGGTCGAGGAGTTCCGCCACCATGGCGCCCACTTCTGAGCCGTTGTAGTCGATGGTTTCCTTGCCAAGGAGCACCAGATCAAACGCCTGTTCTTTGGCGTAAGCCGCGATCTGTTGGGCCACAAATTCGGCGCTAAGCGGCTCGGCGTCGATGCGCACCGCCTCGTGTGCGCCGATGGCCAGCGCCTTGCGTATGGTTTGTTCGTTGGCGGCCGGGCCCACGTTGATGGCCACCACGGTGCCGCCGTCGGCCTCCGCCAGTTCGCAGGCGCGCACCAGGGCGTACCATTCGTCGTACGGATTCATAATAACGGGCTGGCCTGCGGCGTTAAACGCCTTGCCGTCGTCCGTAAAGGATATCTTTGCCGTGGTATCCGGCGTTTGACTGATGCAAACGAGGTATTTCATATTGAATGGTTCAAATGAATTGCTTTCAGTTTTGCTTGCTGATGCAGACGCAAAGTTAGGGTGCACTTCGTATACCGCCCCATTTTTTGTAGCGAATTTTCGCTATTTATTTAACAAACCCGCACTTTGGGTGTTTTTTATAAACATTCTAAGTTTTTGCGTTCATTTTTGGGAGCTAAACCATGCGCCTCGAACAGTTGAAAACCATGCTTGACGCGTCGCCAAACGACGCCTTCCTGCTTTTTGCCACCGCGAAGGAGTACGAAAAAAGCAACGATCTGCCGACTGCGCTCGTGTATTACCGGCGTTTGCAGGAAACCGATCCGCAATATGTCGGCCTGTACTACCACCTGGGCAAGTTGCTGGAAGCCCTGGAGCGGCCGTCGGAAGCCCTTGAAGTGTACGATACCGGCATTTCCATAGCGCAACAACTCGGCGACCGGCATGCCTGGAGCGAATTGGCCGCTGCGCGGATGGAACTGGACGAAACAACCTGAAACCATGCGCCAGAAAAACCACACAGAAAAGTACATGAACTTCCGGCACACGCTGACATCTTTTGCGCTGACGTTGACCGCACTCGCCGTCTTACTCGCTGCATCGGGATGTAGTAACAAAAATAAAAATTCGAACGACGCCTTTGCCCCCCCCAAACAGGTGCGAACGGTCGCTTTCCTGAAAAACAAGGCACACTTTGAGCCGGACAAGCGACTCAACAACCTGCTATTGCGCGCCACGCTGGAAGGCAGCGGCGACGGACAGGAAATTCGGGCATCCGCCAACATCATCTGGCTTCGCGACAGCGTCATCTGGATCAATGTCAAAAAATTCGGCATCGAAGGACTGCGGGTACTGATCAAGCGCGACAGCGCCTACATCGTCAATCGAATCGACCGCAGCTACGGCGTTTTATCGCTTGAAAGCCTGATGTCCGAGTACGGCGTCCCTGGCGGATTTGAACTCCTGCAGGACATGCTCATCGGTTCGGCCTGGTTTTTGCCCAATATGCATATGACGTCGGACACCCTGGACGGTTTGCACCAACTCCGCGGCGAAACCCTGCGCTATCAGGCGTTATACGGCATTCAGGAAGGTCTCTACCGCTGGCGAAATGGCGTGTTCACCGAAAAAAACGCACAGGACCAATTGTTTCTTGGGTTTGATCGTTTTCAAAACGTGGACTTGCTCGGACCTTTTCCGTATTTTCGCCGCTTAGATGCCCGTAGTATGCAAAACGGGCACTTCCTGCTGGACATCACCTTCACGGAAGTACTACCTAATGGCGCGGAAACTTATCGATTTGAAATACCCGAGCACTACAGCCCGATGGCTAAATAGGTGTGCGGCCTTGTTGCTGTTGAGCGGCTTGGTGCCCTTTGGCGGGGTGATGGCGCAATCCAAGGCCGAGCTTGAAATCAAGCGCAAAAAGCTCCTAAACGACATTGAGCAGACCGACAACCTGTTGAAAAAAACAGCTAAGTCCAAAGAAGCCACCTACAACCGATTTATCGCCCTTCAAAAGCAAATTGAGCACCGGGCGTCCCTGGTAGAAACGGTACAAGCGGAAATCATCGCCGCCCAGGAAAGCATCACCCGAACCGAAGATGTCGTATCCTCCCTGAACGCAGACATTGTTGTCATGGAAGCCGAATATGGTCGAATGGTGCGCAGTGCCTTCCGGCGTAAGACACTGCACAAACCGTTGCTGTACATCCTCTCCGCTTCCTCGTTGAATCATGCGTTCCGGCGCTGGCTTTTTTTGCGCAAGTACGACACGTTTCGGCGCCAGCAATCGCAGGCCATTCGCTTTACCCGCGATATCCTGTCCCGTCGACTCTCCACGCTTGAACAAACGCGCCTGGAAAAAGAATTGCTGCTCTCCTCCCTCACCGGCCAAAGATCGACGCTCGACACCGAACTGAAAAACAAAAACACCCTACTTCAGGAACTCAAGCAGGACGAGAACAGGCTGCGGCAACAACTCAAAAAGCAACAGGCAGCCCACGACGAACTCAACAAAGCCATTGAGGCCGTGATTACCGCAGAGATCAAACGGAAGGAAACCGAAAAACGAGCAGCTGCGGCCAAACCTGCCGCCAAACCCGCCGCCGAAAGAAAGGAAAAAACCCGGGAAAAACCTGCCGCCGCCGCAAAAAAAGAGGTCGCTGCGCCTGAAAAGACGGAAGAAACAGGGGATGACCTCACCTCCGCCGGCTTCGGAAACCAAAAAGGGAAATTACCCATGCCAGTGAGCAAAGGCTTTATCTCCCGGAAATATGGCCGCCAGCACCACCCCACCATCCGAAATCTGGAGATTACCAACAATGGCATCGACATCCAAACAGAGGAAGGCGCCCCGGCCCGTGCGGTGTACGAAGGGATCGTCGCCGGCGTGCAATTTATTCCCGGGCACGACTACACCGTGATCCTCCAACACGGCAACTACTACACCGTTTACGCCAACCTCGCCAACCTGCAAGTGGAAAAAGGGCAAACGGTCCGTGCCAACGAAACCCTCGGCCGCGTGAGCACCAACCCCATCAGCGGCACCGCAGAATTGCATTTTGAAGTGTGGTACCAACGGGAACGGATGAACCCGGGGCTGTGGGTGAAATGAGTCCTTTGCGCCCCTCTGCGAAACCTCTCTGCGTCCTCTGCGGTTTATTTTTAAAAGGAACCACAGAGGACGCAGAGGTTTCGCAGAGGGGCACAGAGGGCATCCGTTCACAGACACGGGGCGCTCAACCGGAGACCAAATCGTTCGGGGGTCACTCTTTAGCCCATTGGTTGTCTGCCGCGTTCACGTCCGCCAGCCGTTTTGAAGGGTCTATCTCGATCCGGGAGATGTTTTTCAACTTTTCAGGAATAACAAATGAAAAGGAGGGGTCGACCCAACGGTGATCGGGCAGCACGGTGCGCGGCAGGTCAGATTCGACGGGTTTTACCCCGCGCATACTTTCCAATGGCGCATAATACATTTCCTGTTTGCCATTGTCGTAGGTCACCACTACCTCTACGGGCATGGCCATGCGTCCATTTCTGGCCACCGTAATTCGTGTGTGCTTGCGGTCCTCTTCCTCTACTTTGGAAATGCTGTAATCGATGGTATTGGTGGTGTTTACAAAATCCTCTTTGTACCAGTCGAGCTCCAGGCCGCTTTGTTTTTCCATGATGCGGACGAAATCATTGGCATTGGGGTGTTTGAACTTCCAGGTGTCAAAATACAACAAGAGTCCTTTGGCCAGATTCTCCTCTCCGATCACATATCCGAGCTGGGCCAGGAAAACGTGACCTTTGGAGTAAGCCGAAAGCCCATAGCCCTGGTTGCTTTGAAAATGGTCTGCATGGGTGGTCAGCGGTTCGGCCTTGCCGCTGTTGGTCAGCATGAAGTAGCCCATGTAGCCGCCGGCATGCGGGTTGTCTGTGGCCTTGCGATCGCCCATCAACCCGGCCCGGGCCAGTTCGTTTTCCACAATGCTTTCGGCGTAGGAGGTAAAACCCTCATCCATCCAGGCATACAGGCTTTCGTTGGTGCCGAGGAGCATTTGATACCAGGAGTGCAACTGTTCGTGAACGGCCACCCCCACGAGACTGGTCAAGGGTCGGTTCCCGGTGATGAGCGTGCCCATGGGGTACTCCATGCCGCCGTCGCCGCCCTGAATAAACGCGTACTCCGGGTGGGGGTATTGGCCGAAACGCTCGTTCATGATCGTCCGGGCCCGGTTCATGATGGCAGGCAGGGCTTCCCATTGTTCGTCGTAGCCTTTTCCCTTTTGCCAGAAAAAACGCATGATGGTTCCGTCGTCGGCTTTCAGTGTCGTATGGGTAAAATCCGGGTCGGCGGCCCACATAAAGTCGTGAACGTTTATGGATTTAAAGTGCCAGTTGAGTTTGTCGCCTGTTGGGCGCACCACCGGCGTGCCGGCGGTTTCATACCCGTAGCCGATCTGTTGGGGGTTTTGCAACACAGCGCCCGCGGCGATCACGTACCGGCTGTCCATACTGATCTTCACGTCGAAATCGCCCCAGACGCCGTAAAATTCTCTGGCGACGTAGGGGTTGGCGTGCCAGCCCTGGTAATCGTATTCACAGAGTTTGGGATACCACTGCGCCATGGAGAACTCGATGCCCTCCCGGTTGTCGCGTCCCGACCGGCGTATCTGTATGGGCACCTGGGCATCCCACTCCATAGCCAGCCGGGCGGTGGCGCCGGGGAGTATGGGTTCGGGGAGCTGTACTTCCAGGATGGTTTCATTGGTTTCAAATGCAGCCGGCTTGCCGTTCAGGGCGAGCGTGCGCACGCGGATGTATCCCTGTTCCTCCGGTTTCAACTTGCTGATCCGGTCGGCCACGCGCTTATCGGCATCCTCGATGGTGCGCGAACGCACATCCATCATACTGCCGGGTTGAAAAGCGTTGAAGTACAGGTGATAAAAAACCTGGTGGAGGGTGTCGGGGCTGTTGTTGGTGTACAGGAGTTCCTGTTTACCCCGGTATTGGTGTTTTTCCGCATCGACGTCGATCGCCATGGCGTATTCGACGCGTTGCTGCCAACGATCCGGTTGAGCGTAAGCACCGCAAGGGATTATCGCCGACATTATTGCGACAAGCCAGTTTGTCATGGTTGTATTTTTTTTCCGGCAATGATAGGGAAAATGCGAACGAGTTGCGCGAATCGGGCACACCCGCTGTGCAATATGCGCTATCTTTGCAGCGCAATAGCCAAAACACTGAACATAACGTCTATGAAAATTCGCCTTGTCCTCGCGCTCCTCTTTTTGGCGGCCCTGATGCGCATCCTCCCGCACTGGCCCAACTTTACCCCCCTGGCTGCTATGGGGCTGTTTGGCGCTGCCCTGCTGGAACGCAAATGGATGGCCATTGCCGCAACCTTCCTGGCGCTCTTTCTAAGCGATCTTGTTTTGAACAACGTGGTTTACGCCCAATACTACGATGGGTTCGTGTGGTTTACCTCCTGGTGGCAATACTTGTCGTTCGGCTTGGTGGTGCTGCTGGGCAGCTCGCAGTTATCGCACAACCGCACCTGGAGCCGCATCGGCGCCACCGCCATCGGCAGCTCACTGGTGTTTTTTCTGGTGAGCAACTTCAGCGTATGGGTAGAAAGCGGCATGTACCCGAAAAATACAGCCGGGCTCTTGGCCTGTTACGCCGCCGGACTGCCGTTCCTCATGCCGACTGTGTTGGGCGACCTCTTTTACACCGTCGTGCTATTTGGCGGATTCAGCCTTGTGTACCATCGACTGACCCGCACACCTTCCGTTGCTTAACCCACAACTCCCCATGCCCAAAGCCAAAAAAGCGCCCAAAAAAGTGGCCGACAGCCGTACCGTGATGACAGAGATCGTTATGCCCAACGATACCAACACGATGGGCAACCTCATGGGCGGCTACCTGATGCGTTGGATGGACATAGCGACCGCCATCTGCGCCGGCAAACACTGCGAAGCGCACGTGGTCACGGCAGCAGTCGACAACATTTCATTCCAAAAACCGATCCTGCTGGGCGACGTGATCACCCTGGACGCTTGCGTCACCCGCGCGTTCAACACCTCCGTCGAGGTGTACGTAGAGGTATTCGCCAACGACATAAAGGGACAAAACGCCAGGCGTTGCAACCACGCCTATTTTACGTTTGTGGCCGTGGCCGACGATAAAAAAACACCCGTTCCAGTACCCGAAGTGATCCCGCTGTCTTCAGAAGAACAAAAACTGTATGAAAGCGCCGCCCGGCGCCGGGAGCTCAGGCTGATTCTGGCGGGGCGCATCAAACCAAAGGAGGCCGGCGAGCTTCGGGCTTTTTTTGCGGACATAGAGTCCGATGCTCCATCGCGGTAGCACCCACATCCCGAATTATTGCTGCCGGCACAACCACCCCTGCCAAACGGCGTTCTCGCCTGTCAGCGTAACCAGATACATGCCCTCGGGCCACTGTCCGGCCGGCAACCAAACCGCCTGTTCAGCAGAACCGATTTCCCGCTCGAACAGCCGGCAGCCCTGTGGGTTGTGCACCGATACGATGCCGGAGGACACCGGCAGCGGGGGCATCAACCAGGTTCCCGCACTTCCCGCAGGATTGGGCGACAACCGGAGGCCCTCCACCCGGGTGGGCTGAACCTGAACGTCGGTGGCAAAAGGCTGCAAAACAATGCAGTAATCCTTCACCTGCCCAAAATCAAACGTCTCGCACGGTTCCGGAGCGCCGGATAACGGCGTCCTTCGCTTCATCGATACCCGCATTCGAACATTTTTTTCTGCTAAAATCGGCGGAATTTCCAACCATCCAACTGCGGCCTCATCCAGCGCGAAACCGGGGTCGAAGGCAACTTCACCTGCGTCGTCAAAATCGCCGTCGGCGTTGAAGTCGATGAAAATACGAAAAAAATGCGGCTGAAAAGCCCCAACGGCATCCGGCCTGATGACCACTTCGTGCATCCCGGGGCCATTGAGCACGAGCGCATCTGCCGGTTCGCCGGAATGGTCCTCGTAACCCATTCCAGGCACCCCATTCTGCTGCCAAACGCCCAGGGTTAACTCGGAGATCCAGGCCGATGAGGCATCGCCTGCGCCCGAGGCGCAGTACACCGAATCGGTGCAAGCGCCGCAACCGGGGGTCTGCCAGGAAACCTCCGCTCCGGGCGTCGACCAGGCGGTATCGCACAAGGCCGACACCCGAAAAAAATAACGCGCGCAAACCACCAGATCTTCCCGGATCGCTTGTGTGTCTGTCAGAACCGCCGATTGCCAGGCGCCAGAGTCGGCTTCCGACCATTCCAAACGGTATGCCGCTGCGCCCGGCACACCTGACCAGCGCACCAGCAGCCGATTGTCCGGCAACGCTACCAACGCCAGGTTTCCGGGAGGCGAGCAACAACCCGACGTAAAGAAGCTATCTTGCCGGGGCGCACTCCACCCGCCGGCACAATGCGCTTGAATTTCAAACACATAAGGGATACAAGGAGCGAGTCCGGCCAGAACAGCCGGCGATCGGGCCACCCGCATTTCCTGCCATATTTGTTCATATTCCGGCTTCCAGCGAAGGCGAAAGGAATCCTGTTTTGCGAGCGTCGTCCAGCCCACCTCCACTGTGCCTGTGTCCAAAACGACGGCCACCGGGTCAAAAGGGGTTGGGCATTCGCCACAATTCATTTCGCTCAAGGCGAGCAGGTTGCCCAGGTGGAGCCGCCCGCCCGTAGCTGTTTTCCCCTGCAGGTCGCTATTGGGCACGGCGGCAACAAGCAACTGATCCCGAGCCCACAACGCAGCGGCGGCAGGATCAGCAGCGGTTTGTTCGGCCAATTCCGGACAATCGGCGCCGTAAAGCAGCGCAAGGGCGCCAGCTACCTGCGGTGAGGCGAGCGATGTGCCCGCCTGTACGGCATACGTGTTGCCGGGGTCTGTGGTGAGCACCGCCTGGCCGTAGGCGCCAATGTCAACATGTTCCGGGCCCCAGGCCGCGCCAACGGCCTTGGCATCGAGATGATCGAGGCTGGTGGTGGTGATCAGGTACGGGCTGGGGCAAAGGCCCGGCAGGTCACCCGACTGGTCGATGTTCAAGGGCAGGTTGGCCACCGGCGCCACAGAGAGGATGCCGACCTTGCCCAATGAATCCAGGGCGGCGCACCACAGGGGAGCATCATCCGGCCGGCCGTAATTGATGCCCCAGGAACAATTGACGGCCACGACAAATGCCCCTTCCGCGCCGTGTGTTTCATTATACCGCTTGCGCGCGTTCCAGACGTAGTCGTATGCCTGCAGCAGAGACGCCACGGTTCCAGTACCGGCGACAAACAGCATGCGGGTCTGCCACACCACCCCGGTGACGCCTAGTGTATTGTTTCCGGCAGCAGCCAGGATGCCCGAAACCTGGGTTCCGTGATTCGGGTACGCGGAAGCGATGTTGTCGTTTTGTTCAAAAACATTCCAGCCCAAATGGTCGTCTGTGTAACCGTTCTGATCGTTGTCCAGTCCGTCATTCGGCCAGTCGCCGTTGTTTACCCACAAGTTGGGCAATAAGTCGGGGTGCAGGTGGTCGATTCCGCCGTCTACCACCGCCACCACCACCGTGTCGCCGGTAGCGGTAACGGCGCCGGGGTTAAAAGCCCACGCGTCCGGTGCACCGAGATCGGCCCCGGGGGTGCCGCCGCTCTGTCCGGTGTTGTGCAGGTGCCATTGCTGGCTGAACAACGGGTCATTGGGCAACAACGCCCCGCTCCGGGGAGCAAGGACCCTGTTTTCCTGAACGGAAAGTACGCGGGGATACCGGACAAGCCAGTCTTTTAAAGCCTGTTTTTCCACGGCATGGTTGTGTGGCACGCGCAGGCACCAGGCGCCCAGCATCTCCGAACACAAATAGACGCTGTCTACTGCGTATCCCGGATTAGACCGGTTCCACTGCGCAACGGCCAGCGCCGCATCGGCAGGCGTGCGGAACTGAACCAACAGTTCCCTGTCGGTCGGAGGTACAGACTGGGCGCCCAATGCGGCCCAACTCCCCGGAATCCACCAAACTATGCATAACCAAAGGGGACTCACCCGCATACCCACATGCTTTTTTGCGCCAAAAAGTACCTCATACACCCTTTTGCCCGTAATTTTGTTTTTGAATAATCAAGCAAGTCACTCAGCAGACTAAAATCCCGGCAACATCAAAAAGTTTAGCGGTATCGACGGCTTTTTTGCCTTTTTCAGGCAAACAGGCTCATATCCAGGAACACGCATCCTGGTTATGGTTTGCTTGATCGCACTGAACCAACCGGTTAGCGCGCAAAATACCGTTTGTGCGTGCGTCGATTGTCCCAAAGATATGCCCGACGGGTTTACCGAATCCTTTGTCTTACAGGTAAACAACGCGCAAAATCAGGTGATCGGCCAAAACGGCCAGGCGGTATGCGGCGTTTCCCTTCATTTTTCGCATGAATACGTCGGCGACTTGCAGATTACGCTTCAGGCGCCGAACGGTACCACCGTAACGCTCATCGGCCCGGTGGGCTTTTTTGACCCGACAAATGGAACAACCTGGGATATTGAGTTCCTGCCCTGCAATGAAGCGGTCGACCCGGACAATAATTTCGCAAACCAGTGGAGCAACGACCAATCCTGGGGCATCCTGGGGAAATACACCGGCACGTATCACCCCTTTTCCGGTTGCCTGGAAGACTTTGCCGGAAGTCCCGTGAATGGAGAATGGACCCTGGTTGTGGTTGACGGATTGCCCGACGACGAGGGTGTTTTTTTAGGGTATGGACTCATCTTTTGCGATCAAACAGGCATCGAATGCACACCCTGCATAGCCGGCGCGGGCAATTTGCTGGAGGATGACCTGGAAGCCTGCGCTGGTCACGATTCGCTCCTGCTGCTGCCTAACCCGCAGTATGCCAACCAGCAAAACCCACCTCCGGATGCTACGTACGCCTACACCTACCTGATCAGCGGAAACAGCGACGTCCTGGTCGCCTATGCCGACACGGCCGATCTGCGGGGATTCGCTCCCGGTGCGTATACCGTGTGCGGAATGTCTTATTTGCAGGCAGATTCTTCCTTGCTGCCTGCGCCAAACGATACCCTCACCGTTCAGGAACTGGCGTTGCGTCTCAAAGACCCTGAACCGCCCTTCTGCGGTGATATTACGACGAATTGCCTGAACGTACGTATCCTGCCCCTGCCGCCGGATACCGTTCTGTTTGCGCGCGTTTGCCCCGACTCCTGTTTTCTTTTTTTTGGAAAAACGTACTGTGCAGCCGGTCAGCACACCGATACCATCATTTCCGGCAATTGTTCGTTTACCGCCACGCTGAACCTGACGATCGATGTGCGAGACACCGTATGGATAGCCGAAACCGTCTGCTCGGGCCAATGCGCGACCAGCCCGGGATTTGAGCAGGCGTGCACAGGGGGCATCCATAGCCGCACGTTTACCGACGCCAACGGGTGCGACAGTCTGGTGGTGCTTTCTTTGCAAGCGCTGCATCCCACGGTCGATATTTTGCCACCGGTGCCCTGGCCTTGCGGCCAGGAAAAGTCGCTCCTGACTGCCCAAACGACGCCCGCATCGGCTACCCTGGCGTGGACAGCGGTTGCGCCTGCCGCCTTTGATGGTACCGCAGACCGGGACACCCTGATCATCGTTGGGCCCGGAACATTTCGCCTCGCCGTTTGTCAAAATGAACAGGGAAAAGTGTGCTGCGATACGGCTGAAGCGACTGTTTTTCAAGACACTGTGTTTCTCGGCACGCCGACCTGGACCTCAGCCGACAGCTTTTTTTGCGCTGGAGACACCCTTACGATCCGGGCCGCTGCGTTGCCCGGCGCTACCGGCGCCCAATGGAGCTGGCCCTCCGGGCTTGAACCGGCATCCGCGCCTTCGGATACCGAGTTGGCGTTGACCTGGAAAAGTGGTCAGGGAGGAACTGTTTGCTGGCAAGCTTTTAATGCCTGCGACACCACGGGACGCCTGTGCATGAACGTGCTGGCCGGTTTGCCACCGCCTCAGGCTGCAGTTACCGGGCCACCAAGCGCATGCGCCGGCAGTACGGAATGGTACCGTGCTTCGGGCGTGGCAGGCGATTCCATCGACAGGATATGGATCGTCGACGGAGGCGCTGTGATCGCACAGCAAGGTTTGGATTCCATACTGATTCGATGGGATAACGGTGGTCTCACCCAGGGCAAAATAGAACTGGTTGTTGGTACAGCCTGCGGAAAAAGTCCAATCACTTCTCTGGTTATTTCGTTGCATTATCCTCCCGGTGAGGTGAATCTCATGGGCGACAGCACCTTTTGCGCCGGCGAAGAGAGTATACTGCGGTACCAGACGCCGCCGGATGCCATCGCTTTGGACTGGAAGATGCCGACGTTTGCCCAACCCGTCAGCACCTCGACCCCCGATACGCTGACAATTTTCTGGCCCTTACCCGGACAAGGGGCGCTGTGTGTGGCCGCTGAAAACGGCTGTGGAATGGGTCCGGAAACCTGCATGCATGTTGCGGTATTTGCCGTTCCGGTGGCCGACGCCGGCCCGCTGCTGGAGCGTTGCGGGCCCGAAGCGGTTGTTTCGGCTACTCCTGCCGGCGGTGGGCGATGGTTGCCCCTTGCCGGCATTAAGTTCGCTGCGCCGGATTCGGCGCAAACACGGGTGACCGCCGATGCGCCAGGCATGTATGAACTGGTCTGGGCGGTTGAACAAAACAACTGTCGGGATGCCGATTCCACCACCGTGATTTTCTGGGAAACACCGCAAATTGACAGTTTCATGCCGTCCTGCACAACCGACACTACCGGATTTGTGCTCCAGATACGGGTAAAAGGGGGGCAAATGCCGTACCAGGCGGTTGGCCTGAACGGCGGCTTTAATGGCGAAATATTGTCGACCGGATTGTTGCCCAACCAAACAGCGGTGCAGTTTTTTGCGCTGGACGCCAACGGGTGTCCGAGCGACACCTTATTATTCGGGAATTTTACCTGCGCGTGCAAAACGTGGGCCGGGAGCATGCCGCAGAACGTCGTCCACCTCTGCCCCGGAGATACCTTGAACTTGCCGCCCGCCGGCGGCATTGTGCTGGATTCGGGCGACACCCTTGTTTACGTGTTGCATGATCAGAACGGCGCCTCGCTTGGCAATGTGTACAGTGAAAACACAGAACCCGTATTTGTCCTTTCCCCCTGGATGGATTTCGATAAAACCTATTTCGTGTCTGCTGTGGCCTACCGGAAGGACGACGCGGGCCAGAGCCCTTGTATGTCCGTCAGCAACGGGACGCCGGTAGTCTGGCACACCCCGCCGGTCGCAACGATTACCGGAGTGGAAACGGCATGCGCCGGCGATTCCGTTATCTGGTGGGTTGGCGCAAGCGGCACGGCCCCATGGACCGTCCAATTGGAAGACCATGACGGAAAACGTTACGACGTATTCATTACAGACCAAGTCCCTGTTCCTTTTCCGGTAATGGCACTGCATTCGGGCATTTGGCGGGTGGTCAGGGTGGCCGATGCTTTTTGCGTCGACCAACCTGCCGGTCTCGAAAAAAGCCTGACGGTAAACGCTTTGCCCATCGCCGATGCCGGTCCGGATGCCTTTTTTACCTGTTCCGACAGTCTTGTTGAACTCGATGGAAGCGGGAGCGACGGCCTGGGCCAGACCGTCACCCAAACGTGGTATTCCCGGGGGATACCGGTGGGGTCAACGCAGATTTTGCAGACGCAGGACACCGGGCTTTTTGTGCTTCTTGTGCGCACGGAACGCGGGTGCCTGGCCATGGATACTGCGTACGTGCACGATCGGCGCGAGGTACCCTTTCCCATCAATCCGGTCACCGAACCGGTGCGGTGTTTCGGCGAGCAAAACGGGCGGATTGTGGTGGATAGTGTCGGTGGCGGAACGCCACCTATCCTGTTGCGGCTGAATGGTGGCGCATTTTCAGATGAGACCGTATTTGAAAACCTGCCGCCGGGCGTGTACACACTGGAAATGCTGGATGCAAAGGGTTGCCAATCAAGCCTGAATATGGAGATTTCAGAACCGGCGAAAATAAATTTTGACATTGGCCCCAACCGGGAAGCAGCGTTTGGAGACGAAATGTATCTAAACTATCAAGTCAATGTTCCATCAAATGAGGTGGATACCGTTGAATGGACTCCCCTTCCATCCGGCGCCATGCCGGAACCGGAAGGCCTCCGGTGGATCGCTGATGAAAGCGTATTGATTACCGCTACGCTGGTGGATACGCGCGGATGTGAAGCCAGGGACACCGTTTTCATCAGGGTCGTGCGAAAGGACCGGATTTACATTCCAAACGTCTTTTCGCCCGGAAAAAGCGGAAACGACACCTGGTGGGTTTTTACCGGTCCGGAAGTGGTGGATGTAGCGTATGCGGCGGTGTATGATCGATGGGGAAACCTGCTGTTCGACCGAAAAAACGGTTTGCCGAACGATGTGTCGCAGGGGTGGGATGGCCGATCTAAGAACGGCATGGCCGAATCGGGTGTGTATATCTACCACATTCGGCTTCGGTATATGAACGGTGAAACCGTAGATTTGGGGGGAGAATTCACCTTGCTGCGTTAATGTGGTTGCCAAAATGCCCATTTTGAATCATAAATTGTTTTTCTTTGCCTCGTAATCCGTTTTTGTGCCCGACTTTGGAATAACCAAACCTGCTCTATCTTAAACTACTTGTTCCAATGGTAAGAATATTACCCCTGTTGATGCTGCTATTCGTCTGCAGCACAGTTGCTTACGCACAGTTGCCACCACCCTGCCCTTCTAATCAGGAGCCGCCGGCCGACATTTGCGAGTTAACCTGCATTTACTGCAATTTTAACGGCATAATGAGCACGACTACCGGCTACACAGGCCAGACGCCTCCTGGCTTCTGCGGCTCTATTGAAAATGAACAATGGCTCGGTTTCATCGCCGGCGCCGCCGCCGCCACCTTCACCGCCACGCCATCCAATTGCCAAATCGGCAACGGCATTCAGATCGCGTTGTACACCGATTGCAACTCCAATCCGGTGGCCTGCAACGGTGGCGCCACCGGCGGTGGCATGACTCCGGTCAGCATCACCGCGTCGTTGGTGCCCGGCGTCAACTATTTTTTGTTGGTGGACGGTTTTGCGGGCGACCAGTGCGACTTCATGATCAACGTGGTGCCGCCTATTGCCGTTCAGGCGCCTAATGTGGGCCCGACAGGACCGATCTCAGGCCCCCTGGTCGTTTGCCCGGGCGCAACCGTCACCTACTCGGTGCCAACCGTTACCGGCGCAGGCGCCTACACCTGGTCCGTACCCCCGGGATCAACCATCAATGGCCAGGGATCCCCCCTGCAGCTCGCCGCCCCTGACGGCAACACGGTGGACGTTACCTTCGGCGCTACCGGTGGCCAGATATGCGTCTTTCCGGAAAACTCCTGCGACCAGGGCACCCAGCGGTGTATCAACGTAATCGTTCAGCCGATTGCCCCTACGGTCATTCCACCCGCCCTTGTTTGTTTTGAGGATACCCCTTACGAGTTGCCCTGGGGCCAGGCGGTATTCGGCTCCGGCACTTACCAGACCACTTTGCAATCTTATCTGGGTTGCGATTCCATCGTTCGGCAGACAGTGAACGTCAAGCCTCAGATCGTCGTCAACCGACCGCTGACCGCGCTGTGTGAAGGGGAATGCGTGATGGTGCTGGATGAAGAATTCTGCCAGGGCGGCAACTACACCATTGTCGGCGAATCCTTCCAGGGCTGCGACTCCACGATCAACTTCACCATTCTGGTGCTGGATCCGATTGCTGAAATTTTGGGGGGTGACACCATTAGTTGTAGCCAAACTACGGTCACGCTCAATTCTACGCTTTCATCCGGAACGACCAAAATCTGGCGTCGCCTGCCTGCAAACAACGTGGTGGGAACCGGGAACTCGGTAACCGTCACCCAGGCTGGCACGTACACCCTTACCGTTACCGCCACCGGAGGCGGCAAAATATGCGTAGAGGCAGATACCATTACGATCCCTGCCGACACCTTGCCACCAGTGGCCAATGCCGTAGGGGGGGTAATCGGCTGTGCGAGTACTACCACGCAGATTTCGGCCAACAGCCCTGCTCCAGTCAGTTCATACGCCTGGACCGGACCGAACGGCTTCAACTCGGCACTACAAACACCGACGGTGGGAGCAGCCGGCAACTACGTAGTGACCATCACATCTTCCGGCAACGGTTGCACCAACATAGCAACCGCCGTTGTGACCGGAGATACCGTCACACCGATTGCCGGCGCTACTGGCGGAACACTTACGTGCAGGGACACCACCGTAACCTTGAACGGCACTTCTTCCGCCTCCAATTCGACCTACAATTGGAGCGGTCCGGCAGGCTTCACTTCAATGCTTCAAAACCCGGTGGTCAGCAACCCCGGAACCTATACGCTGGTGGTAACCAATTCGATCAACGGTTGCGCCGACACAACCACTACACTCGTCAATCTGAACGACACGCCTCCGGGCGCTACCGCTACCCCGGGCGGCGTCATCAGTTGCACCACCCCCAGCATTACCGTAAATGGCTCTTCCCCGGCCAGCAATCCGATCTATTCGTGGACCGGCCCGGGTGGCTTCAGCTCTTCCCAGCAAAATCCGTTGGTCAACACCGCAGGGCCGTACGTTCTCACCGTAGAAGGCACGAACGGCTGCACCAGCACCGCCACCGCGAATGTGACGGGCAATACGATTCCGCCCGATGCCACCGCTGCCGGCACAACCTTGTCCTGCAGCATCCCGAGTGCCTCTATTACAGGCAATTCCGCTACGCCTGGCGCAACTTTTTCCTGGACCGGCCCCGGCGGTTTCAGCAGCAACCAGCAAAACCCCACGGTTAATGTGGTAGGGCTGTACGTCCTGACGGTGACCGGCCCTAACGCCTGCACCCAGACCGCCAACGCATTGGTGGATGGAGACTTTGCCGTTCCGGACATTTCCGCCACCGGAGGTGTGATCACTTGCGGCTCTTCCACCACCACCATTTCCGGAACATCGAACACACCCGGCGCTACCTTCCTGTGGAATGGCCCTGGCGGTTTCACTTCTAACCAGCCTGCTCCTACCGTAAACCAAACGGGTACCTACACGCTCACGGTACGGGGGCCGAACGGCTGCACCAGCACGTCCACAGCCCAGGTCGTGCCCGACCAAAACGTACCCAACGCGTCAGCGAATGGCGGCACTTTGAGTTGTGCGATCACGTCCATCACACTGGACGGCAATTCGAACACCCCCGGCGTAACCCTGAGTTGGACCGGTCCGGGCGGATTCTCCTCCACGCAACAAGATCCTGTCGTAACGGTACCGGGCGTCTACACCCTGACGGTGGAGGATCCTTCAAATGGTTGTACCGCGCAGGCCGACGCCACCGTAAATCTGGATGACGCCGAACCCGGCGCGTCGGCCAGTTCCGGCACCCTGACATGCACCGATCCAGCCATTCCGGTGGTTGGCTCCTCGCCGACATCAAACGTAACCTGGGCATGGTTCTCGCCAAACGGCTTCAGCTCCACTGAGCAAAGTCCGGTGGTCACCCAAGGCGGCCCTTACACCCTCACGGTGACCGGACCCAACGGCTGCACCAGCACGGCCTCCACCACCGTGCTGGTCGACCAGACGAATCCGGCAACCACCCTCAGCACAAATACCCTCACTTGCAGTATAACCTCGGTAACCATCAGTTCCACGGTTACCCTGCCGGTCACTTATGTCTGGAATGGCCCGGGCGGATTCACTTCTACCGACGCCAACCCGGTGGTTACCCTGCCGGGCAATTACACAGTAGTGGTAACCGCCGCTAACGGCTGCACCGATACCGATTTTATTGATGTGCCGCAGGACATCGCGCCGCCGGACATCGCCACCAACGGCAATACCATCAGCTGCAACAGTCCGCAGGTACCCCTCACCGGCAGTTCGGCTACACCCGGCGCCCTTTTCTCCTGGACGGGGCCGGGCGGCTTTACATCAACCCAGCCTAGTCCGGTTGTCGATATGGATGGCACTTATATCCTGACGGTTACGGGACCGAACGGCTGTACCAGCACCTCCAATGCATTGGTAGACACCGATGTGGAGGCGCCCCAACTCAGTGGTGTGGTCAACGACATCCTCACCTGCGCCCTGACCAATGTGACCATTTTTGCCGACATCTCCTCGCCTGCCTCCCCGGTTCAAAACATCCAATGGGCAGGACCCGGTGGTTTCAGCTCCACGCAAGAAGACCCCTCCGTAACGGATCCGGGTACCTATATCTTGACAGTGACCTCAGCCAATGGCTGCTCCAGCGAATTGAGCCTCGACGTATCACAGGACATCAACCCGCCCAACGCCACGGCGACAGGAGCCACCCTAACTTGCGCCATTACCAGCATTACCCTGGATGGCGGAACACCGACAACAGGCTCAACCTTTGCCTGGACAGGCCCCGGTGGCTTCACCTCTACGCTGGAAGACCCCACCGTGAGTGTTGACGGGGTGTACGATTTGGTGGTGACCGGTCCGAACGGCTGTACATCAACAGCCGCCGCCGTGGCCGATCTGGATGTCGCCGAGCCGGGGGTCACCACCCAATCCTCCAACAACCTGGATTGTGCCTTCACAAGCACCACGCTCACCGCTACAACGGCAGCCCAGAGTCCGCTGTACGATTGGAGCGGCCCGGGTGGTTTCGACGGAAATACCGCAACGGTTTCCACCATGATGCCCGGCGACTACACGGTTGTCGTGACCGGCGTCAATGGTTGTACCTCGACCGAAACCCTGACCATCCTGCAGGACATCAACCCACCCGGCGCTAGTGCATCGGGAGATACCACCGATTGCATCTCCGGAACGGCCCAACTGGCCGGCAACTCGCCCACCGGAAGCGTTCAATGGCTGTGGAATGGCCCAGGTCAGTTTACCTCCACGCAACAAAATCCGACAGCCACTGTTCCGGGGAATTACCAACTTACCGTAACCGGCCCCAACGGTTGTACCAGCACCGCAACAGCATCTGTTATTGAAAACGATGATTCCCCTGTCGTTTCTCTAAACGGCGCCGGCACGATCACCTGTGCCGTCCCAACGCTCACCCTGACGGGAACCATCAGCACACCGGGTGCTACTGGCGTTTGGACGGACCCGAACAGCATGGTAATCGGGACGGGCGCCTCGGTCGACGCCACTATTCCAGGTGTTTACACC
Organism: Saprospiraceae bacterium; assembly: GCA_041736625.1. GTDB lineage: Bacteria > Bacteroidota > Bacteroidia > Chitinophagales > Saprospiraceae > M3007. The sequence goes on along the minus strand of JBGSTG010000073.1, from coordinate 21,947 downwards.
TACACCGTCACCGCACTGAATGGATGTATTTCGGCGCCGACGCTCACCATCCTGCAGGATATTGAAAACCCGCAAGACGTGGTGGCTACCGGCGGACTGCTCAACTGCACGTTCCCGACCATCTCGCTCTCCGGCTCTACCTCCACAACCGGTGTCACGTATGCCTGGACGGGCCCCGGCGGCTTCAGCTCCACCGAACAAAATCCGGTGGTGAATACACCGGGAGAATATACCCTTTTGGTAACCAATACAGTAAACGGTTGCACATCTTCCGATACGGCAGTGGTGGTGCAGGATCCGACCATTCCCGACATCCTAGTGAAAACCGATACCCTCACATGCAGCGTGACCAGCGTGGTGCTGGAGGCGACATCCAATACACCCAGCGTCACTTATCTGTGGAGCGGCCCCGGCGGATTTACGTCAACCGAGGAGGACCCGTCCATTAATGTGCCCGGGGGTTACACCGTTGTGGTGACGGCCCTCAGCGGGTGCACCTCTACCTTTGCGATTGAAGTCCAGCAAAATATCACCCCGCCCGGTGTGACCGCGCAAGGGGATACGCTGACCTGCACGCTGCCTACGGGTACGATCACCAGCACTTCGCCCACGCCCAATGTGACGTATGCCTGGACCGGCCCGGGCGGCTTTACCTCCACTTCGCAAAACCCGACGGTAACGCTTACCGGTGCATATACGGTTGTAGTTACTGCACCCAATGGCTGTACTTCAGCAGCTTCCGTAGAAGTAGTTCCCGATGCCAGCATTCCGCAGGTGTCGGCTACAGGTGGCACGGTTACGTGTGACGTCACCAGCATCCAGCTGACCGCAACGTCGAACCAACCCAACGTAACCTGGTTGTGGAGTGGCCCGGCCGGATTCACGTCCACCCTGCAAAACCCGACGGCTACTGCCCCGGGGAATTACACGGTGGTGGCAACGGCCGTCAACGGATGCACCAACAGCACGGGCACCACCATACTGGCCGACAACCAGGGCCCGGAAGTGCAAACGACGACGCCCGACGAGTTGAACTGCACCACTACGCAGGTCACCCTGAACGCTTTTGTGCAGGCCCCCGGCATCTACAGTTATGCTTGGACCACCACCGACGGCAACATCCTTTCCGGAGACAATTCGGCGACCCCAACGGTCGGCCAGGGTGGCATTTACACCGTTGTGGTAACGGACGAGAACAACGGTTGTACAACGGAAGCTGACGTGGAGGTACTGGTTGATCCGGCGACCCCATCGGATGCGAATCTGACCGTACGCGACGTTTCCTGCTTCGGCGATACCGACGGCGCGCTGATCATCAATTCGATTGTCGGCGGTACGCCGCCGTTCCTGTACTCATTTGACAATGGCCCGTTTGTGGCCAACCCATTGTACTCCGGCCTTGCGCCCGGCACGTATGATCTGGTGGTGCAGGATGCCAACGGCTGCGAGTACCTTACGTCGATCGACATTCTGGAGCCGGAAGAACTGTTCGTTGAGCTTGGGCCGGATACCATCATTGTGTATGGCGATTCGCTGTTGTTGTCGCTTGACGATATTGTCAACTTCCCGGATCGAATTGAAACGGTGAGGGTCAACCCGGCCAGCCTGGTGGTGGACTCCACGTTTAGACCGCTGGCCTCGTTCCGCTACACGGTGACGGTGATCGACTCGAACGGCTGCACGGCAACGGACACGCGTTTGGTGGTGGTGCAAAAACCACGCAACGTGTACATTCCCAATGTGTTCAACCCGGAGTCCAACGAAGGCAACAACCTGTTCTACATTTTTGGTGACGAAAAGGTAGTCAACATCCGCGCCTTCCAGGTATTCGACCGTTGGGGAGGAATTGTCCATGAGTACTTCGATTTCCTCCCGAACGATGCTGCCTCCGGATGGGATGGAACCATTCGGGGAGAAAAAGGCAATCCGGGTGTTTTCACCTATTACGCCGAAATTGAATTTCTGGATGGAGAGGTCATCCTGTACAAAGGAGATGTGACCCTGAGCCGAAACTAGCCGGCCCATCCGCCTTTGGCCCGTCTCTTTCATGCAAGCCGCTGCCCGATACCATCATCGGGCAGCGGTCTTGCCCGTTTTTTGCACCGCTTTTTTTCATTTTAAATCCGCTCGTGAAATGCGTTCAACTTTTCTGCCTTTTTTGGTTGGTTTAATGATCATCCCGCTCGCTTCTCAGGCGCAAATTGCGCCCCCCTGTGGAAACCCGCCACCGCCAGGCGCCGAAAATTGCCAAACCGCATGCGTTTATTGCGACTTTGACGGGTATACGGGCATCAATAACGGAACACCTTCCGGGGGCAATACCGTTTGCGGCGCCATCGCGCTGCACAACGACCAGTGGTTTGGGTTTGTAGCCGGCACTGATTTCATTTCGATCGATATTTTAACGAGCAATTGTCAGGACGGGAACGGCCTCCAGGCTGCCTTTTTTGATGCTTGCGATGAAGATGCCATTGTCTGCAACCCCGGATCCGGTGGCAACGCTGGCATACCGCTGAACATTGCCTATGGCGGTTTTGTGCCGGGCCAGACATACTACCTGATGATCGACGGGTGGTCGAATGATATTTGCAATTTTGAAATCTCCGTTATTTCCGGTTCCGTCACACCACCCACACCGACCGCTCCGCCGCCGCCCTCGGGCCCGCTTGTCGTATGTCCGGGCGCCATGACAACCTACAGCATTCCGCCTATTCCCGGCGCCGGCTACTACCGCTGGACTGCGCCAAACGGCGCTTCGATCAATGGCATGGGCAATGTGGTCACCCTTCCGTCGCCGGAAGGCGTTTCGGTAGATATCACCTTCGGAAATGCGGGTGGCGTAGTGTGCGTTTCGGTGGGTAACGCCTGCACACCGCCAATCACCACGTGCATCAACGTAATTAATCAGCCCATTCCGCCTACTATTTTGGACACCGTTACCGTCTGTTTTGATGACCTGCCGTACTTCTGGGAAGAACCGCCTTTCACACCGGTGACCTCGGTGGGCACCTTTAACCTGACATCTACGCCTTACGACTCCTATTTGGGATGCGACAGCCTGGTTCGCCAAACCATCAAGGTAAAACCACAGATTGTGACCAATTTGGGCAACCAGTTCATCTGTGAAGGTTCCTGTTTTACTGTAAACAACACGGATTATTGCCAGACCGGAGGTCCGTTTTTCGAAACCTTTGAATCATTTGAAGGTTGCGACAGTGTGGTTCGTTTCAACATCACAACGGTACCTGCGCTTGCACAGATCGCTCCCGTGGCCACGCTTAACTGCGCCAACCCACAAATCACTCTGGACGGCAATGGATCCACGACTGGCCCCACCGTGTCCTATGTCTGGACGAACGCATTGGGCGCGCCACTGGGCAATATGATTACCCAGAATATCGCGCAGCCTGGTTCATATACCCTTGTTGTAAGCAATACGACCGGCCTGGTCACTTGCCGTGATACTGCCCAGATTGTCGTCCCCGGCAACGTAACGCCTCCAGGCGTAGTGGCTACCGGGGGCATCATCGGATGCCTGAGCACCAACCAGAGCGTTACCCTTCAGGCCGTTTCAGATTCGTTGAATCTGAACTATCAATGGTCGGGACCAGGTATCACCCCGGCGAACGACAACCTGCCCAATCCGGTGGTTACTACTCCGGGGGTCTATTCCGTTGTCGTGACCAACCCCTTCAATAGTTGCACTTCTACGGACACCGCAGCCGTAATTGCCGACAACACCCCGCCAACGGCGCTGGCTTTAGGTGACACCATCACCTGTTTCGATCCGGTCGTTACCGTTGATGTGCAGACCAATGCACCCAACGGCCTGTTTCAATGGAGCGGCCCCGGCATATTGCCCGGGCAACAATCGTTTCAAAACCCGCAAGTGAACGCCTCAGGCGCCTATGTAGTAACGGTGACCAATGCCACCAACGGCTGCACACGTGCCGACACCACTATGGTGGGCATGGATACCGCCCAGCCCACCGTTTCTGCCGGGAACGACAAGACCATTACCTGCTCCATCACATCCGTAGTTCTCGATGGAAATGGCGCCGCCGGCGGAGCGCCGGTCGCTTTTTTATGGACCGGACCCGGTATTACGCCTGCTAACCAGAACGTACCTACCCCAACGGTCGACCAACCAGGGCTTTATACCCTTCAGGTCACCAATAACCTGAACGGGTGTACACAAACCGATTCCGTAACCATCGGCCTGGACATCCAGGCGCCCAATGCCATAGCCGGACCGGACCAGACGATTACCTGCGCCGTGACCAGTGTGCAACTGAACAGCGCCGGATCGAGTGCCGGCGCCAATTTTACAGCATTGTGGTCGGGCCCGGGGATCACACCAGCAAACCAGAGTCAATACAATCCCGTAGTAGACCAACCCGGCGTTTATGTGTTGGTTATTACCAATATCCTGAATGGGTGTACCGCAACCGATGACGCCACGGTGAATGTTAACGTTGACTTGCCCACCGCCGATGCCGGACAGGACATGACACTGACGTGCTCAACCCCCGGAGGTGTTTCCCTGAACGGGTCAGGATTGCCCGCAAACGTCACCTATCTGTGGACTGGCCCGGGTATCGGCGCCAATAACCAAAACGAACAAATACCAACCGTTACACAATCCGGCCCCTATATCCTTCTGGTGACCGACCCGGCAAATGGCTGCACCAGCACCGACCAGGTGGATGTCCTCCAGGATGCCGACCTGCCGGTGGCCAACGCCGGCGCGGATCAAACCATCACCTGCGCCATCACGTCGATAGACTTAGACGGTAGCGGTTCATCCGCCGCACCCGATATCCTTTATCAATGGAGCGGCCCGGGTATTGCCGCGCCCAACGACACGCTTCAGAGCCCCACAGGCATTACACTTCCCGGAGCCTACGCCCTGACCGTCACCAATACCACCAACAACTGCTTCAATACCGACGTCGTGGTGGTGGCCATCGATACGGCGGCGCCGGCGGCCAATGCAGGCCCGGATCTGGTGCTCAACTGCTACAATGGCGGCGCCGACACGCTGCGAGCAGGCGCGTCCGACATCGGCCCCGGTTTTAACGTGTTCTGGAGCGGGCCGGCCATTACACCGGCCACGGAAAGTCTGGTGGAGCCGGTGGTGAACTTACCCGGCATGTACACGGTGCTAATTACCAATGTCGCTACCCAATGCACCGCTACGGCCGCTACGACGGTCTCGGATGACCAGGCGCCGCCTACGGCCGATGCCGGTCCGGATCAGACCATTGATTGCGTGAACATTGCGACAACCATAGGCGGCAATTCGTCCAGCGGGCCAGTGTTCACCTACCTGTGGGTCGGCCCGGACATCGACCCCGCAAGAGAGGTGCTTGCCCAGCCGATAGTGGGGATTGCCGGTGTGTACGAGCTGATCGTCACCGACACCAGCAACGGATGTATCGCACTGGACCAGGCAACGGTATTTACCAATGCCGTATTCCCGGTCACCGAAGCAGGCCCTGATGGCATCATCACGTGTACCGCGCCGGTGTACACACTCGACGCATCAGCCTCCAGCATAGGAGCCAATTTTCAGATTACCTGGCAAGGGCCCGGCATTAATCCGGGAAACATCAACCTGAATAACGCTCCAATAGACCAACCGGGAACTTACATTGCCACCGTGCTCGACAACAGCAACGCCTGCGCAACCAGCGATACGGTAGTGGTCGGAATAGATACCTTGGCTCCGACAGCGAACGCCGGAGCAGACCACATCATCAATTGCAAAGACACCACCGCTACGCTCGACGGCAGCCTGTCGTCCACCGGTTCAACATTTATATATTTTTGGACCGGCGCGGGTATTCAACCGGGCGACGAGGGGCTCCAATCGCCTGTTGTTGCACTGGGTGGCCAGTATAATTTATTGGTTACGGACACGGTAAATGGATGCGCAACTAGTGATCAGGTTGCCGTTATCGTCGACAACCAGCTTCCCACGGCCAATGCAGGCCCCGACATCACGTTGACCTGCGCCCAAAACAACCTGCCCATCGACGGATCCGGCTCCAGCTCGGGAGCAATTTTTATTTACCTGTGGGACGGCCCGGGCATCAACAGCAATAATTTTGATCAGCAAAGTCCGGTAGTGGCCGACTCCGGGTTGTACGTGGTTACGGTAACCAATACCGTCAACCTGTGCCTGTCGACCGACGCCGTTTATGTGGCCCTGGACGGCGATTTCCCGGTTGCCGACGCCGGAGCCGATCCTACCCTCAATTGTGCGGTGGACACGGTCACGCTCAACGGCATACTATCGGACGCCGGCGCCGGCATCACCTACCTATGGACGGGACCGGCGGTAGTGCCGGCAACGGCATCGAACGCCGTTGCCAATGCCACCCTTCCCGGCCTGTACACCCTGACCGTGAGCAACCAGAACAACGGATGCAGTAAAACCGACTTTGTGACCGTTGGAGAGGATATTTTACCGCCATTTGCAGACGCCGGTTCGGATCAAACCATTACCTGCACCACGACAAACGGGGTGACCATCAGCGCAGCCGGATCAGACAACGGCCCAGGGTTTGGTGTTCAATGGTCGGGACCCGGCATCACCCCGGCCAATGAATCCATCCTGGAACCACTGGTCAATATTCCCGGAACCTACACCGTTTTGATCACCAACCTGGTCAATGGCTGCACCAGTACCGACGAAGTGGAAGTAAACCTCTCCCAAAACCTCCCCGTGGCTGATGCCGGTCCGGATCAAACGTTGACTTGCGTCACCCTGTCCGTAATCCTGGATGCAGGACAATCCACCCCGGCCGGCTCGATCGATTTCGCCTGGGCAGGCCCTGATATCAATGCCAATAACAGCACCAGCATTTCCCCGGCGGTGACACTGCCCGGCGTCTACTCCGTCACGGTGACCAATTCGAACACCGGTTGTACCCGCGTGGATGAGGTCACGGTGTTGCTCGATAACGCTGAACCTGCGCTTACCCTGACTGGCGATACCATAGATTGTGGTCAGCCCTCGGCCGTCATTTCAGTGGTAAGCGACCTGCCCGGAACGGTGTTTCTGTGGTCAGGCACGGGTATTAACCCCGGGAATGAAACCCTGGCGACGCTAACCGTGAACCAACCCGGCACTTATGACGTCGTGGCTACGGCTCCCAACGGTTGCCGGAGCACGGGAAGCACAAGTGTCAGCCTGGATGAGGACATTCCGGAGGGCGCGGTCGAAGGCGCCATCCTGAATTGCACAAACAACGGCTCCGACGTCATTAGTGCCGTAATCAGCACACCCGGCGCCACCGGTATGTGGTTTGGCCCCGGTGGTTTCCAATCCGATAGCCTGGAAGTGGCTGTCACCCAACCGGGGAATTATCAATTTGTGATCACCGCTTCGAACGGTTGCTCCAACACCCTTTCGGTGGACGTGATTGGCAACTTTACGGCGCCTGTGGTCTCCGCCTTTGCGCCGACCCTGCTGGATTGCAACACGACCTCCCTGACGCTCGTCACCGCCGGCACCTCGACTGGCCCCAATTTCAGCTACCAATGGACGACAATGGATGGAAACATTGTCTCCGGGGCCAATACCACCGCTCCGGTGGTCGATCAGATCGGCACGTACACGTTCCTCGTGACCAACCTGCTCAACGGTTGCGCCGACAGCTCGGTTGTTCTGGTGGAATACGATCCGAACGTGCCCACCGGATTTCTTCTTGATATACAAAACATTCGCTGCACCGGGGATGAAAACGGGCACATCATAGTGCTCGGGCTGCAAGGCGGGCAACCGCCCTATTTGTACTCGCTGAATGGCGAGTCCGCCGCAGCAGGTGTGTTCGAAGACCTGGGCAACGGCGATTACCTGCTCAGTCTGGTGGATGGAAACGGCTGTGCCCTGGATACGACGATTAACATCTCGGAACCCGGTCAGCTGGCGCTCGATCTGGGGCCGGATCAGGAAATCCAGCTGGGCGAACCGGTAACCGTGGAAGCTTTGCTGGTGTACACCACGCCGCTGGCATCCATTAGCTGGGCGCCTGCCGCCCCCTGCGCCGATCCGACCTGCCTCACTTACACCCACCAGCCATTGAGCTCCTACATCCAGAACCTGACGTTGGTGGACAGCAACGGGTGTACGGTAACCGACCGAATTACCATCATTGTACGGAAAGATCGACTGGTTTATGTGCCCAACGTATTTAATCCTGAGAGCAACGACCCGGACAACAGCGTGTTCCAGATATACGCCGGAACGGGCGTCACCCGCATCCTGAAGTGGTTTGTATTCGACCGTTGGGGCAGCGTGGTGCATCAGGCCGACAATTTCCTGCCCGGCGACCCCCTGGTCGCGTGGAACGGTCAGGTGAACGGAGAGGACAGCGACAACGATGTTTACGTCTGGTTTGCTGAAATTGAGTTCATTGATGGAGAAGTTATTCAGTATACAGGGGACGTGACGCTGGTACGGCAATAGTTTTTTTTAAAACTTCCTTGTTTTACCATTGTTTTGCACCCTGAATAACGTTTACAATACATGGCATCCACCACCAACAGCCCATTTCAGGTACGACTACCCTTAATATTGGCAGCCGTACTCTCGATGGGCATGTTCATCGGGCAAAAACTGCCCCGCAACGAGTCGTTAATCCACTACTCGCCGGGTAGCCGCAAGGCACTCAACGCTGCGGGATCGATTGATGAGGTATTGCGCTACATCGAGTCCAAATACGTCGACACCATCGATACCGATGCGTTGCGCGAGGCAGCTGTCGAAGAGCTGCTGGCCAGACTTGACCCCCACTCCGTGTACATTAGTCCAGCGGAATTACGGGCCGTACAGGAAGACATGAGCGGAAATTTTGAGGGCATCGGTGTGGAATTCATCCTGCTCGACGATACCATTCAGGTGGTGTCGCCCCTTTCCGGCGGCCCCTCCGAGGCGGCGGGTGTTATGGCCGGTGACAAGATCGTAACGATCAACGATACGACCGTTGCGGGCGTGAAAATGGAAACAGGGCAGATTTACGGAAAGCTTCGGGGCCCCAAAGGCACCAAAGTGCGTCTGGGGGTGCGGCGGGGCCGCGAATCCGCTTTACGCGAATTTGTCGTCACACGCGACGTGATACCGGTATACAGCGTCGACGTGGCATACATGCTCAACGAACAAACGGGATACATCAAGGTAAACCGCTTCACCGCGCGCACCCATCAGGAGTTTATGGAAGCCCTCAGCCAACTGGTGGAACAGGAAAAAATGAAAGACCTGGTGCTCGATCTGCGCGGCAATCCCGGCGGTTATCTTAATGAGGCGACGGATATGCTCAGCCAACTCTTTCCGGAAGGCAAACTGCTCGTTTACACCGAAGGACGCACCGAAGAGCGTCGCAACTACGAAAGCAACGGCCGCGCCCGCTTCGACATTCGCAACATCGCCGTACTCATAGACGAAGGTTCGGCCTCGGCCAGTGAGATCATGGCCGGCGCCATCCAGGACCACGACCGGGGCTGGATCATCGGTCGGCGCTCCTACGGCAAAGGTCTGGTGCAGGAACAATACCCCCTGAGCAACGGTGGCGCCTTGCGCCTGACGGTAGCCCGGTATTTCACCCCCAGTGGTCGCAGCATCCAACGCGCGTACACCGGCAAAGAGGACTACGAAAAAGACCCGCAGGAAAGACTGAAAAACGGGGAGTTATCCGGCAAAACGGCCATTCCCGTCAGCGACAGCACTGCCTACTACACCGGCCTTGGTCGAATCGTATTTGCGCATGGGGGTATCATGCCCGATGTGTTTGTTCCCATAGACACCTCGTTTATGAACGCCTATTACATCAAGGTTCGGCAGCATTTGCCCCAGTTCGCCGCCCGATGGCTGGAAAACCAGCCCCGCACCGCGTTTCCGGAGCAGTTGAGCGATTTTCGACAAAAATGGGAACCCGCTTCCGATGCCATTGACGAATTGGTTGCCTACGCCGAACAGGAAGGCGGCGCGGCGCCCGAGCCGGCACAACTCGCCGCTTGCCGCCGTGAACTCCAAACGCAATTCAAGGCGCGCATCGGCAAATTGCTGTTCCAGCAAGAAGGCCTGTACAGCGTGCTGAACGACGACGACCCGGCCGTGGAAAAGGCTGTCCGGTTGCTCCGGGATGGGGAGCCGTTGGTGAAACGGTAGGTTGTACTTTAAATTGGGGTGTAGTCCCACCGCCGGAAGCCATTCGCAGCCTTTCCGCGCCCGACCAATTCATCAGGATTCTACTCAGCGGGTAAAATGCATGCTACCAAGGCTGCAACCCCAAAGCACCCCACATTTTCCAGTATAATGCGGTATTTTCGTATATCCCGGAGAACAATGCTGACTGCGGACCAAAGGCGTATACCGGCACCAGGGCGCCGGTGTGCTGGCGGTCCAGGAAACGGGCTTGCAACTCCATGGGCGTGTTGCCTTCCAGGAGTGTCAGGCCACCGCATTCGTGGTCTCCGGTGACAAGGACGAGTGTATTGCCTTGGGCGGCCGCGAAATCCAGCGCTTTGTGGACAGCCTTGTCGAAATCGATTAACTCGTCGCGAAGCCAAGTATCGTTGTTGGCGTGCAGGGCCCAGTCGATCTGGCTGCCTTCCACCAGCAGGAAAAATCCTTTGGGACTGCGGCGTTGCAGGAAAGGGAGCACCGCCTCCACGGCGCCGGGGAGATACTCGCGCCCTTCGGTGGCTGCACCCGGCTCGGCAGGCGCGGTGAACAGGAAAAAGGGCGCCGAGCCATCCATGGGCATTCGGCGAAAAGAAACCCCATTGTCCACGCGGTAACCGCGGCTCAGGAGCGTGTCCTTGAGGTGCTGCCATTTACCTTGCGGCGCAAAAGCCTGGGCGCCGCCGCCGACAAAGCAGTCGAGCTCGGTGCACAAATAATCCTCGGCGATGCCTTCTGTGAAGGCGCGGATCTCCTGATGAGCGATGAAAGAGGCGGGTGTGGCATGGGTAGCGGAACAGGTGACCACGATGCCGGTTGCCCACCCGCGGGCGTCAAGCTCTTCGAGGATACTGGTGCACGGCAGGTTGTCGTCGCGCACGCCCACCGCGCCGTTTTTGGTCTTGATGCCGCATGAAAACGCCGTGGCGCCGGCGCCAGAATCGGTAATGAGGTCGTCGTGGGAATGCGATTTGTGGAAACCAACCGCCGGAAAGCGGCGGTAAGCGCTATTTTCTTCCCCCGTTAAGTAAACGGAGTAGGACACCTGGGGCAAGGCCAGCCCATCGCCGATCATCAGGATGATGTTCAGCGGGCGTTCCGCCTGTCCCCACAAAAGGCAAGGCACAAGCAGGAGCAACACGAAGTTTGATTTGGCGGCGATTATGCTCAAGGAAATAACGCGATCAAAAAAGATCGGCTACAAAAGTACGGCAATTGGTTGACTTTTCAAAAACAGCAACTAAACAAAGTAAAAATGGCTATTTCAAAAGCCCATCGGCCATGGTCATCCGGCGATCCGAGAGCTCGGCGAGTTCCTGATTGTGGGTCACGATCACAAATGTTTGCCCCAACTCGTCGCACAGTCGACGGATAAGCCGGTGCAGGTCCTTTGAAGCCTGGCTGTCGAGGTTTCCGGTGGGTTCGTCGGCAAAAATGATGTCCGGGCTGTTGACCAGTGCGCGGGCCACCGCCACGCGTTGTTGTTCCCCCCCGCTGAGCTGGGCCGGTTTATGCTGGATGCGTTCTGCCAGGCCCAAAAAATCGAGGAGTTCTTTGGCTTGCGCCTGCACCTCATTGTCGGGCCGGCCGGCGATGTACCCCGGCATACAAACGTTTTCGAGGGCCGTGAACTCGGGCAGCAGGTGATGGAACTGGAAAACAAACCCGATACGGCGGTTGCGGAATTCGGCCAACGACCGGTTGTTCAGCCGCAAAACGGCCGTGCCGGCAATTTCCAGCGCGCCCTGGTCGGCGCCGTCCAGCGTACCCAGGATGTGCAACAGGGTGCTTTTTCCGGCGCCTGACTTGCCGATGATGCTGACGATTTCCCCCTTTTCCACCGCCAGGTCCACCCCTTTGAGTATCTCCAGCCGGCCGAAACGCTTGTGAATGTTGGTTGCGCGCAATAACATGGGGCAAAAGTAACCCGATTTGGGATAACGGATGGGGCAATCCGGAGAACGAATGCTGCAAAATGTAAACACTTTACCTAAACTTCAACTGTGCAATGGCGTCCAAAGGCAAAAATCGCCGTATTTTGCGCCCCTATTGAGCGGAGAGGCCAGCACATGAAGATACTACAACTGAGCAAAAAGTTCCCCTATCCGGTTAAAGACGGTGAAAGCTTGGCGATTGCCAACCTGTCGAAGGCATTTGCAGAGTTGGGTTGTTCGGTGAGCTTGCTGGCCATGAATACGCGTAAGCATTGGGTGGATACCCGGCATTTGTCGCCCACACTCGACTTTTACAGCCGCATGGAAACGGTTATGGTGGACAACCGGATTAAACCCCTGCAGGCGCTTCGCAACCTGTTTTGCAGCACGTCCTACCACATTGAGCGGTTCATTGAGCCGCGTTTTTCCGAAGCGCTCGTCGGCATCCTGCAAAAAGAACCGTTCGACGTGGTGCAGTTGGAAACTTTGTACCTGGCGCCCTACATCCCGGTTATTCGTAGGCATTCCAACGCGCTGATCGCCATGCGCGCGCACAACGTCGAACACGAAATTTGGGAGCGGGTGGCCGTTAACAGCCCACCGCTCAAGCGCCGCTACCTGCAGCACATCACGCCGCGACTAAAGGCCTACGAAACGGCCCACCTGAACCAATACGACCTGATGGTGAGCATTTCGGCGCGCGACCTGACGCACTTCCAGGCCATGGGCCTCCAAAAACCGGGCGTAATTGCCCCCATTGGAGTAGATTGCCGGGCCTACGAACCCGACCGGACCAGCTTTACCCGTCCGCTGAGCCTGTCATTTATCGGCTCGCTCGACTGGATGCCGAATGTGGAAGGCTTGCGCTGGTTTCTCGATCAGGTCTGGAAACCGCTGCTGTCCCGGCGTTTCCCGTCTCTGGAGCTGCACATTGCCGGCCGAAACACCCCCGCCTGGCTGACCAACCTCAGACTCCCCGGCGTGCAGGTGCACGGAGAGGTGCCCTCGGCCCCCGAATTCATCAATCGCCACAGCGTGATGGTGGTTCCCCTGTTGTCGGGAGGCGGCATGCGCGCCAAAGCCCTGGAAGGCATGGCCCTGGGCAAGGTGGTGCTCAGCACCACCCTGGGCATGGAAGGCATTGACGCCGTTGACAGGGAGCACTGCCTGGTGGCCGATTCCCCGGAGGCGTTCGACCAGGCCATCACCTGGTGTACACAACAAGGTCACCAACTGGAGCGCCTCGGCGAACGGGCGCGGGCCCTGTGCGAGCAACGATACGACAACATCGCCATTGCCCACGCCCTGGCCGACACCTACCGCCGGCAGCTCGACCGGCAACACGCGCTCGTGTCCTGAAAAGGGCAAAATGTTTGCCGGTTACACGACAATTAAGACCTTTGCCGTTTAGTACCTGACGCCTGCCCGTGCGGGCGCCTTAACTTTATTCGGCATATTTGTTGTCCATCAACGTTTAGTGCCTTTTTGATAATCCAGTTTAAACCACTTGCCTTCGGATGATGACTAAAATGGTATGGACTGCCGCTATCGGCAGTCTCTCTGTGTGTTGCGTTCAAGCCCAAACCAAAGATGTTCCAGGCCTGACCACCCCGCTAAACGAAACGTTATACTTCGCGGATACAGCCCGCTATTTTGAAAAAACAACCGAAATCGGGCTGATGGGCGGGTTTGCCCAATATTTTGGCGATCTGTCGGAGGGCAGTAACGTCGACAGCCGGTTCTTCCAACCTGCCGCAGGACTTTTCGTCCGTCGGCATCTCGGACCCATGCTTGCTTTGAGGGCCAACATCGCAGGCGGCCAACTGACCGGAGATGAGTCGCTGTACGACCAGCCGGAATACCGCGCCGAACGTGCTTACCGCTTCACGACCACTTTTGCCGAGCTGACGGCCCAGGCAGAACTGGATCTGTTCGGATTTTTCCGCTTCCGGCATCGCGACGAAGTAACCTACACCCTGAACCAGTACACCCAAACGGCCGAAGTAAACAAGTTCCGACACGCCCTCTCGCCTTATCTGTTCGGCGGTGGTGGCCTGCTCATGAGCAACGCCAAACCGACGTTTAACGCAGCGTTTGCTGAAAAATACGGCCACCAGGATGCCGTGGCCGAAGACCAGCGCGTCGCAGAAGGCTGGAAACAACAATGGTGCGTTTTCGCCGGCGGCGGCCTGACTTTCGACATCGCCTACCGCTGGGTGTTGGGCGCCGAACTCGGACTGCGCTGGCCCCTCGGCGCCTACAACGATTACCTCGACGGCATCAGCGTTTCGGCCAACCCCGAAAAACCCGACAGCTACCTGGCGGGCACCGCTACGCTCAGCTACCGGATCGGCCGTATGGACCGCGACGGCGACGGCGTACTCGACGAACACGATAAATGCCCCACCGTCCCCGGCCGCGGCCGTTCCGAAGGTTGCCCCGACGCCGACAACGACGAAGTGGCTGACCGCTACGACGAATGTCCCCACCTGGCCGGCCACCTGGCCCTCGGCGGCTGCCCGCTCCGCGACACCGACGAGGATGGCGTGCCCGACATCCGCGATGTATGCCCGGAAACCCCGGGCCTGGCATTTTTCGACGGATGCCCCGATTCCGACCACGACGGCGTGGAAGACCGCCTCGACAGCTGCGCCACCGTTTTCGGCGAAGCCTGGTTTGCCGGGTGCCCCGATACCGATTGCGACAGCATCCCCGATCACCTCGACGCCTGTCCGCGCGACTCAGGGGTCGCCTTCCTGAACGGGTGCCCCATCCGGGATACGGATATGGACGGGTTCGCCGACCACGAGGACGATTGCCCCGACCGCTTCGGCGAGCATGACTTCAATGGATGCCCCGATACCGACTGCGACGGCGTGGAAGACCGGCTCGACCTATGCCCATTGGCGATCGGCCCTGTGGCGAATAAGGGTTGCCCCGAAATTTCCAAAACAGACCAGAAAAAACTGGCCCTGGCGGTAAAAAATGTCCAGTTTGAGACCGGAAAAGACGCCATCAAAGCGTCATCGGAGAAAACCATGGGTGAAATTGCCGACGTGCTGACCCGAAACGCCGCCTACCACCTCCTGGTGGAAGGCCATACCGATAATGTGGGCGACGACGCGAAAAACCTGGACTTGTCGCGCCGCCGTGCCCTGGCCTGCGTGAAAAACCTGCTCGAAAAAGGCATCGCCGAAACGCGGATGCGCGCCGAAGGATTTGGAGAAACCAAACCGGTTGCCGACAATAAAACCGCGTCGGGGCGCGCCAAAAATCGCCGCGTGGAGTTCAAACTGTACCTGCCTGAAACAACCGACGTATCGGCTGAAGAGAAAAAAGAAGCAAAAAAACCTGCTGAAACGAAAACGGGAGACGAAAAAACCGACAAGTAACGGCGGCCAACCATCAATCCTTCTTCACCGCTTTCAGCCGCAACAATCCCATCGCATTGCGCGGCATCTGCTGCACGGAGCGCGAAACGAACTGCGCGGTTTCATCGTAAAATAAAAAAACAACCGGCGCCTCATCCACCAGCATGGCCTCCATTTTTTGGTACAAAACCAGACGAGTAGCTTCATGGGTGGTGGCAAGTGAAGCTTCGTACAGGCGGTCGAATTCCGCGTCCGAAAACCCCGTGTAGTTGGGCGGAGCGCCGTTTTTGCTGTAAAAACAGGTGTAGTAGCTCTCTGCGTCCGGGTAGTCGGCGATCCACGAGGCCCGAAAAAACGGCGCCTGCCCGTTGCGCATGCGCTCGCGCAAAACGGCCGTTTCCTGGAGCGTTATGCGGCAACGGATGCCCAGGTCCTCCCACTGGCGGGTGATGAACACGGCCAGATCGGCATAATCGGCGTTGCACAGCAGCGTCAGCTCGGGCAATCCTCGCCCTTCCGGGTATCCGGCCTCGCGCAACAGGGCAGCGGCCCGCGCCGGGTCGAACCGGTAGCCGGGAACTGCCGCCGGATCGTATCCCCGCATGCCCGCGGGCGCAAATCCGGCGTCGGCAGGGCGGCCCACCCCACGGCGCAGGGTGCGGAGCATGGCCGACCGGTCGAACCCGAAGTTCAGGGCCTGGCGCACCTTTTTGTCCTGCAAAACAGCCTCGCCGGAAGGCCCCATCCGAATGCCCAGGTATTCGGTGTTCAGGTAAGGGTTTTTCAACAAGTAAAATCGGTCTGCCAATTCCGGCCGAAGCGTGCCTTCGGAGGTGAGCAATTCCGACGTGTACGAAGACTCCAGCCCAAACAGGTAGTCGAGGTTGCCCTTCCGGAATTCCAGGTAGGCCGTTTTGCGGTCTCCGATGAAGGCGATGCGCACCGCGTCGAGGTAGGGCAGCCGATGGCCGGCGCTGTCGGTTTCGAAATAACGCGGATTTTTCAACAGCACCATGGCGTGACCCTCCGCCCACCTTTTGAGCCGGAAAGCGCCGGTACCCACCGGATGGCGACGAAAATCGCGATCGTAATAAGCGAGCGCCTCGTGCGGCACCACAAATGCGTAGGGCATACTCAGGATGTAGAGCAAGGGCTGAAAAGGTCTTTGGAGGCGGAGCACGAACGTGGAGTCGTTTTCCACTTCAAAAGGCCGAAGGGAGTCCACGCGGCCTTTAAAAATCCAGCTGCCGGGTTTGGGCCAGCTGTCGTCGAGCAGCCGTTCGAAACTGAACTTTACGTCGTGCGCAGACATTCGGCGCCCCACACCGCCCGGGAAACACGGATCGTCGTGAAAAAAAACGTCGGTGCGCAACCAGAAGCGATACGCCATTCCTCCGGAATCAACCGCCCACGACCGGGCCAGGCAAGGTTGCAGCCGCAGGCTGTCGTCGAGCTGCACCAACCCGTCGAACAGGGCATCCACGGCCCAGATGTTGTTCTGCGTGCGCGCAAAGGCCGGATCAAGCGACGTGATCGGGTTGTGCTGGTTGTACCGAAAAACGGTGCGCGGGTCTTCGCGAGCCGCCGGGTTGCAAGCCAACAAGCCCAATAAGAACAGCGAAATCTGTGCTTTCATACAGAAAATAAAGGAATGGCGTGCCTTGAAGGGGCGGTCGCCGAGCCCGGAAAACGAGCGAATTGCACCATTATCAACATCTTTGTGTTAGCCCCCTGTGGAATACGGGGGAAAACTTAATCGGCCGCTAAATTCGCCAAAACGGGCAGAGGAGACTATCTTTGTCCGCTGCAAACCAACCTAAGGCCAAAAATCCTGCCCATGCGGTTAACCTATTTCGGCCATGCCTGCTTTTTGGTGGAAGCCGGCGGCAAAAGTATCCTTTTTGATCCGTTTATCAGCGACAATCCGCTGGCAAAGGGCATCGACGTGAAGGACATCCGCTGCGACTACATGCTGGTGACGCACGCGCATGGCGACCATACGGGCGACGTAGAGGCCGTGGCCGCCCACAACCCCGCCGTCACCCTCGTGGGTAACGCCGAAATCGCCGGCTATTACAGCCAAAAGGGGCTGCAAACACACCCGATGAACAAGGGTGGCTGGTGGACCTTCGACTTCGGCCGCGTCAAAATGGTGCAGGCCGTGCACAGCAGCAGCTTTCCCGACGGCACGTACGGCGGCGAAGCCGCAGGATTTGTGCTGGATACCGCCGACGGCGTACTGTACTTCGCCGGCGACACCGCGCTGACCCTGGACATGCAGCTCATCCCCATGACCTGTCCGCCATTATCCGCCGCCATCCTGCCCATCGGCTCCAACTTCACCATGGACTATAGCGACGCCTGCATCGCTGCCGACTACCTGCACTGCAAACGCGTGGTGGGTTGCCATTACGATACCTTTGGCTACATCAAGATCGACCACCAGGCGGCCAAAGAACAGTTCGCCCAACACAACCGAACGCTCATCCTGCCGACGGTGGGCGAAACGTTCGAGTTGGAATAAAAAAATCCGCATACCATTCAAACATGAAGAATCTCAGCAATATGGGCAAAGTTATTGCCATCGCAAACCAAAAAGGCGGCGTCGGTAAAACCACTACCGCCATCAACCTGGCCGCATCCCTGGCCATTCTGGAAAAAAAGGTGCTGATCATCGACTCCGACCCGCAGGCCAACGCCTCCTCCGGCGTAGGCGTGGTCACCGACGAAAACACCAAAGGGCTGTACGATTGCCTGGTGAACAACATGCCGTTGGCAGAGGCCATTGTGGAAACCGAAACACCCAACCTCTACCTGCTGCCGTCGAACATCAACCTCGTCGGGGCGGAGCTGGAGCTGGTGAACCGCAACAAGCGGGAGTACGTGTTGCGCGACATGATTGGCGAGTTGAGAAACGAATACGACTTCATTTTCATCGACTGTCTGCCTTCACTGGGCCTGATCACCGTGAACGCCCTGGTGGCGGCCGACACCGTGCTCATCCCGGTGCAATGCGAAATGTTCTCCTTTGAAGGGCTGTCGAAGCTCAAAAACACCATTGCGCTGGTCAAACAAGGGTACAACCCGGACCTGCAGGTAGAAGGTCTGGTGATCTCCATGTACGACAGCCGCCTGCGCCTGGCCAACGCCATCGTAGAAGAGGTGCGCAACAGCAGCAACGACTACGTGTACGAAACCATCATCCACCGCAACAGCCGCGTGGCCGAAGCGCCCATGCAGCACGTGCCTGTGGCCATGTACGACGTGAGTAGCAAAGGGGCAACCAACTTTTTTAACCTGGCCGAGGAATTTCTGCGCCGGAACTAGCCGTATGGATATGTCAAAAAAGGTCGCCAACAAGCCGGACTTCGGCAAAGGCATTCGCGCGCTGCTTGCCAACCCGACACAATTGGAGCAAGCCGTTAAGGAAAACCCGCAGGAGGTCGTGCGCGAGTTCACGGAGAACATCGCCATGCTGCCCCTCGATCAGATAGAGACCAACCCCTTCCAGCCCCGCACCGAGTTCGACCAGGCCGCGCTCGACGAGCTGGCGGCCAGCATCGGCGTGCACGGGCTCATCCAGCCCGTCACCGTTCGCCGCCTGCACGACCGCGCCTACCAGCTCATCTCCGGCGAGCGCCGCTTCCGCGCCAGCCAGATGGCCGGCCTCACCGAAATACCGGCGTACATCCGTCTGGCCGACGACCAGCAGATGCTCGAGATGGCCCTCATCGAGAACATCCAGCGCGAAGACCTGAACGCGGTGGAGATCGCCATCTCCTACCAGCGCCTGATCGACGAGTGCAGCCTCACCCACGAGAGCCTGTCGGAACGCGTGGGCAAACAGCGCAGCACCATCACCAACTACCTGCGCCTGCTCAAGCTGCCGCCGGAGATCCAGCGCGCCGTCAAAGACCGCAAACTCACCATGGGCCACGCCCGCGCCCTGGCCGGCGTGGACAACATCGCCCTCCAGCTGTCGCTCTTCCGCCAGATCGTCGAGCAGGATCTGTCCGTGCGCGCCGTCGAAGACCTCATCAGCCGCTATCAGGGCAATAACCGCAGCGACAAAAAGCCGGCGCCCGAACGCCTGCCGGACAACCTGCGCCACATACAGGACCAGTTCAGCGCGTTTTTTGGCGCCAAAGTGCAACTCAAACGCAGCCCCAAGGGCAAAGGGCAGATCGTGGTGAATTTTGAGAACGATGCGGAGTTGAACCGGTTGATTGAGATTATGGAGGAGAAGTGAGGGGAGTGCGGAATGTGGAATGCGGAATGCGGAATATGAGGGCGCTTGGTTTTGCGGAAATTCGTCCTGCTGGTTTACGCTGTCCATTACACATAAGTTCATGGAACATGTAGATACCGGGGGTTGCCGGTGTCTTTTGGCCGATGTTTGCTATCAAATATCCAAGGTGCTTGAATGCAACAAACGCGCGACCTCTCCGAGGTCGCAAAACGTTGTTAACGAACAATTTTACATATCCAGCACCTCTCCGAAGTGCTAAAAAGATTGTCGGAGATGACCTCAGCGGAATGACCTCGGAGAGGTCAAACCTTTGTAGAATAGTGCAATATTAACGTTTTGACGACCTCGGAGAGGTCGAACGTTTGTAATAGCTAACCTCACAAACCTCGATCTGCGGTTAGCATAATAAACCTTCACCTAAACACGCCGTCCATTCCCGACATGCTAAGAGTTCAAAGAAGTTGTGTGTAATGGACAGCGTTTACTCGCAGGACGAATTTCCACACTCACTCCACAGCCACCACCTTCCCGGCCTTCACCACCTCGCCACCCGACTCCACGCGCCAGAAATACAGACCTGCCGGCAGACCCACCGTTTCCAGTTCATTGATGCCCATTACCAGCCGCTCCTCCAGCACCAAACGCCCGGCACCGTCGGACAAGCGGAACACCGGACTGCGCAGCGACGCGTTCAGGGCCACCGAGAGCCGGTCGGCAAACGGGTTGGGCGACACCGTGATCTGCGATTGCAGCACGGGGTTATCCTGGGCCGACACGCCGAGGTACAATTTTTTGCAGTGCGTATCCGTACCGTTGGCATTGCTCACCGTGAGGCACACGTCGTACACATCGGGCCCGGGGAAGGTGTGCCAGGGGTGTCGCTGGGCCGATACGGGCGAGCCGTCGCCGAAGTCCCAGCGCCAGGTGGCGGGTTCGTAGTACGACAGGTCGCGGAACTCCACCAGCAGGGGGTCAAGCGTATCCTGTTCGTAGCGGTACCAGGCGCGCGGGTGGTTGTCGAGGCCTAAGGTGTCGCAGGGGGAGCCGTCGAGGGGGCCGAGGCGGAAATACGGGAAGTTGGGCACCGAGTTGGAGTTGCGGGCAGGCAGATGAATGCCGTGCTGCTGGAATTGGCAGGCCATGCCAGGCTCGTCGGGGTAGTGGATGACGTGTAAAACGTTGGACTGGTTCACGGTGCAGCCATACAACTTGTCGTCGGGCATGCGTTGCAGGAAAAAAGAGTATGTCGGCAAAGGCGCCCTGTAACCATCGTACACCATGATGAGCGTTTTGGATGCCTCGATGTCGTCGGCCCACAGGTCATACTGATAAGCGCGGTCGCTCTGACTCAGGTACAGGTACCGGGAGTTGGGCGATATGGCCATGCCGCCGAAGGCTCCCTGTTCGATGATGATTTGTATTTGATTCGACAACATTCCCGAACACCTGTCAAAATCAAAAATATTGAGCAGATTGCCTATTGGCGTAGCTGTGTCGAAATCGATTCCGTCGTACATAATATACTTGGAGCCATCGGGTGTAAAACAAGCCTGTCCAACTCCATCTTCGAAGGGTATAGCTATCTTTTGTTCACCGGCATAGTGCGCACCGGAGGGATCAAGCAGCACCCGGTAAAATCTGTCGCTATATTGCTCATGCGCCAAAACCCACCAGTCTCGTCCATTGGCGTGTTTGCAGGCGGTGAATTTGCCGATACCCAAAGTGTCTTCAATCACCGGGATGTCTCTGGTCACCACCCCGCCCAGGCCGTTGTCTAAATTCATGTCCACCTCGGCGGCGTACAGGTTCAGGGAAGTGTACCATATCGGGCTGCTGAAGGTGTGCTGGAAAATCTCGTAATCCCCATAAAATACCATGACCCGGCTCGCGTCGCCTGGCTTGGGCAGGCACAGGGCAAACTGGGGCCAGATGCTGCGCAATGGTTCCACATTTTTCAGGTCCCAGCCACCCTGCAAGGTATCCCAGGCGGCATTGCCTATGTCTACGCCGTTGGTGTACAAAAGCAGGTTGCCGCTGGAGTCGGACAGTGAGGAATTGCATTTGTCGAAATACATGCTTAGTTCGGTATTCTCTACAATGTGCAAACTGCCTTCCGGAAAAGTCAGTACGGAGATTCCGTATTTGTCTTCTTGTCCTGGAGGGGTGGCGATGCCGCCGTAAAAGCCCAATAATGTGGTGTAGTC
>JBGSTG010000071.1:0-10940 GCA_041736625.1 Saprospiraceae bacterium | reverse complement strand
CACTACACTCGATCGAAATTTTATTTTGCTGTCTGATTCCGTTAAACACTTGTGAGACGGCCTCTATGGGTACGCTTGCGGGGTGGTAACCCATACGATGGCTTGGAGCCCAATGTCGTCAACTTAGCGTAAAAAGATTGCTTTGGGGTTGTTTGATGTCTTACCGCGACTTTATTTTTTGCCGCGAATTAGCGCGAATTCGCGCTAATTCGCGGCAAAAAAAAATCTAGCTTCGTTGTAGACAATTTTACAACATTGCTTTTACGCTAAGTTGACGACATTGGGCTTGGAGCCATCGTATGGGTACGCGCGCCGGTATTTACTGGTGGATGTGATCCAGTTCAAACGCGTGCTGGTAGTTGTTGGCTATGTCTACCGACAGCGGGCTGAAGTGAATCGTGGGCATATCGGCAATTTTAAGCGTCTTTTCGCCTGCGAAAGCCTTCAGGACGTCCACGTAGATGTGTGCATGCGGATCCCGGCCCTTGCCCACGCGCGCGGGCTCGTCGCCGCTGTGCACGTGCACCTCTGCTTCCTTGATGTTGTTGATGGTTTGGCTGGTCATGCCGCCGAAACCACCGATGTGCCAGCGGAACTTGTTCTGGCCGTTGGGATCCACCGGAGCAGCCGGCGAGATGCCTTCCATTTTGAAGAAAATGTAACCCGAGTTCCAGCTCCAGTACATCGAATTGTCGCCGGTGTTGTTGGCCGGGTCGAGCACGCCGGTGCGTTGGCTGATGTCCATGGTGTTGCGCAGGCTGTCTACTCCGATCGTGAAGTGGAAATGGGTGTAGTCGCCGGCGGGGATGTTGTTCAGCTTGATCAGGTGGGTGGCGGGGTCGCTTTCCTTGACGAGGAAGTAGGAGCTGTCCTGCGGGACCACGTATTTCGTGCCGTCGGCCCTTTCCAGGACGATGTTGGAGATGTAGTAGTTCAGCAGGGTGACCGTGAACTTTTCGCCTGCGGCGTTGGTGTATTCCGGACCGTTGAGGATGAGGTTTTGGTCACCCACCACGTTGTCGAACTCCAGCTCGAGGGTGCCGGGCTCGTTCACTGCATCGTCGTCGTCGTCGTTGGTGCAGGCGCTAAAGGAAAATACGGTGAGGGCCGCCAGGGCAGCTATGGTTGCAATGTTGCGTTTCATTGTGTTGAAATCTTGTGTTGTGTTGAATAAAAAAGGGGACGGACAGGCGTATCGGCGTACCCTGCCTGAAACAGGATATGCGAACAGCGTCCATAGCCAAAGCGAATAACTCGCCTGGCTGGAATAGGTAAATCAGGAGCGGAAAAGCAAAGCGTCCGGCGGCTTAAAAACGGCGCCCAGCCTCGTCTGCGTGCGCAGGATGCCGACCCGCCAGCACACATCGGCCACCCCGGGCTCGACGTTGCCCGGCCAGACCGGCAGGGCAGGGGAGGAGGAGAAAAACCAGGTGATTTCGGGTAGTTTTTGGAGCGCCGGCGCTTTTTGCTCCTTTTCGGCTTCTTTCTGGAGCCTTTTCATCAGCACGCACTGCCCGTTGCAGCCGTTGCGGGGCACCAGGCGCTTTTCGCACAGGTTTTTGGCGATGTATGGCCTGTTCCAGTAAAACGACGCCACCACGCCCGCGTGCCGGAATGCCTGGTGGCACACGGAGAGCAGGATGACGAACAGGAACAACTTTTTCACGCTGCAAATATCGGTTACAAAACGATGCGCGGAATGTCGCGGATCATCCGGACGCCTGATTTTTATTTTTTAGCGACCCCGCCAGGTGCGCCAGCTTCTCTATGGTCACGTGCTCCATCACCACCACCTTGTACCACGCCGGGTGGTGGTGGTCGTCGGGCACCAGCCCGAATTTCCGGGCCACGGCCGGATCAACCTGACGGGCATCCAGGGTGATGATGTTGGCATTCGGGTGGCGGTAATGGCGGACGCCCATTTCTGTCAGGCGCTCGCAGAGCCAGTCGCTGCGTTTTTGCAGGATGAATATTTTCTCCCGCCAGCCGAAGGGGCCGTAGGTGGCCAGGATCATCCAGATGGCCACTGCGTTGGCGCCCGAGCGGCTGCCGCTGAGCGTAAAATCTTCGCCGGCCACGTAGGCGGCGCTGCGCGTGTTGGCGTATTGGATGTGGTTTTTGCGGATCAGGAAGATGCCCGTGCCGTAGGGCGCCTGCACCATTTTGTGCGCGTCGAGGGTCACGGAGCACACGTGCGGGTTGCGGAAGTCGAGTCGGTGCTGCTCGCCGGTGAAGGGGAAGTAGAAGCCGCCGTAGGCGCCGTCGACGTGCAGCCTGAACACAAACCCGTGTTGTTGCAGCGCTTCGGTGTACAGGTCGGGGTCGTCCACCGAGCCGAACATGGTGGTCATCATGTTGGCCACCGCGATGATAAACCGCTTGCCGTCGGCGCGGGCCCCGGCGAGCACCGCCTCCAGGGCTTCGGGCAATACGGTGCGGGTGGCGGCGTCCACCGGCACGCGCAGCACGTCGAGCAGCAGCACGTCGGCGGCCTTGTCCATGGAGTAGTGGCTGTCCGCCGAGCACAAAATGGCGATCTCGCCGGGCAGGGCCCCGTGCTCGCGCATAAACAGGTTGCGGTACACCCACACGGCCTGCAGGTTGGCCTCGGTGCCCCCGGCCGCCACGTAGCCGTCGACGGCGCCGGGCGGGGCGCCCAGGATGTCCGTGCCGCAAATGGCCACCACCTCCCGCTCAATGGCCTGGGTGCCGGCGAAAAACGGCTCCGACTCGCCCAGCGTGTGGCACCCGATGTGGTTGGGGTTGTGCACGAGGGTGGACATAAAAGGCGCGTCCTTCAGAAACGACGCGTTGCTGTAAAATACCCGGGAATCGAGGGTGGACGCCGGTACGCCCAACACCTCCTCCGAGGCGTAATCCACGTTCTGGGCCAGGGCGTCGAATACGCGTTGTTTGATGTCGTTGGGGTTTAGTTTTTTCCAGTGGTGCATGGGCGAGGGGGGTGGGGCGTAGTGGATATAAAAAGCCGGAGCGGTTGGCACTCCGGCTGGGGAGACAGGGTTGACTGTCGATGGGTAATCCTGAAAGTTTCCTTTAAAATGGATTAGGATGTTTTTGAAGCGTCTGTTGGGTTTGGAAACTAGGATAACCTATTTATAATCCAGTATTTTACCTTTGCGAATGCGATTTGTGCGAAGGTCTACTCATTTTTAGACTTGAAAAAGGCCAGAATCTTTAAAATCAATCCGAGCAGTTTGATTCATTGATTCAATTTGTACAAATAAAAATAAAAGTCTGCAAAATATTTGACTATGGAATTTATAGTTTTGAAAGATCTCGTTCAAATCATCACCCGCAACAAAATCAAGCAAATAGAAATCCTCGGCGCTTCCGACACCCAGGTATCCCGTCTCTACGATTTACTGTCCCGTGGCGAGGTGCAGCGCGAGGAGGACGTGGTGCGGCAGTTGTACCAGACCGACAACACGCGTTTGCCGGCGTACCGCAAGTTGCGCAACCGTCTGGTGCGCCAGCTGATCAACACCGCTTTTTTTGTGGACACCAACCTGCCCCAGTTCGACGAGCGGGGCAAGGCCCAGTACAACTGTTACCGCGACTTTGCCGCCGCGCACATACTCATCACCCGCGACGCGCGCCGCGCCGGTGTGCACCTGCTGCACCAGACCCTGGAGCAGGTGGAAAAGTACGAGTTTGTGGAGCTGGCCGCCGACATCACCCGCCTCCTGCGCCAGGCCTACTCCAAGTCCGTGACCGACGTGCGCAACCACCAAAAGTTCACCCTGCTCAACCGGCGCTACGAAGCCCGCCGCCGCCTGCTGCTCGACGCGGTGGACGCCTACGAGACCCTCCTGGAGCACTACATGTCGTCGCACGCCCCCAACGCGGCCGTGCACGACCTGGCGGCCGGCTTCGTGCAGCGCTTCAAACCCCTGCGCGAAGAGGCCGCCCTCGCCCAGTTCGACTACCATGTGTACATCATGGAGCTCATGATGCACTCCACCGCCAACGAGCAGGAGGACGTGATCCGGGTGGTCGACGAGGCGCTCGAGCGCCTGCGCGACAACCCCAACGTGAACAAGGGCAAACGCATGGTGATCGCCATCCAGAAAATATCGGCCTACACCCAGCTGAAACGCAGCCCGCGGGCCGATATCGTGGCGGCGGCCGACGTGTGCCTGTCGAACGCCGAATACGGCGCCTTCAACTGGTTCCTCATCCACCACGCCTCCGCCTACTGCTTCCTCCACCACGGCCTGTTCGCCGACGCGCTCGCCGCCTACACCGACCTCATGCAGCACCCCCGCTTCCAGCTGCAACCCGAGCGCTTCCGCGAAGAGTGCCGCCTGCTCGGCGCCTACCTCCACCTGCTCGCCCTGGCCGGCGCCCTGCCGCCCGACGCCGTGGAACGCGCCACCGGCCCCTACCGGCCCGCCCGCTTCGAAAACGACTTCGTGCTGCTCGCGCGCGACAAAGAGGGCATGAACATACCCATCGTGCTGCTGCCCGAGCTGTTCAGCCTGCTGCAGGGCGACTTCGCCGGGTTCGACGAGCACCTCGACAAACTCGAAAAGTACCGCCGGCGATACGTGGACACCACCCTGAACCAACGCAGCAACCACTTTATGCTCCTGCTTATGGCCCTCCACAAGAAACACTACGGCAACCGGCCCCGCGCCGAAGCCCGCATCCGGCGGGAACTGGAAAGCCTGCAAGCGCTCACCCCGCAGGTGTCGCGCCAAAACTTCGCCATCGAAATCGTACCGTATGAGTTGATCTGGGAACTACTGGCAAAAAAACTGGACGTGTAGAATGTGGAATGCGGAATAACAGGGCGCTTGGTTTAACGGGGTATTTGGTGGTGTTGCGGCGAGATGGAGGCACCAGGCGCCCTCTTATTCCGCATTCCGCATTCCGCATTCCGCATTCATTTGTTCCTGCTCACTCCCTCATGCCGCAGTTCCAGCTCATCGATCTCCACCTCGTCGGTTCCGTTTTCGAAGTCGATGTCGGAGAAACGGACCACCAGTGCGTTTTTGAGCGTCCAGGTAAAGCGGGGCTTGTCCGTGTCGTCGAGCAGTTGTATGGTGACCATGTCGGGTTTTGCCGAGGAGGAGGAGTAGCTGTGCAGGAGGTGGCCCATGAGGGTGCGGTTCCGGCAAATCCCTTTTTTCAGCTTGACGTACATGAATTCGGGTGCGGGGTTGAACTGAATGGCGGGGAAAAGCGGGTGCTCCACCTCGTGGTATTCAATCATGTCGTCTTCGCCGCTCAGGCCGGTGATCTCCTGAAATGCGGCGTCGCCCTTGTCTCCAAAGGTCACTCTGAAGTAAAAAATCGGCTTGGGCGAGTAAGCGGGAGTGCCTTCCATAGGGGTATGTTGTCCTGATTGGGCTGGAATCAACCCTCGACCGCAAATATGCACCGCTTCCGGCATTTCCCCATGCCTGACGGCCAAAAAATTTGTTGCGCCGCCTGCCGGGGCCCGAAATTCACGCCTTGTGCATAACTTTTTCGTCCCCGCCCCGGCGTCGTATCTACCTTTGTAGGCTATACGTAGTGTGACATGAGACTGAGATCACTGGAAGTCAAGGGCTTTAAATCGTTCGCCAACGAAACCACCATCCATTTTAACGACGATGTCACGGGCATTGTCGGGCCCAACGGTTCGGGCAAGAGCAACATCGTCGACGCTGTGCGCTGGGTGCTGGGCGAGCAGAAGAGCAGCCAGTTGCGCCTCGACAAGATGGCCAGCGTCATCTTCAACGGCACCAAAAAACGCCGCGAGGCCCAGGTGGCCCAGGTGACGCTGGTGTTCGACAACACCAAAAACGTGCTGCCCACCGAGTACACGTCGGTGGCCGTCAGCCGCATCCTGTACCGCAGCGGCGAGAGCGAATACCGCATCAACGGCGTGAGCTGCCGGCTCAAGGACATCACCACCTTATTTATGGACACCGGCGTGGGGGCCGACTCCTACGCGATCATCGCCCTCAACATGGTCGAAGACCTGCTCAGCGACCGCGAGCAGGCGCGCCGCCGCATGTTCGAGCAGGCCGCCGGCATCTCCAAGTACAAGGCCCGAAAGCACGAAACCCAGCTCAAGCTGGAAGCCACCGCCGCCGACCTCGACCGCGTGGAAGACCTGCTCTTCGAGATCGAAGACCAGCTCAAAAAACTCGAAAAACAGGCCCAGCGCACGCAGAAGTACTACGAACTCAAGGAGGAGTACAAGATGCGCAGCGTGGAGCTGGCCGTGCACAGCCTGAGCCGCCACAAAAAATCGTACAAGGAACTCGAAGGGCAGATCGGGCGCGAGGAGGACAACTGGCGCACCCTGGAGGCCGCCGCCCGCAAGTTTGAAGCCGACATCGAGCAGCTCCGCAAAAGCCACACCGATAAAGAGGTGCTGCTCAGCGAACAACAACAAACGGTGAACCAGCTCACGGGCCGCATCCGCAGCCGCGAGAACGAAAAAAACATGCTGGCCCAGAAGCGCTCGTTCATCGAGAACGACTCGCGCCGCCTGCAGGATCAGCTCGACCAGTCGGAACGCCAGCTCAACGCCCTGGCCACCGAGATCGACGCCTACCAGACCGACCTCAACTACGAACGCACCGCAGAGGCCGACCTCGAAGCTGCCCTCCAGGCCGCCCAGGCGCGCCTCGAAAAGGTGCGCGGCGACCACAACCTGCTCAAGGGCAACCTCGACGAGTTCGTGAAAGCCCAGCAAGACCTCGAGCGCCAGATCGTGGAGCTCGAAAAAACGCGCGCCATCCAGCAAAACCAGATCGAAAACCTGGAGCGCGACGTGGAGCGCACCCTGACCGACATCGCCAACCGGCAAGCCGAAATGGGCGTGTTGCAGGAGCAGATCGGCGCCCTCGAAAAAACCGAACAGGGGCAGCAAACCCGCATCGGGCAGCTGGAAGCCGAGGAGGACAAGCGCAAGGCCGACATCGCCCAGACCGAGCAGCGCCAGGACGAGCTCACGCGCCGCATCGCCGAGCACAACCGCCGCCTCGACGCCCGCCGCAACGAGTTCAAGCTCACCAAAAGCATGGTGGAAAGCCTCGAGGGGTTCCCCGAAAGCATCAAATTCCTCAGCAGCCAGAAAGAGTGGGCCCAGCGCTGCCCGCTCCTCAGCGACCTCATCTACGTGCAGGAGGAGTACCGGGTGGTGATCGAAAACTTCCTCGAGCCCTACCTCAACTACTTCGTGGCCCCCGACGCCGACGAGGCCGCCCAGGCCATCGCCCTGCTCGGCCGCAGCCAGAAAGGACGCGCCAACTTCTTCCTGCTCAACGCCTTCCACGACTACCAGCCCCCGCTCACCCTGCTCCCCGACGCGCGCCGCGCCATCGAACTGGTGGAGGTGGACGCCCGCTACCGCCGGCTGGTGGAGTACCTGCTCGAAAACGTGCTGATCACCCACGACGAGTCGCCGTCGGCGGAGGCGCCGGCGGGCGTCACCCTGCTGTCCAAAAACGGCTCCTTCGTGCGCCGCCGCTACAGCCTCAGCGGCGGGTCGGTGGGTCTGTTTGAGGGCAAAAAGATCGGCCGGAAAAAGAACCTGGAGATCCTGGAAACGGAGATCAAAACGCTGGAAAAAACCGAAAACGACTGGAACCTCCAGCTGTCCACCGTGCGCACCCACCTGAACAGCCTCAAAAACGCCGACCAGTCGGCCCTGCTCCAGCGCGAACGCGAGGCCCTCAACCGCATCACCCAGGAGCGCACGGGCATGCAGGCGCGGCTCGACAACATCGCCACCTTCGTGGCCACCTTCACCGAAAAGGCGGGCGCCTCGGGCAAAAACATCGACGCCCTGCGCGCCGGCAACCGCGACATCGAGTCCCAACTGGCCGGATACCAGCAGGCCGCCAACGCCGCGCGCGAGCGCCTGCAAAACGCCGACGGCTCCTTCCGCGAGGTGGCCGAACAGCTCAGCCAGGCCGGCCAGCAGTACAACCAGCAGAACATCGAGTTCATCCGCCAGCAGAACCGCGTGAACACCCTGCAACAGGAACTCCAGTTCCGGCAGAACCGCCGCCACGACCTGGAGCAAACTGCGCGCAACGCCGGCGCCACCCTCGCCAAAAACACCGATGAGCTGGACGTGCTCGCCCAGGATCTCGCCCGCCTCGA
This sequence comes from Saprospiraceae bacterium, assembly GCA_041736625.1. GTDB lineage: Bacteria > Bacteroidota > Bacteroidia > Chitinophagales > Saprospiraceae > M3007. The sequence continues at coordinate 2,813 of JBGSTG010000071.1, read as the reverse complement.
CGCCGAGCTGCAGGCCGGCTACGCCGAAAAAACCACCCTCGAGGCCGGCCTGAGCGCCACCGAACAGGTGTACTTCAAGGCGCGCAACGAAATACACGCGCTGGAAAACCAGCTGCGCGACAGCTTCCGCCAGTCGCAGGACCTGCAGGGGCTCATCAACCGGCTCAAGGACAAATTCTCCGACGTCAAGTTCGAGATCACCGCCATCAGCGAACGCCTGCGCGTGGAGTTCAACATCACCGCCAACGACATCATCAACCGCGAGCCCGACCCGCAGTACAAGCTCGAAGACCTCGAAAAGGACGTGCTCAGCCTCAAACGCCGCCTCGACACCTACGGCGAGATCAACCCCATGGCCATAGAAGCCTACAACGAGATCAAGGAACGCTACGACACCATCGACCAGCAACGCCAGGACATCCTGGGCGCCAAGGAAAACCTGCTGCAAACCATGATCGAGATCGAGGAGACGGCCACCAAGCGTTTTCTGGAAGCGTTCGAGCAGGTGCGCGAAAACTTCATCCGTGTGTTCCGCACGCTGTTCACCGACGAGGACACCGCCGACCTGGTGCTCACCCGCCCCGAAGCGCCCCTGGACTCCGACATCAACATCATCGCCAAACCCAAGGGCAAACGACCGCAGACCATCGCCCAGCTGTCCGGCGGCGAAAAAACCCTCACCGCCACGGCCCTGCTGTTCGCCCTATACCTGCTCAAGCCCGCGCCCTTTTGCATCTTCGACGAGGTGGACGCTCCGCTCGACGACGCCAACATCGAAAAGTTCAACCGCATCATCCGCGAATTCTCCAAAGACTCCCAGTTCATCGTGGTGACGCACAACAAGGCCACCATGGCGGCCGTGGACACTATATACGGTGTGTATATGCCGGAGCAGGGGGTTAGTTCGGTTACGCCGGTGGATTTTCGGCAGTTGGTGGCTTGATATTTCAGGTCAAGTGTTTTTTTATTCACAACTAATCTTGGAAATCAGCCATTTACCGTTTTCTTTCACCAACTCTAATTTGCTGGCTCCCACGGTCGTCTTTACCTGGTTTGTGCCAAGCCCATCTACTTTAAGCGTACCCGTTGTATATTCTATTGGGTCCCAATCTTGTCCACAATATACCCTGTTGTAGTCTGCACCCGATAAGGGGGCTTCATTACCATTTTCATTGTCCTTCGCCCAAATCGCTTCGTATTTTTTCAGATACGCCATGTCATTGTCAATATAGGCTTGGCTGAGAAAACCGCTTTTCATCATTTGGGCGTGATGGGCAGCCACTTTTGCCATGTCTAATTTTGAAAATTTGCCTTTCGAGTCAACGTATTCGATGCGCTCGATACCCGACGAATACCATTTGTAAAAATTATGCACCACATCGGTGATGGCCGTCAATTCAGTGTTTGAATCAACCAGATTAACGCCCGGATTATCGGTGGACGTATTGTTCTTAGGTGCTTCGTTACAAGCGAAAAAGGATGCCAGTGCGAGGCAAATGCTGATGATTTTTGAAAACTTACGCATGCTGCTGATTTTAAATTGGTGAAAACTCCTCAAAATTAAGGAGAATTTGTGTGTTGCAAATTGAAAAATATCCACTTGGTTGTCAAGGTTGAATTTTCTGTGCATTGTTTTATTTCATGTATATATTAGCATACTAATGGACGTTTTAGACTTTGACTAACCCGGCGATTTATCGCCGGGCTTTTGTGCCGCCTTCTTATTGGGGTTTTAACCCCGAAATACGGCTCAAAAAGTGTAAGGGTTAAAACCCCGGAAGGCAAGCGGCCAGTGTTCCCGGCGATAAATCGCCGGGTTAGTCAATCCCTGAGAAAAATGTCCAGTAGTGTAATATATTAGTTGTTTTTTTATTTATTGTTAGTGCTAACGGGGGCATGGCTGCACACCGCCGCGTGTAGCGGGCGGTTGGCAGCCATGCGATAGTTCGCTGTAATTTATTTGATAATTTTTACGCGAAACCAGCCATCTTTAAACCTAAGGGTATCCGGCAAGGTGGGATCATAGGTCGGATTACCCACAATAAAGGCGTTGAAGCGGCAGTGCAATTCACCCGTTTCTTCGTTGTACGAATCAACGGTAAGGGTATTGTGAGGATTGGCAGGCGGGGAATAAAACCGGTCGCCGGTAACGTCTCCATCAGTGAGTATTGTGCTGTATCGGATACCAAAATTTGTTAGCAAAAGAGCTGTATTCATTTCACCAATTGATCTTTCACCTTCACTTAGCTTTAAATTTTTAAAACTTAGATCTTCTCTCAGTACTCCATCTTTATTAGTTACGAAGAGTGAAACGGATACAGTATTGTTAGAAGACTTGAAATCATACGCATAAGTCCCCGTTTCCCAATTTGTATCATTTTTCACAGCAAATCCTTTTCCTCTTCCTTCGTCGTCGTATAAGGATTCATCTTTTTGGCAACATGTTAAAAGGAAGAAAAATGCAGCCGAAATCAGTATTGGCAATTGTTGCATGGAAGTAAAATTGTAGGGCAGCCGCCACAAATGTGCTGGGCAGCTACCCTTTGGATTTAATTTTGAACGATGAATCGGACGATTTGAGATGCACCTGACTGGTCAATAAATCGACAGCTGTAAGTGCCCGAGGTCCACCCATTAACTGGAAGTGTCAAGCTGCCGAAACTATCCGATGATGTATACTCAACGTCAAGTGGTTTGCAAAAACTCATAGCTGAGTTCCCACAACCCGGAAATTGAGTGTGATGAGTGATTTTAATTCCATTTCCCATGTTGAAATATTTTCAAAAAAGTCAAAAACACCTCGTCGAAACTCC
>JBGSTG010000014.1:0-90622 GCA_041736625.1 Saprospiraceae bacterium | reverse complement strand
TTGCAAAATCTGTGCAGTCGAGCCGGTAGCATACTTCACCGATGTGTTCCGAAAACTACCCGAGTTCCCGGTCAATCAGGTGCAAAAACTCCTCCCTTTTGAGTGGAAAGAACTGGGGGGGTAGTTGCTCGGATGGTTACGAACTTTCATGGGAACGGCAGATTGGCATGATAAACCTGAATATGATTGCCCTGACTGAACTTATGCATTTATTTTTACCCGACATGGTCCGCAGAAACAGTGGTAAAATTCTGAATGTTTCTTCAACCGCAGCTTTGATGCCCGGTCCGCTTCAAACAATATATTATGCATCTAAAGCCTACGTAACTTCCTTAAGCAATGCAGTAGCAGAAGAATTACACGACACCAATATAACCGTTACTGCATTAATGCCGGGTGCTACAAAAACAGAATTTGCTGATACTTCCGGAATGAATGGTACAGACTTATTCAAGAATGCTGCAAGTCCCGAAAGCGTAGCATCAGATGGTTATAATGCAATGATTGAGGGCAAATTGAATGTGGTGTCGGGTCTGCCTTTTTCTCAAAGAATATCACTTTCTTTTATTCCGTTCATGCCAAAGAAAATGGTGCTTCAGAGTGTGAGAAAAATGCAGGAATTAAAGTAGATTGTAATCAATTCGAAGAAGGCCTGTAGAGAACATTGTATAAGAGCAATAGCGGTGGAAAAGGCTTCCTCTGCTGCAATGGGAATGGCCGACAATCTTCCGGTGGCGTCTTCCCCGCTGGCACAGAGTCTTCTGCTGCAACTAAAAATATTAAATCAATCGCTGGTTCCTGTCTCATGACAGGAACCTACTATCCGCACGTCTCCGGACGTACCATCATGAAAACCAACAGTTTAACTAAAGCCAGCAGGCTGTTCCCAAAAACCTCGTATCTTTGCACAAAAAGAGAATAAAATGGCCAAAAAGTTAGTCCGCTTTGACTGGGCAATGAAGCGCCTGCTCCGCAACAAAGCCAACTTCGATATTCTGGAAGGCTTTCTGTCGGAGTTGCTGCGTGAGGATTTCAAAATAAAGCAAATCCTTGAAAGCGAGGGAAATAAAGCAACCGAGGACGACAAGTTCAACCGGGTGGATATCCTCGTGGAGAATCAAAAGGGCGAATTGGTCATCGTTGAAATCCAAAATACCCGCGAAGCCGACTACTTCCAGCGGATGCTTTACGGGACGGCCAAGGTTATCGTAGAGCACATCGCCGAGGGGCAGGCGTATTCTCAGGTCAAAAAAGTCTATTCCGTGAACATCGTCTATTTTGACCTTGGTCAAGGGGATGATTATGTGTATCACGGAACGACCACCTTCGTCGGCATCCACAGCCATCACGAGCTCGAACTATCGGAAAAGCAGAAAGAGCTTTTCAAAAAGACATCCGTCTCGGACTTGTACCCGGAATACTATGTGATAAAAACCAACCGGTTCAACGAAATTGCAAAGGATACGCTAGATGAGTGGATATACTTCCTGAAAACGGCGGAAATCAAGGACGAATTCACCGCAAAAGGCTTGAAAGCCGCCGGCCAAAAACTTGATATTCTGAAATTAGAACCGGCTGACCGGAAGGAGTATGACAGATATATGGAAGCGCAGCGCAGCGATGCGAGTTTTGTGGAGACGGTGAACTTGGAAATTACATCGGCGGTAAATGAGGCCCTGAAAAGCAGAGATGAAGAAATTGCCAAAAACATATTGCGTAAAGGATCAACCATTGAATTTGCTGCTGAAATCACGGGGCTTTCCATTATAGAAGTTCAGGGAATTGCCGCAAGACTTGGCTTGGATAAATAAATCGCCCAACTCTCTGCTGCCGGCCATGCCTCCTAAACGTAGGCACGGGCGGCAGCAGTCACGTTGTGCATCAGAAAAATAAACCAAAACGATGAACCAGGTCAAAATAATTCATAGACAAATGAAATTGGTTAGAAAATATAACAGAACAAGTACCAGAAGTCGGCAAAGGGATTGGGAGTATTTCGGAAGACAAAAATGGTAAATTATATTTTGTCTTCAATCAGCATTATCTACATATCTATGATGGCAAAAAGATAATAAAATTCGAAAAACCCGAAGACAACAACGGGCCAGTAGTTTATCAATTCTACAGAGACCAAATTGATAGACTATGGTTTTTAGGCTTTGGCGGTGCATACCGATTGGAAAACGGCAAATTTCTGAACATTACAAAGAATGTACCTTGGTAAAAAATACGAATTTCTCAGCAGAACAAATATTGCAAATAATCAACAAGCAAGTAACCAGCGGCTTGGATTAACATATTGCCTAACTTTGCGCCAAAGTCTTGCACAATGTCCCGTCACCGAATAGCCCTTTCCTTGCTGATCAGCGTCCTGTTTTTGGGCAGTATGCTGTGGCTAAAGCGCTGGGAAAAAACCCTGTATCACGGGGATTCCAGCCACTACTACCTTCATGTGGTTTCTTTTTTTGTGAACGGGGACGTCGGGGATTACGACAAAACCATCACCTCGTTGCGGAAAACCAATCCTGGTTCGGACGATCCCCGGGAGGATAAATTTGGCATACGCCTCACCGAGCGCGGGCGGCGGTACATCAAATACACCCTTGGTGTGCCCGTCATGGAAGCACCGTTTTTTTTACTGGCGCACGCATTCGTGAACATTACGGGTTGCTGCGCTGCGGATGGCTGGAGCAGGCCCTATCTGTTTTTCGTATCCCTCTCCACGCTGTTTTACCTGGGGTTTGGGTTTTATTTGCTGTCCGGGGTATTGGAGCGCTACTTTTCGCGGCGCGTCGTGTGGGTCACCTGCCTGACCCTGGCATTGGCGACCAACTTGTATTACCACGCCACCTACGTGACCATGGCGCACGCGTTTTTGTTTTTCGACTACTGTCTGCTGCTTTGGTTGAGCATCCGTTTTTACGAGCGCCCGGGCGCCTGGGGTGCGCTGGGCATAGGCATGGTGGTCGGGTTGATCGGTATTACACGCGTGCCCGAAGTAATATCGGTGCTCATTCCGCTGCTGTGGGGCGTAAACGGGTTTGCTGCATTGCGCGAACGCATACAATTTTACCTGCGGCATTATGGCTGGGCGCTGGTGATGTTGGCGGGTTTTTTAGCCGTATTTTCCATTCAGTTCGCTTACTGGTACTATGTGAGCGGCAAGTTGTACTTCAATCCATACGAGGGGGAGGGTTTCAACTTTTCGAATCCGAAAATACACAAGGGCTGGTTTGATTTTTCCAACGGGTGGCTCATCTACACCCCCGTTATGGCCCTGGCGCTCATAGGGCTGTGGCGGCTGCCCCGGTATGTGCCCGGGGCACTGTTGCCCGTCTGCGTCTTCGTGGGGCTGCACAGTTACATTCACTATTCCTACTATGCCTGGACTTTTTTCCCGGGGCTGGGGCAGCGTCCCATGGTGGAGACTTACCCCCTGCTGGCCCTGGGGTTGGCTACCTTTGTAGCCGGTTGGAGCAAGGGCGGCATCGGGGCATGGTTGCTGGGGGCAGGGCTGCTTGCCTTTGGCTGGCTAAACATCTTCCAAACGTGGCAAATGAAAGAGGGCATCATCTGGAGCGAGCGCCACAACAAGGCTTTTTACATAGAAACCTTCGGAGCCACCCACTGGTCGGAGCAGGCACTCCGGGCGTATGACAGCAACCAGATTCAGCCCGATTCTGCTCAATTGGGGCCCGGTGTAACCCTCTTGGAGCTCAACTTTAATGAACCAGGCTTCGACACCCTGTCCGTAGATACCCTTGGAAAGAGGCACGTTTTGATTTTGCCCAGGGATTTCCTCACGATAGCAGAGGGGCTGCCCTTTGATTTTGCCCAAACGGAATACATAGGCATCAGCGTTGACCTCTACACGCCCGCCCAAAGCAGCGTGCCGCATCGACATATGGCTACCGACCTGGTGGTTGAATTTGACTTTCCGGATGGACGAAAAATAAAATCCTCGTCCATAAAACCGAGTACGCACGTGGGCAACCCAGAATGCTCCATCTGGACCCCCGGCGGGGTGGATACCTGGGGGACGGCGGGATACTTTGCCAAGGTGCCTGAACGCGCGGCCAAGGGGGCGACATTGAAGGTTTTCGCGTACAACCACGCCGGGCAAACCCTGCTGTTTGACCGCTTGACGCTGACGGCCTACGGCCGGCGGTAGCTATGTGGGCAAAGCCCCCTGCTCGTCTCTGCCGCACCACCCGGAACGCTATGTCGTGCCCGTGCCCCTGCGGTTGATCCACAACGTGCGCCATATCGACCGCGGGTACCCGTTTATTGATAAGCGCTTGCAGGGGAACGGGGCGGACATGCGGCGGGTGTGATGTTCCGAAAATATTTTGCAGACACCTGAAATCTTTCTCTATACTTCCAAGCCCAACGATGTTTGTGCGTTGCCTGCTGTCGGTATGAACCGCTTCCTGTTTGATTAGGGGCAAATACGACGTTAGGGGCCGGGTTATTCGTTGGATGCGGGAAAGCGATCGTTTTCGCCAACCACAAAGCCCTCTAAACCAAGGAAGATAGGCAACATTTTGCGTCTCAAAATTGTTTGTAAATTTTGTGAGTAGATTTAAACCTTAATTAACAATATTATGAAAAAATCTAAAACTCGCGCTCAACTGGCTGAGGAACTTGGCATGTCATATATTACGCTGTATAGAAAGCTGAAAGCTGTTGGTTATTCATCGCCCAGAGGACTGCTCAGTGCGGAGCAGCAACAACACATACGAGAATTGCTCGGATTCCCTGAAACGCGGATTGAGGAACCAAATGAATTAAAGGTGAAAGATTTTGATAGAAAATGATAGGTTATGATAGAAAATGAAAGATTATATTATGCTAATGAGATAGTAACTTTGTAGTGCTTGATTTTTTTACCTACATTGACTTAAATTACTTCAAAATGAACTTGCAAAACAAATTTTTTTCAGTATTTATGTTACTGGTTTTGGGAGCGACTTTTCTGTTTTTATACAGGTGTTCCCAATCCGACAACAATTCTGAGACTTCCGGTAATGCTGCCTTTATTGCAGGTTTAGTAGCCCAGTATAACGCTGGAGAGTCAATCGATGAATTCAAGGCTATTTTCATGGAAGGAAGTATGTCTGTTTTGACTTTACCTTCAAAGGAAGTGCTTTTCTTTTTGAAGCGTACGGACAACAGTGCAGTAAATGACATTTTCATTTGCCAAAATAATCAACTTGAAACCACATTAAATGAGGATTTGGGAAATGTCTATGTTGCTTATTTAAGAGAAGCTTTGGTAATACAAACCACGAATGGAAAGACGTATGTTTTTAGCATAGGAGAGAGAAAAGGACACGAAATAGCAAAGAATATAAGTGCTGACTGGTCCATAACCGGTTACGGATTAGCGTTTTGGATGAACCGGTCAGATGATCCCTCTTCCTTCAAAGGTTATTCTTCCCTGTCGGAAAAGTATGCTCCCGGCGACCCCGACAAAGCATCATCCAGAAGTTCGGTAAATGAATGCCAGTGTGTGGAATATCAGGTGCCAAGACCTCCCGATGGCGATTCCAATTGTAATTCAGGCGGGTACGGCTCTTCAAGCTGCTCGATCACCGGAACGACTACTCAGGCTGGTTGTTCTACCAACTGTAGCGGCAACTATTACGCTTGTTGTACTAATGCAATACAGTAGATTTGTCGTCCGTTCAACCGTTGCATTAAAACACTACCCGGCCATCCCCCTGTCACCGCCGCACCACCCGGAACGCTATATCCCGCCCATGCCCCTGCATAATGGCGAGGTTGATCCAGCTCAGGGCCAGTTGCTCCAGCAGCAGTACCTTGTCGCCGCCGCCGAAATCCCAGCACGTGCCGAAGCCGGCGTCGAGGGCGAGTTGTTCGGCCACCGCTTTGGCCTCCGGGTTGTCGCCAGCCATGAACATGTCGATCTTTTCACCGTGGTAAACGGGGTTTAGCATGTTCTCGAAGCCGGTTGAGTTGAAGCATTTGACCACTTTTGCGGCAGTTTTGTCCACCAGGGCGTGGTAAACGGTGTCGTACGGCGCCGGTTTCTGGCGCACGGCATTGGTGGCGTCGATCACTGTTTTGCCCGACAGGTCGCCCACCTGCCCGATGATGTCGAACACGGCAGTAGGCGGGGTGGCCAGCAAGACCACCTCGCTCGCCTGCACGGCCGAAGGAACCGTGGTAAACTGGTCCTCGCCGATGGTCGTGGCGAGCTGGATATTTTTTTCGCTCAGGGGATATTTCGCCCCGATCAGCACCGTGTGTCCCGCTTTGACCCACTGTTGGGCCAGTGCTCCGCCTACGTTTCCGGAGCCGATAATGGTTATGTTCATTTTTTTAAAATTTTAGTCGTAAAGGACGGGATGTTATTCCGCTGATAACCCTAATTAGGGACTACGGGAAACACCGGATGGAAAAAGAGGGTGAAAGTCTATAACCCCTCTGCGCGCCTCTGCGATTCCTCTGAGTCCTTTGTGGTTCATTTTTAAAATAAACCGCAGAGGAATCAGAGGAATCACAGAGGCGCGCAGAGGACATCCACCGCCTCACCGGAAAACCAAGCGCAACGTTATTCCGCATTCCGCATTCCGAATTCCGCATTCCCTACCCTGCCCACCAAACCCCCAAAAAGGCGCACGCAAAACCGGCGGCAAAACCCCGGTACAATTGTTCGGGCGTGTGTGCGCCCATGGCCAGGCGCGAGGAGCCGACAAGTCCGGCGAGCACAACAGCCAAAGCCAGCATAACCAGCAAGTGGATGGAGAGGGTGCCGCCAAAGGCGCCGATATCGAAGGTGCGGTCGCCCCAGTAAACAATGGTCAGGATCACCATGGCCACCATGCCACCCACCCCGGCGGCGTGCACGCTGATTTTGGTAAAAATGTTGGCAAAAAAACAGACAAAAAGCGTAAGGGTGGAGCCCAGCACCAAACCATTGAACAGCCCGGGCGTTTCGCCACCGGAGCGCAAATTAATAAACAGCCACAGGTAAAACACGCCACCGATGATGTAGGGGCCGATGCGTTCCTGCTGGGCGGGCATCTCCAGGTTTTTGAGCAACCCGAGCGGGCGCATCAGCGCAATGCCGAAGCCGGGGAGCAGGCAAGAGGAGGCGAAAACAGACACCACCAGGAGCAGCGCCCGCTTGTCGCCAGGGCCGTTGACCCCAAAGGCGTAAGGGTTTACACACAGCAGGAACAGCAGGGTGTAGGTCATCAGCAGTAAGGGGTGACCGACGGCCGAGAAAAAACGCGCAAGCGGCAGGCTCATAAGTATTTCAGATCAGAGGGCACAAGATCGGCATTTTCAGCGTTTTTTCTTACTCCCGCTCCTTGCGCATGCGATCCAGGTCGCGCTTGTTTTCCCGGTCTTTGATGGTTTCGCGCTTGTCGAAGGCTTTTTTACCGGTGGCCAGGGCGATGGACAATTTGGCCAGTCCCCGCTCGTTTATAAACAGCTTAAAAGGTACGATGGTGAACCCCTTTTCCTTTACCCGCCGCTCGAGTTTGCGCAATTCCGTTTTGCGCATCAGCAGTTTCCGGTCGCGCCGCGGTTCGTGGTTGTTGTCGGTTCCCAGTTCGTAAGTCGCGATGTACAAGCTTTTCACCCACAATTCGCCGTTTTCGAACAGGCAATAGGCGTCGTTCAGGTTGGCGTTGCTTTTTCGAATGCTCTTGATCTCCGTGCCCGTCAGCATAATGCCAGCATCGTACTCCTGCACGAAGTGGTATTCGAAGCGGGCGCGGCGGCTGGTGATCTCGATTTTTTGTTTGGGTGCGAGCGACATGGGAAAGAAAGCCGGCAAAGATAGGGGAAATTTGGGTTAAACGCCTGGTTTCTTTTCCGCTCTTGCGTAATGGCACGCGGATGACGCGGATCGCTTCGCGAACGCGGATCAACACGGATTTTTTACTGCAAAATAAAAAAATCCGTCAAATCCGCGTTCGCGAAGCGATCCGCGTCATCCGCGTGCCATCCTCTCCGAAAGGGACGCTTACCGGGCGAAAGCCACCGCCCGCTTTTCGCGGATCACGGTCACCCGGATTTGGCCGGGGTACTGCATTTCTTCCTGAATTTTCTGGGAGATCATGAACGACAGATCATCGGCGTACTGATCGCTGACTTTTTCGGACTCCACGATCACGCGCAGTTCGCGACCGGCCTGCATGGCGAAGGCTTTCGACACGCCTTCGTAACTCATGGCCAGTTCCTCGAGTTCGCCGATGCGCTTGAGGTAGTTTTCCAGAATCTCGCGCCGGGCGCCGGGGCGGGCGCCGGAGATGGCGTCGCAAGCCTGCACGATGGGCGAGATGATGTTGTTCATTTCGACCTCGTCGTGGTGGGCGCCGACGGCGTTGATCACCACGGGGTGCTCGTTGTATTGTTCACAGAGCTTCATGCCCACGAGTGCGTGCGAGAGTTCGGTTTCCTCTTCGGCCACCTTGCCGATGTCGTGCAGCAGGCCGGCGCGTTTGGCCATTTTGATCTGCTTGGGGTTGAGGCCCAGTTCGGCGGCCATGATGGCGCACAGATCGGCGGTTTCGACGGAGTGCTTGAGCAGGTTTTGCCCGTAGGAGGAGCGGAAACGCATGCGGCCCACCATGCGCACCAGGGCGTTGTGCAGGCCGTGGATGCCCAGTTCGATGACCGTGCGCTCGCCGATCTCCATGATCTGCTCTTCCAGTTGTTTGGTCACTTTGGCCACCACCTCCTCAATGCGCTGGGGGTGTATGCGTCCGTCGGCCACCAGGCGCTGGAGCGAGAGGCGGGCCACTTCGCGGCGAATGGGATCGAAAGAAGAGATTACGATGGCTTCCGGGGTGTCGTCCACGATGAGTTCTACCCCGGTGGCCGCTTCCAGGGCGCGGATGTTGCGGCCTTCGCGGCCGATGATCTGGCCTTTCATGTCGTCGTTCTCCAGGTTGAACACCGACACGGTATTTTCGATGGTGAACTCGGCTGCCATGCGCTGGATGGTGGCGATGACGATCTTTTTGGCCTCTTTGTTGGCGTTGAGTTTGGCCTGGCTGACAGCTTCCTTCACGATGCTCATCACCTCGCTGTCGCTCTTGGCGCGCACGGCTTCCAACAGCTGGTCCTTGGCTTCCTGCTGGCTGAGCTGGGCGATCTTTTCCAGGGCTTTGATGCGCTCCTCGTTGGCGGCGTCGAGCTCCTCTCTTTTTTTCTGTACGATCTTGAGCTGCTTGTCCAGGTTTTCGCGCAAAACCGCGATTTCGGATTCGCGGCCTTCGAGTTCATTCTTGCGCGTTTCGAACTCCTTTTGCTGGAGGAGGAAGGTTTCTTCCTGGAGCTTGATGTCTTTCTCCCTGGCCACGATATCGACTTCCAACTCCTTCAGTTGCAGTTTGTGTTCTGCTTTTTCGGCGTCGAACTGGCTGCGCATTTGGGCGTATCGCTCCTTGGCCTCCTGGATTTTTTGCTGCTTGATGCGCTCGTTTTCCCCTTCCGCCCGGGCGACTACCTTCTCGGCCTGCTCCCGTGCTTCGACCTCAATGCGTTTGGCGCTTTCACGGGCTTCCGCCAGGATGCGGTCGGCTTGTTGGTTAAATTCTTCGGCGGACTTTTGGCCTGTTTTTTTGGTGGTAGCCGACGCGATGAAATACGCAGCTACGGCTCCAACGACCAGTCCGGCGATCAAAAATATGACGGTTTCCATGTGTACCGGTTTAATTGATGTGATAAAAAATGTGGGTGTGCGTTCCCCCAAAATGCCGCGATAATCGCGCGTGCATCACTGGCGCACCTGTGCCTGAAGCTTGTTTTGAAATGCCGTTTGCAACTGTTGCATCGCGGCATCTATGTCTTTGCTTTGTAGTGTTTTTTCCTTGTCTTCAAACGTGAAGCGCACGGCGTACGATTTTTTTTCTGCGCCGAGCTTGCTGTCGTCTTCAAATACGTCGAACAATTGCACCTCCGTCAACCCGGATTTTAGGGTCTTAAAGGCCAGTTGCCGGATATCCGCAAAATTAACCTGCTTGTCGAGCACCAACGCCAGGTCGCGCTGAACCGCCGGGAAAGGGCTGAGCGGCTGGTACTTCGTCTGGTTTTTCCGCACGGCCTGCACGAGCGCCCCAAAGTCCAGGTCGGCATAAAAAACGGGCTGGCGAATGTCCATTTTTTTAAGAATGGCCGGGTGCACGGCGCCCATGTCCACCAGCGACTGTTGCCCGCGGTGGTAGCGCAGGGCGTACCGGAACGGAGATGCGTCAAAGGGCGTTTCCTGGAACCCGCTCAAGCCCAGGCGCGCGAGCAGGTTTTGCACGCCGGCTTTCAGGGTAAAAAAGTCCGCATCCTTTTTGGCCGCCGGTTGCCAGCTTTCTGCCTGCCGGGCGCCGGTGATCCAGATGGCCAGTCGCTCGTTTTCGTCGAACCCGGTTTCCGAACGCCTGAACGTGCGGCCGAACTCAAACAGGCGCAGGTCGGGGTTTTGCCGGTTCTGGTTGTGGCGGATGGTTTCCAGTCCGCCGAAGAGCAGGGTTGGCCGCATGCAGTCGAGCCCCTGGTTGGCGGTGTTGTGCACCCGCACCAGCAAGTTTTCGGGCAGGGGGAAGAGCGCGTCCGGGCCGGCGTACCAGTCGGCGTTGTTGAGCGAGAGGTTCATGCACTCAAAAAACCCGGCATCGGCCAGCAAATCGGCTGCCGCACGACGCAGGCTCTCCGGGCTGGGGCGCTCCGACACTTCCATGCTGCTGCGGCCGCGAGTGGGCATGGGCACGCGGTCGAGTCCGTACACGCGCAGGATTTCCTCCACCAGGTCGGCAGGACGCGTTACGTCGGGCTTGTTGGCCGGCGCAACTACCGAGCAGCCCGACGCAGTTTCACTTTCTACCTGCAATTCGAGGGCACGCAATATGCGCACGATGGTGTCGGCGCTCAGGTGCTCGCCGATGAGGTTGCGCACGTAATCGAACGACAAGGGAATGTGCTGCGGTTTTTCCGGCGCCGGGTAGTGGTCGAACACCGGCGAGGCCATTTTGCCGCCGGCCACTTCGACGATCAGGCCTGCCGCGCGCTCCAAGGCGCGCAGGGTACCCGCGGGATCCACGCCTTTTTCAAACGTCCAGGCCGCATCGGTGCGCAGGTTGTGGCGCAACATGGAGCGCCGTATCCACCGCGGGTGAAAAACGGCGCTTTCGATAAAAACAGCCGTGGTTTCGGTGGTCACGCCGCTTCCGGCCCCGCCGAAGACGCCGGCCATGCAGAGCGGGCGGCTCTCGCCGTCGCAGATCATGAGGTCTTCGGACGAGAGTTTGCGTTCCGTTTCGTCGAGGGTGGTGAAAAGGGTGCCGTCGGGGAGGGTTTTTACGCGGATGGTTGCGTTGCCGATACGGGCAATGTCGAAGGCGTGCAGGGGTTGCCCCATTTCCAGGCGCACGAAATTGGTGACGTCCACCACGTTGTTGATGGGGCGCTGGCCGAGCGCCAGCAGGCGGCTCTTGAGCCATTCGGGGCTTTCGGCCACCTTCAGTCCGGTGATCGACAGGCCGGCGTACCGCAGACAGGCCGTTTCATTGTCCACGTGCACCTTGATGACGGCGCCTTCGAGGGGCATGTCGGGCGGGTGCAGGTCGGCGACGGGGGGCAGATGGAGGGTTGCGGCGGGATTTTCGTGGGTGCGCATCCAGGCCATAAGGTCGCGCGCCACGCCGAGGTGGTGGGTGGCGTCGGCCCGGTTGGGCGTCAGGCCTATTTCGATGATGGTGTCGGAAGGCAGATTCAGGTAGCGGTCGGCGGAGATACCCAGGGGGGTATTTTCCGGGAGCACCATGATGCCCGAATGGTCGTGCCCGATGCCCAGTTCGTCCTCGGCACAGATCATACCCTGTGATGGAATGCCGCGCACTTTGCGCTCGCCGATGGTGAACAACGAACCGTCTTTGCTGAAAACCTGCGCGCCGGGCAGGGCCACGAGCACTTTTTGGCCTGCCGCAACATTGGGTGCACCGCACACGATAGACCGTGCGAGGCCGTCGCCGACATCCACTGTTGTGGCCGACAAGTGATCGGTTTCCGGTATGGGCAGGCAAGTGAGCACCACACCCGTCATCACTTTGTTCAGGTCCACCTCCCCTGCTTTCACCTCTTCCATTCCTTCCACCTCCAGTCCCAGCGAAGTCAGTATGTCGGCGATCTCAAGGGGCAATTTATGTATACCGGTCAGTTCCCGGAGCCAATTCAAAGAAATTCTCATATCCGCAAATGCGATCGGATTATCAGTCTGTTTGTCGAACAAAGATAGAAAAAAATCAGTAGCGGAATAGCTGCAAAAAAAATGTCGCTGTCCGGGTGTGGTTCCTCTGCGGGTCAAGGGCAGCTTAAATCCGTTTGCGCCAGGTGCGCCACCCCCAGACGGCCATGATCAGGAAGATGCCATACAGGGCTGTGGTGTAGTACAGTTGTTGGGTCCCGTACTGGTACAGGTAGACGGCGTCGACGGCGATCCACAACAGCCAGTTCTCGACGTAGCGTCGATTCATCCACCATTGGGCCAGCAGAGACACCGTTGCTGTGCCGGCATCCAAAAAGGGTATGGCTGCGTTGGTGTACGCCGACATCACCGTGCCGAGCGCCAAAGTACCCGCAACGCCAACGATGATGGTGAGCACCCATTGCCCGGCCGACAGGCGGCGCAGGCGGATGCGCCGGTCGTCGGCATCGACAGGACTGCGCGTCCAATGTACCCATCCGTGTACCTGAAAAGCCACAAAGGCGAACTGGAGCAGCATATCGGAGTACAGCCGGGCATTGTAGAACACCCAGGCGTACATTACAACCATGATGATTCCGATGGGAAAGCCCCATACGTTGCGCCGGATGATCAGCCAGACGCTCCATAAGCCGAGCAACGCTGCCAGCGGTTCGATGTATGCCATGCGAAAGGAACAGTGCCGGTAACGGCTTGTTGAAGCAAAAGTACGCGCAAAAAAAAATCACGGAGTGCGCCAAGTGCAACTCCGTGATTTTTCAGACTTTAAAGACTTTTGCCGGTAGTCCGGTACAACCGCAGGGGTTTATTGCGGGATGGTATCGCCGCAACTAGAGCCCAATTTGCGCAATTCCTTGTACAATTGGGCATTAGACTTACCCCCTTCCACGCGAATCATCTCCTGGGGGTCCAGCACCGTCAGATCGGGAGGAAAGGGATCCTCCACAAACTTATGCGGATCTTGCTCCAGAAGGGCCGGCTTGTCCGGGTTGTTTTTCTTAAAAAAAAAGGACAACGAAAACATATGCGTACAGTTTGGGAAACTTGGGTCAAAGGTAGGCCAAAAATGCGAAACGGATCACATTTTAACAGCAGAATTTGCGGTTTTTTCGACGACGGGCGGTACGCAGGCGAAAAAAACGGCATCCAACCCCCTCGGACGGATAGCCGATCCCCCAAAAAATTTGAACAAGACAGGCGTCAGATTGTTTATCGGGGTGATAGAAACAGGCGCCAATGGCTATATACTCCATAAGAGATCTGGAGAAACTGACCGGAATAAAAGCACATACCATACGCATTTGGGAACAAAGGTATGGGTTGCTGGAGCCTGCGCGCACAGATACCAACATCCGGTTTTACACCGATGAAAACGTGAAGCACCTGTTCAACGTGGCCTTGCTGAATAGGCACGGTGTCAAGATCAGCAAACTGGCCCAGATGAAGCAGGAGGAAATCGCGGTGCGGGTGGCTGAAATTTCGCAGAACAACAACAGCCAGAATGCCCAGATTGATGCCCTTACCCTGGCCATGATCGACCTCGACGAGTCCACCTTCGACCGTATTTTTTCGACCTACACGCAGGAAAGCGGCTTCGAAAAAGCCATGCTGGAGTTGGTGTACCCTTTTTTGGACAAGCTGAACGTCCTGTGGCTGACCAACAGCATCTCGCCGGCGCACGAGAAGTTCATCAGCAACCTCATCCGCCGAAAGCTCATGTGCGCCATCGACCATGAAAACGACGTGGTATCCAAAGACGCCGCCACCTTCCTGCTGTACCTCCCGGAAGGCGAAATGCAGGAGCTGACCCTGCTGTTCATGCACTACCTGCTGCGCAAAAGGCGCCACAAAGTGATCTACCTGGGCGCCAACACCACCCTCAGCGACCTGCGCGACGCCAGCGACCCGCTCCACCCCCACTACGTGTACACCATTTTGCAGGAGCCGCTCTCCCGCCAGTCGGTACAGACCTACATCGACGGCGCCTCCGCTTCCGTATACGGGAGTCAGTTGCTGCTCACGGGCGCCCAGCTTTTCCTCAGCCCGCTGGAGGTGCCGCCCAATGTGAAGGTGCTCAACGGCCTGCCCGACACGCTTGCTTTTCTGGATCAGCTGCAGATGAAGGGGCGGGCGCGGCAGTAAAGAGGCAGCACGTCCGGCAAGATTTTTCTATTCCACTACCAGCTTTTCAACAAGCACTCCGGATCGTGTCGCTACCCGTATCACGTACACCCCCGGCGCCAGCCCTTCCAGCGGCAAGTCCACCGACGAGCGCCGGGCAGCCGGCTCATTCCACCGCCACACCTCCCTGCCGGCGGCGTCCGACAGGCTCATTTGCGTAACGTATGCGGCACGGCTCATCAGCACGCGCGCCGTATGCCGGGCCGGGTTGGGTGACACGGTCATACCCAATGCATCTTCTGCCTGTTGGTTTGTAGAACCCACGCCTATCGATACCGTGTACGAAAACGCACGGGTACACCCTGCCCCGTCGGTCACCGTAAGGCCGTAGTCACCCGACAACAAGCCGCCGACCCCGCTCGTGGTGTCGCCGGTGCTCCACAGCCAGTAAAACGGACCGGCGCCGCTGGTTGCCGACACCGATATCGACCCCGTGGGGCAGTCCATGCAGGCGGCCGGGGTTATTGTTTCCTGAAGACCAATCGCCGGCGATTCGCCTATGGTCACGCTTTCTACCCAAACCTTGCCGCGCTGGTCGTTTACTGTAAAGGAATAGTCGCCGACGGCCAGGCCCGTTGTGTCGGTTCCGGCGCCCGCACTGCCGGCCCAGGCAAATGCGTATGGGTTGCATCCGTTATCCAGATGAAACGCTACACCGCCGGTAGCCGCCCCCGCACAGGCGGCCCTTACGGACGTCGGCGCCTGCGCCCACAGGCTTGGGCTCTCCGACGGCCCAATGTCCGCCTGCCCATCCGAGATGCGCGGAGCGCCGTACAGGTCCGTGGTAATGCCCGCCTGCTGATAGAAGTCGTTCACGCCCGCATTGACGGCCGGTGAGCAGGGCTGCAAACGCAAGTCAAGCGCAGCCGTATCCACAAACATCGGGTTTGCCCGAAACAGGTTGTTGGCTCCGCAGATGTACTGCGGATGCAAGCCTCCGCAGTTTGGTGCATCGTATATCAGGTTGTTGTAAAAATACGCC
Source organism: Saprospiraceae bacterium (assembly GCA_041736625.1). Classification (GTDB taxonomy): domain Bacteria; phylum Bacteroidota; class Bacteroidia; order Chitinophagales; family Saprospiraceae; genus M3007. The sequence goes on along the minus strand of JBGSTG010000014.1, from coordinate 75,224 downwards.
GAATCGTTGCGCAACGGGATGTTCTTGCCCGGCGTCATCGGGTTGGTGTTCACATTGTTGTAAAAAATATTGTTGAACACCAGGCTGGGGATATTCGGATTGAACGGCGGGTTCAGGCTGTTGTGAAACCGGTTGTTGATGAACGCATTGCCGGAGATGATGGCCGGGGTGCCATGGATGAGCACTGAGCGGTCATTATTATATATGATATTGTTAAAAATGTGAACTTTGGCTTCACCCTGGCCGGAGGTAAAACTTAAAAATCCGGCTTTAGGTCCAAAAATATTGTTGCTGACGATGACATCACCTCCAAATGAACCTATGCTGATACCTGATGAATCCGAAACCACACAGCCGGCTAATGCTACAGAATTGAATCGCCCGGTAATTTCAGCACACAGGTTAGAAGGCTTTTTCTGGCGTAAGAATTGGGAATTAATAATGAAAATATTCCCATTTAAACTATCAAAAAAACCACATGCTAAACTTATCGCTGGTGCGTAGGATGAGCCCGGACTTTCTGTATGTGCTTCATTCTCTTTGAAAACGCAGGATTCAACAATTAATATCTGAATTGGCGACTCTTCTGAATAATAACTAATTCCACCACCAATTCGAGCTTTATTTTCTGAAAATTCTATATTTTTCACAAAGAAATATCCTCCAGAGAGCCTTCCTTCAGTGTAAATCCCCCCCCCCTCCAGCCGCGCGTAATTACCTCTGAAAACACAACTATCCAACTGCAAAGTATCCGTTCGCCCTTCTGCATCTTCATAACACACCCCGCCGCCGTTGGCCCAGGCGTAATTGCGCTCGAACACGCAGCCCGAGAAATCGCCTGCCCACTCCACCCAACTGCTGCCGGCCCGGTACACCGCCCCGCCGGAGCCGCCTGCGGCGCGGTTGTTTTCAAACCGACAGTTTCGGAAGCGCGGCGCTATGGAACCGGCAGGGCCGGCGGCAGCGTACACCGCGCCGCCGTGCAGCCTGGCGGTGTTGCCCCGGAACGTGCAGTTGGCAATCAGGGGATAGGCTATGCTGTCCGTTCCGTCTATGTATAACGCACCACCACAGGTGGACGGATTGACCTGGTTGGTGGCCATGTTGTTCGCTAATGCCTTTTGGAAGACCAAACCGTCCACGAGGGTGTTGCCGTCCGGATACAGCATGTAAAGCAGGGTGTAGCTGTTGTCGGTGCTGTCGCCCGGCGCGCCGATGTCGCCGTCCAGCACTGTGGGGTGGCCCGACCAGTCGCGTTGGGTAAGCAACTGTTCGTCGCCGCGAAAGCCGCCGTATAGGCGCACCCCGCTTTTCAACTGAAAAGCGGCCTGCCGGTCGTTGCCTGCGGACGGCCGGTACTTGCCCTCTTTCACCCATACCGCATCGCCGCTACCGGCCGCCGACAGGGCTGCATGCAGGTCGGTGTAGGCGTCCGTCCAGGATGCTCCGTTGTTGGCACCGGCGGCTTGGGGGTTTACGTAATAGGTGGTTTGGGTGTGGGCATAAGTGCACGGGAGAACCCATAACAAGAGAAGGCTGTGGCGAAACATGGGTGTGGCGGCATTAGAGTTAGAAGAATGGATTCGGGTGCTTTGCCTACCTGAAGCGCAGTACCTTTTGGCTCTCAACCATCTCCTCCGTGCGTACCGTTACAGTAAACAGGCCGGAACCGGAGCCAAAATCCTTGTCGGTGAGCAAAATGGTTTGGCGGCCTGGCGAAGCCGTATGGATGGTTGCGCTGATCAAATGCCCGTGTACATCCTGGATGCTGACCAGCACTTGGTCGGCAGAGGGAAGTGTGTAACCAAGGTATGTAGCTTCTCCGGCCGGATTGGGATAAATGTGCACATCCAATGCCTTGCCGGCGATTGACTGGGAAGAAACCATGAGCGTCTCCCTACCGGTCTCATCAAATACAAGAGATTCAAAATCGGGAATATCTTTTTTGATGGATAATTCGTTGGGATGCAAATCTTCGAGCGCCAGAAATTCCAGATAGCGCAATGTGTGGCCTTCGGCAGCCTGGAAAGGTTTTCCTCGCTCATCGAACCAAAGCATTCTGATCTCGCCCAAACCCGCCTTGGTATCGCCAAAAAAAACTTCTCCCGGAAAGTCATTGCCTTGATGAAGCCCTTTAAACACCATCCGTGCAGGGTCAAATTGTACACCCAATTGCCAGGCTACCATGGCGCTGCTTTGGCTAAAATAAATCGGTACGCGCACCAGCTCACCAGCTTGCACCGGCGCATTTTCAAAAATTACAGACAGCGTTGGTTTTTCGCGCACGGAAACTTCTTGGGAAGAAAAACAGGCTACAGGATGGTCATCGTCGTTCCAACTGACATCGCCAGACTTTACGGCGTAAAAGTCTGCCTGATCGGATGGGCTTGCAATGGGTTTGGTTAACGTGCCAGTGCAATATGGGCTCATACCTATTCCGTAATCAAAAATTTGACTGGGTGGTATGTCACCAAGAATTTTATAAGATGGTGAATTGGGAAAGTTTGAAATAACTCCTAAAATTAAAAACCTGATCAATTCGCTATCAAACCGGCTCAGAATCCCATCACAATTCACATCAGCTGCCACCTCTTTAAACGTACTGTTTAAATTTTTTATACCCAGGACATGCCTGGATAATAAAACATTATCATAGGTAGAAACATTGGTCAGGTAATTCCCATTAAACGACTTTGAGCAGTTGACGGTGTAAGGAAAACCATTCGTACAGGCGCAATACGACCACACTTTGGGTTCCGTGGTTTGGAAGATTTTTGTGTATTCGCAATTTTGTTGTGTACCCGGTGCAGGGTTGACATCAATGATGTAATTGCTTGCGCAATCCTGGGTGAGTTTCAATTCAACTCCTCCACCCAAACGGGCAAAACAAAGGCTGTATCCAAGGGCAGAAAACGACGGAAACAACTGCGGGAGACAAGGTTCCGGGAATCCATCCGTTTCAACGAATGACTCTGCGTAGTAGTAACCCAGCACGCACCCACTCTGGCCACTGAATACAATATCCAGACTACTGCCGTATCCGATGGCAAGATTGGTTGCGTCTATCGATATTTCATAGAGGTTCGTACCGGCAGTACTGGTAGAAACACAGTTGTTGGCGCATAGCGTATTTGATGTTATTGCCGTCGATAAGGGCGCACTCGTACGAAACAGGATACGCAAGCGCAGACGTTCGAATAAGATGCTCTGTACCGACGGATCAAACCATGTCAGGTTCAACCGAAAGCCAATCTCGCAGTCATTTCCACCTTGCAATTCGGCTAAGGTAAAATAATATTCATCACAAACGTATAGGCCCAGAAAACAAACCTGTGCGTCGGCAAAACCGCCTGAAGCGGGATCAAACTGAATCAGGCAGCATTCACCGGCAATTTTAACCCTGACGGATTTTACTGTGATGTGAATACAACCGGACTCTGAGATGTTCTCCAAGCCATTCAATTCAATGTTAAATAACTGTACTTGGGAGGTATTTAATGACAATCCTTTTACCGATCCTGCAATTTCCCTGTAAGGGGTCTGACCGATGGTATAATCCAGCAGTTTTACTGCACAACCAGGGTCTTTAAAGCCATTCGGACAAGGAAACACATCACTGCTTATGGCCCCAAAGTTAACGTTTCGTGAATATGTTATTTCAACAACAGCCTCTAATTCATCTATAGTGACACCAGTAGGAAGACCGGTGAGAACAATTGGGATATTCACCGCCTGACCGGGCGGCACAGGTATCGTCTGAAGTTGTTGGGGCACGTCAATAAAATAGCCGATCCCCGCCGGGCAGGCTGCCGGCGAGGGCATGGTTGCATTAGGTGATGCCGCAGCGCCAAAGCTGACTTGCATCGCGCCCTGACAGCTCATAAATTGATTGTGCGTGTAATAAACGGACAAGTATGGATTGCCCCCTGAACCTGCCGGAGGCGATGCAGTATCGTAAAATGGATTTTCCCAACGAATAACAGCTCCGGGTGCAGCGTGCACCGTTACCGTAAACAACAACGCTGAACCGTTTGTCAGTGAAATCGTATGGCCAGACGTAGCCGGAGGCGTACTGCCAAAAGGATCGCCCAGACTAAATGTAACCACACCATAACCGGCCGGATCGTTCTCCAGCGAAAACTCCGCTGCGCTATACGTCGGAAAACAGTTTTCCAACAACGTATACTCCTCCAAATAGCTGCTCACTCCATTGGTTTTTACTCTACCCGTAATGGACAACCAACTGTATTCAAAAGTAGTATAAACCGGATTATCGGTTTTGAGATATACCTCGTAAGTAATTTCATCGCAGTCCGGGGATGGACAGTTTGGGCTCCCCGGAGTCCCACCCGGCATAACGGGAAGCATTTCTATTCGAAAATCGGATAACCATGGACAACTTGTCTGTGCAAAAAGATAACCTGTTTGGGCCAACAAACAAACCATGACAATTCCTATTTGGCGAAAGAAAACCGTCGAGACACTTGGACTTGAACAACAATAATCAATTGTTGTGTTGTGTTGTGTTGTGTTGTGTTGTGTTGTGTTGTGTTGTGTTTTCATATATAATTTTTTTTAGTTGGTGCTATTGTTACTTACCCACAAATATAGGCATTGCCTGACAACCAGCCAAGACCTGGGTTAACATTTTTTTAATCGACCGTCATAAGAAATAATAATTCGCCTAAATGTTTAGCTCAAAATATTTAACTGCCCGGCATGCCAACACCCGCTGAAGGGCAGCCTCGAGGTGAGCATACCCACCACATCGCTGCCGGCCGGCGTGTATTTCCTGCAGGCGGGCGACGGGCGGTTGGTGCGGTTGAGCAGGCGGTTGGTGGTGGGGCGGTGAGGGTTTGGCGCCTATTGAGCCATATCACCACCACCCCAAACTGTTCCGATTTTCCACACCCCTCACCGCTCCCCAATCAATTGTCCGCCGGTACAACGCCAATGAAGACCGCACCAATTGACGCAAAAAAAAATCTAATGAAAGCGTAACGGAAAACAAATAATACCCCTAAATTTGCGAAGGGCATAACAGGGCAATTTGTATTAGAAGGGGCCAAACACCTTAGCCCTTAATTCGGTACTACACTTAAACATCTCAGCCATGATAACCAGAATTTTATTTCCAGTTTTAACTTTTCTTTGCTTATTGTTTTCATCTACAAGTTATGCGCAAGGATTGGAATGCCAGGCTCCAAGTAATTCTGAACCAATGGCAATAACTTGCACCCCAATTGAAAATTTCATCCCGAACACAACCGACGAATTACTTATCGTCAAATTGGTATTCCACATTATTCAAAAACCTGCTCCAGCTGCGGTTGAAAATTTTCAGGAGAACAATCCATCACATGAAGCCTTTTTGAATGATGTGGTAGTGTCATTAAACAACATTTTTTCAAACAGTGATGACATGTATTGCTTCGGTGGATATGTGCAAAATACAGGTTATGTAAAGGACTCAAGAATTCGTTTTGAACTTACAGAAATTAAATTCGAAGAAGGCGCCAGCTGCGAAGCCGATGATTATACGGAATTATGCGTTGATGGAAAGTATCATTTTATGTTTTGCAAAAACGACAACTCAAGTTCATTGGGAGGCTCTGCCAGCAGTTTTTTTTCGAGGATTTACAATGCGTATGATTGGTACCTGCAAAACGTTAATAATCCAGCCTATGTGGACCAAGTTGCAGGTCTCCTTGCACATGAATTTGGACATTCGCAGGGTATTGATCACGCAGATCTGATTGAACAACAATCGATGTTTCCTGATATTTGCCAGGATCAAGACCAGCAATATAATGTGTATTGTTCTATTGGCCAATCTGACCACTGTTCAAATAATATTATGTCAACCTCAAATTCGCAAGGATTTATTTCTCCTTTGCAAATGGCACATATGCGATTGCGTCTAATTACTTCAAACACTTCTTCCGCATATATTAAATTTGAGTATGATGTTAATAAAAGCATCATAATTTCACAAAATACGGTTTGGGATGAAGTAAAATTGATCTATGGTGATGTGATCATTGAGCACCCGGCAACATTGACAATAAATTGCGATGTCAAAATGACGGCAGGATCGAGAATCATCGTAAAAAGAGGTGCGAGGCTAATTGTCAATGATGCCACAATATCATCACAATATGCTATTACGCCTGCTTGCTATGACCTGAATTATAATAAAAAATGGACCGGAATTGAAGTTTGGGGAAATACAAACGTATTACCAAACGAAATCATGCTATCCGAGACTTATCAACTGGGTCAGTCCGACCCTGGTGTCGTGAACTTGAATGGTGCAAAAATTGAGAATGCCTTGGTTGGAATATTTCCCCAACAAAGAGGATATCCCTGGTCCTCACAGTTGGAGCACTTTGGAGGACTTATCAAAGCACAAAACGCTATCTTTAGAAACTGTCGGTGGGGAGTACAATATATTTCGCATCGCCCGATAAAAGTCCCATCAACTTTTTCGAATTGTGAATTTCGCGAGACCAATCTGAGTCTTGCAGCAGAGGAATTACCCTTTCTAGTCGAACCAACAATTAATCTCCAACTTAACCAGGAGGGCATTACTTCCTGGCAGGTAAGCGGGATTACCGTTGGCGGTGGATGCAATTTCAGATATTTGAGCAACGCAATTGTAGTAGGTGATGCAACGATTGATGTGCATTCATCTAGTTTTTTTAAAGTGAAAAATGGCGTTATTCTTGGAACTTCGGCGCCGGCATTTAATCAGGTTTCAAATATCGGCAGTTCTTTTGCTGGAAGTGGGAATACATTTGAAAAATGTGATTTTGGATTGATTGCAAGACCATATGGCTTTCTTTTTGCCGGCAACAATTTGTTTAAAAATTCTAATAAAATAGGAATTCAAATTGAAGGAGCCAGCATCTATGAACTTAATGAAAATAAATTTTTGCAAAATATTTTAAAAGCAAGCACTATTGATGGCATAGAATTGCGTCAATCAGCCGGTTTTGGCGAGAGCCGAATCCGTTGCAGCGAATACATTACCACTGACCGCGCAAAGCATTTTGACAATGGCATACTCGCCGCCGGCAACAACAGCAGTACCTACTTCCTGGGCAACAAGTTTGCCTCCATCCATGATGTCAATGTACAGGCAATATCTACATTCGACCCAAATGGCGTTTTTGTGCAATATATGGGAGAGTTGCCAAATCAGGGTACAGTTCAAAACGCTGTTTTTAACGAGTTCACCCTGGCCGGAACGAACCACCAATCGGAAATTCAAACACCACCGGTAACTTCCGGTTTATCCCAGTTTTTCACCTATTGGGTTCCGACAACAGATTGCAACCTGCTCACCATTCCTAAAAAACCGCTAAAGGGGGTTTGCAGCAAGATGCCACCGAATAACCCACCTCCTCCCTTTCATTTTGAAAACGCATTGGGCGCCACAGAAGGCGGAGCTTTCAACTGCTCATTTGGTCCGGTTGACGGGCTGACAAGACCCGTCCCCTGTTCCTATCCCTCATGCTTGGAGTGGTATTACACCAGAATTGATTCCTTGGACAGTCGGCTCAATCCGGGCGCATCTCCCAGCCTGATTTCGCTCATCCATACGCTCCCTAATCAAAGCAGCACCCTTCAGGCACTCACCGAAGCCAGTCCTTATTTGTCGGATAACACACTGAATGCAGTGATCCAGTCGGATATGGCGGATGCCGACAAACTGAATGTCCTGATTGCAAATATTCCACTGACGCCTTACATAGTGTACGAAGCCTCCAACTACCTTCCCGTAAGTTTCGTGGATTCTATATTAGGATTACAAGATCAGTCGTCAGACATATCCGTCCGCGACGAAGCAAGGCAGTCGCGCATCAGCTTGAATAATGCAAAAATGAGTTTGCTCAAGCAGTATGTAGACTCACTTTATACTGCCGGCGCTTTCGCCGAGGCCGTATCCTTACTTTCAAACGACCCTGAAAGACATAGTCGGGAGGCATTGGTAGGCCTTACGTTGAGAATGGGCGATTTCACCGGAGCATCCCAACTGCTTAACAATTATCCTGAATCGACTCGAGAAGACATAGAGTTCAAATTTATTCAAACGATCAATTTACAGTTGCTGGAGAACGGCAATGGCTGGTTACCGTCCGCTGCAGATTCAGTGACTCTTTATGCACTTGCTGAAAACTACTCCCCCCAAGCAGCATTTGCCAAAACAATGCTTTGGGTTTTGTATGATACAGTGATTACGAATGAACTTCCTATATATGCCGAAGGACGATCAGCAATGCCTCCTGCCCAAAAGGGTCAAGCAGAGAAGATGACAGCTTCATCAGGGAGCAACTGGGTTGTATATCCGAATCCGGCAGCGGGAAGCATTACCATTGAACTGATCAATTATTCCCCAGGTCTGCAATCCTGCTTTCGCCTGTATAACGCACTCGGTGTAGAATTGCGCATGTACCATGTTTATTCAAATGTGCTGAACATTGACCTCGGTGATGTGGAAAAGGGTACCTATTTACTTCAATATTCGGATAATACCGGTGCACTAACAACCAAATGGTTGGCAAAATGGTAGTTTTTTTTACTAAAAGGAGTGTGGAGGGTACATGCCCCCTCCACCTCTCGCTAAAACCATGATCATGAAAACCTGTATTTTTATCATCGTACTACTCGGTTGTCAAACAAATGTATTGATCGCCCAAAGTACCTGGTTTATTACGTTCGATCCGGAAATCGCTGTCCAAAATACGGTAGGGGAAATTGTCGAAATGGACGGCGCTTATTATGTCTCGCTATTCGCTGCAAACAGCTTTGTTCCGGTTAATCAGAGTGCCGTCATGAAATTCTCATCAGCTGGTCAGCACGAATGGACCACACTGGCCCGCTATCCTTCCAGCGCCGACTCCTTCACCACCAGTTTCAACCTGCTGCCCGGCAAGGACACCTCCATCTTTTTCCTTTCTTCCGCCAAAACCTGGGATACCCCCAACCGGATTCTGATCAACAAGTTCAAGCCCGACGGCTCCATTGCCTGGGACAAAACCATCGCCCTGAACGACGGTGGAAAGGTGTACACCAACTTCAACGGCAACGCATTGGGGCCCGACAGCCTCTACATGATCCTGGCCCGGGCCACCCCAAGCGTTGAAATGGCCATATTCTGTGTGGACACGGCCGGAAACAACCTCTGGCAAAACAGATTCAGCCCTCAAACCAACTACAGCATCAACGACCTGCTGTCCGTGGTCGTTGCCCCCGACAGCGCCATTTACATCGCTTATTACAACAGCATCATCAGCGCCCAAACCAAAGATTACGTCGTCAAATGTGATCCTCACGGGACCCCCCTGAAATACTACCTCAACCCGCAACCGGACTTCTCCGATTTTCCGGCGCACCTGGCCTGGCATCCAAACGGCAACCTGGTTTACCTGTCGCACAGAAGTTTCCCCTCCGGCCAGGGTGGAGCCGATCCCTATGGTGGCATGCGGGTACAAATGCTGACCCCTGATCTGGATACCATCTGGACTTATCTGTTTTATGAACTTACCGTACCCTATGGTCTATTCCGAACAAATACCAGCAGACACCTGTCCATTGCCCCGGACGGTAAAATTCTGGCATCGGCCACGGCCAACAATTACATGCATCTGGTGTGTTTTTCCCCTGAAGGCGACGTGTTGTGGTGGCGCGAGCTGGCCCTGGAGGGGGAGGTGGACCCGGGGTACCGCTTGAAGCACTTCAATACTGCGGTGTGGACGTCCGACGGGGGCATACTGGCCAACGGATACATGTACGGCACGATCGATATGGCGTACAAATCCAAAATCTTTCTGATGAAGTTAGACAGCGTCGGGTGCCTGGAACCGGGCTGCGACCAGACGGTGATCACCGATGTCCAGGAGGCCACGTCTCTTTCAGACGACTGCTGGTCGGTGTCGCCCAATCCGGCTACCGACGTCGTGCGCGTCCGCTTCTCCCCGGAGTGTCCGCAGGCCAGGTGGGTTGACCGGGTGCTGTTGTTCGATCTGCATGGCCGCCTGGTGTACGAACACCCGCTGGAGGGCAGCCTCGAGGTGAGCATACCCACCACATCGCTGCCGGCCGGCGTGTATTTTCTGCAGGCGGGCGACGGGCGGTTGGTGCGGTTGAGCAGGCGGTTGGTGGTGGGGCGGTGAGGATTTGGCGCCTATTGTTTTTTCAAACAATTTGATTACCTTTGCAAAAAGGCTCTTCGTGTCGATCATGGATAAAATAACGAAATATCAACAAATTATTGAAACGCTTCTGAAAGAGTACGCCGGCATAAAAAAGTCAATGACACCCGGGGTACGATTGAATACTGTTGTTGACAGACAGCACAATCATTTCCAACTAATTTCAATTGGATGGCATAACAATCGGTTTGTTTATACTATAGCCTTCCATTTTGATATTATTAATGGAAAAGCCTGGATTCAGCAAAATAATACAGATGTGATGATCGCAGATGAGTTAATGGAACGGGGTATCCCCAAGTCAGATATTGTGCTTGGGTTTGTCCCGGAGGCGGCACGAGAGGCCGGCGGATTCGCTGTATCCTGATGATCGACTGCACACCGTGATTTTGGGTAGGAAGGGGCGGGGGCGGTAGTAGATTCCGGTTCCGTTACCCCATCTCCGCCAGGCAAACCGCCAGACTCTCCCGCCAGTGCGGAATGTGCAACCCGAAGGCCGACTTGATCTTCGCCTTGTTGAGCACGCTGTACAACGGGCGTTCGGCCGGCGTCGGGTATTGCAGGCTCAAAATGGGCTTCACCTGGCACGACAGACCGCGCATGTCGAAAATGGCCTGGGCAAAGTCGTACCAGCTGGTCACGCCTTCGTTGGCGTAGTGCCAGACCCCTCTCAAGTGTTCCGGTCGGATTTGCCCATCCCGCAGTTGTTGCAAGATGTCCAGCACGGCTTTGGCCAGGTCGGGGGCGTAGGTGGGCGTCCCCACCTGATCGAACACCACCTGAAGTTCGGGTCGCTCACTGCCCAGTCGAAGCATGGTTCGGACAAAATTGTGGCCAAAAGGCGCGTACACCCACGACGTACGGACCACCATGGTGTTCGGGTGTTGCCGGAAGGCTGCGCGCTCGCCGGCCAGCTTGGTGCGCGCGTACACACCGTGCGGGTTGACCCGGTCGGTTTCCACCAACGGGCGGTTGGCGCTGTTGTGGTACACATAGTCGGTTGAAAAATGCACCAGGGGAATGTCCAGGCGGCTGCAACCTTCCGCCAGGTGTTGTGTTCCTTGCACATTCACGGCCCTGGCGCGATCCGGCTCGCTCTCCGCCTTGTCTACCGCCGTATAAGCGGCGCAGTTGATGCAACCCGTCAGCGGGTGCTCGCCGAAAAAACGAAGCACCGCCTTGCGGCTGGTCACATCAAGCGAGGCCGAATCCTGAAAAAGCATGTGCAATTCCGGGAATTCGGCCGACAATTGACGGAGTGATTGGCCGACTTGACCGCCGGCCCCGGTGACTAGGATCATGGGTTTCTTTTTCCCACGGCTGAAGCCGTGGGTTAATTTTTGGGTGAATGGCGTTTCTTTGCGGGCGCAATATCGGTGATTATCATGAATCGTTGCTTTATTCTACCGGCCCTGGGGGGTATTTTAACCTTCTGCCCTCCGCAGGGCGGGTGGGCGCAGGCGCCTGCGCCCGTGACGCGCGAGCTCACGATCCGAAACGCGGATGCTCCTGTAAAAATAGACGGAGTGCTGGATGAGGCCGCCTGGCAGGTGGCCGACAAGGCCGAACAGTTCACGTATAATTTTCCGGTGGATACGGGATTCAGCCAATGGGACACCGAGGTGCGGCTGACCTTCGACGACCGCTTCTTGTACGTCGGCGCCGTGTGCAAACAAAACCGGGCCGATTACACCATCCAGAGTCGCAAGCGCGATTTCGCCGCCGGCACCAGCGATGCCTTCAACGTGCTGTTCGACCCCTTCAACGACGGCCTGAACGGCTTCTTTTTCAGCGTGAACCCCTTGAACGTGCAGCGGGAAGCCCTGATCGACAACGGACAGACCCTTTCTTTCGAGTGGGACAACAAGTGGTACTCCGCCGTGCAAAACCACGAGGCGTACTGGGTCATTGAAATGGCCATTCCGTTCAAAACGCTCCGGTACACGCCCGACGGAGGGGTTTGGCGGGTCAATTTTGCCCGCACCAAACTCAAAGACTGGGAGGTGAGCACCTGGTATCCGGTGCCGCAACAGTTCAGCCCCAACAACATCGCCTTTTCAGGGGCCATGATCTGGGAAACACCGCCGCCCAAACCCGGGGCCAACGTGGCCGTCATTCCATACGTAACCGGGAGCTACGGGCTGGATGTCAAGCGGGACCCTGAAACACTGGAGCAAACCAATACCACGACCACCTGGGACGGAAACGCCGGCGTGGATGCCAAGATCGGCCTTACCCCGTCGTTGAACCTGGACCTGACCGTCAACCCCGATTTTTCGCAGGTGGAGGTAGACCGCCAGCTGATCAACCTGAGCCGGTTTGAGCTTTTTTTTCCCGAGAGGCGCCAGTTTTTTTTGGAAAACCGCGACCTGTTCGCGTTGTTCGGCTTTCCCAGCGCCCGGCCCTTTTTCTCGCGCCGCATCGGCATTGCCCGCAACCCGATCACCGGCGCCGGGCAAACGGTGCCCATCCTCGCCGGCGCCCGCCTGAGCGGCAAGCTGAACGACAACTGGCGCGTCGGCCTGCTCAACATGCAAACCGAAAAAGTGGAGTGGGACGCCGACCACGCGCTGCCGGCCGCCAACTACACCGTGGCCACTGTACAGCGCAAAACGTTCGAACGCAGTGCCCTGGGCGCCATTCTGGTGAACAAACAACAGTTCCTCGACCCGCTGAACGAAAACCAGCGCGTCGGGAATGAGCCCTGGAATCGCGTCGCCGGCCTCGAGTACAACCTGTACTCCAAAGACAACCGCTGGGAAGGCGAGTGGTACTACCACCGGTCGTTTTCGCCCGACGACAATAAGAGCGGCTCCTCCCTGGCCAGCTTCCTGCGTTACGCCGACCGCCACGTGAGCGTCGGCGGTGGCTGGTTGCGGGTCGACAGCTTTTACACAGCGGAGGTGGGCTTTGTGCCCCGCATAGGCGTAAACAACGTGTTTGCCAGCGCGGAATACACGTTCTACCCCCAGCGCAAACACCTGAATACCTGGGGCGCCGGCGTAGACTGGACCGGCTTTTTTGATTTGGGCATGACCGAAAGCGACCGGAACGTCAACTTTTACACCTTTTTTAATTTCAAAGACCAAAGCAGCCTTTCCCTGGGCGCGTCCAACAGCTATATTTTTCTGTTCGAACCGTTTGATCCGTCAAACGGGGGCGACCCGGATGCCCAACCGCTGCCGGGTATGCAAGGATACACCTGGAACGGCGCAGGGGTAGCCTACAACAGCAGCACGGCCTACGACTGGCAGGGTAGCCTGTCCCTCGATTTCGGCGGATTTTTCAACGGCACCTTGTTCAACATGCAGGGAAGCATGAGCTACCGGGTGCAACCCCTGGGCACCTTTGGCCTTGGGTACACCTACAACCAGCTGCGTCTGCCCGAACCGTATGCCTCCACCAATTTCTGGCTGTTGGGGCCGAGCGCCGAGCTGGCGTTTACCCGAAGTGTGTTTTTCAGCGCATTTATGCAGTACAACACCCAGGCCAACAATTTTAACATCAACACCCGCTTGCAGTGGCGGTACCTGCCGGTGTCCGACCTGTTCCTGGTGTTTACCGACAACAGTTACGCACAACCCGTAAATGGCACGGACGTCCGGTTTTTTACACCCAAAAACAGGGCGCTTGTCCTCAAGTTGGTGTACTGGCTGAATGTGTAAAAGAATATTTTTTATTTAAAATACGTTACGAGTAGCGAATTTTACCCCTCTTCATCGTTTATCAACCAGCAAAAGATGACCCATCGTCCCATTCTTGCGGCGTTTTCGCTTTCTATTCTCCTCCTTTACAGCTGTGCCACCACCCAAAAAACCATGTCCGTACCTTCCGAAAAGGTAACCGTCGATCTGGTGGGCGCCCTGGGTCCGGATGTGGCCAAGACCGGCGCCAGCAGCCCGTACCAGGCCCACCTGGATTATCGGGAGCAGTATGCGCAGGCGGCCATCGCCGAAATGATGCGCAGCGGCGTTCCGGCCAGCATTACCATTGCGCAGGGCATCCTGGAGAGCAACGCCGGACAGAGCGAGCTGGCCCAAAAGGCCAACAACCATTTCGGCATCAAATGCGGCGCCAACTGGACCGGCAAGTCGTATTCCATTCAGGACGACGACAAGGACGCCCAGGGCAAGCCGGTGAAATCCTGCTTCCGGCAGTACGATAAAATTGAAACCTGCTTCCTGGATCACAGCGAGTTCCTGCGCGATCCGCGCAAATACAACCGATACGGCTTCCTGTTCAACCTGCCGCGGAACGATTACAAAGCCTGGGCCAAAGGGCTGCAAACGGCCGGTTACGCGACCTCTCCCACCTATGCCGACAAGCTGATCGAGATCGTCGAACGCTACGAGCTGTACCGATACGACCAACCAACCGGCTCGGAAAACGTGAAGCCCGCCGAATCCGGCTCCAGTCGCGTCGGCAAAGTAAACGACGCCGAAGTGGTGCTGGCACGCGACGGCGAAACCTTGTCCGACATAGCCAAACTTTACGGCATCTCCCCCCAAAAGGTGGCCGACTACAACGACCGCGGCTACGCTGCCGGCGACAAGCTGGCGCCCAATACCCGCATTTACATTCAGTCCAAAAAAACGAGCTGGAAAGGCGCCGCCACCCACCACTTCGTTCGGGATCAGGAAACCATGTTCAACATCAGCCAGCTATACGGCATTCAACTGGAAAAGCTCCTGGAGCGCAACGGAATGAAAAAAGGACAGGAGCCTATGAAGGGTGAAAAGATCCGGCTCAAAGGCTCCAAAACGAAAAGCGAATACATCCGGCTCCGGCCGGTCAACAACGACCCGGCACCCAAACCCGTAGAGATGAACAAACCCTCCTTCCCCCCCGGAATGGAGCCCGATACCGACGTGGTTATCGACCCCAACGACCCTACGCCCTCCCGCCCACCGGAGTACACCCCTCCGGCCGACCCGCCGGGAGCGCAGTACCACGTGGTGCAACGCGGCGAAACCCTCTTTGGGGTAGCGCGCAAATACAACACCACCGTAACCAAATTAAAGGAACTGAACAGGATGTCGACGGATCAGATCAACGTCGGCCAAAAACTTCGAGTACAGTAGGGAGGCCCTCAGGCCCTGCTCGTCGTGACCATGCACTCCTTTCACTGCCCACACATCAACCATGAAAGCGCTTAAAATTCTCCTCTATATCGTGGTCGCCCTGGCGATTGCCGTCATCACTTTTGGGCTGTTGGCCCGCAAGGACTATCGCGTTGAACGCAGCATAGAGATTGACGCACCCGCAGAACTGGTGTACAACTACGCCCGTTTTTTCAAAAATATGGACACCTGGTCTCCCTGGACCGAACTGGACCCGGCGATGAAAACCACCATTTCCGGCACCGACGGCGAGGTCGGCGCCACCTACACCTGGTCGGGCAACAAGGATGTCGGCAAAGGCAAACAGGTGATCCGCGCCCTGTCGCCACAGCGCCTGGAGACGGATGGGGTGATCACCGAACCCTGGGAGACCACCGCGCCCACGTTCATGACTTTCGAGGCCATCGGCAAAAAAACAAAAGTGACCTGGGGCATGGACTTGATCGTTCCATTTCCCTGGAACGGATTCGCCATGTTCACCAATATGAACCTGGCCCTTGGCCGGGATTACGAGCGCGGACTGGCCCGGCTTAAAAAAACGACCGAAGCCATCGCCCACAAAAAATACCGGGGGTACGAAGTGGCGGAGGAAGATCTGCCCATGCGCTATTACATCGGTACGCGAAAAAGCGTAGCCATACCCCAAATTCCGGCCGAATATGCCATCGGTTTCCCGGCCGTCATGGCCGCAATCGCCAAGGCCGGCGTAGCGCCTGCCGACATCGGCATGCCCTCCGGCTTGTATTGGGCGCACAACGACTCCACGCAGATGGTCGACATGGCGGCCGCCGTGCCGATCACCGCCGAACAGCCCATCGGCCGGTTATCGGTATTCCCTATGGGTGGCAAAGCCCTCGTAATCGACTACTTCGGCAGCTACGACACCATTGCACGCGCCCACATGGCGATGGACGCCTACATGGCCGAGCACCAGCTGACGCAGCGTGCGCCGGTAATCGAACAGTACATCACCGACCCGGAACAGGAGCCCGACACCAGCAAATGGCTGACGAAGCTGGTGTATTTTGTCGAATGATCAAGCGTTTAGAATCCCGCTTTGATGTAAGACCAGCCAGCCTCCTGTTTTTCCACAATCTCTACCAGACCGCGCTCTACAAAGCCGGCATTGGGCACGATGGATTCCCTGGAAATGTTCATGTTTTTCAGGGTTTGTTCGCACACCACGAAGCGGACGCCGTTGTTCATGGCCGCCTGCACTTCATTCACCACGTTGGTTTTTCCGCTTTGCAGCATGGCCACGCCTTTGTTGTGAGCCACCACTTCGAGCTCGGCGTCGGGCCAGTGTTCACGAATGTTGGTCAGTTGTTTCGTCAGGGCGCGGTAGGCGGCCGTGTCGGGCGTACTGAGGTGAAACACGATCCGGTGGTTTTTCTTTTCCGTTTCTGCGGGTTCGGCCGTTTTTTGGGTAACCAGGCTGAGGCCCACGATCATGCCTGCGCCCAGCAGAAAGGCAAATGCTGTTTTATACATCTTCATTTATTTTGAATTGGAAACGGTTTGTTGCGCTTTTTGGGCGCTCGCCTGCGCTTTTTTGGCCGCCTCTATGGGGCCAAACGGGCCGTACTTGTGTTGTTTTTCGGAAAATGCGTCTGCGTACGGCCCGAAAGGGTGGTCAACCGGTTTGCGGCCGATATCGGGCCAGTCGGCGCTGAGGTCTTTGCCCGGGCGGGGCTGGGAGTTGACGAAGGCGGCCACATCCCAGCATTCCGCATCGCTGAGCTGGCTGTCGGGCCAGCGCACGCCAAGGGGCATGTTGTACTTGACGTATCCGGCAAACATGGAGAGTCGGAAAAGGCCCGCGCCGTGGTTGTAGCTGTGGGGCCCCCAAAGCGGGGGATAGGCGTAGGCATTGCCTTCGGTGAGCAAGGCCCCCTGGCCGTCGGCGCCGTGGCAGGAGGCGCATTTCGCATCGTACACGACCTTACCCCGCTCGGGATCGGCGGCGCGGTCCAGGAACGGCAGGCGGAAGATACCGGAGCCCACCGGCGATTCCTTTTTGGGCACTTCATGACCCACCCAGTTGATGTAGGCGGCCATGGCCTGCAACTCGGGGCTTTCCAGGGGCAGAGCCTGGCCGTTGAGGCTGCGCTCCAGGCAGTCGTTCACCCGTTTGTAAATATCTTCCTCCGTTCCGCTGCGCGCCCTGTATTTGGGGTAGGTGGCGGCTACGGCGCCGTAGTTGTTGCCCCATTGTTTGGCGCCGGCCTCGAGGTGGCAGTTTTGACAGTTCAGCCCGTTGGTGATCGACGCTATTTTGCCTTTGGGGCCCAGATAAACGGCGGTGTTGGCGATGAGTTCGCGTCCGTAACGGATTCGGGCGCCGGACTCGTCGTCCGGAACAGCGTCTATACCGGGGGGCGCCCAGGGCGACAGCTCCCGGGAGATGGCCAGGGTGAGGCTGTCGGGCTGAAGCCCTTCGCGCCCGGCAAAGGAGGAAGGGGGTTTGTCGCGCTTGAACCATGCACCGGCGTCCCACGTCGGCCAGGCATCAAAAACGTTCAGCAAGGTGGCGGCGAACATGGCCAGTACGAGCACCACGTTGGCGACGACCGAAATCCACAGGCTGCGCCGAAGGCTGTCTATGAGCATTTTATCTTTGTCCATCTCGCGCCGGTTTAGCGGAATTCGTAGGGTACGCCGCTCACCTGGGAGAGCAGGCTTTCCGGAGCGTCGAGGGCTTTGGCATGCCCGCGGGGCTTGGGTGTCACCGGCGAGTTGACGGCCAGGTAGGCTTTCATGACCTGATGCAGGGTGTGGGGCGTGTTTTGGGCGTCCTGCACGTTTTTAATGCGGCACAGCGTGGTGGGCGGGTCGCCTTCGCGCTCGCAGGCCGACACGGTGTATTCGGCAGCGGGGTCGAGGGGACGGCCTTTGACGGTGACTTTTTGCACGCGTTTGCCTTTTTCGCCGAAGGCGAGGAATTCCACGTGCATGCCTTTGAATTTGACCACCCAACCGCCGAAGCGCTCGGAGGCGTTTTTGGCAAACACGTTGTTGAGCTCGGCCTCCAGCCAGTCGAGCAGCTGTTTGCCGGTCACCTTGCCGGTGCGCACGGTGGCATCGATGGGAAGCATGTCGAACAGGTACCCTTCGGTGATGGCCACCCGGCCGTCGGGGCCCGTGTTGCGCGGCGGGCAGAAGCGGAAGCCGTTGGAAAGAACGATGTCCGTGTCAAGCTGCCAGTCCAGCGCGTCGAGCACCAGGGTGTCGATGGTGTTTTCGATGACGAAGTAGCGGTACAAGGGCACGGTGCTGTACCCAATGACCTTGTTGATGTCGGCTTTGAACGGCTTTTCCAGTTCTTCAACCAGTGTTTTGATCGCGGGTTTGGCGGGGTATCGGTCGGTACTCACCTCCATCAGGTCGTAGCGTTCGCCGGTGATTTTACCGTCGACCACGTCGAGTTCGAGGCGACCAACGAAAGAGCCGAAGGCGCCGGGCTCCACCACCTTGGCGTATTTGCAGGCGATGGGGGTACGCACCCGCTCGTGGGTGTCGCCGCCGAAAATGTAGTCTACGCCCGCGCAGGCTTCGTGGTTGGCCAGGGATATCTGTTGAGAGAGACCGAGGTGGGCGATGATGATCACGCGGTCGCACTGCTCCTGTTCGCGCAGCACTTTCACCCAGTGGGCGAGCGACTCTTCCGGTTTGGTGTAGATGATGCCCCTGGAGTACTCGGGTGATTGCCGGATGGGCACGAGGTGGTCGGTCAGTCCGATGAAACCGATCTTGACGCCCAGGCGTGTCCAGGTGGCGTACGGCGGAAACACCAGCTCGCCCCGTTTGCCGTCGCCCGCATCGTGGTACATGTTGGCGCACACTTTGGGCGCTTCGAGCCCCCCGAGCAGCGTCTGCATGTTTTGTTTGCCGTACACCACTTCCCAGTTGCCGGGCAGGTAGAGGTCGTAGCCCAGGGCGTCGAGAAGGGGAATGAATGCTTTTCCGACGGTTTTTACCGACAACTCGCTGCCCTGGAACATGTCGCCGGTGTCCATAATAAAGGTATTGGGGTTTTCTTTCCGTACCTGGTCGAACAAGGTAGCCATGTGGGCGTATCCGGCGGTTTGGCGGAACACGATGCGGTCGTTTTCCCAGAACAGTTCGTCGTGGGGGTGAATTTGGCAGTGCACGTCGGTGGATTGCAGCAGGGTAAGCGTACCGGTGCCGGGCGCCGAAAACGCCTGTGAGGTAGCGGCCGGGGCGCCGGTCAATTGCACTTTTTCATCATCGACCGTTGACGGAAGCGCAGCGCGCAGGCCTTTTCCGGTAAGGCCGGCGCCAAGACCGGCCAATAGCGTGTTTCGGAGGAAAATACGACGGGGTGACTTCATTTTGCGTTCAGAACTTACAGCTGGAAATATCCAGATTGTGAAAATAAAATTTTACGAAAATTGCTTTCACAAAAGTAGTATATTCCAACTGTAGTGCACATGCACAAACCCCTTGCTTTGTTGCACAAATAACGGATTCGGGGCCGACCTTACATCCTGGTCACTGACACATTTTGATCGCGCCAAATCCGATGAACAGCCAAAGCAGTCCTTTGCCCAGGAAAAAAAGAAAACCCGCGATGCCGATGCGGCTGAGCCAGGCTTTTGTTTTGGTCATGTTTGATCGCATATAATGCCAAAATAGTTTGGGCATATAAACGTTTGCAGGGGTTTTGTGTTTTGCGGTGGTTGAAGGGCGAGCAAGGCGATGGCTCACAGCCCAATGTCGTCAACTTAGCGTAAAAAGATTGCTTTGGGGTTGTTTGCGGCCTTACCACGTATTTTTTTTGCCGCGAATTAGCGCGAATTCGCGCTAATTCGCGGCAAAAAAAACATCTAGTTTCGTTGTAGACAATTTTACAACATTGCTTTTACGCTAAGTTGGCGACATTGGGCTCACAGCCATCGCCTTGCTCAGTTGACGCGGGCGCCCCTGAGAATTGACACTTTTAGGCTAAACGTTAAGTTTTGGTTTAAACTATTTTAATGTTTAAACACGTTTTTACCACAACCGTTATCTTTGGGGTTTACTCCTCACCGATAATTTTTTTTTCGTCCATGCAAAAATACATGCAAAAATTCTGGTTTCCCCTACTGCTGATCGCCGGCATCGTTTTGTGGAGCAACGCTTGTTATTACGACAATGAAGAAGACCTCTACGGAGGCGAAAACGGGTGCGACACCACCAACATCAAATACAGCGCTCAAGTAACGGCGCTGCTGGAGAACAACTGCTATGCCTGCCACAGCACCTCGAACAACATTTCCGGGCTGCCGTTCGACACCTACGAGAGCCTGCTCCCGGTGGCGCAATCCGGCCAGTTGGTCAACGCCATCAACAACGCCGGCGACCCGATGCCGCCCACCGGCCTGCTGCCGGCATGCGACCGCGAAAAAATTGAATCCTGGGTGAACGCCGGCGCGCCTAAAAACTAAACAACCCAACACATGAAACGCATCCTTTGGATTTTGCTCGGCATCGCCTTCCTGGCCGGCGCGTACGGGGTTTACCTGTACAATAAACCCCATGCCAAAATGGAAAAAGCCCGGGTGGACGAGCAGGTGGAGGCCCAGGCCTTGTACGCCGCTTTCGAGACCGACGAGGCCGCAGCCAATACCCGCTTTCTGGGGAAAGTAGTGGCGGTGACCGGCCAGGTTTCCGAAGTGACTCCAACCGACGACGGCGGCCTGAAAGTAACCCTTTCGGCGGGCGACTTCGGCGTTTCCTGCGAACTCGATCCGCTTACCCAACACGCGCGAACCAGCTTTACGGCCGGCGAAACCGTCACCTTCAAAGGCAACTGCACCGGATACAACCTGAGTGTGCAGCTGGCGCGGTGCGTGGAGCTGAAATAACACACCAACTTTAACCCAACCTAAAAATCTGCTACCCATGAACAGGTACCTTCTTTTTCTCTTCGCGCTGCTGCTTGGCGGCCCGGCCTTTTCCCAGAAGTTTTTCACCCAGGATGCCAAGGTGAAGTTCCTTTCCGAAACCCCGATTGAAAAAATCGACGCCACCAACAACAGCGGCACCATTGTGCTCGACCCCGCCGCCGGGCGCGTGGAGTGTAAGGTGCTCATCAAAAATTTTCTCTTTGAAAAAGCGCTCATGCAAGAGCACTTCAACGAGAACTACATGGAGTCGACCACATACCCCAACGCCACCTTCAAAGGCAACGTGACCAACCCCGGCGAAGTGAGCTTCACCAAAGACGGCACGTACACGGCCAAACTCAGCGGCACCATGAGCATGCACGGCGTGGAAAAACCGGCGGATATCGTCGGCAAAATCACCGTGAAAAATGGCGTGATTTCCGTCCATTCAGACTTCGCCGTGGCGCCGGCAGATTACAACATACCCATCCCCTCAGTGGTGACCGACAAGATCGCCAAATCCGTGAAAGTCACCGTAGACGGCACGCTGAAACCCATGAACAAATAATTTTCCGGAATCACGGTTCAAGGTTCGATCCGGTGCGGTTGAACCTTGAACTTCGGTTCCGGAACCTTTGAACATAAATACCAATCTTCCGATTATGCGCTTGAGCCTTACCCTTTCCTTTTTCCTTTTGGCCGTTGCTTTGTCCGCCCAGGACGAGCCCGATCTCTTGTCCCTTGTGGAAGAAAAACCCGAGACGGAGTACACAACGGCCAGTTTCAAATCGACCAAGGTGGTCAACGGCCAGTCGGTTGAAAACCTGGCTGCCGGCGTGCTGGACTTCCGCATAGCCCACCGGTTCGGCACCCTGAACGAGGGCCTGTACGACATGTTTGGCCTCGACGCCGCCACTACCCGGCTAAGCCTGGACTACGGCGTCACCAATCGCCTCCAGGTGGGCATCGGGCGCAGTACCTACCAAAAAACCGTGGACGGCAACCTCAAATACAAGATCCTGAGCCAGAGCAGCGGGCAAAAAAACATGCCCGTGACCTTATCGTATTACACCGACATGCAGATCAACACGCTCAAGTGGTCGGACCCCGAGCGCGAAAACCTGGCCTCCTCCCGGTATGCGTTTACCCACCAGTTGCTGCTGGCCCGAAAATTTAACGAAAGCCTCACTTTCCAGTTTATGCCCACCCTGGTGCACCGCAATCTGGTGCCGAGCGAAGAAGACAAAAACGACGTCTTTGCGCTGGGCTTTGCCGGGCGGGTAAAACTCACCAAGCGGGTGGCCATCACCGCGGAATATTACTACGTGCTGCCCGACCAGATCGTGAGCAGGCCTTATGCCAACAGCCTGGCCATTGGGTTCGACATCGAGACGGGCGGGCACGTGTTCCAGCTCCACTTCACCAACGCCCAGGCGATGACCTACAACGGCGTCATTTGCGACACGCCGCTGGACTGGTTTTACGAGGGCGAGGATGGGAACACGATGACCGGGATACGCTTTGGCTTCAACCTGTCGCGGGTGTTTACGATTGTGAAGCCTAAAGGGTATACGGAGTTTTAAAAACGATTTTTGGGTGTGGGCAGCCCCGGCTATTGCCCTTTGAAAACAGGGTGTATCGCCTTCCATTGAGCGTTTTCAAGCTGAAGCAGATAGGCGCCTGCAGGCAAAAGCCCGAGGTCTATCTGCATCAGATGATCCGACAGCCATAGAAATCCGCCGCCGTCCAGATCCAGGCGTTTGCCCTCTGTTGTGTACACCGATATCTTTAACCCGGAAATATCGCCGGCGGTGCTGCTGAACTGCACCCACAACGCAGACTGAAACGGGTTGGGGAAAACCGTAAAACGCCACGGCAATGCTGAAACAGGCTGCCGGGTATCGGTGAGCAGAATGGTGTCTACCTGCGTACCTATGAGGGAAGTGTCGACCTGTAAAGGCCCTTCCTCTTGAAATACAGCTTGTCGCACAACCGTATCGGATGCCGTGGACAGGCAGGTGCGCGACAGAACGGAGAACACAGAATCAACGGTTATGTGCCGAATAATCTGTTGGGTGTTGACCAGCAAGGTGTTGGTTCTGACGTATACCACCGACTGAACGGTGTCTCTTTGGACGTCTGTATACGTATAGGCTCCGTCCAGTGTGTCTTCTACTGTGCCGATGAGAACAGCTTGGAGAAAGGTCTCGGTAACAATCGGGTTGCCAGCGCTGCCGGGAGACCGGTTTGTCAACAAAATCCAACCATGATCCCAGCTGGCCAGGCCAACATCCAATACCCCATCTCCCGAAAAATCGCCGCAATCCAGCGACTGTGGGGTGTAATGGCTGGCGTAAGGCGTCGGGAAGAGCGTAAAGGTGTCGAATACGCCGGGGCTGCTTTGTTGGTAAACGCTTACCTGATTCCAGCCTCCGTGCGCAACGACTATTTCGTTGATTTGGTCGCAGTTGAGATCAACCACTTGTACCGATTCCGGTATGTCGTACGCCGGCAAGGTCTGGCTCAGGGTCAGGCTGCCGGAGCTTTGTTGAAGGTAAATGCGAATGGCTGCATTGGGCCGGTTGCCGGATCGAGTGGTTATCAGGTCGTTGCGACCGTCCTGATTGAGGTCGCCAGTCGCCATGGCTGTCGGCAGGTCAAAGATAGACTGGCTGTAATCAATCACCACGGGTGCGCCCAACAGGCCGTCAGGTTGTTGCGGATACAAGTATACCCCGGCAGCACCCTGGCCCTGCATGAGCAGCAGGTCTTGTCGTTGGTCGCCGTTAATGTCGGCGATCTCCATATCCGTCCAGCCGCCTTGCGGGCACGGATAGTCCCTCCGGGCAAATGTTCTTTGGCCGTTGTTGTAAAAAACGGAAACAAAAAGGTCGTTCCAATTCGCGACAGCGATGTCGTTCAGGCTGTCGTTGTTGAGGTCGCCGATGGCCACCATGTCCGGCGTATTGCCGGTTTGCAGAGTCATGTAGTCCTCAAAGCCACCACCGGGTTTTTGAAAAAAGACCGCCAGCGAATCGGCGCCGAACGACAGCACGAGCTCAGGATAGGCGTCCCCGTCGAGCCTGCCCGCGCAGATGGAACGCCGGTTTCCATAGACTGCGGGGCCGTTCAGTTTCCGGGTGAGCACGAGGTTGTGCTGAGGGGTCTGGTAGAACAGGTTGATCTTAAAATCGTTGTCCGCATCAAAGTTAAAAGCCGTCTGCACTGCTGCATCCTGCCATCCGTCGGCGTTCAGGTCGGCCACGGCCATGGATTGAGCCACCGAGCCTGTTGGGAAAAGCTGATAGGGGGCAAAATCAATTTGCGCGCCTGCGCTTAAACTAAAGAAGAGTGAAATTGGAAAAAGAATGAAGCTGTAGTGTCGTTTAAATGCGTTCATATTCGGGAATTAGATGACTAATGTAATAATGATGCAATTTACCGGCAAAAAGATGCGCTCCAGGTGTACCGAATTGGTAAGCCACTGGCCAAGTTGTTTTTTTAACAAATGACGCCGAAATCACACCCGCGCCAAAAACTCTTCCTCCGTCCAAACCGCCACCGTCCCCAGTTCCTGCGCCTTTTTCAGCTTCGAGCCCGCTTTTTCCCCGGCCACCAGGATGTCAAGGTTTTTGCTCACTCCGCTGGCCAGTCGGGCGCCGGCAGCGGCGGCCCGGGCTTCGGCCTGTTCCCGCGTCATTTGGCTGAGCGTGCCGGTAAACAGGATGGATTTGCCCAGTAGCGGCCCCTCAGCGGCGGAGGCCGGTTTACGGTCCTCTTCGGTTTGGCGGAGGTTGACGCCGAGGGTCTCCATCGTTTGCAGCAATGTCACGTTGTGCTCGTTTTGAAAAAAGTGGTGCACGTTGCGCGCCAGTACCGGGCCAACTTCCTTGATGTCTTCGTATCGCTCCAGGGGCCAGTCTTTGAGGTCGAGCACGTGCGCTACCTCGGCCGCCAGCAGCCTGGACGATTTCTGGCCCAGGTGGTGCACGCTCAGGCTGTGCAGGAGCCGGTAGATGGGGTTCTTTTTGGCCTTTTCAATGGCAGCCTGGAGGTTGGCGGCCGATTTTTCGCCGAACCCGTCGAGTTGGGCGATCTGTGCGTAATCGAGGCGGTAGATGTCGGCGATGGACGTCAGCCAGCCCAGCTTATAGAATCGCTGGATGGTGCTTTCGCCCATGCCCTCGATGTCCATGGCGTGTTTGGAGGTATGAAAGACCATGCGTTGGAGCACCTGGGCTTCGCAGGCGGCGTTTTCGCAGCGCCAGATGGCTTCACCCTCGGGTTTTATGAGCACACTGTTGCAAACCGGGCAGTTTTTGGGGTAAATCACTTCGCGCTCGGTGCCGTCGCGCAGCTCCGGCAGGGATTTGACGATGTAGGGAATCACATCGCCCGCGCGCTCCACCAGCACCTGATCGCCGATGCGGATGTCTTTGCTCCGGATGAAGTCTTCGTTGTGCAGGCTCACATTTTGCACGGTCACGCCGGCCAGGGGAACGGGTTCGAGCTTGGCCACGGGCGTCACGGCGCCGGTTTTGCCCACCTGGAACTCCACGTCGCGCACGCGGGTGGTGGCTTGTCGGGCTTTGAATTTGAACGCGATGGCCCAGCGCGGGTGGTGGGAGGTGAAGCCGCAGCGCTCCTGCAGGTCGCGGTCATCCACCTTGATCACCATGCCGTCGATCTCGTATGGGTACCGGTCGCGCGCGTCCTGCCATGCCTGGCAGAAGGCGATTACCTCCTCGATGCCGGGGCAGAGTCGGCGTTCCGGCAAGTCGCCGTTGACGGGTGTGCTAAGGGGTGTTTTAAACCCGAGGGACTGGAGCAGGTCTATGGCCTGGTGGTGGCTGTTGAGGCGGGGCAGCTGGTCGTTTCCGGCGCTGTCCACGGCGTAACCAAGCTGATAGACAAAGGCTTCGAGTCCGCGTTCGGCGGCCTCTCGCGGGTCTTTCATGCGCAGGCCCCCGGTGGCGGCATTGCGCGGGTTGGCGAACAGGGGCTCGCCCTGCTCCTGGCGCCTGCGGTTGATCTGCTCGAACACGTCCTTGCGAATGAGCGCCTCCCCGCGCAGCTCCGCCCGCTGGATGCCGTGGCTGGAAAACGCGGCCTGCAACGGAATGGTGCGCAGGGTGCGCATGTTGGGCGTGATCTCGTCGCCCGCCTCGCCGTTGCCTCGGGTAGCGGCCCGCTCCAGCAGGTCGTTGCTGTACACCAGGGCGATGGTGCCGCCGTCGAACTTGGGCTCTACCGCGTAGACCACCGGTGCTTCGGGCGGCAAGGCGCAGAGCTTGCGCACCGACGTGTCGAAGTCGCGCAGGTCGTCGGCGTCGTAAGAGTTGTCGAGCGACAGCATGGGCGTCAGGTGGGTCACCGGAGCCGACTCTTCCGTCAGGTCGGGCGACACCCGCTGGGTGGGGCTGTCGGGCTCCACGACTTCCGGATGGGCCAGCTCCAGCGCTTCGAGTTGCTTGTAGAGTTGATCGTACTCGAAATCGCTGATCACCGGGTCGTTTATCACGTAATAACGCCACTCGTGGTAACGGAGAACGCGGCGCAGATCATACGCCCGTTCGGCCGGGTCGGCGGCGGCCGGGTTATAGAGCAAGTGTTTGGAGCGGTCGTACAAGTCTCGCTGTTGGTCGGGAGAAAACATGAGGGGCAGAATTTTATACTCGTCCTACGACTATACTCGTAGGACGAGTTTTTATTTTAACCAATCCGATAATTGTTCCTGAAAATGCTGGAAGGCGCCCAGGTTGTGGTGTGCGCCTCCTTCTATGGTCACAAACCGGTCTCCCGGTTTCAGGAGCGGTTTCAGTCTTGCCGCGCTGTGGTAGGGTACCACACGGTCGCGGGTACCGTGAAAGATGAGCACCGGCATTTGGGTGCGACGCAGGTGTTCGTCGTTGGGGAACTCAAAAGCGGGTTCGATGAGCAGCCGGCGAATGGGCAAGTAAGACCGGAACAGGTTCCGGATGTTGTCAAACGGCGTTTCCAGTACCAGCGTCCGAGCATGCCCCTCCGCAGCCAGCCGCGTTGCTGCGGCAGAGCCTAACGACCGACCATAAAGCACGATCTGCTGTGGTGCATACCCGTGCAACAAGTGTTCGAGTACCAACAGCGCGTCGGTATACAAGTGACTCGCCGACGGTACGCCCGAACTTTTGCCGTAGCCGCGGTAATCGGCCGCAAAAAAATCGTACCCCTGCTCGTTGAATCGCACATGCTCGGCGCCCCACCGTTGCAAATGCCCCCGGTTTCCGTGAAAATACAGCACCACCCCCTTGCTCTGCCGGCGGCGCGCAGGGAAGAACAACGCGTTCAACCGCACCTGATCGGGTGTGTCTATGAAGTGCTCTTCAAAAGGCGCATCAAACCGGAAGCGGTAACCTTCGGGCAATCGCGAAGGCCGAAACAGCAACTTGTCTTGAAGGTACGGATGAAGGGGCATGCAGCACAAAGATAAGCCCCCACATTGATTTTTAGCGGGAAACAAATCCCACAGAAGCAGGGCCGGCTGACCAACATCATGCGCCCACCCCAACCATGATCAGTATCCATTCTACATTACCCCTCTTATCTTGCACACGCGTGAACACAATGCAAGCGTTAACCTTCAACACCAACAAACGACCGCGTAGCGGTCAAACTTGAATAACCCCGGACGAAAGTCCGGGGACGGCCCGGACGAAAGTCCGGAGACCCAACAGCACGAAAATCTTATCTTTATGCCATGGTGAAAGGTCAAAAAAAATCCGACGTTCAAGCATATTCATCAAGCGTACCTGCACATCTGGTGAGCGCCCTTGCATGGGCAGCGCTCATGGCTTCCTTGTTATCAGCTACCTGTACCTTCCCGCCTTCCAAAGTGGATAAACCGGTGAACAGTGTGGCCGATACGGTCATGTTTAGCATACAATCCGATGAACCAGTCGAGCTGGACACAAAAAAGGAAGATAATCCACGTATCGACGTCGCAGAAGAACAACCCGCTACCGTAAAAGACGACGCAACCGCAGCGCCCGCTCCCGTGCAACCGGTACGTCGGGTGGCCGGGCCGCAGGATGCGTTCACGGAATTGATTACCATAGCCCCAACCGTACGAATCGACATCCGCTACGCAACCACCGACAACTTCACGAAATCCAAAATATACGACTGCGGCCGGTGCTACCTGAGGCCGGAGGCGGCCCGGGCCATCGCGCGGGCCCAAACGACTTTGGAAAAAGAGGGCCTTGGCCTGAAAATGTTCGATTGCTACCGCCCGGCACCATACCAACAACGATTGTGGGACAAGGTGCCGAATCCCGACTACGTGACGCCGCCCGCCAAAGGGTCCATGCACTCGCGTGGCGCAGCGGTGGACCTGACCCTGGTGGACCTGAAAACCGGCAAAGAACTCGATATGGGCACCCCCTACGACTTTTTTGGCCCTGAAGCCCACACCGACAACAACCGCCTGCCGGCGCCTGTGCTGGCCAACCGAAAAAAACTGCGGCTGGCGATGGAGGCCGTCGGGTTTCAGGGCATCCGAACCGAATGGTGGCATTTCTCCTACCGCGAAAAAACATACCCGCTGTCCGAATGGGTATGGCCCTGCAACCGATAAAAAAGCGTTGGAATGGGCCCTGCACGCGCCCTCCAACCACCAAACACTTGCCCATGGATACCCTAACCCTCCTCAAACGCGTTCGCCGGATCGCCCTGCAGTCCAGACGCCGCACACAGGGACTTTTCAGCGGTGGCTACCACAGTGCGTTCAAAGGACGGGGCATGTCCTTCAGCGAAGTGCGCCCCTACGTGCCCGGCGACGATGTGCGGGCCATCGACTGGAACGTGACCGCGCGCACCGGAGAGCCGCACATCAAGTTGTATGAGGAAGAACGCGAGTTGACGGTGATGCTCCTGGTAGACGTCAGCAGCTCCTCCTTTTTCGGCACCCGAAACCAGATCCGGCGGGATCAACTCGCCGAACTGTGCGCCATCCTTGCCTTTTCTGCCATCGGAAACAACGACCAGGTGGGGTTGCTGCTGTTTGCCGACAACATTCAACTGTACATTCCGCCCAAAAAAGGCCGCACCCAGGCTATGCGGGTGCTCCGTGAACTGCTGCACGCCGAACCGACAGGCAAAAGCACCGACCTGACGGCAGCCCTTTCATTTGTCAACAACACGCTGAAAAATAAAAGTATCTGTTTTATTCTGTCCGACTTCCAGGCGCCGGATTTTGAAAAACCCCTTCGGACCCTCGCCCGCCGACACGACACCATAGGCCTGCATACCTGGGACACGGCCGAACGAACCCTGCCCGACGTCGGCCTGCTGCCCATTCGCGATCCGGAAACCGGCTCAACCCAGTTGATAGACACCACCAATCCCGACTTTCGGGTCAGGTACACCCGCCGGTTCGACGAATGGCGCCAATCCATGGCCACCCGCTTCCGCCAGGCCGGCGCCGACTGGCTGAGCATTCATGTGCAGGAAGACTATACGTTGGCCCTCTTGCGTTTTTTTCAGAGCAGATGATTCGAATGCGGAATGCGGATTGCGGAATGCGGAATAAAAGGGCTCTTGGTTACACGATGGCTACGCTCCGGGAGGATACCAATTTGACAAATATCCTATAACGGTATATTCATTTCTGTCTCCTGTTTTTTGCCTTAAGCTTGAGGTACCAAGCTTTTCCCCACCCCTTTTTTAATTACGACTTGTCATCCTGAGCCCGTAGGGCGAAGGATCTCCCTAATGCGGAATATTGCCTTAAGCCAGCGTTGTAGCAAATTTTTATTCTTCCGGATGCTTAAACCGTTCCCAGGCTTGTTTGGCGATCGCATTTGTCAGTTGCTCCAGGTAATAACTACCCGCCATCGGATCCAGGGCTTCCGTCAGATGGCCTTCCATTTTCAGCAGGTGCTGCACGTTTCGGGCGATGCGGCGTCCGAAGGCCGGCGGGTACCCGGCCGGATTCTCGCGGCCGAAATCGTAAGGCAACACCGTCAGGCGATCGGCGCCGCCCAGAACGGCCGACATCGCCATGGTGGTGGCGCGTATCATATTGGTGTACAGGTCGTCGGTGTACGTATTCGGCTTAAAAACCACCGAAATGTACGGGTACTGCAGCGGCGCCTCCCAGGCGTTTTGCACGTTCAGCCACAGTTGGCGGAAAGCGCGGAGTTTGGCCATTTCGAGGAAATACCGGTCGCCAATGGCCAGGGTGAAGTGTATCTGCCCTGCGGTTTGTGCCGGCGAGATTCCGCGTTCGTTTAGCTGCGTCAGGTAATCGTTGCCGATGCGCAGCAGGTCAGCCAGCTCCTGCACGACCCCATCCTCATCCCGGTCGTTACCACGCGCACCTAGTACCCGAAAGCCGGGGAAGCGGGCAGACGCCATGTCGACCAGGTCTGCGGCGTATCGCCAGTCCACCATACCCGATGTCATATAAGGCAGGAAAGCCACGGTTCCCCGAAGCTGTTGCGTTTCCAGCCCGCTTTGGGCAGCGACCCGGCCCAATAGGTCCAGGGCTGCAGCAGCCGGCAGGGGCGCCGGAGAAGCATCATGCAGGTGCAACCCCACAAAATCCAGGTGCACACCCTCCAGTACCCGGGCAAGGCGGTCGACGTTAATGGCGGGCGCAAACAACAACGCCAGCCCCTCCGCGCCAAAACGCAAAGCGTCGTGCACCAGCGCATGGGCGGCGGGCAGATCGTCCTCTACGACAACCGTTTCGGAAATTTCCCAGTCCAGCGGTGCTTCCGTCATGGGCGCCGGCGCCACTGCGAAGTCGTCGGCGTGCACCCACGGACTCACCGCCAGGCCGCCTTCCGCCTGCCAGACGAGCGCGTCGAGCGTTGTTTTTCCTTTCAAACTTTTTTCCACCGCAGCCAGCCATTCAGCTTTGCCAACCGGCGGAAATGCATCGAAAAAAGCACCTGTGTCCATAAGGCAAATGTAAGGAGGAGGGTGACATTGCAATACTGCATTTTTTTTCAACGAGCCTAAAAACCTTTTTTTAGAGACAATGTTATCTTTGCAAACTCTTTGCCCGCTTAGATTCAATCTAAATACAAACGGCAAACAATACAACGATATGGAAAAGCGCCACATGATTTACCTCGACAATAATTCCACCACCCCTTGCGACCCACGCGTGGTGGAAGCAATGGTGCCTTATTTCTTCGAAAAACACGGCAATGCCGCCAGCCGAAGCCACCCGTATGGCTGGGAGGCAGAAGACGCGGTTGATTACGCCCGCGAACAGATCGCTGCCCTGATCGGCGCAGATGAAAAAGAGATCATCTTCACCTCCGGCGCCACCGAAAGCAACAACCTGGCCCTCAAAGGCGTATTCGAGATGTACGCCAAAAAAGGCAACCACATCATCACCGCCGAAACCGAGCACAAAGCCATCATCGACACCTGCAAGCACCTCGAAAAGCAAGGCGCCGAAGTCACCTGGCTCAAGGTGCAGGAAGATGGTCGCGTAAACCTCGCCGACCTGGAAGCCGCCATCAAACCCACCACGATCGTGGTGTCCCTGATGTGGGCCAACAACGAAACCGGCGTCATCCAGCCCATGCGCGAAATCGCAACGATCTGCGAAAAACACGGCGTGCTGTTTCACTCCGACGCCACGCAGGCGGTCGGTAAAATCCCGACCAACGCGCGCGAGACCGGCGTACACCTCATGTCGTTTACCGCCCACAAAATGTACGGTCCCAAAGGCGTGGGCGCCCTGTACGTAAGCCGCAAAAACCCGCGCGTGAAAGTTACCGCCCAGATGGACGGCGGAGGCCACGAGCGCGGCATGCGCTCCGGAACGCTCAACGTGCCCGGCATCGTCGGATTCGGGAAAGCAGCCGAAATCGCCAAAGCCGAAATGCACCAGGACGCCGAACGCCTCAGCCGCCTGCGCGATAAACTCGAAAACGGCCTCCTCCAACTGGAAGAAACCAAGTTGAACGGCAACGCCGAACACCGCATGCCGCATGTGGCCAACATCTCTTTCAAACATGTGGAGGGCGAAGGACTCATGATGACTTTTAACCAAAACATCGCCCTGTCCTCCGGATCGGCCTGCACCTCAGCCTCCCTCGAACCCTCCTACGTGTTGGTGGCCATGGGTCTCGGCGACGATCTGGCGCACTCCTCCCTCCGCTTTTCCCTCGGCCGTTTCACCACCGAAGCGGACATTGACTTCACCATCGAAGCCATTACCCAGGGCGTCAACCACATGCGCGAACTGAGTCCCATCTGGGAAATGTACAAAGACGGCGTGGATCTCACCAAAATTGAATGGACAGAACATTAAAACCAACTCAACCATGGCATATAGCGAAAAAGTGCTCGAACACTTCAAGAACCCGCGCAACGTGGGTACCCTCAATAAAGATTCCAAAAACGTGGGCACCGGCCTGGTCGGCGCCCCCGAATGCGGCGACGTTATGCGCCTGCAAATAGAGGTAGACGACGAAACCGGCATGATCCGCGACGCCAAGTTTAAAACCTTCGGGTGCGGCTCGGCCATCGCCTCCTCCTCGCTGGCGACCGAATGGCTCAAGGGCAAATCCCTCGACGAGGCCATGACCATCGACAACATGGACATCGTAGAAGAACTGGCGCTGCCGCCGGTGAAAATCCACTGCTCCGTGCTCGCCGAAGACGCCATCAAAGCCGCCATTCAGGATTACAAAGTCAAAAACGGCCTGGCCGTGACCGAAGAAAGCGGCGTAACCACAGCATGATCTACGTAGCGGAAAGCGCAAAAGAAAAAATCCGGGAAATACGGGAGTCGGGGCACATCGCCGACGACTACTTCGTGCGGGTGAGCGTCGTTTCCGGCGGTTGTTCCGGTTTGTCCTACAAAATGGATTTCGACAACGAGTCGAAACCCAACGATCAGGTATTTGAAGACAACGGCGTCAAAGTGGTGACCGACCTGAAGAGTTTCCTTTACCTGTTTAGCACCACGCTGGAGTTTTCCGGCGGCCTCAACGGCAAGGGATTCTACTTCAACAACCCCAACGCTGCCCGTACCTGTGGCTGCGGCGAAAGTTTTGCCGTGTAGCCCCGTATTTGCTTCCGTCGAAAGGAAAGCCCGCCCGATATGTTGGTTCTGCTGATTATCTTTGGCCGAACCATTTCCCGCTTTTGGCCATGACCAGCAAAGTAGAATACCTCGGCGACCTGCGCACCCGCGCCACCCACCTCAAATCGGGACAATCCTTTGTGACCGACGCGCCCACCGACAACCAGGGCAGGGGCGAAGCTTTCTCCCCCACCGACCTGTGCGCCACCTCGCTGGCCACCTGCATGCTCACCGTCATGGGCATCAGCGCCCGCAGCCGCAATGTGGACATCAGTGGCGCCACCGCCGAGGTCACCAAAGTGATGGCCTCCGACCCCCGGCGCATCGCCAGGGTCGAAATTCGGCTGCTGATGCCGCCCGGCGATTTCTCCGACATCGAAAAAAGGGTTTTGGAAACGGCTGCGCGGACTTGTCCGGTCGCGTTGAGCCTGGGTGATGGTGTGGAGCAGGTTGTTGAGTTGGTTTGGGTATAATCCTCGCTATGGCGGTATAACTTTCCGCTTTCGAGCGATGGCACGCAAACAGAAAAATCCAAACACTAAGCAGCACCCCACAATCGCCGCAACCCAACCGCTCCCCCAACCGTCACCACCAGCGCCACCCCAAAGGCCGCCCAATTGCCGTACAACGCGTATCCGGTGGCAAAAAGGGTCGCATACACCGTCAGACAGCCCAACGCCATGCCCGCAATTTGCAGGGGCAAACGTCCTCCTCCCTTCGCTTCTTCTGACGAAAGCACCCCCTCCCGCAACCCTTTTTCAATCACCGGACGCCAGCCGGCGGTTTCCGGACGAATATGTTTAAAAAACGACACCAGGGTCTCGTGCTCGGTGGGCCGGGTCAGCAGGGTCACCAGCACCCAGACGGCCGTGGTGACGGACACGCCCAGCAACAGCTGCTGCCAGTCGGCCAGGGCGGGCAGTCCGGTGTGCGGGTGTATCAACCGGAAATACACCGCCAGCACAAAAGAGATGGCCATGGCCGACAGCTCCGACCAGGCGTTGATGCGCCACCAGAACCAGCGCAGGATGAACAGCAGGCCCGTTCCGGCGCCAATTTGCAGCAGGATGTTGAAGGAGTCCAGCGCGCTCGACAGCAGCAGCGCCACCCCGGCCGCCAGCGCCATGAGCAGCACGGTGGACAGGCGCCCCACCAGCACCAGCTTTTTGTCGTCGGCTTCGGGCGCCACCACGCGCCGGTAAAAATCGTTGACGATGTACGAGGCGCCCCAGTTGAGGTGGGTAGCCAGGGTGCTCATATACGCCGCCGCCAGGGACGCCACCACCAGTCCGGCCAACCCGGCAGGCATGTAGTGCAGCATGGCCGGATAGCCCAGGTCGTGCCCCAGTTTGTCGTCGGCAATGTGGGGGAAAGCCCCCTTCAGGTCGGCCAGCGTCGGAAAAACGATGAGCGAGGCCAGTCCCACCAGGATCCAGGGCCAGGGCCGCAGGGCGTAGTGGGCGACGTTGAAAAACAGCACGGCGCCGACGGCGTGTTCCTCATTTTTGGCCGCCAGCATGCGCTGGGCCACGTAACCGCCGCCGCCCGGCTCGGCGCCGGGGTACCACACCGACCACCACTGCACCGCCAGCGGCACAATGAGCAGCGGCACCAGCGTGCGGGTGTCGGAAAAATCGGGCAAAAGGGCGAGCTTGCCCGACACATTCGGGTGCTGAAACAAGCCGCTCAGCCCGCCCACCTCGGGCAGCCGCAACACCACCACAGCCGCGCCCACCGAACCAATCATGGCGATGAAAAACTGGAAAAAATCGGTGAGCAGCACGCTGCGAAAGCCGCCGACAGCGGAATACGCCACCGTAACGACCGCCGACAACAACAGCGTGGTCAGCGGCGAAACGTTGAACAGCACCTGCCCGATCTTGATGGCCGCCAGCGACACCGTGGCCATGATCATGACGTTGAAAAAAACGCCGAGGTACAAGGCGCGAAACACGCGCAGAAACCGCGCCTCCGGACCCGAATACCGCAGCTCGTAAAACTCCAGGTCGGTGAGCACCCCCGAGCGGCGCCACAGCCGGGCGTACACGAAAACCGTGAGCATGCCCGTCAGCAAAAACGCCCACCAGGCCCAGTTGCCGGCAACGCCGTTCTGGCGCACGATGTCGGTCACCAGATTGGGCGTGTCGCACGAAAAGGTGGTGGCCACCATCGACACCCCAAGCAGCCACCAGGGCATGCTGCGACCCGAAAGGAAGAACTCGCCGGCACTGGAGCCGCTCTTGCGGCTGCCCCGAAGGCCGATCCACAGGGAAAGCGCGAAATAAAGGACGATCAATGCCCAATCGAATGGCGTAAGCTGCATACTTTTGCTCTGTCTAATCCCGCAAATGTAAACCTTCTGCTCATGAAACCCAGCTTACTCATTCTCGCCGCCGGCATCGGCAGCCGCTACGGCGGCCTCAAACAGGTAGACGGCATGGGGCCCCGCGGCGAGGCCATCATGGAATATTCGGTGCACGACGCCCTGCAGGCCGGCTTCGGCAAGATCGTGATCGTCATCCGAAAAGACATCGAGGAGGCATTTCGGGAAAAAGTCGGCCGGAAAATAGAAAAGCACGCAGACGTCGTGTACGCCTTTCAGGAGACCGACACAGCGCTCGACTGGCTGCCGGCCCCGCCCCACCGCGAAAAACCCTGGGGCACCGGCCACGCCGTATTGGCCGCCAAAATGGCCATAGACACCCCCTTTGCGACCATCAACGCCGACGACTTTTACGGCGCCGACGCGTTCAGAACCCTGGCAGCGTTCCTCAGCACCGGTTGCCGCCCCGACGAATACGGGATGGTGGCTTACCGGCTCGCCAACACCTTGTCCGAAAACGGCGCCGTATCGCGCGGCGTCTGTGCTGTAGATGAACACGGGTACCTGGCCGACGTGACCGAGCGCACCCGGATCGAGCGTTTCCCGGAAGGCATCGCCTACGTAGACGCCGCCGGCGAAAAACACGTGCTGCCCGACAGCACCCCCGTTTCCATGAACCTGTGGGGCATGCACCACAGTGTGATGAACGAGATCGACGCCCAGTTCCGCGCCTTCGTGGAGGCCAATAAAAACAACCCCAGGGCGGAGTTTTACATCCCCAGCGTGGTGAATACCCTGATCGCCCAGGGCAAGATCAAACTCAAAGTCCTGTACTCCGACAGCACCTGGTACGGGGTCACCTACCCGGAAGATAAAACAACCGTGCAGGCGGCCCTGGCGCAGACAGGCCCTGTCGACTATTCCGCATAAACCTTGCGCACACCCGCCGACATCGACCGCATCATTGAGATGGCCTGGGAAGACCGCACCCCCTTCGAGGCCATCCATGCCCAGTTCGGGCTATCCGAGGCGGAAGTGGTTGCCCTCATGCGCCGCGAGCTGAAGCCGGGCAGTTTCCGCCGTTGGCGGGAAAGGGTGCATTCGGGGGTAAGCCAAAAGCATTTGGCCAAACGAAACCCGGAAATATCCCGGTTCAAGTGCGCACGGCAACGCGCCATTTCGGGGAACCGGATCAGCAAGCGGAGGCGCTGAGCATACGCGAGGGCACACCGAAAGAAAAAAGTCTTCAGTGAACCCTTCCCCCGAAATGCCGTTACCCCCCTATGGCCATTCCGACAGTTCACCTCTCCTTCTCATTGAAATTGGGACATCATGCGCATTGAAATTCCCAGCACCGCCGAACGGTTCGGCGCCAACGTGTTCCACAATATTCAAAAGGTGTATGAACTGGACGGGGGGTTTGCACTGGACGATGCGTTTTCCAGCCCTTTTCACATTATCCAGCAAATACCGCGTGAGCGGCTTCACGAGATCGAAAGCCGGATGGTGATCGTTATTCCGGTAAAGGACGAGCGCCTGCGACTGCTGGAAGGTGTACTGAGCGGCATACCACACGATTGTTTGCCGCTGATCGTATCCAACAGTACGCGGGATCCGATCGACCGATTTGTCATGGAAACCCGCATGGTCGACCTTTATTGTCGGTTTGCCAAAAAACAATACGTCATCATGCACCAACGCGACCCACTGCTGGCCAGGTTGTTCGCCGACGGTGGCTACCCGCATATACTCGACGAACAAGGACTGGTACGCAACGGCAAAGCGGAAGGCATGCTCGCCGGAATCCTCCTGGCCAA
Source organism: Saprospiraceae bacterium (assembly GCA_041736625.1). Taxonomy (GTDB): domain Bacteria; phylum Bacteroidota; class Bacteroidia; order Chitinophagales; family Saprospiraceae; genus M3007. The sequence goes on along the minus strand of JBGSTG010000014.1, from coordinate 37,771 downwards.
ACTGCTGGGGAAAGATTTTATCGGGTTTGTCGACGCCGACAACTACTTCCCGGGTGCGGTATTCGAATACGTCCGGTTGTTTTCCGCAGGGCTGGGACAGAGTCTGTCTCCCTATTCCATGGTGCGTATTCAATGGCATAGCAAGCCCAAAATTGTGGACACCGACTTGTTTTTTGCCAAATGGGGAAGGGTATCGCGCATTACCAACCGGTATCTCAACCAGTTCATCAGCCAATATACCGGATTCGAAACCGACGCGTTGCGCACCGGAAATGCCGGCGAACACGCACTGTCTATGAATTTGGCCCTTCGACTCGACTATTCTGCCGGATTTTCCATCGAAACCTACCAGTTTATCAGTCTGATGGAAAAATTCGGCGGCGTGCTACCCAGTCCCTTTCCGGAGGTCATGAAAGCCGGTGTGGACGTGTACCAGATGCAGTCCCGAAACCCGCATCTCCACGACGCAGAAAAAGGCGAAGCGCACATCAAGGAAATGATCGAATACTCGCTGGCGGTGCTCTTCCATTCGCCGCTATGTCCTGACAAACTAAAAAAATCAATCCAAAAAGAACTCGTGAGTAACAAGGTGATCGCCAAGGGCGAAAGCCCCAGGCAACCCCACTGCTATCCTGCGCTGTTGAACACCAACTTTGAAGCGGCGGCCAAAAACATGGACTGGGAGCAACACGGAAACATGACGCCGACCCAATGAAAACCATCGTTTATACCGATCTGGACGGCACCCTGCTCGATCACCATACCTATTCACCGGAGAGCGCCCTCCCGGCGTTGGATAAGCTAAAAAACAAGGGTATACCGGTCGTATTTTGCTCCTCCAAAACACTGCATGAACAAATTAAGCTGCAAAAAGAACTGGGTATTCAACAACCCTGTATCATTGAAAACGGGAGCGCCGTTGCCATCCCGCATCATTACTTTCCCGCCGGCGCCATTCAGGCCAGCCTTTCGGTAGCCGGCTTCGATCTGGTAGTGCTGGCCCATGCCGACGTGCAGGCCCTGCGCCAGGTGCTGCAAAAAATACCCGACATCAGCGGCTATGCTTTGTCGTCGGAGATTGAAATTGCCACCCGCACCGGTCTTTCCGACGAGGATCTGGACCACGCCCGTAACCGGATGTTTACCGAAACCATCCTTACGCCGCTCTCCCCGGAACGGGCTGCCGAAATAACGGTGCACCTTCAACCGCACGGGTTCACCCTCAGCCGCGGCGGACGTTTTTACACCGCGCTCTCTGCACAAACCGACAAGGGCCGCGCCGTGCGGTGGCTCACAGGGCTTTTCCAAAAGCACAACGAAACGGAACTGCGCACCATAGCCATCGGCGACAGCCCAAATGACGCCGCCATGCTGGAAGCCGTCGACAGGCGGTTTCTGGTGCAGCGTTTCGACGGCTCATGGGCAGCGCTGGACATCCCGGGGCTGGAGCGCATTCCAGGCATAGGGCCCGCAGGCTGGTGCGCAGCAGTAGACCGTTTTTTTTAAAACAAACCCGTGATCCGATAGCCGACGGCCGACGACCGACAACCCGTGATCCGATAGCCGACGACCGACGGCCGAAAGCTTTTTTTAAAACAAACCCGTGATCCTGCCTTCCGCGTCCAGGTCCATGCCCTCGGCAGCCGGATGCACCGGCAACCCGGGCATGCGCAGCATTTCCCCGGCGATGGGAACCACAAATCCGGCGCCTGCAGCAATTTCGATGTCGTTCACCGTAAACGTGTAGCCGCTGGGGGCGCCAAGCAGGCGCGGGTTGTCGGAAATGGACTTCTGGGTTTTGGCCATGCACACCAGCAGGTGCTCCAGGCCAAGGTCTTTGATGCGCTTGAGGGCCGTACGCGCCGCCGGGCTGTAATCCACCTCCCCGGCGCCGTAGTACTGGGTGGCGAGCGTCTCGATCTTTTTTTCTATCGACCATTCGCGCTCGTAGAGAAATCGGGGTTGCGCGTCCGACGCGTCTGCCGCCTGAGCCACCGCCTCGGCCAGATGCTCGGCGCCCGCGCCGCCCCTGGCCCATACCTCACACACAAAAGCCGGGGTGTCCAGTTCGCCGCACAAGGATTGCAGCAGGGTCAGCTCCGCCTCCGTATCCCCCGAGAACCGGTTGATGGCTACAAACGGCGCGATGCCGAATTGGCGGACGTTGGCCACGTGCCGGGCCAGGTTGACAAACCCGGCACGCAGCGCATCGAGGTTTTCCGTCTTGAGTTCGGGCAGCTTGACGCCGCCGTGGTACTTCAAGGCGCGCGTCGTGGCGACCAGCACCACCGCATGCGGGAAAAAGCCCGCCTCCCGGCACTTGATGTCGATAAATTTTTCCCCGCCTAGGTCGAAGCCAAAACCCGCCTCCGTCACTACGTAATCGTTCATGCCGAGCGCCATGCGGGTGGCGAGGATGCTGTTCGTTCCCTGGGCGATGTTCGCAAACGGACCGCCGTGCAGGATGGCCGGGTTGCGCTCGAGCGTCTGCACCAGGTTGGGCTGAAGGGCATCCTTGAGGAGCGCCGCCATGGCGCCGGCAGCCTGCAGGTCGCTGGCATACACGGGTGTTTTGCCGCCGGGTCCGAAGCCGATGAGGATGCGGCCGAGGCGTTCCTTGAGCTCGGGGATGCTCTGGGTCAGACACAAAATAGCCATCACCTCCGAAGCCACGGCGATGTCGAAGCCGGTCTCGCGGGGTACGCCGTTCCCGGGGCCGCCCAGACCGATGGTCACCCGGCGCAGGCTGCGGTCGCTGAGGTCCATCACGCGCTTCCACAGCACCGTCCGGGGGTCGATGACCGGCCCAGGCTCCGGAAAATGCAGCCGGTTGTCGATGAGGGCCGCCAGCAGGTTGTGCGCGCGCTCCACCGCCGTGATGTCGCCCGTAAAGTGCAGGTTGATGTCCTCCATCGGGATGACCTGTGCGTATCCGCCGCCGGTCGCGCCGCCTTTGATGCCGAACACGGGGCCCAGCGAGGGCTCGCGCAAGGCAGCGCCGGCCTTTTTTCCGATCCGGTTGAGCGCATCGGTGAGACCGATGGTGACGGTGGTTTTGCCCTCACCCGCCGGAGTGGGCGAAATGGCCGACACCAGGATGAGCTTGCCCAGCGGCTGGCCGGGCGCCGGCAGCAGACTGTGCGGAAGTTTGGCCTTGAAACGGCCATACGGCTCAAGCACATCGGCAGGAATGCCGCGAAGGGCGGCAATCTCGGCAATGGGCAACGGGGAAACAGAACGGGCAATGTCGAGATCGGTCATTCGATGCAGGCATTTGATGCGCGGCAAAGGTAAAGCGGAAAACCGCGTCTTTATTTTTTGCCGCGAATTAGCGCGAATTCGCGCTAATTCGCGGCAAAAATAAATATCCAGTGCGCTTATTCCCTGACCACCTGCATTACAGCATTTCCATGGGCGCCGTCGGCATGCAGGAAAAGCATTCCCGGGGACGTTGCCGGCAGGTCGAACGAAAGAACTTGATCGCCTTCGGTCAGGCTTCTGTTTTCCGTTCCCTGCACCTGACCTTTGGCATCCACCCAGCGGAAACGCACCTCGCAGGGTTCGGGTGCATAGCAGGTGACCTGTACGCGGTCGGATGCCGGGTTGGGCCGGATTTGGTCGATCCCGAACGATGCGCGGCGGGCTGCCCGGCGCTCGAAAGCCAGGCCGGCAGGTATGGTATGCAGGTTTACATCATACACTTCGGAAGCGATCCTTTCGCTGTCCAGGAACAAATAATCACTCAGCAAACCGTTTTTCAACGCTGTGAAATTCAGGACAAACAATTCCCTTCCGGCATTTTTATCGGGCGTCCGCCCGAATACGTCGACCGAATGCCAGCTGGCCGAGATGCGGTGTTTTTCTGTGTTGGCCCGGATCCAGTCCACCGGCAGGAGTGCCGGTTCTACCTGACGCAGCGCCAGCGCCTCGGGGTCGAAGCCCAACGCCAGCTGCAGGGCCGCGAGGTTGTCCATTTGGGGTGCAAATACGGGCACCCGAATGGACTGTCCGGCCGATATACGGGTTTGAGCAACCGAATAGTTGACGTATTCCTGCCGGTCTAGCCCCCCCGTTTGGGTGAGTTGGGTTTGGGCTGATGCATTGACATCCCCTGTTTTGATGCCGATGAAGGAAAAAACAGGCGAAGCGTCCGGCATCAGGCAGAACGTTTCCAAAGCCGGCAATCCGGCCGGGAAGGGGTTTGCGGGATCCGCAAAAGTGTACGTCTGATCGACAAACTGCCAGGAGGGCAAGCCCGGGAACGATTGCACGTCGCCCAACAGCAGTTGGATGAGCACGGTTGCGTCGGCCTGGTTGACCAGCCCGTTCCCGTCGGCATCGGCAGCCAGCAAGGCATACGGATTGCTGATGGACAGGAATTTGGACTGGTGCAGGGCGGTCAGCAACACGTCGAGCGTGTTCACCCCGGCCAGGGGCAGGGTGTCGAAATGAGGCGCCACGGTGTAGTCGCACCCGGCCGCCTGGGGGTCGAACTGGTAATTCCCCTGGGCGTCGGCCAGTGCCATTTCCGTTGTTTTGCCTGCTTTTTTCAAATAAACAGGCATGCCGGGCAGTGGTTTCAGGTTCTGGCCGGCGATATGTCCGCCGAATTTGCTCGAGGGTTTGCAAACCCCCATGTTATCCTGAACATCTACGAAGGTCTTGCAGAAGTCGGCGTTTCCGTCCACGTCAATGGCCCACACCTCCACCTCCTGTTTGCCCAATTCGGTGCAATCAAAAGTCACGGAATGGCTATTTTGTGGAAATCCTGTTCCCGTTCCTGCCTTGCGGATGCCGGTACGGATTTGGGCTACGGGCGTGCAGTTGTCTGCGAGGTAGTGAATAAACGAGGTATCGGCCAGGACAACCATGCCGGTCTGCATGAGGTTTGTGCTCAGGCCGTTGATGCACACCACGGTGGGCGCCTTACAGTCCCGGATGACAAACATGTATTCGCAGGAGGCCGTATTTCCGCAGCCGTCTTCAATAAACCACTTGATTTTGTGTTTGCCGGCGGGCAACTCAGGCTGCACAAACTGACCGGGCGTCAGCTCGGTGTTCCAGCGAGCGGCAGCGACAAACTGTCCCGTAGCGGGGTCCGTTCCCGTTTCTACCGCAAAGCGGTATTTGAGGTTGGCAGCCACCGGACGGTGGTCGAATACCTGCACATTCCCGCCTGTGTAATTCGGGTTCTGGGCGTTGCCGGCAGCGATGGTTCCGGGCGCCGGGGGGTTGGTACTCGACACTACGGTTTCCATCGACCCGTTGTTGTCCAGGTCAAGCAACAACAAGTAACGCGCTTTCAGGTTGGTTCCGGTGCAGGAATCGAAAGCCATAACGGGGAGGTCAACCGGTCTTTCGCACAGATCGTGTTTGCCGGTTGCGGCGTCCCACCAGAACGAGGCGTTCCAGAATTGCGGGTTGTTGTCGGTAATATCGCAAAAATCCAGTGCAGCCGTCGGGCATCCGGCGATCACGGGCGCCTCTCCGTCGAGCACCTTGATGATCTGGGTGTACTCCAGAAACCCGTGGTTCACCGCGTGGGCATCCACAGTGGGTCCCAGATCGGAATTGGTTGGATTGGGAATGACGGTCGGCGTGTAGGTGGGATGATAGTCGCACCACCACAGCAAGCGCCAACGGCGGGCGATTTTGTAACAGGAGGTGGATCCGCTGAGGTAAAAAACCTCGTCCTGGTACGAAATCCCAACCGCGAAATTGCACTGGCCGTAATGGCTGATCACGGGTTGCACAACCGGCGCGACGGCGCCGCACCCATAGATGGTGGTGTCGTTGGGAAAGGTCACGGTGTAGTAACCCTGGCCTTCGGCCAAATAGGGCGACCCGGCAAAAAGCCCTGAAAAGGAGATTACCAAAAAGGAAAGCAGGAAGATTGTTCGCATGGTTCGGGATGATTGAATGATCGAAGGTAAAGATACGTATGGGTTAACAACGGAGCGGCAGAAAGGGCCCGTCAGAAATGCGCATTTGTCGTGTTTTGAGCATAAGGCCGGGCAAAATACCCCTCCGTCATATCACTGTCCCCGAATCAGTTCGATGTATCCGCTGAGGATTTCCGAACGAAGCACCTCGCCCCCTACCCGGCTTTCGTACACCAGACACCGGTAGAAATAGGTGCCCTCCGACAGTTGTTCCCCTTGCATATTCCGCCCGTCCCATTGCAGCGCAGGGTCGCTGGTTTGAAACACCAAATTTCCCCACCGGTTAAAAGCCTGGAAATCGACCCGCGAAACAAACCGCCAGCCCGGGAAGGGTGTAAAGCGGTCGTTCTGCTCGTCTCCGTTGGGCGTAAATGCGTTAGGGAGAACATATTGCGGACAATTATCCACGCAAATAACTTCACTCAGCGCACTTTCATTGCCCACCGAATCGATGGCCGAAACAGCATAACAACCGGCCAAACCGTCTGGCAGACTGTGCACCCATTGTACGATGGCCGGATCTTCGATGGTTTCAATGACCTGAGGCGTTCCGTCGGGGTCAAAAGCGTACCAGATGCGATATCGAACAGCGTCGGCCGACTCCGGGCAGTCCAGGTTCGGGTTGTTCCAGCTCAGGATGTTCTCAAAGGGCGGGTCGGGCTCGTTTCCCGGCTCGCCGTTGCACAGGTTGCCCACCGCCAAGGTCGGCACACAAGGCGGGATGGTGTCCAGCGGGATGCCGCACGCCCGTTGCGACAGGTTGAACAGCGGATCGGGTACGCCGTCTATGCTGTACGTGCCCTTACTGCGCACATAGTAACAGTATTCCTGGCCGTTGGTGAGTTCCCGGTCTTCGTATGAATCGGTGTTGGATACGCCGATGGAGTCGAACTGTCCGGTGGCGTTGTCAAGCCGGAAAGCGGCGAATTCGTTGTTTTTCCAGGGGGTCTGGTGCGTCCACGTGAGGATGTTTCGTCGGTCGGTTGACGCGACGGAGAGGAATACCGACGATGCGGTGGGGCTGTTGCCCAACGGCGTGGTGTTTCCGCTTACAAAAAAGTTTACTTTGTAATGGTACGGCTGTCCGGAAGTGTTCAACCCCGTCTGGTCGATGAAGAAGGTGTCGTTGGCCAGCCAGAAAGCCGGCGCGTCGAAAGTGGCGCCGGGAACGGGCTGAAGGGTTCCGCCGGACAGGCCATCGGCGCGCAACAGCTGATACCGGTAGGGGCCGGGGTTCCGGATGGTATCCAGGTCGGCGGCAACCGGCTTGGTCCAGCGTACCTCTATGGCGCCATTAACGGGGTCCGTTTGCAGCACCGACACGTTGGTGATGAGCGGGATGTCGCGAGGGAGTTGCACGCACACTTCGTCGGAGGGCAGGCTTTCCACCAGGTTGTAGCGGTACCCGCCAAAAGAGGTGCGGGCAAATTTGGCCAGCACCCGGTAACAGTATGTCCTGCCGCGTTCCACGTTGGGGTCCTGAAAAACATACCTTCCGTTTTCAACCGTAGATGTGATGAAAACCAGTTCGGTATATCCGCGTCCGGCCAGCCCCGGTGTGCAGCTGTCCGGATCGAACGGGTTGCTCCCTTCGCGCCGCCACACGGAGAAACCATAAAAATAATCGTCGGCGGCATTTTCGCAGAAATAGGGGTTTTCCCAACTGACGGTCACCACGCCCTGCGTGGCGGTGGCCTGCACGTCGAGTGGCGGCGGCCCCACTACCTTGATGGATACCGTTTTCAGGTCGGCCAACTGGGGTACGGAACGGCTGACGGAATCGACGGCCTTGAACACCACGGAGTAGGGCTGCCTGGAGATGTGCTCGCAAGTCGTTTGCCACTCAAAGGTGCCGGTTACCGGGGGGAAAACCGAAGTGGCCGGCGCATCGAAAGTAGCCGGACTGACGGGGGTGTTGAACGGGCCGCCGAGCGCGGTAAGCCTCACCCGATCGCTGGTATCGGGATCGGTAGCCGTCACCTGAAAGACCAGTTTTTCACCGGCGATCACACAGTACTGGTCTTCCGACACCACGTCGGGCGGGTTGTTTTCGCATTGTTCAACCAGGATCTGCATGTCGCGAATGGTGGTATCGATGGGGCGTCCGTTGCGCCACGAGACGATGATAAACGCCAGGTTGTACTCCCCCGGCGCCTGGGGTGTTTCCCACAGGATGTCGCCGTTTCGGGTGTCCAGTTTCAGGTTGTTGTCCGGGCCCGGGTTTATCTGGTTGGGAAAAGAATAGTTGGGCACCGGGGTGTTGGAGGATTGCAGCGGCACGATAAACTGGTAGGAGAGGCTGTCGCCATCCGGGTCGTACGCATTCGGGTTGTGTTTGAACGGCTTGCCCATGCAGGCCACGTCGATGGGGGGCTGGATCAGGAATGGGGTGGTGTTATTACCGCCAAATTGGGGATCCTGGAACTGGTAGGTAGTGGCAATGTGAAAGGGCACATTGTCCGAAGAGGGCGGATTCACGTTCACGATACCGCCGTTTCGGTTGGGATCGGTCATGGAAATGGTGTAGCGCGAAGGGCCTGCGTAGGTGTGGATGGCTACATACGTGTTGAACTTGATGTCGTTGGGCAACACCACCCCTGCCCCACCACCGTTGCTGCGCACCACGGACTGGAACGTGCCATCCCCCCAATTGATGGTCAGCGAATCGCGGTCGGCATTCACACTGCTGGCCTTCGTCCAGGTGATGATGGTGGCCTCAACGGTCAGCGGGCCAATCTGCCGGATGTGAATTTCACCGGCGCGGTTGTGCGTGGCCCTCAGTAGGAACGGAAGCAAGAGCAATCCGGCAAAGGCAAATAAACGGTAGAAAAAAGGCATGGAACATTAGTCTTGGTGGATGCGAAACAGCGTATATCTTCCAACGGTTAACAAGATCGGTAAATTTTTGGATAACAACTGAAAAATTTGTTCTTTTGTCGCTATGTTACTTTATAACGTCACCATTACCGTCGACCGGGATGTGCACGAGGACTGGCTGCACTGGATGCAAACCGTGCACATTCCCGCAGTGATGGGCACCGGCATGTTCCGCTCCTACCGCCTGAGCCGGCTCCTTGGCCACGAACACGAGGACGCCGAAATCTTTACCGTGCAATACCTGGTTCCGGACATCGACCACCTGCGCCGGTATCAGGAAGAATTCGCACCTCACCTGCAGGCCGATCACCAGCAGCGCTACGAGGGCCGGTTCGCCGCCTTTCGCACCATCATGGAAGTCATTACCCTGGAAAGCACTTGAAATACAAGTCGTTATTTATGAACAACCTAACACAGCGCTTACTGATTTTTGGCCTGGTGCTGTTTGCGGCGGCATGCACATCGGGGAACCGCGACGTCCGCGATTACTATTTTCCCGCACTCGATCTGCTGGGTGGTAAAGTGTATGTGTACGATTTGCCTGCCGGCGACTCGTCGGCCCCGGAATACTGGTACTGCCGCGGCTTTGTTCGCGACAGCGGCATTTTCCTGTCGTGCACCAATTATGACCAAACGTTTGAAATCCGGCAGATCACACGAGAGAAACTCGTGAAGAGCGGCGCCCTGCTGCGCGACTATTTTCTGTATGAACCCGACAGCACACGCAGCACCCTTATCCAGGTGCCTGCCACGGTCGCTTCGCCCAACCTATTTCCGTTTCAGGTGACGGATTCGCTGGGCGTATTCCTTTTCAGCCTGTCCTATTCCCCTCCATCCACGCCGGGCGCCACCATCTACCTGATCCGGAACCGACGTTTTCTGGGCGACGGACCCGCCTTCACCTTCCGCGACCAGTCGTACCCTACCATCCGTTTTGGCCTGCGCGAAGCCATCGGGTACGAGCAGGAGGGCGCTGCGGAGATTGAAGGCGCAGGGGAAGAGTGGTACGCTAAGGGGCTCGGGCTCGTTTACCGTAACATGCACTACGGCGGCGCATCCGGATTCGACAAAACGTTTCAGCTGCGGGAGATCATTTCCATGCAGGAGCTGGAAGCGCGGGCCAAATACGTGTTGACCAAAGACAGCAGCCAGACCCCGCAGTAACCAGCCGGCCTGCAAACCGCACCGGCAACAACAACCTACTGCCCGGCCAGCTGGGGCCGTTGTGGATATCCCAGCCACGAGAGAAACAAGGTATACCCAATAGAAATGATGATGGCACCCGTGAACAAGCCGATAAAGCCGCTCATGATAAATCCGCCAAGCACACCCAGAAAGATCACCAACATCGGAACCGGTGCGCCCTTGCCCAGCAGGATTGGCTTGAAGAAATTATCGGATAACCCGGCAAGCACCAGGTAGCCGGAGCACAAAATGGCCGGGAATACGCTGAGTGTTGAAAAAATCCAGATGATGATGGGCAGCGTGACAATCGTTGCCGGCAACTGGAGGATGGCCAGCACCAGCACAACCAGTGCCCATAACCCTGCATGTGGCACGCCGGCCATAACGAATCCGAGCCCCGTTAGCACTGCCTGGATCAGCGCGACGCCGATGATGCCTCTGGTCACATTCCGAACCGTTACGGCCGTGATATCCGCAAATTCATCCCCTCTTTCGCCTGCCAGCTTTCTGAAAAACTGCCTTGCCATATCCGCCGAGCCGGTGGTCCCCAGGAGGATACCGGCCAGGATAAAGGACAACATAAATTGCACAAACGCGCTCACCGTATTGAGCGTGCCTTTCAGCAGTACGCTACCCGCATCTTTTATCTGGTTCCTGTGCTCGGCGACAAAACCGCCCAGGCTTTCCGAAGCCTGCTTCCAGGCATTGTACAGGCTTGTTCCGATCAAAGGCCAACCCGTAACATTGTCGGGCGGCGGCGGTATGGTGAGCGTGCCCCCCTCCAACCTGCCGCCCAATTCTTTCCCACCGTTCACTATGGAGCCCAGAAACAACCCGCTAAGCACGAGAATGAACAAAAATCCGAGCAGAATGATCAGTGTAGAGGCCAATACGCGCCTTCCGCCCAACCTGCGCTCAATACCGCTGTGCAATGGCGCCATCGCCAACGCCAGAATACCCCCCCACACAATCACACTGGCGAAGGGCAGAATGATCTGGAAACACCAAACAATCAGCAAGAGCAGGAAACCCATCCTGATCGATGTTTCGCTGGTAACCCGAAACACTTCATCCAGTTTTTGATCCTTATTCATATCGAGGAATTTCATTTGTCCATGGCAAATGTAATATAATGGACACCTTTCAGGGATATGAACCGTTTCCTTTTCCCGATAACCACCTGGGTCAGGCGGATCGTCATCCCCTGCGATGACCCAACAGGTCAACGCCAACTGCGACCAGCCAGGCCAGCCATAAAGTACTGCCAATCAGGCCCGCCGGCGCCCATACCGGAAACCCGGGCACTACCGTGGCCAACAATTCTGCCTGCGCCATCAGGTAAATCGCCGAAGCAACGTACCCCAACACAAACACCCGGCGCGGTATGATTTTCAAATGACCCAGCGCCTGGTTCATGCCGACCGTCCAGATAATCGTGAACAACTGCCCCATGTGTTCACCCAGCGCCACCCCGCCATACTGGTGTATGACCTGGAAAGCGACGGTTGTTGCCTCCCGTACGCCCTCCGTACCGGAAACGTACAGGCGGGCGAGTACGGGAACGACAAACGTCCACCGAAGCAAGCCGATCATCTGCACCAACAGGCCTGCCACACCCATCATGGTGACCCATCGCACGAAAGAAAGGTGCTTTTCCAGTTGCTGCCCCAGCAATACGTACGCCGGAATCAGGGGCAAACCAACGATCGCAAAGGCAAACCACAAACCTGTCAACGCCGGGCCGCCCTGGTGGAACTTCACCAACACCGTGCCCGGATCCGCGCGCAACACATCGGGGTAGTCGAACACCATCGTCAGTAAAATATACGGAATGAGCAGGAGTACCGCCCCAACGATCATCAGGATACCGATGGTTTGTCCCCCTGCCATGATTTTGTTTTCCACCGTGTGTTGTTGCCTTAGTTAAAGAAAAAAGCGTAGCCAATACCCGGTGTAGGATTCACCTTGAAGGTCTCCCCTTCCGCAGCCAACCCGGCTATCCCCAGGCGGACGTTCAGCCCTTTGTACACCATCCATCGAAAACCGACTTCCGGCATAAACGCGTTTTTACCCTTGTAGTCGCGGGTCATACCCCGGGCATAGGACGCGGATGCGTAGAAAGACGACGGATTTTCGCGTTTCCCCAACGGCAGGAACCAATAGGTGAGACCTGCGCGGATGAATTCGGTGGTGACGTCGCTTTCAAAATTGGTGGGGTAATAACCCGCGTGTACGGAAACGGAGCGGTAGCGGTATTCCGCTCCGATAGACGGATTCCGGAATGCGTTGATACCGATCTCGTGCTTGGAAAATCGGCTTTGTCCGAAAGCCTGGCCGGCAAAAAGGGCCGAAAAAAGGACTACTAAAAGGGTGATTCTCATTTTTACCTTTGTTTTGTTTAACGCCACAAAGGTGCGGGCAATGGCAGCGGGCACACCGGACATTTGTCCAAAAGTGCAATCAGACGATGTTTTTTCGAATGCGGCTCAAGTGACGCGGGGTGACCCCCAGAATAGACGCCAACAATTGCAACGGAATCTGCTGCAGCAGGTGAGGCTCTTCGCGAAGCATCTTTTCGTACCGCTCCTCTGCGGTCAACAGGATGAAATCAAACCGGCTGTTGTCTATGCAGCCAATTTGCCATTCGAGCACCCCGATGTAAAAATCCTTGAACCCGGGTACTTCCTCCAATAGCCGGCGCAGGGTTTCGTAGTGGATCACCCACAACGCACCGGCTGCCAGGCAGCGGATGTTCTCCCGGCTCGGTGTTTGCTTCAAAAAACTCACCAGGGAAGCCAAAAAGCCGCCTTCGCCAACGACGTAGGTGGTGACCTCTTCCCCGTTGGCCAACGAATAATATTGAAATAATCCGGTTTCCACAAAAGCGAGGTGGCGGCTGACCTTGGCTTCCTCGACGAAAAAGTCTCCTCTGGAAAAGGGCTTGAGCGCAAACCCTTCCAATACCTTTTCCAACGCTTCGCCCTGGAATCCCGATTGTGTGAAGTACGACCGCAACTTACTCATGGTAAAAAATTTAGCTAACGAACATGGCTCTCTCCGGTTTTTTCCAACAGCCATTGTTTGGACATCAGGTGTTCACATCCTGCAATCTGCCGGTGAAGCAATTCCCGGCCTTCTGCGTCGCCCGGCCGAAGGGAAATGAGCCGGCGCACAAAACGCAAAAATTGACTGTATTGACTTTTCACAGATTTGGATATCAGTTTATTGCGCTGCAAGTATATGCGAAAACTGTCGATCAGCGAATCCAGGGCGTCCCATTCGTCCGATTCATAATAGGTGCGTACGAGAATCAGCTTGGCGCTGAGGGCGTACACGACATCGCTGTATTCCACATTGCGCAGCAACTCGATCACCTTGTCGTAACGTTTTTGGTGGGAGTAAAGGTTGGCCAGATTAAACGTCCGGGCGTTTTCCCGGATGTTGGCCGGCAGTTTTTCCGCGTATGCCTGGATGAACTGCTCCGCCCAGATGTATTCGCCGACCCGCAGGCCGGCAGTGATGATGTTCTTGTACAAACCTTCCGACAGCTGCCCATCAGCCAGCAACAGGTCGTTGTTAATCAATATCTGATACAGGTGAAATACCTCCTGGTAATAGGCGGTGTGTCCCTGGTTGATCTTCATGGCGCAGTAATTTTGCGCCAGCTGGTACAGCTCCCTGAGGTCGGCCGGGTCCAGTTCTTTGTTGTGTCTTTCCAGGTGTTGGACAAAATTCCGGTAGTAGGACTCCTCTGCAAAGTGCTCCAGTGCTTCAGCCCCCTGCCGGTAAAGCACCAGCAGCGTCTCGTGGTCGAATCGCGGATCGGACACAAACGCCCAGAACCCGTCCATGACCGGCAATGGGTCCGGCGCCGTGCGAAAATGCCGGTAAAGCAGCCACGCCACGTAAAATTTCAGTTTTTGGACGGCGTACAGGCAGTCCAGCGCATAGTCCGCCGGTACGAGTCGGCCCGCGTAACCGGTCGTGCTCAACACGCCGGTATTCTGGCTGAACATATTCCAGTACAGGGTGTACGCAGCCGCATAATCCAATGCCGACATGCGGTGTTTCCGCTCTTCAAGCGTGCGCTCCAAACGCCTTTCCACGCCGGCCAGGTGCTTGGCCGTTTCCGGACGGTTCAGCAGCGGCTGCAATTCCAACGACTCTGCATAAGGCCCGCCAAGCCAGTGCTGCACCGCCAAAAAGCGCAGCGTGAGCTGGGTGAGCTCCGAGGTTAACCGGCGCAATTGCATTTCGTCAAACGGAATGCCGGGGTAAACGACCCCCCAAATGCCTTCCGCGTTCAGGCGTTGCAGCGCGCGCTCTCCCCGGCGAATGACCGCATTCAGGTGCTCATACAAGGCAACCACGTCTTGTTGCTCGTTGAAAAAAGGCGACACCAGGAACTTGCGCAGTCGGTTCAACGTGTATTTATCGAAACCCAGAAAAAGGGTAATCAGCTTTTCACCAAACAAAATTTGAATCGGATAAATTTTTTATGCAAATTTATGTTAATCAGTTTATTGTTTACAAAAATAAAAAGAAAAATTTTGACAAATCCTGTTAAATGTATTTTATTTCCCGGCGAAGGCTCCCGACTTTTGTATCATTGGGAAAAAGGGTTTAACAAAAATACCCCAACCCGACAGCGCTTTCAGGCGTTCTTTAGCCTGTAAGGCCTTCATTTTTTCAATATCCGGTGCCTGTAATACGCTCTCGCATGAAGTTCTGCCGTTTTGCCTTTCGTCTTTTGACCGTTGTTGCCCTGCTCGCCGGTGCATCCGGGGCAAATGCCCAAACCCCCTGCACCCGTCCGGGTTGGGTAGGGGTTTCGACGCCCGGTTGCGGCACAACACTGGTTGACCTGCAAACCGGCGCCGTGTACTGGGCGCTGGGTGGGCTGGACACCTTTCCTGCCGGGAGTAAAATGCTGTTCGAAGCCGATCTGGCCGCCAAGACCTTTGGCTGTGCGTACGAGAGCCTGCCCGTTGTCACGGTCACCTGCGCTTCAAAGTTCCCGAAATGCGAGGCGTTTTTTTCGGTGAAAGCCGACGCCATCAGCGCTTTCACCCGGCACTTTGAATCCGCCATTCCCGATCACCTCTCTCCCGATCAATGCCTGTGGACCTTCGGCGACGGAACCACGGCCGTCGGCAGCACCGTGGAGCATACCTTTCCGGTTGAGGGCGCCTACGACGTCTGCCTGACCATAAACGATCAGAACGGGTGTTATGCCTCGGATTGCCGCGAGGTTGCCGTCTCCGCAGACCATCCGGCCTGGTGCGGGTACGACGTGCATCTGTCGGCCGTGGGCAATACGCTCGCCGGATACCTGGCGCCGTCGGACACGTTGGCCGGTGCGCTGGGTCAGGTGCGCTGGTACCTTTCAGCAGGCGACATCACCTTGTCGACAGCAGATACCTTCAGTTACCCTTTGTCACAATCCGGCAACCACCTGGTCTGCGTCGAATACACCGTGCTGGATGGCCAGGGGCAAACCTGTCCCGCTGAGCGCTGCCAGCAACTTGTGCTCGACACGGTGGGCTGCGTCCGGAACGGATTCAAAGCTTTGCCGGACACATGCACAGGCGATGTTTATGTGCCCGTGTGCGGGTGCGACGGCGTTACCTATGCCAATGAATGCGAAGCCATGCGCGCAGGCGTTACTGCCTGGTGGGCCGGGCCCTGCGCTGCTTCCCAGGGCTCCTGCGGCGCAGATATGTACTACGAGGCGATCAGCGGCGGTGCGACTGAAGGGTATACGATTCTATTCACCAATCGCTCACACGGTAACTATCAGTTTTCGCAGCTCGATTTCGGCGACGGCTCCCCCATTTTCGACAACCACCAATGGGATACGGTCAGCCACTGGTACCCGCACAGCGGCACCTTTCGCAGCACCCTCACCACCTGGCGAAACGCCTCTTGCCTCTCCACACAAACCAAACTGCTGTTCACCGACGCCTGGCAACAAAGCTACGGCGCGCTGAACACCCCGACCGATTACGTGTTGCCCGGAGACGCCAACGGCGACGGCAAATCCAACGCGGCCGACTTGCTGAACATGGGCCTCAGCTACATACACAGCGGCCCGCCCCGCCCGGAAGCACACACCAACTGGTTGCCGCAATACACACCCAACTGGCCCACGCACGCCGGAGGTGTCAATGACAAACACGCCGACGCCGACGGGAACGGCATGGTCAACGACTTCGACGCTGGCGTGATTCCTTTGCATTACAGCCCCCTGGAACTTTTTCCTGCACCCGCCGGCGGCAGCACGCCCAAGTTAAGGGTGCGCTTCGCTGTCGATACCATCGACGTGGACCCCGGCGACCCGGGCTCGCTTCAACTGGAAGCCGAAATCCTGGTGGGCAGCGCACAGGAGCCGGTCTTCGACCTGTACGGGCTCGCTTTCGCCCTACGCTACCCGGAAATAGTCAAATCGGGCTTCGACGCCAACTACGACGCCAATTCCTTTCTCGGTTTTAGCAACTATGTCATGTGGTTGCCGTACGATCTGCCCGCTCATCATCAGATGGACATGGCCTTTGTACGAAAAAACGGCGTGGGCGCCAACGGTTACGGCCGCATCGCCGAACTGAACGTTCAACTGGATTTCATCATCATCATCGACATTGGCGACCGCTCCCAAAGTCGCGTGGTGCCCCTCACCATACCGGTAGAGGGCATCATCGGCATCAATGCCAACGGAGATCCCATACCTTTGGCGACGCCCTTGACGTTGGATACTGTTTGGCTGCGTTTCGAACCAACCGTGTCTGTCGGAAACACAGCGCCCTTGCCCACGCCAGTCCGGATTTTCCCCAATCCGGCGGTCAGCGAGGTCACCATTCACACCGGAACCCTGGCGGTCGATCGGTTGGAAATATTCAACGCCTTGGGTCGCAAGGTATACGAACAAAACAACCCGTCCGGCCGCACCACCGTGCTGCCGGTAGCCGGTTGGCCCGCAGGAACGTACACCCTGCGCGTGAACAGCGGCGGGCAGATCGTCGAGCAAATGTTTGTCAAACAGTGAAAATGACCCAGGTACTTGCATTGGAAGTAAACCCTTTTGCCGAAAACGCCTATCTGGTGTGGGACGAGGAAACGCGCGCATGCGCGATCGTCGACCCGGGCATGTACACCCCGGCGGAGCAACAGCGACTGGTATCGGCCATAAAAGAACGAGAATTGACACCGGTGCGCCTGCTCAACACCCACGCGCACCTGGATCACGTTTTCGGCAATGCCTTTGTGCACCGCATGTGGGGGCTCCGGCCTGAGATCCATCCGCTCGAAGAGGTCATTCTGGAACGCTATCCCGAGGTGTGCCGCATGTACGGCATTCCGGATGCCGAGCCCTCGCCGGCTGCCGGCGCTTTTTTACAGCCCGGAGACGTTATCCGAATCGGCCGGTCCGAACTGCGCGTGCTGTTCACCCCGGGTCACTCACCGGGCAGCGTCTCGTTTTATTGCGCAGCGGACGCGTTTGTGCTGGGCGGCGACGTGCTGTTCTGGGAAAGCATCGGCCGGACGGACCTGCCCGGAGGCGACTTTGCTACCCTGGCGCAGAGCATTCGCCGCGAGTTGTACGCACTCCCGGATGAAACGGTGGTTTTTCCGGGACATGGGCCGGCTACTACGATTCGGCATGAGAAGGGGGATAACCCTTTTGTTCCTTTTTCTGAGTCCCACGGCTGAAGCCGTGGGCTAATGTGGGGTATGCATGAGCTGAAGCCGTGGGCTAATGTGGGGTATGCATGAGCTGAGGCCGTGGGCTAATGTGGGGTATGCATGAGCTGAAGCCGTGGGCTAATGTGGGGTATGCATGAGCTGAAGCCGTGGGTTAATGTAGGGTATGCATGAGATTGTACTGCAGGATGTAGACGCCTACGCCAGCAAAATACCCGATGAGCGCCCACAGGGTGATGCGTTTGAGGTACCAGAAAAACGTGATCTTCTCCATGCCCATAGCCGCTACGCCGGCCGCCGAACCGATGATGAGTGCGCTGCCGCCCGTTCCGGTGCAATACGCAATGAGCTCCCAGAAATAATCATCGGTGGGGTAAACGCCTTCGTACATGCCCTGTGCTGCCGCCAGCAGCGGCACGTTGTCGACCACAGCCGACAACAGCCCGATCAGGATGCCGATCAAGGTGACGTTACCCACCGTACGGTCCAGCCAGCCGGCAAGCGCGGGCAGCAGTCCACAACTTTGTAATGCGGAAACCGCGATCAGTATGCCCATAAAAAACAGGATACTGGGCGTGTCGATCTTGCGCAGCGCGTGGTTGACCGAACGCGGGTCCTTGTCGGCCTCGTCCTTGTCGGCATGAATCATCTCCGTCAGTACCCACATAGTCCCCAACCCAAAGAGCATACCCATGAAGGGTGGCAGGTGGGTGACGGTCTTGAACACCGGCACAAACAACAGCGACCCGACCCCGATGCCGAAGGTGGCGTTTCGCTCAAAAGGCGTACTGCCCGAGGCCATCAAATGGTTATTGACAGGCGGTGTCACCCCGCCTTTCATCCGGACAGACATAATAACCAGCGGCGCCAGCAAACAAACCAAGCTGGGCAGGAAAAGAGACAGGATAATATTCACAGCCGTGATCTGCCCGCCGATCCACAGCATGGTGGTGGTCACGTCGCCCAATGGCGACCAGGCCCCGCCGGCATTGGCGGCAACCACGATCATGCCGGCAAAAAACAGGCGATCTTCGGCATCACCCAGCAGCTTGCGCAACAAGCTGATCATTACAATGGTGGTGGTGAGGTTGTCCAGAAGGGCCGACAGGAAAAACGCAATGAAGGCAACCGCCCACAACAACCGTCGCTTGCTCGTGGTGTGAATGCGCTCGGTAATGACCTCAAACCCGTCGTGCGCATCGATCAACTCCACGATTACCATGGCGCCAAGCAGGAAGAACAGGATGCCGGAAATCTCCGCCAGGTGGGTCTCCAAGTGGTGCAGTACCGCCTCCGTATCGTGCTCATTCAGGATGTAAACGGTCCAGCACAAGACCCCTGTCAGCAACGCGCTGGCTGCCTTGTTGAGGTTAATGGTGTGTTCAAATACAATGGCCAGGTAGCCGGCCACAAAAAGGAGAATAATCAGCCAATCCATAGTTGTCAAAAATTGCGTGCGCAAACCTACGGTCTGGGCGCTAAACAAGGAACATTTGCGCCACTTTTTGGTTGGTTAGCTATATTTGCCGTACAAAATCACCCACTCAACGTCCATGGTCCATGAATAACCTCCTCGTCACCCTCCACTCCTACAACCGCTACCTCTTGCTGGCGGCGCTCGTTTTCGTCCTGTACCGCGCCTACACGGGCTGGTTCGGCAAAAAACCGTACGTAAAAACCGACAACACCGCCTCCGCAGCACTGTTGGGCCTCACCCACCTCCAACTGCTGCTCGGCCTGATCCTCTACGCCGGCGTCAGCCAGTGGACCAAAACCGCTTTTGCCGACATGGGCGCCGCCATGAAAGACGCCTGGATGCGCTACTTCGCTGTGGAACACATCGCCTTGATGCTGCTGGCCGTGGTGATGATCCAGTTGGGTCGCACCCTGTCCAAAAAAGCCGCTGCCGACGAGCAAAAACACCGCAAGCTGGCCATCTACACCACCATTGGCGTATTGCTTATCCTCGCTTCACTGGCCCCCAAAGGGCTGTTGTTCAGCACCGTGGCGGCCGTGATGGCCGCCGGTGGATGATCAAAAAAACGAACGCACATGCAAAAACCGGGGTTGCCCGAAGGCACACGCGACTTCGGGCCTGAGCAGGTCCGAAAACGCAATTTCATTTTCGATACCATTCGCAACACCTTTTCCCTGTATGGCTTCCAGCCACTGGAAACGCCCAGCATGGAAAACCTGAGCACCCTTACCGGCAAATACGGCGACGAGGGCGACAAACTGCTGTTCAAAATCCTGAACAACGGCGACTTTCTCAAGGATGCTGATGCGGAAGCCCTGGCCAACCGCGACGCCAACCGCCTGTTGCCCGACATCAGCCGGCGCGGCCTCCGCTACGACCTCACCGTGCCCTTCGCGCGCTACGTGGTCATGCATCGGCACGAACTGGTGTTCCCTTTCAAACGCTACCAGATACAGCCGGTGTGGCGCGCCGACCGTCCGCAAAAAGGCCGCTACCGCGAGTTCTACCAATGCGACGCCGACGTGATCGGCTCCGACAGCCTACTGTACGAGGCCGAACTCATCCAGATTTACGACGGCGCTTTTCAGGCGCTAAAGGTGCCCGTGACCATCAAATACAATAACCGCAAGATCCTGTTCGGCATCGCCGAGGCCGCCGGCATCGCCGACCGGTTTATGGACATGACGGTGGCCATCGACAAGCTGGACAAGATCGGCATCGACGGTGTGCGCAAAGAACTCGACGAACGCGGCATCGACAGCGCAGCGATCGAACTGATTGAGGGCATTCTGGCCGGCTCCAGCCTGGAAGCCCTGCGCAAGCCTTTTGAAAAAAGCGAGACCGGCCGCCACGGGCTCGCCGAAGTGGAACAGATGCTAGGCTACCTGCAGGGAAGCGCACTCCACAACGAGCTGCGCTTCGACGTCACCCTCGCCCGCGGCCTCACCTACTACACCGGCTGCATCCTCGAAGTGGCGGCCAATGGCGTGCAAATGGGCAGCATCGGTGGCGGCGGCCGCTACGCCGACCTCACCGGCGTGTTCGGCATGCCGGGCCTCTCGGGCGTGGGCATCTCTTTTGGCGCCGACCGTATTTACGACGTGATGGAAACGCTGGGGGTATTCCCCGAATCGCTGCAATCGGGTGTGCAGGTGCTCCTGGCAGCCTTCGACGAGGCCACGCACCAGTACGCGTTCCGGTGCGCTTCCGGGCTCAGGGCGCTGGGCGTATCCGCCGAGGTGTACCCCGAGCCAGGCAAGCTGAAAAAACCGTTTGAGTACGCGGCCAAGCGGAATATTCCCTGGGTGGGGATTGTGGGGGATGAGGAGATGGGAAAAGGGGTGATCGCGTTTAAAGATCAGGGGAGCGGTGAGCAGGTGGTGCTTGCCGTTGCGGATTTTGTGCGCGAAAAATTGTAATTTCGTTGTTTAAATCTGTGTTCGCGCAGCGATCCGTTTAATCTGTGTTCTATTTTCGAAACAAGAGAAATAGAACACAGATTAAACGGATCGCTGCGCGAACACGGATTAAAACGGATTTTTTAACAAAACACGCTTCATTATGGAACTCCTTCACAAAGAGTTGACAGACCGCATCTTGCGGATTTACTACGATGTGTATAATGAACTTGGTTACGGTTTTTTGGAAAAGGTATATCAAAACGCCATGTTTCACGCGCTAATATCGGATGGATTGACGGTAGAGGCGCAAAAGCAAATCAAAGTATATTTCAGGGGGAAAGAGGTGGGAGAATACTTCGCCGATTTGGTAGTAGAAGGCAAAATCATTATTGAGTTGAAAGCAACAGAATACATCGTTTCCGATTTTGAGCATCAGTTGATAAATTACCTCAGGGGAACACGACAAGAAGTTGGACTATTGCTCAATTTCGGCAAAAAACCGGAATTTAAACGGAAAATATTCCACAATCATTTAAAAAATCCGCGCTAATCCGTGTTCGCGCAGCGATCCGTTCAATCTGTGTTCCATTTGCGAAACAAGCGGAATGGAACACAGATTAAACGGATCACTACGCGAACGCGGATCAAAACGGATATATCAGAGCGCCATCTCCCGCTCGTTCATCATCTTCCGGATGTTGATGAGCGCGTACCGCATACGGCCGAGGGCGGTATTGATGCTCACGCGGGTGAGCGAAGCGATTTCCTTGAAACTCATGTCGGCATAGTGCCGCAGAATCACCACTTCGCGCTGCTCGGGCGGCAGGGCATCCACCAGGCGGCGGATGCGCTGGTGCGTTTCGCTGCGCATGATCAAGGTGTCGGGGCCGTCGTCGCTGAGGCGCAGCACGTCAAAAATGTCGAAGTCATCGGAGGGGTTGACCTGAGCCCGACGCTTGTGGCGGCGGTGGTAGTCCACACACATGTTGTAAGCGATGCGCATGGCCCACTGCACGAATTTACCTTCGTGGTTGTACTTGCCGCGGCGCAGCGTGTCAATGATTTTGATGAAGACTTCCTGGAAAATGTCCTCCGCCAATGCCTGATCTTTTACGAACAGGTAAATGGACGTGTAAATTTTAGACTTGTAACGGGAGAGCAATACCTCGAAGGCTTGTTCATCTCCATCCACGTAGCGAGCAATGAGCTCTTGATCGTTGAGCAACGACATAACCTGCATGAGCAAACGGTTTTGCTGATTAACCTGGTAAACAGAATTGTTTAGTAAGGTGTACAGGTACGGTCGATACGCGAAAGATTTTTAGTTGGATGAACAAGTGCCTTTGTTATTTAAGGCAGCCCAAAAATAAGGGCTTATTTCATTTTTGCAAAGTCATTTGAATTTTTTAACAAATTTTAACAAGTTTGGTGGATTATGCAGATAAAAAATGCGTGCATTTGACGCCCAACCAATACCTTTGCGCCGTAATATATGGAAATTGCGATAATTCTTATACTCATCGTCCTGCACGGTTTCCTGGTGCTGGGCGAGATCGCCCTCATCACGGCCAAGCGTTCCAGACTTGAAAACGAGAAAGACAAGGGTAGCGTAAACGCCGCCATTGCCTTGGGTTTGCTCGACAACATCGACAACTACCTGTCGGCCATGCAGATCGGCATTACCCTCATCAGCATCGTGGAGGGTGCCTACGGCGGTGTGGCCATCGGGCACTATCTGGAGCCGTTTTTTCTCAACATCGACTTTCTGGCGCCATACGCGGAGCCCATCTCCATCTCCGTCGTGGTCACCGTCATCACCTACCTGTCGCTCATCATCGGCGAGCTGGCGCCCAAATACATCGCCATTCAACACGCCGAATCGCTGGCGATCACCTTCGCGCCGGCCATGCTGTTCATCACCCGCATCACCGGCCCCATCTCCGTTTTTCTGAGCTGGTCGACCAAAATGTTCATGCGCATGCTGTTCATCAAACCCAACACGCAGGACAGCATTTCGGAAGAAGAGATCAAGCTGATGGTCAAGATGGCCAACCAACAAGGCGTCATTCAGGAACAGGAAAGCGAGTACATCCGCAACGTGTTTCGCTTCGCCGACCGCGACGCCTACACCATCATGACCCACCGCAATGACCTGGAGTGGCTTGACATCAACGCCGAAACCGCCGAAAACGAGCGCATCCTGCGCGAAAGCGGATACACCAAATTTCTGGTGTGCGACGACACGGTGGAAAACATCCTCGGCGTCGTCAAACTGCGCGACTACATCGAAAACTTCCAGAAACCGGGCTTCACCCTCCAACAAATACTCACCCAGCCCCTTTTCGTGCCGGAGAGCATGAACGCCCTCAAGATCCTCGAGCGCTTCCGCAAAGAGCGCAACTACTTCGCCGTGGTGGTCGACGAGTACGGCTCCACCCAGGGCATCATCACCCTGCACGACCTGACGGAGAACATCTTCGGCGCCCTTCCCGACATGGACGACACCGAAGAGCCCAACATCGTCACCCGCGAGGACGGCTCCTGGCTGGTCGAAGGCACCACGCCCATCGACGAGCTGCGCGACATCCTTTCCATCAAGGAATTCGACGACCCCGACGTCGACTACTCCACCCTCGCCGGCTACATCTTTTACCGCCTGAACGACATCCCCAACACCGGCGACCACTTCGAAGCCGAGGGGTATCGCTTCGAAATCGTGGACATGGACAAGAGCAAGATTGACAAGGTGCTGATCGCTCCTGTCGGCAACCTGTAGACGGGCTGCTGCATTATCCCGGCAAACACCACTTAGCGGAGTTGGATGCCCAACTCTTTCAACTGCGCTTCCGCAATCGCGCTCGGCGCCTCGATCATCATATCCCTGCCCTGGTTGTTTTTCGGGAACGCAATGAAATCGCGTATGTTGCCTACGCCGTTCATCACGGCGTTGAGCCGATCGAAGCCGAAAGCAAGCCCCCCGTGGGGCGGGGCGCCGTACTCAAACGCACCGAGCAGGAAGCCGAACTGCGCCTCCGCCTCTGCTTCGGTGAGGCCCAGGAGGCGGAAGTTGCGCGACTGCAAGCTGCGGTCGTGTATCCGGATGGAGCCGCCGCCAATCTCCACGCCGTTGATGACCAGGTCGTACGCGTCGGCGCGTATGCTTTTGAGCACCGCCGGGTCGTCGCTGTTCATCTTTTCAATGTCTTCCGCCTTGGGTGAGGTGAAGGGGTGGTGCATGGCGAAGAAGCGGGCGGCGTCTTCGTCCCATTCCAGCAGCGGGAAGTCGAGCACCCACAACGGCTTGAACGTTTGGGGGTCGCGCAGGCCCAGGCGGTTGCCCATTTCCAGGCGCAGTTCACCGAGTTGCTTGCGCGTTTTTTCTTCCTCGCCGGCCAGAATGAGCAGCAGGTCGCCGGGCTTGGCCCCGGCCGCTTCCATCCATTGTTTCAGGGTTGGCTCGTCGAAGAACTTGTCGACCGACGATTTCACGCTGCCGTCCGCCTCCCAACGCGCGTACACCAGGCCTTTGGCGCCAATCTGCGGGCGCTTGACCCATTCCGTGAGCTCGTCGAGCTGCTTGCGCGAGTAGCCGGCGCAGCCGGGTGCGCAGATGGCTAATACAGCCTCCGCCTGGTC
This sequence comes from Saprospiraceae bacterium, assembly GCA_041736625.1. GTDB lineage: Bacteria > Bacteroidota > Bacteroidia > Chitinophagales > Saprospiraceae > M3007. The sequence goes on along the minus strand of JBGSTG010000014.1, from coordinate 13,055 downwards.
GAATACGGGAAATCCGTGGCCTTTGGCCTGATGCGCCAAATCGGCAAACGCCATACCGAAGCGCAGGTCGGGCTTGTCGGAGCCGTACAGGCGCATGGCGTCGTCGTACAGCATGCGGGGGAATTCGGTCAATTCAACGCCCAGGGTCGCCTGGAACAAGTGTTTGGTCAACCCTTCAAAGGTGTTCAGGATGTCCTCCTGATGCACGAACGACATCTCGCAGTCGATCTGGGTGAACTCGGGCTGTCGGTCGGCGCGCAGGTCTTCGTCTCGGAAGCACTTGACGATCTGGAAGTAGCGGTCGAAACCGGCCACCATGAGAATCTGCTTGAAGGTTTGGGGGCTCTGGGGCAGGGCGTAAAACTGACCCGGGTTCATGCGCGAGGGCACCACGAAGTCGCGCGCGCCTTCGGGCGTGCTTTTGATGAGGAAAGGCGTTTCCACCTCTGCAAACCCGGCGTCGGCGAGGTACTTGCGTGTTTCGAGCGCCAGGTTGCTCCGAAAGAGCAGGTTTTTCTGCACGGCATGGCGGCGCAGGTCGAGGTAACGGTATTGCATGCGGAGCTCGTCGCCGCCGTCGGTATCGTCCTCAATCTTGAATGGCGGCGTCTCGGCTTTGTTGAGGATTTCCAGCTTGCTGACCTTGAGCTCGATGTCGCCGGTGGGTATCTTGTTGGTTTTGGACGTACGCTCGATCACTTCGCCGGTGGCTTGCAGCACGAATTCGCGGCCTGCTGTGCGGGCGAGGGCAAACAAATCGGCCGGGGTGTACGCTTCATCAAACACCAGCTGGGTGATGCCGTAGCGGTCGCGCAGGTCGATCCACAAAATAGAGCCTTTGTCGCGAATAATGGCGGCCCAGCCGGCCAGGGTGACGGTTTGTCCGATGTGTTCGGCGCGCAGGGCGCCACAGGTGTGCGTGCGGTACATGGTAAATGGTTCAAAGTTCAAGGTTCACGGGAGTGCAAAGGTAAGCGCCGTGAAACATCGACAGGGCATTGTGCGTTATTTTCCGGTAATTTTGCCCTCCGCCTCCGCCATGCGAGGCACCACTCTTTTTATCCCATGAACAGTAACACGAACATTGCCCTTGTTTTGATCGCTTTTCTGGCGGCAATCGCGCCGGCGCAGGCACAGAATCCCAACCTGGCGAACCAGTATTTCATCAACGGCGAGTACGCCAAGGCAGCGACCATTTACCAGCAACTGCTGGAACAGGACGACCGGAACGAGTACTTTTTTAACCGCTACATAGATTGCCTGGTCAATCTGGAAGACTACGACACCGGTGACAAGGCGATCAAAAAACGCATCAAAAAAGAGCCGCGCAACTACGCCCTCTACGTCACGTACGGTTCGCTGCTCGAAAAAGCGGGTCGTTTGCCCGAAGCCGAGGAGCAATACGACCTGGCCATCAAAAACATGCCGCCCGATTTCAACTCCATCAGCCGCCTGGCCAACCTGTTCACCGGTAAAAGCCGCTACGACTACGCGACCAAAACGTACGAGACCGGCGCCCAAGTGCTCAAGGACCCCAACCGGTTTGCCTTTAACCTGGGTGAGCTGTATCGCCGGAAGGGCGAAACGGGCAAAATGATCGAACAATACCTCAACAGCATCGCCGACGACCCCACCAAAACCGGCACCGTTCAGACGCTGCTCGCCCGCTACCTTTCGCCTGCCGACTTTGAGGAGCTCCAGGCCCAACTCTACGAACGCATCCAGAAAACCGAAAATCCGGATTTCATCGAGCTGCTGGCCTGGTCTTTTGTGCAAACCAAAGACTATAAAAGCGCGCTTCGCCAGTACAAGGCGCTCGACCGCCGGTTCAGTGAAAACGGGCGGCGCATTTTTCAACTGGCGGAAACCGCCGCAGACGCCAAAGACTACGACACCGCCGTTGAAGCCTACAACTACATCGTCGGGTTGCAAAACATCAACAACCCGTATTTTTTCGCCGCCATGCAAGGCAGCCTCGACTGCCGGCGCCGGAAGATCACCGAAGGGTTTTCGTACACCCAGGCCGAATTGCTGACGCTGGAGAAAGACTACGAAGCGTTCCTCGCCCAGTTCCCCAGCAACCGGAGTACGGCCCCCATTGTGCTCCAACTGGCCCAACTGGAAGCGCTGTATCTGAACAACGTCGGCAAAGCCGTTACCTTGCTCGAATCGCAACTGAAAGTGCCGGGACTGACCGCCGAGGATGTCGCCCGTACCAAGATCGATCTGGCCGACTATTACCTTATTCAGGGCGAAATTTGGGAAAGCACCCTGCTGTACAGCCAGGTGGACAAAGACTTCAAGGAGGAAACCCTCGGACAGGAGGCGCGATTCAAAAATGCACGCCTCTCCTATTTCAACGGCGACTTCGAATGGGCACAGTCCCAATGCAACATCCTCAAGGCCGCCACTTCCCGCCTCATCGCCAATGACGCGCTTGACCTGTCCGTTTTTATCATGGATAACCTGAACCTCGACACCACCGCCGACGCCATCTCCCTGTACTCCGGCGCCGAGCTGATGGTGTACCAAAACCGGTTCGATGAGGCCCTCCAAAAACTCGACACCCTGCGCCGCGATTTCCCGGAACATGCCCTGCAAGACGACATCCTGTACCTGCAGGCCCAAATCGCCACGAAACGCCAGGACTATGCCCTCGCCGCCCGCCTGTACGGCGAGGTGGTGGAAAAGTACGTCGACGGCATTCGCGCCGACAACGCGCTGTTCGCCATGGCCGGCCTGTATGAAACCCACCTGAACGACAAGGAAAAAGCGAAGACGCTCTACGAAAAAGTGTTCATCGAATACTCCGGCAGCGTATTTGCCGTTGAGGCCCGCAAGCGATATCGGATCCTGCGGGGCGACACCGTGCAGTGACCCTTACCGCCGTCATCGCCGCCCGGGCAGCTTTCCCTCCAGCGCCCGAACCAGCACATCCGCGAATTCGTCGGGGGTACACGCAAATGCAGGTATGCCCATGGCCGCCAGCGCCGTAGCGTTGTCGCGATCGTACGCCGGGGCGCCCTCGTCGCTCAGCGCCAGGAGGGCGACCACGCGCACGCCGGAACGGGCCATCTGCTCCATCTGTTGCAGCATTGCGGCGCGACTTCCCCCTTCGTACAGGTCGCTGATCAGGAACAAAATGGTTTCCCCGGGTTTTTCGATCAGCATTTGCGCGTAGCCCAAGGCGCCGGCTATGTCGGTTCCGCCGCCAAGCTGTATGCCGAAAAGCAGGTCGACCGGCTCCTCAAGGTACGCACTCAGGTCGACCACGGCGGTGTCGAACGCCACAAACCGGGTGTCGAGTGCCGGCAGGGAGGCGAGCACGGCGCCCAGCACACCTGCGTACACGACCGACGCGGCCATGGAGCCGCTCTGATCTGCCAGCAGGATCACGCGTTGCAGGGCCCGGCCCTGGCGGGCAAATCCCGTCAGTTTTTCGGGAATCACCGTTTTCAGATCGGGCTGGTAGTTTTTGAGGTTGCGATAAATGGTACGCGGCCAGTCTATGTCGGCCGGACGCGGACGCATGCTGCGCCGATGGCTGCGCAGGGCCCTGCGGGCGGCACTGAGCAGGGGCAGACGCCATTTTTTTTCCAGATCGGCCACCACCCGGGCGATCACCTGGCGGGCGGTCGCGCGTGTTGTGTCGGGCAGCGCGTCGCGCAGCGCCAACAGCGCGCCTGCCAGGTGCACGTCGGGTTCCAGCCCTTCGAGCAGTTCGGGCTCCAGCAGCATACGGGTGAGGTTCAGGCGCTCCAGGGCGTCGCGCTGCATGACCTGCACCACAGGTGCGGGGAAGTAGCGCCGTATGTCGCCGAGCCATCGGTTTACGCTTGGGTTGGAGGCGCCGAGCCCGCCACGACGGTCGCCCGGTTGGTAAAGCTGTTCCAGCACTTTGTCCATGCCACGGGCATGCGCGTCGAGCGGCACGTCATTTTCCGGATCGGATTCGCGGCCGAGGATGAGGCGCCACCGTTCAGCGGAGGCGAGGGGTGCATTGGTCTCCAAAATTCAGGCTTTTTTACGGAAACACTTCATCCCGATGTAACATATCCAGATACATTTTGCTTCCCGCCACGTTCGGGTGGCTCAAATCCCCAAACCCGCTGGGATCGGTTAGTGCCGCCCGGTAATCGCGCACGGTCAGGCCGGTGGCTTGTTCGATGGCCGCCTTGAGGTCGTCCAGCCGTTGAACGGCATATCCGGGATAATATGGGCCAATAACCAGTTCAACGGAAACGCCTTTGGCGCGGGCATAGGCCACCATTTCCCGGAGTTGGGCGATCAGGTATTCGTTGGGATTGATGATCGGAGGGTTGTTCAACTGTTTCGCGGCGAGTTCCGGGTTGATGACGCGGTCGAGCAACCAGCTTTCATCGCTGCGATTTAGGTAGTACAGGGCGCGCTGAGACACCTCGTTGTTTGCGCAGAACAGATTGGACAGGCGCCCAGCCCACCACACCCAGGTCATTCGGGACGCGATCAGGGTGTCGATTCGGGTGGAATACCGGGCGTAGGGCACAAAGTCGGCGAGCAGTTGGTCGTTCCGGCGGTCGCAGGTCGTGATGTCTACCACCATGCGTTCCGGCGGTGGGTATCTGTCCAGGTAATCTTGCACCAGTACCTTGGCCAGATCCGTCGGCATCCCGTTGTAACTGAGGTTGAAGGTGCTTTTGCCGGTGATCGATTCGATGTACGGCTGATAAAAGGTGAGTCCCCGGGAGTTGCCCACCAGCAGTATGTTGGCTGCGGCTTCGCCGCGGTACATGCGGGAATAGCGGAACTGACTTTGTTCGATCTGCTGCTGCAGCCAGCCGCCGGCGAGCCGGTCGCCGGAGAAAAAAACAAGGGCTAAAGCGGGTATCCAGAGTGCCTTTTTCATTTGGGGTCAAAATTGAAAATAAATAAACGCGCTGCCGCCAAAAGTGCCGAATAGGGCAATGAGCCAAAGTAATGCCGCCAGGATCACCACGCGCCAAACCGGTTGGGCTAGTTGCCGTTCGTTCCAGCGGAAACGAACATTGGTCAGCTCAACCAGCAACAGTATGCCGATAAGCACCATGCCCTTGACCGCCTGAAATTTATTTACAACGGAGTCAAAGTTAAAATTTTCAAACCGGAGAATGCCGCCCAACACCGCATTGGCCGTGCCGAAGCTGTCGCCTCCCGCCAAACCGATGCTGCCGGCGCGAAAGTACACCCAGGCGACGAGTGTTAGGATGTAAACCGTGGCAATGGCCACACCCCGGTCGAGCCACACGGGCATGTGCGTCATACGCACGAAACTGCGCCACCGGGGCTGCACCACACGCTGGCCGATCAGGTACAAACCATGCAGAAATCCCCAGAATACGAACGCCCAGTTGGCGCCATGCCAGAGCCCGCCGAGCAACATGGTGAGCATGTTGTTCTTGTAAGTGTTGAACTTGCCATTGCGGTTGCCGCCCAGGGGTATGTACAGGTAATCGCGCAGCCACGTGGACAGCGAAATGTGCCAGCGCGCCCAAAATTCGGAGAAACTGGCAGAAAAATACGGTGTACGAAAATTTTCAGGGAAGGTATAACCCAGCATACGGGCCAGGCCGATAGCAATGTCGGAATACCCCGAAAAATCGCAATAAATCTGGAAGGAATAAAAAACAACACCCAGCAGCAGGTGTGAAGACGAAAAAGCTTGCGGCACATCGAATACCTGATCCACAAAAGGCGCGATGGAGTCGGCTATGGCCACCTTTTTGAAAAAACCCCACATGACCCGCCCCAGACCCGAGTTGAAATTGTGCCACGAAAAACGCTTGTCCTCATACATCTGAGGCAAAAAGTCGATGGCGCGCACAATCGGCCCGGCCACCAGCTGCGGAAAAAAGGCGATGAACGTGGCAAAACGCAACAGCGAAGGCTCCCACCCGATCTCCTTGCGGTACACGTCGATGGTGTACGACATCGACTGGAAGGTGTAAAAAGAAATGCCGACCGGCAAGATGATGTTCAGCGTGTGCCAGTTGGGCGTCATGCCGAAAAACTGGATGAGGTCGGCGAACGAGTCGGCAAAAAAGTTGAAATACTTGAAAAAACCCAAAAAGCCCAGGTTCATCGCCATGCTGAAAATGAGCACCGTGCTGCGCTTGAAATGCAGCCCGGCCGCCCAGCGGGTGACCGGAGCGAAGGCCCGCAAAACCGTGCTCCCTTCCGCAAACCGGGCTTCCACCGAGGCTTTATCGTCCTGGTGAGCGATCAGCAAGCCAAACCACCAGTCCAGAACGGTGCTGAACACGATCAGACTGAGAAACCGCCAATCCCACCAGCCGTAAAACAAATAACTGGCCAGCAAGCATACCCACATGCGCAAACGCCCCTTCGTTCCGAAATACAGCGGGAAAAACAGGGCAATGAAGACAAGGAAGATTAAACTGTTGAAAACCATTTTTTATTCTTTTGGTATGAAGGGCATGATGGTTTGCATCCACACCCGGTAGCCGTCGCCGTTGAGGTGTACACCGTCGGTGGTGTACTCGGCAGACAGTCGGCCGCCAGCGTCGACAACGGGTGTGTACAGGTCTACATACGGCAAGGCATGGCGTTCGGCGATGCGTTGCAGGTTTTCGTTGAGGGTCGAAATGCGCCGGTTGTCGGTTGCCAGATATCGAAAGTTTTCGTTCACCGGCAGCACGCTTTGGATCACCAGTTGGGTACCCGGGTTCGCCGACCGGATGCGCTGCACCAGCAAGTCGTATTGTTCAGCAACAGCCTCCGGATGGGCGCCCAGCAACAGGTCGTTGATGCCGATCTGCAAAAACACCATCCTGGGTTGGTGCCGCATCACTTCATCCACGCGCGAGAGCACACCGGAAACACCGTCGCCGGCAATGCCCCTGTTCAACGCTACCCACGTCGGGGTATTACACAATTCGTGCCACTCTGCCTGTTCGGTCTGGCTGTCGCCCAAAAAAACAACAGCATTTTTTTTTACCGGCAACCGCTCGAAAAGGGATACGCGGTGCCGGTACAAAGCCGGCAACTCCCGGTGCACCAGGCGGCTCCAGGCGGGTCGTATACCCCCCAGGCGACCGACGGACAAGCCGGCGCCGATTATAAAAACGACGTTCAGCGCGAGGGAAAACCAGAAAATAAAGCGTTTCATGACAAAGGCCCTTCCTATGACTAGGGTTTGGATTCCTGCTGTTGGATCAGCTCATCCACGGTCACAAACTTACGGTGTTCAGTGTGTTTGAAGTTCTTGTTCGGATTGCGCATTTTGAACAGTCCCAACAATTGTCGCCAAATAAACAACGGGGTGGACCACACGGCATCCCATACCGCCTGGGGCGCATCAGACAACCGGAGCGTCCACAGCACATTCAACCCAAAAACAGCTACTGCGAGTACCAGCACCAGCGTCCAGACCGGCGCAAGCAGCAGCCCGAGCACCGCCAGCACAAACGCTGCGGCCAATTGCAGGAACATAGGGAGCAACAACGTCGTGATGCCGAAAAAAAACTGGTTGGCACTCCGGTTAACCACCCCGCGCCGCAGGATGTCCAGGGCGTTGGGCAGGTTTTGGAAGTAGGAAAAAAGCCAGCGGCTGCGCTGGGTTTGCACAGCATCCCCGCTGTCTACCTTCTCGTCGTAACAAACGGCATCCCAGGCGTAAGCGATTTTCTCGTTGCGACGCAGGAGAAAATTTTGCAGAATTTTGTCTTCCTGAAGCATTTTTTTCCACATTTCCTTGCCTTGCTGGATTTCCGGACTGTCGAGGTACGCGCGGTACAGCGCCGTTTCGGTCGCCATGCCGGAACCGCTGATTACGGCCGAGCCGCCCAGCAGATAAGGGGCAAACCGCTCTGTGTAGTTTTTATAGTGCTCGCCGAGGCTGTCGAGGGCGGCGTAGGTGGAATCGAGGTTTTTGGCTGTGCGCCGACCCTGGATGCAGCGGTGCCCGGCGTTGGCGTACTGGTTGACGACGGCGAGAAACGCCGGGTGGGCCAGGTTGTCGGCGTCGAACACGGCGGTAAAGTCGTGTGGGCGCACAAAACGATCCATGGCGTAAATGATGCTTTTAGCCTTGAGCCGAAGCGGCGGGTCGGGTCGCAGAATGGTCAGGCGGGGATCGTCTATGTCCAGATCCACCTCAGCGCATTCGTCGGCCACCAGGTAAACATGCAGGTTCGGATGCTTTTGAATGAGCAGAGAGTGTACCAGCGGGCCGGCGATGCGGGCGTTCTTGTACGCCGTAATAACGCACCCGAAATCGTAGGCGCGGGTGGTTTCAGCCAATTGTGTGGTGCGCTCCGCGCCCCAAAGCCGGGAGAACAGGTTGGTCAGGAAAGGATAAACGAGTTGGAAGGCGGTAGCGGCCGCAGCAATGGCAAACAGGAGGGTAATCGCTTGGAGTATCATGGCAGTGGTTCACTTGTGTAGGAGGGATGCCGGCTGTGGGGATATGGTTGTTGCCGATGAGGACGCATTGGCGGTCTGTTTCCCTACGGCTTCGTATCGGTTGGCGGTGCGCGGATAAAGCTGCCACCAAAGGCTAAGCAGAAAGGCGCTGCGGTTCTCCGCGTCGCGGCGCAAGGTAAATTGCAAAAGGCTTTTTGGGGTTACCACCAGCCACCAATAGGCCAGGAACAACAGGTGTTTGAAGCCCGGACGGTTTCGCCGCATGAACAACACGCGGTTTCGGTTCAGGAAATAGGTTTTCAGGCCGCCCATTTTGCCCACCGTCAGGCTTTCTTTGTGAAAAATACGCGCCCGGGGTTCCACCCAGATTTCGTACCCGGCGCGGCGCACGCGTTCGCCCCAGTCGAGCTCCTCGTAGTACAAAAAAAAATCGCTGAACATGGGTCCCACCGCATCCAGCACGGCGCGGGGCATCATCATGGCTGCGCCGTGGGCATAGGCGGTGGGGCTGGGGGTGTCAAACTGCCCTTCGTCGGTTTGCTGCTCGCCGATGGTCCGGTTTCTGCCGGTCAGGGTGCTCACCGGGGTCATTCCGGCGTATTGGATCAGGTTGTCCTGTCCGGCGGCTTCCGGATGGTACAGAATGAGCGGGCTCAACAGGCCGGATTGCGGATGCCGGCGCATGAAGTCGACCATCGTCCGTATGCATCCCGGAGGCACTTCCGTGTCGTTGTTGATGAAAAAAAGGTACTGCCCGGTGGCCAGAGGCAGGGCCAGGTTGTTGCCGCCGGCAAAACCGAGGTTGCGCGCGCTGCGCACGGCGACCACCTCCGGGTATCGCTGGGCGAGCACGGGTAGCGGGTCTTCGCGACTGGCGTTGTCGACCACGATCACCTCGAGGTTTGCATAGTCTTGCAGGCGCAAACTGTCCAGCAGGGCGAAGGTGGCGTCTGCCTGGTTGTAGTTGACCGTTATGATGGTTACCTTGATTTCTTCCATTTGTAGAAGTACTGCAAATAGGGTACCAAAAACAATGGATGGCCCGCGTACCCCGGGGGCAGGCGAGCCATCGAAAGGGGCGTTGAGCGCCGGTTTGTCAAACGTTCTCTTTCTGTATAAAGGAAGTAAAGGTTCGCACCATGATGTGCAGGTCGGTGCGCAGCGACAGGTTGTCGCGGTAAGCGATATCCAGTCTGATGCGCTCCTCCATACTCATGTCGTTGGAACCGCGTTTGGTGACCTGCCACAAGCCGGTGAGGCCCGCAGGCGCCATAAAGCGGCCGCTGAATACGTCGTTGGTCAGGTGTTCGGCCTCGTAGAGGGGCAGCGGTCGATTGCCCACGAGCGACATGTCGCCGCGCAGGATGTTGATGAGCTGCGGAAGTTCGTCGATGCTGTATTTACGGATAATACGCCCCACCCGGGTGATGCGCGGGTCGTTGGCAATTTTCACAAAGGCGCCCCCGTCCTGGTACTGGTTGAGGTGCTGGAGGTCTTTCAGACGCTGGTCGGCGTCTTTGTACATGGAGCGGAACTTGAGGAAATTGAAAACCTGGTAGCCGGCGCCTACCCTTTTGGAGCGGTAGATGACGGGGCCTTCAGATTCCAGCCGGATGGCGATAACGGTGGGCAACCAGATCGGCATGGTCAGTAAAATACCGATGCCGGCGCCTGCAATGTCCATCAGGCGTTTGAACAACGGTATTTTCACCTTGTATTGTTCCTGCTGAAGGGTTTCGGCTTTTTCGCGAATGCGCGACTTGTACTCCGTCAGGAACAGAATGCGTTTCTCCAGGATGTTCCAGGAGACCGGGAAATTGTAGCAGTCGTCGAGACCCCATTCGACCATTTCCTCCACCGTTATCGGCGTGCGGGGTTCGGCCAGTGCAATAAAGGGGATGTCGCGCATGGTGGATTGTTCGCGGAGCCAGACGGCAAAACTTCCGCCGTATTGGTTCAACCATTGCCAGTTGCAAATGATCGCGTTGGGCAAGGGCTCTGCGTTCTTGTCATGCAGGATGTCTTCCAACCGGCGCTGGGCGCGCAACGGATGGCTGATGGTTTCCCAGAAAAGGCCGTCTTCGCCGTCGAACGTCGTGTCGCGCACGAGGGTATCCAAACTGCCGGAAAAACCCAGCAAGAGGATATTTTTTGCGGTGACCTGCTTTTTTTCTGAAAGAACGGTTTCGTCGTAATAAACAAGCATGAGTCGTTTTTTTTGGTTTACAAATTGGGGGTTAAACGGCAGAAACGGCCAACTGCTTGGGGGTAGAAAACAGTTGATCCAGTTGCTGTTGCAAGATTAGCGGATTAAATGGCTTTTCGATAAAGGCCTGTATGCCGAACTGGCGACACCGCCGCTCGGTTTCTTCATTTTTCTCACCTGTAATGACGATAAGGGGAATGTCGCGGTACAGACCGCTGTCGCGCAGGTGCGTGATAAGCGCAATACCGTCGAGCTCGGGCATCTGCAAGTCGGTTATGACGGCATCGGGCACCAGGCCGCGATGCAACCAACTCATGGCCTCAACGCCGTCTTTGGCGCCCAGTACGCTGTAAAATCTGGACAGATAGGTTCCCAAGAGCTGCCGCAGACTGTCGTAGTCTTCTACGATCAGAATGGTGTGTCGCATAGTAGTTGTTTCGATTGGATTAGGATTGAACTCAAAAAGGATTAAAGGATGACAGTTTGATTAAGGGGTAAATCGAACTCTTGGGCAATGACTATATAACAAAAACCAAGCCAATCAAAAAGTCAGTGTTCAGGCAGGAACACATGCCTCCTAAAAATCAAACTGGTGCGTGCCAAACGACACAATGGATAAATCCGGTTCGCAGATTTATCAATAGAGCAACGTAAAAGCACAATGAGAGAGGGGATTCGGTATTAAAGGGGATTCGGGAAACGCCGGAGACGGAGCAAGCGCGTCAGAACACAAACACAAAGTAAACGCTTTTTTTTTTCAATAACAAATAACCCGAATGTGGTATATTATGCCTTTTTTTGATTTGCAGAATTTTTATTGTAAAAAATTGACTTACACAAAATAATTAATTGAAAAAGAAGGTAAGATAAGCGCTATCTTGCATTATAAAATTTAAGTAAACTTTGAAATTTCACCTTTCGTCCTTCAATTGTCAGTTTAGTTCGCCAATACCCCTCACCTTTGCACTGCAAAAAACGCAATGAATATGGAATTTTTGTTCTGGTTTGGCATCGCTGTGGTCTTTTACGCCTACGTGGGTTACGGAATGGTATTGTTAGCGATGGTTCGGATCAAGCGGCTTTGGGGTTCCGCAACCCAAGCGCAGGGAAGCCATTTGCCCGACATTTCTTTTGTTGTTTGTGCATTCAATGAAGCCGACTGGATCGAGGAGAAAATCGCCAACAGCCTCGCGTTCGATTACCCCAAGGACAAGATCCACTTCTGGTGGGTGACCGACGGTTCGAGCGACGCCACGCCGCAACTGGTGGAGCGGTACCCCTTCCCGGCGGGTGTTCAATGGACGCTGCTGCACCAGCCCGAGCGCAGGGGCAAGATAGCGGCGTTTCAGCGGGCGATGGCGCAACAGCAGGCGCCGGTGGTGGTGAGTACCGACGCCAACACGCTGGTCAACCCGGAGGCGCTGCGCAATCTGGTGCGGCATTTCAACAACCCCGCCGTGGGCGCCGTAGCCGGAGAAAAACGCATAACCCTGGGCGACGCCGCCGCCGCCAACAGCGCCGGCGAAGGCATTTACTGGAAATATGAGAGCGCACTCAAGCGCTGGGACTACGAACTCTATTCTGTGGTCGGGGCCGCCGGTGAGTTGTTCGCCTTCCGCACCGAAGCGTACGAACACGTGCCTTCCGACACCATCATCGAGGATTTTTACCTCACCCTGCGCATTGCCCAGAAGGGTTGGCGGGTTGCCTATGAGCCCGAGGCGTACGCCGTAGAAACTGCCTCTGCTTCCGTACCCGAAGAGCTGAAGCGCAAGGTGCGCATCGCCGCCGGCGGCATACAGGCCATCGTGCGGCTGGCGCCCCTGCTCAACCTGTTCCGCTACGGTGTGCTCAGTTTTCAATACATTTCGCACCGGGTGCTGCGCTGGACGCTCGCGCCGCTGCTCCTGCCCGTGGTTTTCGCATGCAACGTAGCGTTGGCCGTGCAAGGCAAGCCGTTCTACCAGCTTACCCTGGCGGCCCAACTCCTGTTTTACGCCGCCGCCTGGGCAGGCTACCTGCTGGCTAAACGCGAGATCAAGGTCAAGGCGTTGTTCATTCCCTATTATTTCTGCGTGATGAATTACGCGGTGTACGCCGGTTTTCTGCGCTATGTGCGCGGACGCCAGTCGGTGCTGTGGGAACGGGCGGAAAGAGCGCGGTCGAATGCGGAATTCGGAGTGCGGAATGCGGAATAAAAGGGCGCTTGGTCTTACCTTGAAACGAACTACCCCCTTTACATCAGTTGTTCCGGGGATATCCTTCGCCCCTCGGGCTCAGGATGACAAGTCGTTCTTAAAAAAGGGTGGGGGAAAGCTTGGCCCCTCACGCCAAAGGCAGAAGAATAGACCACCACCCAACCAAATTCATTCTAAAGCGGAATACAAGAACGCCTGGTCAAAACGTGAGACCAAGCGCCCTTGTATTCCGCACTCCGCATTCCGCATTC
>JBGSTG010000031.1:0-7533 GCA_041736625.1 Saprospiraceae bacterium | reverse complement strand
ATGTCGAATGCGGAATACAAAGGCTCCTGGCTTCACGTGGATACCAAGAGCCTTTGTATTCCGCATTCGACATTCCGCATTCCGCATTCGAAAAGGCTCCTGGCTTCACGTGGATACCAAGAGCCTTTGTATTCCGCATTCGCCATTCCGCATTCCGCATTCGAAAAGGCTCCTGGCTTCACGTGGATACCAAGAGCCCTCTTATTCCGAATTCCGCATTCCGAATTCGCCTTACTTGCCTTGTTGCTGGCGAAGTGCGCGCGGAATCTCAATAGAAGCGATGGGAACAGCACCATTGTTGATGATCTCCACGCCGTTGGTCACGTTGATGTCTCTAACCCGGATGGTAGAGCCCAACTCCATGGTGGAAATGTCGGCTTCCACGTGGTCAACCACGTACTCAGGCGTCGTCAGGATGCTTATACCCCGCAGTTTGGGGAGGAATTTACCGCCGTTTTTCACGCCGGGGGCCGTGCCGGTGTACACGACCGGGACGGTGGCTTTGAACTTAACGCCCGGAGACAGCTCCAGAAAGTCGACGTGGATCACCGCGTCGGTCACCGGATGAAACTGAATATCTTTCAGGATGCACTTGTGGATGGTACCGTCCACATCAACCTCCGCCAGTTTGAACTTGGAGGTGTACACCAGCGAACGGTAATCCCCGATCTCAATGCTGAAGTGCTTCGGCTCACCGATGCCCCCGCTTTTATACATGACGGCCGGAACCTGACCGGAGCGGCGTACTTTCTTGGCGGCTTCTTTGCCCGAGCCTTCTTTCGGATGGGCTTTTATCGTAACAATTTCCATGGTAATTATGCGAATCTGACCTTTTTCAAAAAGTGCCCGCAAAGATACACCATTTTTTACCACACCTACAAGCGTTTATTGAAAAAAATCCGTCAATTTTCCGGGTAGGTGGTGGCGGTCTTTTCTGTCCGGACGCCGGCATCGACGGCTGCGTTTTCCAGGCGGAGCACCCCTCGGGGACAAACGGCTGCGCAGAGGCCACAACCGACGCAGGAGGCGCGCACCACGTCCTGCCCGCGCTGGGCGTAGTGGCGCACGTCGATGCCCATTTCGCAATAGGTGGAGCAGTTGCCGCAGCTGATGCACTGTCCCCCGTTGACGGTGATGCGGAACCGGGAGGCTTTTTTTTGCCAGATGCCCAGCCAGGCAGCCATCGGGCAGCCGAACCGGCACCATACACGGCTGCCGAGGAGCGGGTAAAAGCCGACGCCCACCACCCCGGAGAAGGCCGAGCCGATGAGAAATGCGTACCACTTGTAAAAGCTCTGGGAGAAGGCGTGCAACACGCCCTGGTTGGTGGCGACGTTGACCCAGAGCAGGGCCGTCATGGCCACCGCGAACACCAGCACGCTGTGGATCATCCAGCGTTCGATTTTCCAGGCCGACAGGCTTTTGTCGGACAGGTGCCGGAAGGGGTCGCCCGCCGTTTCCGCCAGCCCGCCGCAGCCGCACACCCAGGAGCAGTACCAGCGTTTGCCGAAGAAGTAGGTCAGCACAGGGGTGCCGACAAAAAACATGGCCAGGCCGAAGAAAAAGAAAAAGGTGCCCAGGCCGGTGCCCGAATGTCCGCTCCAGGCCATGGGTGTTCCCTGGTAGTACGACAGCGGCCAGAAGTAGGTGAAGTAGATCTCCGGCTGCTGAAACGCCACCAGCAAGCCCGGGATGAGCCAGGCGAAGCCGAACTGGAAGAACATCACGGATGCCGTGCGGATCACCTGGTAGCGGTTGTGCCGGTATTTGTACATGAACTTGAAGCCCATGAGCACCACCGCCAGGGTGTACAGGCTGCCGTACACGAACCACTGATCGGCAGGCGTCTTCCGCAGTGCCATGCTCAACGGGCTAAACAACTCGATCAAGCCCTTCAGATAGTCCGGAAACCAGTACAGACAAACGTAGAATCCGGTTAAGATCACCCCGGCCAGCCAACCCCAAACACCACGAGCCGTGAGGCTGCGGAACCAGGCGCCGTTGTTCTTGATGCCTTCGGGGCGTACAAGATATTCTTCCATGATAAACCAGGCGGTACCTACGGTCATCAGAAAAATGGATACGGCCAGCATAAGTCCGGGTACAAGTGCTTCGCCCCGGAACCAAACGCCCAGGAGTAGCAGCACGCCTACACCGGCTGTCGCCAGTGCGCCTTTTTGCCGGCCGGAAGTCATTGCAGGGTTGGGGGTTGCTATGGAGAGGCTGAAATCTTTCATGGATTGTGTTTAGTAGGTGTGTTGTTTTGAGAATAGTTTGAAAACACTGCTGAGGCCTCGCGTGTGACGCAGTTGGAGGTTTTTACCGGACTGTCGGTTGTATTCGGCGATGATTTCGGACTCGTAGGATTTGTAAAATTCGGGGTCGAAATTGGCGGCAGAGAGGTCTTGCAGCACCGACTCGATGTGGGTCCCCGCCTCCAGCCAGCGCTCGCATACCGCGTGGCGGTAGCGGATGCCCATGAGGTTGAACCCCACCACCCTGCCGGTTTCCGTTTCGTAGTTGACGCGCACGGATTTTTTACCGTCGGAATGCTCCCAATACAGCGTGCTGTGGTGGTCGGGCGTCTGGGCGCGGATGTCGCCGTAGGTCTGGTACTCGATGTCGAAAAACTTGGCGGAGTTGAACCAGATACCCGGTGTGTACTCCGTTCGGTTGCCGGTGAGCGTTTGGGCGAGGGCCTGGCCCATGAGTCTGCCGGTGTACCACACGGCTTCAATGGGGCGGCGGCCCGGGCGCGCCACGCGCTGTTCGGCGCAGTCGCCGATGGCGTACACATCGGGTACGCTGGTCTCCAGGAATTCGTTGACCAGGATGCCGCGGTTGGTCTCCAGCCCGCTGTCTTTCAGGAAGGCGATGTTGGGGCTCACGCCCACGGTGAGGCCCACAAAAAAGCAGGGCAGGGTTTCGCCCTTGTTGGTGACCACGGCGGCGCATGTTTTGCCCGTTTCATCGGGTAAAATTTCTTTCAGCTCCGTTTCCAGGCGCAGGTCGATGCCGTGTTCGCGGATGTGCCGGTTGATCATGTCCGACTCCTCGGGGGGCAGCACGAGGTCCCAAAAGCTCTTTTCGCGCACCAGAAAAGTCACCGGTATGTGGCGGCTGTGGAACATCTCGGCCATCTCGATGCCGATGAGACCGCCACCTACTACGAATGCGGAATGCGGAATTCGGAATGCGGAATCAGCCTGCTCCTGGTTTTCCGTCGGATCAAGCGCACCCTTATTCCGCATTCCGAATTCCGCATTCTGCATTCGAAAATTCCGCATTCGAGTGTGTTTTTCCATGGCCTCCAAATCCTGCAAGTGGTACAGTCCGTGCACGCCGTCGAGGTCCTGGCCGGGCCAGCCGAATTTGTTGGAGCGGGAGCCCACGGCGAGCACGAGTTTGTCGTAGGTTATGTGTTCGCCATCGGCGGTGTGCAGCGTTTTTTGGGCGAAGTCGACCTTTTCGATCCAGGCTTTTTTGAGCGCGATGCGGTTTTTCTGCCAAAACCAGTTTTCGTAGGGTTGGGTGTCTTGCAGGCGCATGTGTCCCATGTAGATGTACATGAGGGCGGTACGGCTGAAGAAGTAGTCCGTTTCACCGGAGACGACGGTGATTTGGGCGGCGCTGTCGCGCTTGCGCACGTGGCGGGCGGTGGTGATGCCGCTGATGCCGTTGCCGAGGATGACGATGTGCATGGGGGTGGAAGAGCGTTTGGGCATTATTCGGAGGTGAAGATAATGCGCCGGCACGGCTGTAACTTGTTTTTACGGGTCGGAATCGGGAATACTTGTCTGTGCGGCGACAATGGCGGTGACGAGGGTGTCTCATAAGTCCTATGGCGACAAGAGCCTCCAAATAAAATACTGAGCCAGTTGATATTGATTGGATGGCTTAAAGCCCCGCGGTCGTCAATTTTGCGTTCAAAGATTGCCTTGCCGTTTTTTGCGGTCTCGCCGCCATTTGTTTTAATTTTTTTGCCGCGAATGAGCGCGAATTCGCGCTCATTCGCGGCAAAAAAATCTCGTTTCGTTGTAAACAGCTTTGAAACACCGCACTTGCGGTAATTTGACGACATGGGGCTTGAGGCCATTCTATTGGCTAACTTGGTCTTTCAAAATTTTAATTGGGGGGAATGCCTGTTTCTTTGACTTATGAGACACCCTCAAAAACACTTGGGAACTCACCAAGATATGACGATGTGTTACCTTAAAGATTGCCGTCACGGCGGTTGACGCATCACGGAGTGGTCACGAAAACTTAACACTTAATTAACCGGGGCTTACATGCCCTTTCATAGCATAAGTTGAATTTTGCTCCTTTGAATTCACAAAACGTTCTTTTATGAAACCAAGTTACTTATTGGGTCTTATTGTATTGACCATAACCAATTTCGGTTTGCTTTCCGCCCAGACAGGCCGGATCTCCGGAAAAGTTATTGATCCAGCCACGGCAGAACCCCTCATTGGCGCTTCCGTGAAACTGGAAACTGCCGGGGGAGGCGGCATCACTGATCTGGACGGCAACTTTATTATTACCGACGTTCCAGTAGGTACACATACCATTAGAATCAGCTACACGGGTTATTCTTCGAAATTGATCGACGATATTGTCGTGTCGGAAGCAGAACCGGCGTACGTCGAGGTTGCAATGGACGAGCCTTCAACGGCAACCATGATCACAGAAACCGTAATCACCGCCAAAGCGCGCAGGGAGAGCATGAGCGCGCTGACGGTACTCCAAAAAAACAGCCCCATTATTGCCGACGGTATCAGCGCCGAGATCATTCGCCGCACACCCGACCGCACTTCGGCCGATGTAATCCGGCGCGTGAGTGGCGCCAGTATTCAGAATGGCAAATTTGCCGTTATCCGAGGCTTGAACGACCGCTACAACATCGCCCTGCTCAATGGCGCACTGTTGTCGTCCACGGAGCCTGACCGCAAAGCCTTCTCCTTCGATCTGTTCCCGTCTACGATGCTGGACAACCTGATCGTCATGAAAACGGCCAACGCAGACATCCCCGGCGAATTCGCCGGTGGCGCCATTCTGGTGAATACCCGCGACATCCCGGAGGAAAACTACGTTCAGGTGGGCGCCAGCGTGGGCATCAACAACATCACCACGTTCAAAGAACATCCGGATGCCAATCACGGCGGTACGGACTGGCTGGGCATCGACGACGGCACCCGCGCGCTTCCAGACGCTTTCCCTTCCACAGCTGAATACCAGCAAGCAACGCGAGAGGAGCAGTTTGCCTTCAGCAAGTTGATTGACAACGACTGGGCATACACCACCGACAATAGGGCTGCGCCCAACTTTGGACTGTCTCTCGTCGGCGGTCTGACAACAGACCCCAACAAAAACGGCGTTCTGGGCACTACCCTGGCGTTTTCTTACAACAACAACAACCGCTTGCAAAACGGTTTGCGCCAGGACTTCGACTTCAGCCAGCAATTGTTCCGTTACAACGACTTGCAGTTTCGGAACAATGTGTTGTGGGGCGCCCTCCTGAACTCCGCTTTGCTGCTCAACAAAAACCAGAAATTCATCGTTCAAGCGACCTACTCGACCAACACCGAGAACGCGAACACCGTGCGGACGGGGGAAAACTTCGAGCAGGTGCGCAACGAGCGCGCTACCGCGTTCGAATACACCGAAACCCACCTGCTGACCACCCGCATCGGCGGTGAACATACCTTCGGCGCACGGCAGATGAAACTCGAGTGGGGCGGTGGTTACAACAACCTTAGCTCCGAAGTGCCGTCTCTGCGCCGTCTGACCTACGTTCGGGACTTCGGTGTGGCCGAAGAAGAGCCCTTCTTCGCGCCCGTTCAGCCCGGTTCGGCCAACCTGAACAACGGTGGCCGTTTCTACTCCGAACTGGACGAGGACGTGCTGAACGGCGATGTCGACTTTACCTACCCTTTTCGGCTCGGCAACCAAAAACAATCGGTTAAGGTCGGCGGTCTGGTACAAACCAAACAGCGCGACTTCGCCGCCCGGGTCATCGGTTTCATTCAACCCTCACCTGGCGACTTCAACCTGCTCTTCCTGTCGCAGGACTCTATCTTTGCCCAGGAAAACATCCGCCCGAAAGGCTTCGTGCTAAACGAAATCACCAACCCCAGCGACCGCTACGACGCCGAATCGGAATTGTACGCAGGTTTTGTGATGTTCGACAATAAAATTGGTCGGAAAGTGCGCGTCACCTGGGGTTTGCGATACGAAACCTTCCACCAGAACATCAACACCTTCCTGTTCAACAACGAACCCGTAGTGGTGGACAAAACCACCAATAACCTCCTGCCTTCCGCAAATCTAACCTACTCGCTCACCGACAAACACCAGATCAGGCTCTCCGCTTCGCAAACGGTTTCCCGCCCTGAGTTTCGGGAGCTGTCGCCCTTTAGCTTTTATGACTTCAGCCTGAACGGTAACGTAATTGGCAACCCCAACCTTACGCCTGCGACCATCAACAACTTTGACCTTCGCTACGAGTTCTACCCCGGCCAGAACCAACTGTTCAGCGTGAGCCTCTTCTATAAAGACTTCGACAATCCGATTGAGGCCACGTCGGACTTCTCCAGCGCCGGTACGCGTGCCTATTCGTTTGCCAACATC
This sequence comes from Saprospiraceae bacterium, assembly GCA_041736625.1. GTDB lineage: Bacteria > Bacteroidota > Bacteroidia > Chitinophagales > Saprospiraceae > M3007. The sequence continues at coordinate 906 of JBGSTG010000031.1, read as the reverse complement.
CCCGAAGCCGAAAACTACGGTGTGGAGTTTGAAGCGCGCAAAAACTTCGATTTCATCGGTGCAGGCTGGGAGAACCTCCTGTTTTTCGGCAACCTCGCCCTGATTGAATCCAATCTGGATCTCTCCGGTGTCAGCTTCTGGGACGAAGACCGCGCCCTCCAAGGCCAGTCTCCGTATATCGTCAACCTGGGCCTTACATACTCTTTCCGCGAGAAAGGGCTGAGCTCGACCCTGGTTTACAACGTGATCGGCGACCGCCTTGCCCTCGTGGGAACCAACATCGTGGCCGACTTGTACGAACGCCGCCGCCACCTGATCGACTTTCAGATCGCCAAGAACATCGGAAAAGGCGGCGAATTCAAGTTTACCTGGGGTGATATCCTGCGTCCGGACTTTGTCTTCTATCAGGACAACAACCGCAACCACAAGTACGACGAGAATACGGACAACCTGATGCAAAGCCTGAACCTGGGCAGCACGTTCACGTTTGGCTACAACCACCGTTTCTAGGCGTAAATCATCCCGGATTTAAGTGGATGTCAAACATGGCACGCGGATTTTACGGACGCCCGCATCTGTAAAATCCGCGTGCCATTTTACCGCATCAGGAAACTATAAATAAAGAGGGTGTCTCATAAGTCCTATGGCGACATGAACCCCCAAATAAAATACTGAGCCAGTTGATATTGATTGGATGGCTTAAAGCCCAATGTCGTCAACTTAAGCGCAAAGGCCTCGGAGAACCTGTCCCGTACCGCAGGTCGGGAGGCCCAACGTTGGTAGAGCACGTTGCATATGTTTTGGGGGCCTCGGAGAGGCCTAACGTTTGTTCGCGGGTCGGAATGTCGAAATCGGGTAGGAGGCGGCTTTCGCCGCCGTCCCCCCACACCACCGGGCATACTCTTC